>NZ_JBIBVC010000003.1:203912-563182 GCF_043080005.1 Streptomyces sp. NPDC015130 | reverse complement strand
GCGTTGTCGGGATCACCCCGATACATCCAGTATCGGGGTGACCCTCCGCCTTGCGATCGCACGCACCAGACGCCGTCGGGCCCGCCCTTCGGGCGACCGGCGCTACTTTCGCAACACGCCCTAGGAGACAGGTACGAGGCGAGGACGGAGCACCGCATGCCACCGATCCACGAACGGGCCGCCGGCCCGGGGCGCCGCGTCTTCGACGCCCATCTCCACATCGTCGACCCGCGCTTCCCCCTGATCCCGAACGAGGGCTACCTGCCGCCGGCCTTCACCGTCGGGCAGTACCGCGAGCGGGTCTCCGGGCTCGGCGTCCTCGGCGGCGCGGTCGTCTCCGGTTCCTTCCAGGGCTTCGACCAGGAGTACCTCCGCGCCGCCCTGGCCGCGCTCGGGCCCTCCTTCGTCGGGGTCACGCAGCTCCCGGCGAGCGTGACCGACGAGGAGATCGCCGGGCTCGACGCGGCGGGGGTGCGGGCGGTCCGCTTCAACGTCCGCCGTGGCGGATCGGCCACGCTCGACCAGCTGGACCGCCTCGCCCGCCGCGTCCACGACGTCGCCGGCTGGCACACGGAGCTCTACATCGACGCCCGTGACCTGCCTGACCTGGCCGCCGTGCTGACCGCGCTGCCGGCCGTCGGCATCGACCACCTGGGGCTGCACCGCGACGGTCTCCCCCAGCTGCTGGCCCTGGTCGAGCGGGGCGTCAAGGTCAAGGCCACGGGGTTCGGGCGGGTCGACCTGGACCCCGCCGAGGCCATGACGGCCGTCCTGAGGACCGATCCCACCGCCCTCATGGTGGGCACCGACCTGCCGTCGACCCGGGCCCGCCGCCCGTTCGCCGACGACGACCTCGCCCTCGTCGCCCGGACGGTCGGCGAGGAGCACCTCGACGCGGTGCTGTGGGACAACGCCGCCGCGTTCTACCGGCTCCCCGCGGCGGACACCCCCTAGGGCGTGTTGCGAAAGTAGCGCCGGCCGCCCGAAGGGCGGGCCCGACGGCGTCTGGTGCGTGCGATCGCAAGGCGGAGGGTCGCCCCGATACTGGATGTATCGGGGTGATCCCGACAACGCGGCGAGCGTGCGTGCCAGGCGCCGTCGGGCAGGCGGGACCTTCGCAACACGCCCTAGGGCGTGCTGTCGCGTACGACCGGCTCTGCCGGGAGCAGCAGGCCGCTCGTCGGGGCGGCGGCCGGGTCCTCGACGGCGGTGATCAGCCGGTCGACGAGGGCGTGGGCGATGCCGGACAGCGGCAGCCGCACGCTGGTGAGTCCGGGCTGCAGGACCGTGCAGAGCGGCAGGTCGTTGAAGCCGGTGACGGCGACGTCTGCGCCGACCGTGAGGCCGGCGGCGCGCACGGCCTGGTAGGCGGTGAGGGCGAGCCAGTCGGTCGCGCAGACGAGGGCCGTGGGCCGGTCGGGGCCGACGAGCAGGCGCCGGACGGCGTGGGTGAGCGCGGCCGGGTCGTCGTCGGGGACCCCGACCTCGAAGGCCCCGTCGGGCGCGGCGGCCGCGCCCTGGAGGAGACCGGCCCGGCGGTCGGCGAGCCAGGGCAGGGAGGCGGCGGAGTTGACGTAGCAGATCCGGCGGTGGCCCTGGTCGAGGAGGCGGCCGACGAGGGCGGCGGTGGCGGCGGCGGAGTCGATGTCCACCCAGTTCTGCGGGCGGCCGGGGGCGGTGCGGCCGAAGGCGGCGAACGGGAAGCCGGCCTCGGCGAGGACGTCGACGCGGGGGTCGTCGTGGATGACGTCGGAGAGGATGAACCCGTCGACCTGGCGGGCCGCGATCAGCCCGTTGAAGGACTTGGCGACCGCTTCGGCGCCGTGCTCGGGGTCGCAGCGGAAGAGCAGGATGCGGTGGCCGACGGCGTCGGCGGCGCTGACGAGCGCCTGGAGGAAGCCGCCCATCAGGGGGTTGGGGTCGGCGGGGTTGTCGGCGGGTGCGGGATAGCCGATGACCTTGCGGGTGCCGGTGCGCAGGCTGCGGGCGGACTGGTCGGGCTGGTAGCCGAGTTCGTCGATGGCGGCGGTGACCCGGGCGAGGGTGGTGGCGCGGAGCCGGTGGGGGGCGTTGAGGGCGTTCGAGACGGTCTGGCGGGAGACGCCGGCCGTGCGGGCGACGTCCTCGATGGTCACCTGTCGAGCGGTCATCGTTCCTCTGTGTGCGGTGGTCGGCGGGCTGCGGGCGGCGAGCGGCCGCCCCCAGCCCGCCGGTGGTCAGTGCTCTCGGGTCAGCGTGAGCAGGCCGCCGGTCGGCACGGTCACCGGGTTCACCCCGGCGACGAGGTCGAGCACGGTCTCGGACAGGATCTCACCACGGCAGTCCTGTACGCGGGCGAGGGCCCGTTCCGGCCGGACCGCCGTCAGCAGGACCTCGGGGTCGCCGTCCGCGTTGGCCACGAGCAGGGTCCCCGGGCCGCCGGCGGCGTCCCGTTCCGGGAGGGCGACGGGGAGCGGCGCGTACCGGGCGACGATGGTGGTGCGGTCGTCGCCGGCGCGGACCTGGGGGTAGCCGAGGTCCGGGCGGGCGGGTTCCAGGGTGCCGAGCTGGAGGACGTCGGCGTGGCGGCGGAAGACGTCGAGCCAGAAGCCGAGGACGGCGAGCTGGTCGGAGCTCTGGGCGGCGAGGTCGACGGAGATCTGCGGCACCGAGAACAGGGCGTTGACGAGGTGGACGGCCACGGACTCGGGTGTCTCGGCGGAGTTCCACATGATCATGTCGGCGTGCACGGCGAGCGGCCCGGCGGTGAGCCGGCAGTCGACGATCCGCTGGCGGTTCTCGGCGGGACTGAGCGGGCAGTCGACGGTGCGGACCATGGTGGCGTACGGCCAGAGGCCGGGGCTGACGTACGGCTGACGGTGCTCGACGATCACGTCGGGCCGGGTGCGGCGCAGCCGGGTGTCGAGGTCGGCGAGGAGCCTGCGTACCCCTTCGTGCACGGTGGCGTGGTCCGCGCCGGCGGGGGAGGGCGGCGGGTCGGCGACGGCGAAGCGGTCGATGAAGTCGAGCTTCACGCCGTCCATGCCCCACTCCTCGACGGCGCGGGCGATCTTCTCGGTCAGGTAGGCGCGGACCTCGGGGTGGCGGGGGTCGAGCACGGCCGCGTCCAGGTGCGGCTCCTCGCGCAGGATCATGCCCTTGAAGCGGTCCCAGGCGTCGTTGTGCCGGCCGATGAACGGCAGCGCGTACCAGAGGAGGTAGGCGAGGCCGGTCCGGTGGACCTCGGCGACGTGGGCGGCGAGGTCGGGGAAGGCCTCGGTGTTGGGCTCCCAGTCGCCGCAGTGGCCGTAGCCGCGGGTCCGGTCGGCGGTCTGCCAGCCGTCGTCGACGATGATGCTCTCGCAGCCCAGTCCGGCGGCGAGGGCCGCCTGGCGTTCGACGACGTCCTCGTCGACGTTCTGGTGGAGGCTGTACCAGGTGGAGTACGCGGGCATCCGCGCCGCGCGGGGGACACCGGGGTGGTGCGTCCCCTCGGCCCACCAGTCGGTGACGGCCCGCAGGGTGGTGGCGAAGTGGCGGCCGCTGAGGTCGATCCGCAGGCGGGCGGGCGGCCCGCCGGGCGTGAGCTCCTGCTCCACGGTGAACGCGAACTCCCCGCTCTCCTCCACGACACCGGCGCCGACGCGCACGGGTGCGGCGGTCTCCCCGGCCGCGGCGGTGCACAGGGCGCGGTCGTGGGTGCCGACGAGGGAGGCGACGGGGGCGCCCAGGGCGAGCGAGACGGTCCGCGGTGCGGTCCAGGACGGCGGCAGCCAGCGGGAGGCGTTGGTGTCGGGGGTCCAGTAGGCGGTGGCCCCGACGCAGGGGACCCGCCATTCGGCGCGGAGGGTGACGGGTTCCGTCGCCGTGACCTCGATCAGGACGACGCCCTCGTCGTCCGGGGTGACGGTGGACTCGAACGCGTCGCCGCCGAGTCCGGTGAGGTGGACGGTGAGCGGGTCCCCGGTGGCGTGGCGGAGGCCGGTGACGACCTGCCGGTGGACGACGGTGCCGGGCGGGTCGCCGGCCGCCGCGTTCGGGCGCCAGGCGGGGACGGGCGGCTGCGGAGCGGTGGTCACGGTGGTCACTCCTTGGTGGCCCCGGCCAGCAGGCCGGAGATGAACTGGCGTTGCAGGACGAGGAAGAGAGCCATCACGGGGACGGCGGCGATGGCGCCGGCCAACAGGACCTGCGCATAGTTGGTGGTCGCCAGGCCCTGGAGGGTGGCGGTGGCGACGGGCAGCGTGTACATCTCGGGGCTGCGCAGCGCGATCAGCGGCCAGACGAACTGGTTCCAGCCGCCGAGGAAGACGAACAGCGCGAGCGCCGCGATGATGGGCCGGTTGACCGGGATGACGATCCGCCACAGGACCCGCAGTTCGCCGGCGCCGTCGACGCGGGCGGCGTCGAGGAGCTCGTCGGGCATGGAGCGCAGTGCCTGCCGCATCAGGAAGATGCCGAACGGGGTGACCAGACCGGGCAGGACGACGGACTCGTACGAGTCGATCAGCCCCAGGTCCATCATCATCTGGAAGACCGGGATCAGCATCACCGTGTCGGGGATGACGAGGGTGCTGAGGAGCAGGACGAAGAACAGGTTGCGGCCGCGGAAGTCGAACTTCGCGAAGGCGTAGCCGGCGAGGACGGAGACGACGACCGCCCCGATCGTCTGGAGGCCGGCGACCAGGAGGGTGTTGAGGAGGACGCGGGTGAGGCCGATGGACTCCTGGAGGCCCTGGAGGTTCTCCATGAGGTGGCCGCCGGGGAGCAGTTTCGGCGGCCAGGAGAACACGTCCTTGTTGTCCTGGGTCGCGGCCATGGCGAGCCAGTAGAACGGTCCGACGCAGAGACCGAAGGCGCCGGCGAGGAGCACGGTGAGGAGGGTGCCGCGGAGCTTCATCGGCGCTCTCCCATCAGGCGGACCTGGAGGATGCCGAGGAGGGAGACGATCAGCGCGAGCGCGTAGGCGAGGGCCGAGGCGTAGCCGAAGTCGAAGTACTTGAAGCCGTTGTTGTAGAGGTACATGGTGACCGTGAGGGTGGCGTTGTCGGGGCCGCCGCCGGTGAGGACGTACGGCTCGTCGAAGAGCTGGAGGGTGCCGATGGTGGAGAGGACCACGGTGAGGAGGAGGATCGGCCGCAGCTGGGGCAGGGTGATGGAGAAGAAGCGGCGGACCGGTCCGGCGCCGTCGACCATCGCGGCCTCGTACAGCTCCTTGGGGACGCCCTGGAGGCCGGCGAGGTACATCACCGCGTTGTAGCCGGTGTAGTGCCAGGTGATGACGAGGACGACGCCGACGCGGGCCCAGACGGGGCTGCCGAGCCAGTTGACCCGGTCGACGCCGAAGAGGGAGAGCACCCAGTTCAGCAGTCCCGCGTCACGGTTGAGGATGACCGAGAACATGACACCGGCGGCGACCAGCCCGGTCAGCGAGGGGACGAAGACGCCGAGGCGCCACAGCGGGCGCAGCCGCACCTTGGTGGAGTTGAGGCCGAGCGCCACGAGCAGGGCGAGGCCGAGCATCAGCGGCACCTGCACGACGAGGATCAGCGCGGTGTTCTTCAGCGCCGTCCAGAACAGCGGGTCGTCGAGGAGGCGCCGGTAGTTGGCGAGCCCGCTGAAGCGCCGCTCCTCGCCGTTTCCGGTGGTGAGGCTGATCCAGAACGAGGCGGCGATCGGGTACGCCTTGAAGACCGCGAAGCCCAGGACGGCGGGCATGATCAGCAGGTACGGGACGGATTCCCGGGTCAGCAGGCGGCGCCGGTCCTGGTGGGTGCGGCGGGAGCGCCTCGGGGTGCCGTGACCGGCGGGGGTGCCGGTCACGGTGGGGTTCGCGGCACCGGTGGCGGGCGCGCGTTCGGACGGGGCGAGGGACATGGTCAGGCCGCCTGCTGCCGGCCGGTCTGCTGGGCGAGCTGCTCGGCCGCGGCCTTGAGCGCCCCGGCGGGGTCGGCGCCCTTGATCAGCACCTGGCTCTGGGCGTCGCTGGCGAGCTTGAGGGCGCGGCTGTAGTCACCGGTGAAGTTGGTCGCACCGGCTCCGGCGCTGAGCGAGTCGACGAAGGACTTCAGGACCTTCTGGCCGCCGTAGAAAGGGTGGGGCGCGCTGAACTTCGGGTCGGAGTAGGCGGCTTCGAGCGCGGGGAAGACGCCGCCCGAGGCGAACATCCGGTTGATCTCGGCCGGCTTGGTCAGCGCGTACTCGACGAAGCGCCAGGCGGCCTTGCGGCGCTTGCTGGTGGCGGAGACGGTCAGGAAGGTGGAGTTGACTATCGCGCTGCGGCCGCCGCCGGGGACGGCGGCGGGCGGCTGCATGACGCGCCACTTGCCGCTCTGGGCCGGGAACTTGGTGGCGAGGTACTCGATGGCCCAGGCGGGGTACGGGGCGGTGGCGAGCTTGCCCTGGCCGACGAGGCGCTTCCAGGTGCCCTGGCCGGCGGTGTCGGCGAGCAGACCGGCGTCGTTGAGCCGCTTGATGACGGTGAGGGCCTGGACCGCCTCGTCGGAGGCGAGGGTGACCCGGCCCTCGGCGTCGAAGTAGAAGGCGCCCTGGAGCTGCATCAGGTTCTGGAAGAAGTCCATGTCCTGGACGGTGCCGGGCTTGTCGAGCCCGAGGAGCTGGGCGCCGGTGGCGGCGCGGATCTTCGGTCCCGCGGCGATCAGGTCGTCCCAGCTGGTGAGGGAGGCCGGGTCGACGTCGGCCTTCTCGAAGTAGTCGTGGCGGTAGAACAGCCCGAGCGGGTTCACCTCCCACGGCAGGGCGTGGACGGCCTCGTCCTTGCCCGTGACGGTCGGCCAGAGACCCTCGACGAAGGCGTCCTTGTGCCGGTCCGCGCCGAGCTTGGACAGGTCGGCGAGGCCCTGGGGGAACTTCTGCAGGTAGCCGGGAAGGTAGTCGACACCGATGTGGAGGACGTCGGCGAGTCCCTTGCCGCCCGAGGCGAGACCGACGGTGATCTTGTCCCAGATGGCGGGGTTGCCGAGGTCCTGGACGTCGACCGTGATGCCGGGGTTGTCCCGCTCGAAGGTGGGCACGACGCCGCGCAGGGCCTCGGCGGCGGTGGTCCAGCTCCACACGGTGATCTTGCCGCTGTCGCCGTCGGCGCCGCCGGCGGCCCCGCCCGCCCCTCCGCTGCCACTGCCGCCGCAGGCGGTCAGACCGAGTCCGGCGGCGGAGGCGGTGGCGAGCTGGAGGAGGTGTCTGCGGCTCAGGTGGTGGGACATGTCGGCTCCTGGAGGGTGAGGGTGCCGTCGGCAGGGGTGCCGCCGGCGGTGAGGGGGTCGATACGGGCACTGCCGGCGGTGCGGCTCGCGCCGGTACGGGTGCCGCCGGCGGTGAGGGTGTGCAGCGCCTCGGCGAACAGCTCCACGGCGGCGGCCGGCGTGGACGTGTGCGGAGAGAGGCGGATCCACTCGTCGCGGCGCGTGGTGATCACACCGGCCGCTTCGAGAGTGCGGTGGACGGTCACGGGGTCGTGACCGGGGAGACGGAACGCGCCGATGCCGGCGCGTTCCCGGTGGCCGATCCCGTCCAGCAGGATCTCGGCGCCCGCCTGCCGGGCCCGGTCGAGCAGCTCGGCGAGGGTGACCCGGATGCGGGCGCCCGTGGCGGCCGGGCCGCCCTCGGCGAGCAGCTCGTCGACGGCGGCGCCGAGGGCCGCGGCGGCCGGGAAGTCCGGGTTGGTGGCGAGGTGGGCGGCGGCCCCGGGCAGGGGTGGCGCCGGATGCCGGGCCGCGAAGGGCTCCGTGACACCGGCCCAGCCGCCGAGCCCGGGGGCCAGGCGCTCGGCGCACCGGTCGCGGATCAGCAGCAGGGCGGCGCCCCAGCCCGCCCGCAGCCACTTCTGGCCGCCGCTGACCAGGATGTCGGCGGCGTCCGCTTCGAGGGGGACGGCCCCCAGTCCCTGGATGGCGTCGACGACGAGGAGACGGTCCGGCCCGAGGACCTCCTTGAGCGCGGCGAGCGGTGCGACGTGGCCGGTGAGGGAGTCGACGGCGCTCACCGTGAGCGCGGTGACGTCGGGGGTGAGGTTCCGGCGCAGCAGGTCGGGGGTGATGTGGCGCCGGCCGTCCGGGTCGACGAGGCGGACGGCCGGGCCGCCGCGGCCGGCGAAGCGGAGCCAGGGGTAGACGTTGGCGGGGAACTCGGCGCGCGGCACCAGGACCGTGCCGGGCCCCTGGAGGGCGGCGGCCACGGTGAACAGGCCGTTGCTGGTGGAGGGTGCGAGGGCGATCTCGTGGGGACGGGCTTCGAGGAGCCGGGCCGCGGAGCTCCGCGCGGCGTCGCCGAGGGCGAAGAGCCGATCGAGGTCGGCGGGGTCCGCGCGGGTGGCCAGGCCCGTCGCGGCGGCGAACGCGGCGGCGGCCGTCGGGGAGAGCGGGCCGACTCTGGCGTGGTCGAGGTAGCCCGCTCGCGGACCACGGGCGGCGGCCGGGGCGGTCGCCGGACCGGCGGCCGTCTCGGATGCCCGTGGATGGATTTGATCGTTCAAAATCTGTTCCTCAAGATGCCATCAGCATGATCTTCCCGGAATTTGAAGGTTCACATTAGAGAGACGAGGTCTCCTCGGCAAGAGTTCGGACACGGCGAACCGCCGCCCTTCGGGGGAACCCGCCGAGGGGCGTCGCGCGGCGCCGGCCCGCGCCTCCCGGGTTCGGGCTATCCATGGCCGGAGCCGACGGTCGCCGTGACCGTCACTGTCCGGGAGACCGGAAAGGTGGGAGCCCCGTGGCCGTCCAGCCCGTTCCCGAGGGATACCCGTGCCTCACGCCGTACCTCTGCGTCGACGGAGCAGCGGACGCGATCGACTTCTACGTGTCCGTGCTGGGCGCGGTCGAGCGCATGCGGATGCCCGCACCCGGAGGGATCATCGGCCACGCCGAGCTGGCCTTCGGCAACTCGGTGGTCATGCTCGCGGACGAGTTCCCCGGCCTGGACTTCCGCTCGCCCAAGGTGGTCGGCGGCACTCCCGTCACCCTGCACCTGTACGTGGAGGACGTCGACGCGGTCTTCGCCAAGGCCCTCGCACGGGGCGCGAAAGAGCTCCAGCCGGTCAAGGACGAGTTCTACGGCGACCGCACCGGGCAGCTCGAAGACCCCTTCGGCCACCGCTGGAACCTCGCGACGCACGTGGAGGACGTCCCCGAGGAGGAGATGGCGAAGCGGGCCCAGGAGGCCATGCGGTCCACGCAGCCGCCGTCCGACGCCGCCTGAGCCTCGCACCCGCACGGACCCAAGACGTCGGGTCGCTTCGCCGCGCCCCGCTCCCCCGGGCAGGGCGCGGCGAAGCGACCCGTTCCACGGACGGCACCCCTCTTCGACCACAGACCTGAATGCCAGTCAGATATACGGATCTCGTCAGGAGTCTTGCGCGGCGCCCTCCGAACTCTCCCTGACCTCCCGGCCAATGGTCAGGAAGACTCCTATCCATTCGCCCCCCGAGGACGCCCTGTGCCACGGACGCCCCGGCCTCATCGACACCGACCACTCCGCTCTGACCTCACCAGCACCAACCGCCGCGCCCCGATCCCCGGGCTGCCCGACCGGAGCAGGCCCGGATACCGGGGCGGCGCCCCGCTCCCCGGCGCGGCCGAGGCCCACCCGGACGCGGCCTGCCCACCTCTCTGGGTCGGTGCCGCGAACACCGCGAAGTTCTACCGGCAGCAGACGATCGACGACCCGTCCAGGTACGTGAACCTGCATACGCGGCAGCAGATCTTCCGGATCGCCGCCGTCGACACCGCCGGCGAGAACCTCACCCTCGACAAGCCGCTTGAGTACGACCTGCCGGTCGACTCGACCTCCGACGGTTCGGCCGCGATCGGCGGCACCGTCCACCCGAGCCGTGTGACGCCGCTGAAGGTCGTCCAGGGCGTCGGCATCGAGGACCTCGCCCTCACCCAGGAACTCGACGGCATGCCGAAGCCCGGCGGGGGCGCGTACGACGTCACCCCGGCCGACGCCGAGGCGAACTTCGGGAACATCGCCCCCGAGTACGCGCAGCACGGCAGCGTCCTCAAGTGGGCCGCCGACGTCCGGATCCGGCGGGTCGCGACGCGGATGACCGGCTTCCACGCCGTCGTGACCGAGAGCGCCAGGAACGTCCAGGTGCAGGAGTCCTCCTTCGACGGTTCCTGGAACAAGGGCAAGGGCCCGCCGCGTGCGGCGGGGGCTCTGCGATCCTGGTCGGCGTGACGCTCGCGCCGCCCGCCCCGGAACCCGTAACGCCCGACCCGCCCCATGCCCCACCGAGTCCCCTCCTGACCCAGTCCTGGCTCGACCTGGCCTTCCTCCACTGGCCCGTCGACCCCGCCGTGGTCGCCCCGCTGCTCCCGTCCGGGACCGTGCCGGACACCCTGCACGGTGTGACGTACGTCGGGCTCGTCGCCTTCCGGATGCACCGGGTCGGATGGTTCCGCCTTCCCGGCGTGCCCTACCTGGGCAGCTTCCCCGAGACCAACGTGCGCCTCTACTCGGTGGACGCGCAGGGCAGGCGCGGTGTGGTGTTCCGTTCGCTCGACGCGTCGCGGCTCGTTCCCGTCGCCTTCGGCCGCGCCCTGTTCCGCCTGCCGTACGTCTGGTCGAGGATGGCCGTCCGCCAGGACGGCGCCACCGTCACGTACTCCAGCAGCCGGCGCCTGCCGGGGCCGCGCGGCGCGCACAGCCGGATCGTGCTGCGGGTCGGGGAGCGCGTGGAGTCCCCCAACGAGCTCGAACACTTCCTGACGGCCCGCTGGGGCATGCACACCGCCTTCTTCGGACGCCCGCTCTACCTCCCGAACGCGCACCCGCGCTGGCCGCTGCACCGGGCGGAACTGCTCGCCTGCGAGGAGAACCTCGTGGCGGCGGCCGGCCTGCCCCACCCGGTCGGCGCGCCCGTGAGCGTCCTGTACTCCCCCGGTGTCCCGGTCGAGTTCGGCCCACCGCCCCGCCGCACCGGCGGCCTCCCCACGCCCTGAACGGAGCCGGACAGCCCTCCGGCACCGTGCCTGTCCTGCTGCACGGTGCCGGAGGGGAGGCGCGCGGTCCGGGGCGTCACGCGCGCCTCGTGGGTCGGGCGGGGTCGGTCAGGTGGAGATCTCGGGGAGCAGGCCCGTGACCGGGGCCGCCTGGTCGGTGAGCTGGTGGAGCTGGCGCAGTTCGTTCAGCCGCCCGAGGCCGCCCAGCTGGCTCTCGATGCCGGGGAACTGCGCGCGGGACTCCTCGGGGATGCCGGTCGTCGCGACCGCGTCGAGCTCGCTCACCGGGTTGATCGGCGGGCCGAGCGGGGTGGCGACGGAGACGGCCTGCGCCGCCGACGCGCCGAGGCACGAGAAGGCCGCGGCGACGGCGAGGACCGAGGAGATACGTCGTGTCGAGGTCATACCCTCACAACGGAGCGAGGTGCCGACGGACACGGGCGCGCCCGGTCCCGCCTCCGAACGGGGGCACCCTCCCCCGCTACACCCGCCTCAGCCTCGCCCGCCACGGGCCGTCGGCCGCCTCGAACTGCACCACGAGCGGCCCTTCCGGCAGCGGCACGGTCTCGCGCCGCGCGCCGATCTCGTTGACGAGGTTCTCGTCCCGGGGCAGGGCCGTGTGGTCGTCGTGGCGGGCGAGTTCGTACACGTTCACGATCAGGTTGTCGTCGCCGCCGTACTGGATGGTGAGGTCGGCCACTCCTCCTGTGTGCAGCAGCACGTCGGGACCCCGGAACTCCTGCTCGTGCTCCGTGAGCACGCAGGCCGCCGCCAGCGGCGACACCTCCACCCGCCACGGCCCCTCCGCCTCCAGCCTGAGGCGCAGGTTCCCCTTGCTCGGCACCGTGGTGAGCACCCGGCCCCGGAAGTCCTCCTCGGTGCTGTTGACGAGGTAGTCCTTCTCCTTGTTCTTCCAGTCGAGGACCGTCAGGCCCGTGTACCCGTCGCCCCGCACCTCCAGGTGCACGACGACCGGGCCCGGCGGGAGCCCGCCCACGGAGATCACGTCGTTGTCCCGGCCGCTCTGGACGTACGGCGGGAAGACCGGCCCGTACGACCAGACGGGTCCGTACGGGGAGGCCTGCGGCTCCGACGGCGGCGCGAAGGCCGGGGCGGGCTCCGCCACCGGCGCCGGCTGCGACGGGGGTGCCTGGAACGGCACCGGCTGCGACGCGGGTACCTGGAACGGCACCGGCTGCGGCGCGGCCACATGCACCGGCGCCGACGCGGGTACCCGCACCGGCACCGGCTGTGGTGTCTGCGCCGCCGTCGGTCGCGCCACGTCGACCCCGTGGTCCGTGGCCAGGCCCGCGAGGCCGTTCGCGTATCCCTGGCCCACCGCCCGGAACTTCCAGCCGCCTGCCCGCCGGTACAGTTCCGCCAGCACCATCGCCGTCTCCGGACCACCGTCCGTCACGTCGTACCGCGCGACCGACGTGCCGTCAGGGGCGAACGCCTCCACCGACAGGCCCGCGACGTCCCGCATCGTTCTGCCGTCGTCCGTCGAGCCGACCACCAGGAGGCGGGTGATCCGCTCCTCGACCGTCGGGAGGGCGGCGTCCAGCCACGCCGTTCCGTCGCCCACGTCCGTCAGCCGGACGATTCCGGACGGATGCGTCGGAGCTCCGTGGAAGACGACGTCTCCGTCGCCTCCGACCGCCCCGCCGTCCGTGAGCAGCAGCGCCATGGCGTCCACCCCGCCCCGCACGGCGATCCGCAGCGCGACGGACGGTACGAAGCTGTTGTCTCCCTTGATCATCGACCCCACGGCGCGACGGCCCTTCCCCTCGTGTCCCCACCCTTGTCGATCACGGTGCGATCCTCCATCCGGACCGTCCCGCGGGCAAGACCCCTCATCGGCGGGGCGGAGGTCAGGCGCCGACCGAGAAGGGTGGGGAGGAGGGAGAAGTGGGGGCGGCCGGAGGACGTACACACTCCTCGCCACTTACAACTTATAGCACACAGGGGGGCTTGCGGCAAGGCCCCGGTCGTACCGCAGAATCTCTCATCCAAGCCCCAGACCTGCAGAAACGGGAGATCGTTGCCGCCTCGGAACGGATCTGACGACATGACCACCCTCACCACCCGCGCGTTCGACCTGCCCGACCGTCTCTCCGCCAAGGCCGACCCGGCCCTGATCGCCGGCGACGAGAAGCACTTCGCGGCCGTCGCGGAGAGCCTCGACCAGGTGATCGCCGAACTGTCCGAGCGTCTCGAAGCCGAGCTCCGGGCCCCCGGCGGCGTCGGCCGTGAGGCGATGGAGCGGGACATCGAGGTCCACCGGCTGACCGCCCGCCTGCGCGCGCTGCGCCGCTTCGGCCTGGACCTCTGTCTCGGGCACATGGTTCCCGCGGACGGCTCCGAGCCTCTGTACGTCGGGCGGCTCGGCCTCACCGACAGCTCGGGGCGCCGGCTGCTCGTCGACTGGCGCTCCCCCGCGGCCGAGCCCTTCTTCGGCGCGACCCACGGCAACCCCATGGGTCTCGCGAGCCGCCGCCGGTACCGCTGGACCGCCGGCCGGATCAGCGACTACTGGGACGAGGTGTTCACCCGGGACGCCTTCGCCGGGCACGCCGCGCTCGACGACCAGTCGGCGTTCATCGCGAGCCTCGGCAACAACCGCTCGGCCCGGATGCGTGACGTCCTCGGCACGATCCAGGCCGACCAGGACGCCGTCATCCGCGCGGGGTCCCGCGGCGCCCTCGTCGTCGACGGCGGCCCCGGCACCGGCAAGACCGTCGTGGCGCTCCACCGCTCCGCCTACCTCCTCTACTCCGACCCCCGTCTCGGCCACCGTCGGGGCGGCGTGCTCTTCGTCGGCCCCCACGATCCGTACCTCGCCTACGTCGCCGACGTCCTCCCGAGCCTCGGCGAGGAGGGCGTGCGGACCTGCACCCTGCGGGACCTCGTGCCCGAAGGGGCGTCGGCACCGGTCGAGGCCGACCCGGAGGTCGCCCGCCTGAAGTCGTCCGCCGGCATGGTGAAGGCGATCGAGAAGGCCGTCCGGTTCTACGAGGACCCGCCCACGGAGGCCATGACGGTCAGCACGCCCTGGGCCGACATCCGGCTGAGCGCGGAGGAGTGGGTCGAGGCGTTCGAGGCGCCGGGGCCGAGCACCCCGCACAACGAGGCACGCGACCTCGTCTGGGAGGAACTGGCCACGATCCTGTGGGACAAGTTCGACGCGGCCGGATACGGGGAGGGGGACGGATCCGAGGACGGGGACGGGGACTCCGTGTCGCCCGAGCAGTTCCGCGGGGCGCTCCGGCACGACAGGGAGCTGGTCGGCGCGCTCCATCAGGCCTGGCCGATCCTCGAAGCGGCCGACGTCGTCGGTGACCTGTGGACGGTCCCCGCCTATCTGCGGATGTGCGCCCCCTGGCTCGACCGCGACGAGGTCCGGACGCTGCGGCGCGAGGACCCGCACGCCTGGACGGTCTCCGACCTGCCGCTCCTGGACGCGGCACGGCAGCGGCTCGGCGACCCGAAGGCCTCGCTGCGCAAGCGGCGGCACGACGCCGGCGTCGCCGCCGAGCGCGCGCGCATGGCGGGCGTCATCAGCGACATCGTCGAGGCCGATGCCGACGGCGAGGGCGCGGTGACCATGCTGCGCGGCCGGGACCTCCAGGACAGCCTGATCGACGAGTCCGCGCTGCCGGGCGCCGACGTGGACCCGCTGGCCGGCCCGTTCGCGCACGTCGTGGTGGACGAGGCGCAGGAACTGACCGACGCGGAGTGGCAGATGCTGCTGCTGCGCTGCCCGTCGCGGAGCTTCACCGTCGTCGGTGACCGCGCGCAGGCCCGGCACGGCTTCACCGAGTCATGGCGGGAGCGGCTGGAGCGGGTCGGGCTCGACCGGATCGAGGTGGCCTCGCTCGGCGTCAACTACCGGACGCCCGAGGAGGTCATGGCGGAGGCGGAGCCGGTGATCCGGGCCGCCCTCCCCGACGCCAACGTGCCGAGCTCGATCCGCAGCAGCGGCATCCCCGTCGTCCACGGCTCCGTCGCGGAGCTCGACACGGTCCTCGGCACCTGGCTCGCGGAGAACCCCGACGGGATCGCCTGCGTCATCGGCGACCCCTCGTTCCCCGCGACGGCCCGCGTGCGGTCGCTGACGCCGCAGCTGTCGAAGGGGCTGGAGTTCGACCTGGTCGTGCTGGTCGACCCGGAGACGTACGGCGAGGGCATCGAGGGAGCGGTCGACCGGTACGTCGCCATGACCCGGGCGACCCGGCAGCTGGTCGTCCTCACGAGCTCCTGACGGGTGCCTGAAAGGGGCGGGCGGCACTCTGGTGCCGCCCGCCCGCCGTCAGCCCGCACCGCCGCCGCCCACCCGGACGGCGGGCGGCCGATCGGGGTGTTGACCAGGCAATTCCCCCGCAGGAGCTCGTCATATAGCAGGACGAGTGGTTTACCTTCCCGTCCGTGTGAAGGTGCTGGCCCTGGCACGCCCGTGCGTCGAGTGTGTGCGCGATGAATACACATGACACCCCCGCTCAGGACCTCGGCTCTCCCTCACGGCGCTCCGTCGTCACGGCGACCGGTGCCTCGGTGCTCGCCGCCGGGCTGGCCGCCGCGACCGCCGCGCCCGCGACCGCGTGGAGCCCGGCCACCGCGCCCGTCACGGCGCCCGCCGCCGCGCCGCCCGGCACCGACCCGCGGGCGTACGCCACCGTCGCCCGCGCCATCGCCGTCTACGACGGGCACGACGAGCCGCTCGTCCCGCGCTATCTGAGGATCGTCGAGAACGGCCTGCCCGCCCGCCCGGCGAAGGCCACGAAGCGGGTCCTGGTCGTCGGCGCCGGACCGGCCGGGCTCCTCGCCGCCGACCTGCTCAAGCGGGCCGGCCACGACGTCGTGGTGATCGAGGCCAACGGCAACCGCGTCGGCGGCCGCATCAAGACCTTCCGCAAGGGCGGCCACGAGAACGGGGCGCAGCCCTTCGCCGACCCCCTCCAGTACGCCGAGGCCGGCGCGATGCGGCTGCCCGAGAGCCACCCGCTCCTCATGGCGCTGATCGAGAAGTGCGCCCTCCCGCGCCAGGAGTTCCACCTGGTGGACGTGGAGGTCGGGAACCCTTCGGAGAAGGCCGACCGCACCTGGATCCACGTCAACGGCGTCCATGAGCGCCGGGCCGACTACGAGAAGGACCCCACGCGGATCAACGACACCTTCGGCGTCACCGGCGACCACCGCACGAGGACCGCCGCCGCGATCCTCGCGGACGCCCTCGAACCCGCGCGCCGGCTCGTCCGCGACAAGGAGGGGACGGCCCTCGTCGAGGGCTGGGCCGAGATCCTGCGGCGGTACGGCCACTGGTCCATGTACCGGTACCTCACCGAGGTCGCCGGGCTGGACGTCCGCACCGTCGACCTCGTCGGCACGATCCAGAACCTCACCTCGCGGCTGCACCTCTCCTTCATGCACAGCTTCCTTTCCGCGGCGCTGATCGACCCCCGGACGAGGTTCTGGGAGCTCAAGGGCGGCACCGCGATCCTCGCCGACGCGCTGTACGAGCCGGTGAAGGGACAGGTGCGGCTCGACCGGCGCGCCGTACGCATCGAGCGGCGCGGCGGCAAGGTCAGGGTGCACACCGTCTCCGAGTCCGTCCCGACCGGCGAGGCAGGGGTCACGGAGGTCTTCGAGGGCGACGAGGCGATCGTCACCGTCCCCTTCTCCGGGCTGCGGCACGTGACGTTCGACCCCCCGCTGTCCTACGGCAAGCGCCGGGCGGTCACGGAGCTGCACTACGACGCGGCGACCAAGGTGCTGCTGGAGTTCTCCCGGCGCTGGTGGGAGTTCACCGAGGCGGAGTGGAAGGAGGCGCTGGACTCCGTCGAGGACGGGCTGTACGAGCGGTACCGGGCGGGCCGGGTCGGGCACGCCGAGTACCTCGGCGCGCACCGGTCCGTGAAGGACCTGGGGGTGACGGTCCCGGACGGTCTCAAGGAGTACTTCTCCGTCTTCCGGCCCGGCGCCGGCCGGGACCCGGAGGCCGCGCACGTTCGGGGCGGCGGGGCGGTCGGCGACAACGCCAACCGCTTCATGTACTTCGAGCACGCGACCCCCGTGGAGGGCAGCGCCGGCGGCATCATGCTGGCCTCCTACAGCTGGGCCGACGACGCCCTGAAGTGGGACGCGTTCGCCGACGAGGAGCGGTACCTGCGGGCGCTCGCCGGTGTGCAGGCCGTCTTCGGCCGACGCTGTGAGGTCTTCTTCACCAACAGGTGCAGGACCCAGTCGTGGATGCGTGATCCCTACGCGTACGGGGAGGCCTCGGTGCTCTTCCCGGGGCAGCACACCGAGCTGTTCCCGGACGTCCCCACCTCCGAGGGGCCGCTCCACTTCGCGGGGTGCCACACGTCGATCAAGCCCGCGTGGATCGAGGGCGCCCTGGAGTCCGCGGTCCGTACGGCACTGAAGGTCCACACGGGCTGACGGCGGGGGCGAGGGTCACCGGCCCTGTACCGGGTCGCCGGGCCGGTACGGGGTCGCCGGGCCGGTGGCCCTCACTCGGCCGGGAGGAGTCCGCCGCTGAGCCGCTTGTGCAGGGCGGCGCTGGGGCCGTTGAGGCCGATGATCTCCACGGTCTTGCCGCGCTGGGCGTACCGGGTCTCGACGGCGTCGAGCGCGGCGACGGAGGAGGCGTCCCAGATGTGCGCGGCGGACAGGTCGACGACGACCCTGCCGGGGTCGGAGGCGTACGCGAAGCGGCCGACGAGGTCGTTGGAGGAGGCGAAGAACAGCGCGCCGGTGACGCGGTAGACGACCGTGCTCCCGTCGGGACCGGTGACGGACGTGACGTCGGCGAGGTGGGCGACGCGCCGGGCGAAGATCACGATGGCGGTGACCGAGCCGCAGACGACCCCGACGGCGAGGTTGTGCGTGGCCACCACGCAGACCACGGTGATCACCATGACGGCGATCTCCCCGGCGGGCAGTCGCCGCAGGGTGCTCGGGGCGCAGGAGTGCCAGTCGAACTGGGCGAAGCACACCATCACCATGACGGCGACGAGGGCGGCCATGGGGATGTCGGAGACGACCGGGCCGAAGACGATGCACAGCACCATCAGGAACGCGCCGGACAGGAAGGTCGACAGGCGGGTGCGGGCGCCGGAGACCTTGACGTTGATCATCGTCTGGCCGATCATCGCGCAGCCGCCCATGCCGCCGAAGAAGCCGGTCACGATGTTGGCGATGCCCTGGCCGATCGACTCGCGGGTCTTGCTGGAGCGGGTGTCGGTGATCTCGTCGACCAGCCTGGCCGTCATCAGCGACTCCATCAGGCCGACCAGCGCCATCGCGAGCGCGTACGGGGCGATCAGCGTGAGTGTGTCGAGCGTGTACGGCACGTCGGGCAGTCCGGGGACGGGCAGGGCGGACGGCAGGTCGCCCTTGTCGCCGACCGTCGGGACCGCGATCCCGGCGGCGACGGTGATCACGGTGAGTACGGCGATCGAGACCAGCGGGGCCGGGACGGCCGTGGTCACCCGGGGGAAGAACACCATCAGGGCGATCCCGGCGGCGAACAGCGGCCAGACGGCCCAGGGCACGTCGAACAGCTCCTTGACCTGGGCCATGAAGACCAGGATCGCGAGGGAGTTCACGAATCCGGACATCACGGAGCGCGGGACGAACCGCAGGAGCTTCGCCACTCCGAGCGCTCCGAGGACGATCTGGAAGGCACCGGCGAGGATGACGGCGGCGATCAGGTAGCCGAGCCCGTGCTCGCGGTTCAGGGGCGCGATGACGAGGGCGACGGCGCCGGTCGCCGCGGAGATCATGGCCCGCCGGCCGCCGACGGCGGAGATCACCACGGCCATGGTGAAGGAGGCGAAGAGTCCGACCGCCGGGTCCACTCCGGCGATGATCGAGAACGAGATCGCCTCGGGTATCAGCGCCAGCGCGACGACCAGGCCGCCGAGCACCTCGGTGCGCCAGACCCTGGGGTCGCCCACCCACTCCGGCTTCAGGCCGCGCAGGCGCGCGAGCGGGGACACGACGGATACGGAGGAGGACACGGGAACGGGAACCTGTCGTGCTCGGGCACACCCGCCGTGCGCGGGCGGGGACGTGCGGCCCCGCGTCGCGCTCGTGCGCAGGGGTGGCGGGAGGCGGGAGAAGGGAACGGGCAACTCTACCGTGAGGCCGGGGCCGGGCTCCCCGGGGCCCGGCCGCGCACCTCGGCGCCCGCGCAGCCGGACGGGATCAGCTGTCGAAGCCCAGGCCCAGGCGGTCCAGGGTGCGCAGCCAGAGGTTGCGGCGGCCTTCCGAGCGGTCCGCGCGGGTCATGGACCACTGGGTGATGCCGATGCCCACGGAGCGGACCGGCTCGGGCGGGAACGGCAGCGGCTTGCGTCGGACCAGTTCCAGCGAGGTGCGTTCGGTGCGGGCTCCTTCGAGCAGGTCCAGCACGACCTCCGCGCCGAAGCGGGTCGCTCCGACCCCGAGTCCGGTGAAGCCGGCGGCGTAGGCGACCTTGCCCCGGTGGCTGGTGTCGAAGAAGACGCAGAAGCGGGTGCTCATGTCGATCGCGCCGCCCCAGGTGTGGCTGAAGCGCACGCCTTCCAGCTGGGGGAAGGCGGTGAAGAAGTGGCGCGCGAGGGTCGCGAAGGTCTCGTGCCGCTGGTCGTACTCGGGGCGTACGCGTCCGTTGTAGCGGTAGACGGCGTCGTAACCGCCCCACAGGATGCGGTTGTCGGCGGAGAGCCGGACGTAGTGGAAGTGGTTGTTCATGTCCGCGAAGCCCTGCCGGTTCCGCCAGCCCACGGAGGCGAGTCGGTCCTCGGTGAGCGGTTCCGTCATGAGCGCGTAGTCGTAGACGGGGACGGTGTACGGCCGGTGGCGGCGGAGCAGGGAGGGGTACGCGTTGGTGGCGAGGGCCACCTTGCGGGCGGTGATCCGGCCGTAGGGCGTGCGGACGGCCATCGTGTGGCCCTGCTCGTCGAGCGAGAGGGCGGGGGTGTGCTCGTGGAGGCGGACGCCGAGCTTCAGGCAGGCCCGCTTGAGGCCCCAGGCGAGGCGGGCCGGGTTGACCATGGCCACGTCGCGCTTATTCCACAGGCCGGCGAGGAAGGTCGGGGAGTCGATCTCGGCGCGTACGGCTTCGGCGTCGAGGTACTCGGACGCGCCGCCGTACCGGGCGACGGTCTCGGCCTCCTCCTGGAGGAGGGCGACCTGGTAGGGCTCGGTGGCGACGGCGAGGAGGCCGGTGCGCTCCCAGTCGCAGTCGATGTCGTGGCGGACGAGCGTGTCCTCCATGGCCTGGAGGTTCTCGCGGCCGAGGCGCTCCAGGAGGCCGATCTCGTCGGGCCAGCGGGAGAGGCCGTTGTGCAGGCCGTGGGTGAGGCTGGACTCGACGAAGCCGCCGTTGCGCCCGGAGGCGGCGCCGCCGGCCTCGTCGGCCTCGACGAGGAGCACGTCGAGCGAGGGGTCCCGCTCCTTGGCGACGAGGGCCGTCCAGAGTCCGGTGTAGCCGCCGCCGACCACGAGGAGGTCGCAGGTGGTCGCGCCGACGAGGGCGGGCTCGGACTGCGGCTTCTCGGGGCTGTCGAGCCAGAACGGGGTCGGGTCGGCGTCCCGGAGCGAAACGAGGGGATCCATGACGGCGGGCTCCTTGAGATCGCGGAGGTGGGGTGCGGGCCTGCGAGGTGCCGCCATGAGACCTCTCCGGACGATTCAAGGTCAATGGTGTTGACGTAAGGCCTCGGGATCGGCGTTCCCCGAGGTCGGCGGGGCGGCGCGCAGAGGGCGGCCGCGTGCGCGGCCGCCCTGCCGGAAGGGTGGTGACGTAGTGTCAGTTGTCGCTGAAGCCGACGTAGTTCTCCGCGAGCGAGGCCGAGGCCGCGCCCGAGTTCGCGAGGTAGCGCAGGTGCGAGAGGCGCAGAGCGCGGTCGAAATCGGTGTCGTCCGGGCTGCTGTGCAGGAGGGTCGTCATCGTGTACGAGAAGTGCTCGGCCCGCCACACCCGGCGCAGGGCGGTCTCCGAGTAGGCGTCGAGCAGCGACTCGTCGCCCCGGGCGTGGTGACGGGTGAGGGCCCGGGCGAGCAGGGTCACGTCGGCGACGGCGAGGTTGAGGCCCTTGGCCCCGGTGGGCGGCACGATGTGGGCGGCGTCCCCGGCCAGGAAGAGGCGCCCGTGGCGCAGGGGCTCGGCGACGAAGCTGCGCATCGGGGTGATGCTCTTCTCGGTGATGGGCCCGCGCTTCAGCTCCCAGTCCCCGTCGACGGCGAAGCGGGCCTCCAGCTCGTCCCAGATCCGCTCGTCCGGCCAGTTGTCCGTGGAGTCGTCCGGGTCGACCTGGAGGTAGAGGCGGCTCACCTCGGGCGAACGCATGCTGTGCAGGGCGAAGCCGCGCTCGTGGTGGGCGTAGATCAGCTCGTCGCAGGAGGGGGCGACGTCGGCGAGGATCCCGAGCCAGGAGAAGGGGTAGGTGCGCTCGGTGACGGTGAGGACGTCCTCGGGCAGGGTGCGCCGGCCGATGCCGTGGAAGCCGTCGCAGGCGACGACGAAGTCGCAGTCGAGGGTGTGCTCGGCTCCGTCGTGGCGGTAGCGGACGCTGGGGCGGTCGGTCTCGACGCCGTCGACGGAGAGGGCCTCGGCCTCGAAGAGGACCGTGCCGCCGGCCTCCTCCCGCAGGGCGATGAGGTCCTTCACGACCTCGGTCTGGGCGTAGACCATGACCGAGCGGCCGCCGGTGAGGGAGGGGAAGTCGATGCGGTGGGAGCGCCGGTCGAAGCGGAGCTCGATGCCGTGGTGCTCCAGGCCCTGGCGGTCCATGCGTGCGCCGGCGCCGGAGAGGCGCAGGACGTCGACGGTGTCCTGTTCGAGGATGCCGGCGCGCTGGCGCCGCTCGACGTAGGCCCGGTCGCGGAGTTCGAGGACGACGTTGTCGATGCCCTGCCGGTGCAGCAGGTGCGAGAGGAGGAGGCCGGCCGGTCCGGCTCCGATGATGCCGACGGTGGTGCGGGGCATGGGTGGTCTCCGTGAGCGTGAGAGGGAGGGCGAGGCGGAGGGGGCCGGGCGCGTCAGAGGGTGAGCGGGGTGCCGTCCTCGGTGAGGACGCGCTGTGCGGTGGCGAAGGCGGAGTTGGCCGCGGGCACCCCGCAGTAGACGGCGGAGTGCAGCAGCACCTCCTTGATGTCCTCGGGGGTGAGCCCGTTGCGGATCGCGGCGCGGACGTGCATCGCCAGCTCCTCCTGGTGGCCGTGGGCGATCAGGGCGGTGAGGGTGAGGCAGCTGCGGGTCCGGCGGTCGAGGCCGGGCCGGGTCCAGATCTCGCCCCAGGCGCAGCGGGTGATGTAGTCCTGGAAGTCGGCGGTGAAGTCGGTGGTGCGGGCGACGGCCCGGTCGACGTGCGCGTCGCCGAGGACGGCCCGGCGGACCGCCATGCCCTCGGCGTGGCGGTTGTCGTCGGAGTCGGGGGTGCCGAAGTGGCCGAGGAGTGCGGAGAGGACCGCCTCGGGGCGTTCGGCGGGGGCGAGGTGGGCGGCGCCGGCCAGTTCGAGGAGGCTCGCGTCGGGGATGCCGTCGGCGAGCTCGCGGGCGTGGGCGGGGGGTGTGGCCGGGTCGGCGCGCCCGGCGAGGACGAGGGTGGGCGCGGTGATGCGGGGCAGCTCGGCTCGGAGGTCGTACGTGGCGAGGGCGTCGCAGCAGGCCGCGTACCCCTCGGCGTCGGCGGCGCACAGGTCGTCGACGAGGCGGTCGGCGGTGTGCGTGCCCGCGAAGTCGGGGGTGAACCAGCGCCCGGGGGCGCCGGGCGCGAGGGTGTCGGTGCCTTTCTCGCGGACGAGGGCGGCCCGCTCGTGCCAGTCGGCGGGCTCGCCGAAGCGGGCCGAGGAGCAGACGAGGGCGAGCCGGGTGACCCGCTCCGGGTGGTGGGCGGCGAGATGGGCGCCGACGGCGCCGCCGAGGGAGATCCCGGCGTAGGCGAACTGCTCGGCGCCGAGGTGGTCGGCGAGGTCGAGGACGAGGGCCGCCAGGTCGGCCACGCGGGTGGCGCCGGGGGTGGTGTCGGCCGGCGCTCCGCCGGGGGTGCCGCCGTGGCCGGGCAGGTCGTAGCGGACGACCCGGTGGCGGCGGGCGAGGGCGGGGACCTGGGCGTCCCAGACGGCGAGCGAGGTGCCGAGGGAGGGGCCGAGGATCAGGACGGGCGCGTGGGCGGGGCCGTCGGTCCGGTGGTGGAGAACGCTGGTCACGGGCGGCCTTCCGGTGCGGCGGAGGACTGCCTCCGCAGGGCGTGGTCGACGAGCAGGGGGGCCGCGCCGGTGGCTCCGGCCGGGTCCGCGAGGGTACGGAGCCGCTCGGCGGTGATCCGGCCGGTCAGCTCGGGGGCGGCGACGAGGAGTTCGGCGAGCTCGCGGTCCTCCTCGGCCGCCCGCCGGGACAGCCGGTCGAGGAGGGCGCGGGCCTCGGCCCGGCCGAGGACGTCCGCCAGGGCGGCGGCGAGGCGCTCGCTGGTGACGAGGCCGCGGGTGCGGTGGAGGTTCTCCCTCATCCGGTCGGGGCGGACGCGGAGGCCCTCGGCGAGTTCGGCGGTGTGGTGTGCGGCGGAACCCGCGAGCCTGAGCAGTTCCCGCAGCGGCTGCCACTCGGCGTGCCAGGCGCCGGCGGGCCGCTCGTCCTCGGCGGCGAGCGAGCCGAGGAGTACGGCGGCGAGCGCGGGGGCCTGGCGGGCGGCGGAGGCGACGAGGGTGGCGCGGACGGGGTTGCTCTTGTGCGGCATGGCGGAGGAGCCGCCGCCGCTGCCCTCGGCGAGTTCGGCGGTCTCGGTGCGGGCGAGCAGGAGGACGTCCCCGGCGGGCTTGCCGAGGGCCGCGGCGGTGAAGGCGAGCGCCGTCGCGAGGTCGGCGACCGGGGTGCGGAGGGTGTGCCAGGGCAGGACGGGTGCGGCGAGTCCGAGTTCGGCCGCGTACCGCTCGGCGAGCTCCGGGCCGCTGCCGGGCGCGCCCGCCAGGTACTCGAAGGCCGCCAGGGTGCCCGCGGCGCCGCCGAGTTGCGCGGGGAGGCGCAGGGCGCTCAGCCGCTCGGCCGCGTCGAGGACGAGGTGGCGCCAGCCGGCGGCCTTGAGCCCGAAGGTGGTGGGCACGGCGTGCTGGCCGAGGGTGCGGCCGGCCATGGGGGTGTCCCGGTGGGCGGCGGCGAGCCGCCCGAACGCCTCGGCGGCCCGGTGCAGTTCGGCGGTGATCAGCGGGACGGTGCGGGCCGCGACCAGCATCGTGGCGGTGTCCAGGACGTCCTGGCTGGTCGCGCCCCGGTGGACGTAGGGCGCGGCGGCCGGGGGGACTGCGGCCGTGAGCGCGGTGACGAGCGGGATGACCGGGTTGCCGCCGGCACGGGCCCGCAGCGCGAGGCCCCGCGTGCCGAACCGCTCGGCGCGGGCCGCCTCGGTCACGGCCTCGGCAGCCGGGCCGGGGGCGTGGCCGAGGGCGGCCTGCGCCCGGGTCAGGGCGGCCTCGGCGTCGAGCATCGCCTGAAGGAAGGCCTGGTCGCCGGTGGTGCGCTCGGCGGCGGTGCCCGCGCTGACGGGGGCGAGGAGGCCCGTGTCGTACGCGTCGGCGGCGAGGCCTGTGCCGTACGCGTCGGCGGCAAGGCCTGTGCCGGACGCGTCGGTGCCGGGGCTCGTGTCGTACGCGTCGGTGCCGGGGCCCTTGTCGCCCCCTGCTCCTGTGCGGAGGGGCTCAGCGGAAGTCAAGGAACACCGTCTCTTCGGCGCCCTGGAGGCGGATGTCGAAGCGGTGGACGCCCGGCCTCTCCTGCGTGGCGAGGAGGGTCGCGCGCCGCTCGGGCGCGAGGTCCGCGAGCAGCGGGTCGGCGTCGGTGGCCGGGCCCGGCAGGTAGATCCGGGTGTACAGGTGGTGGAGCAGGCCCCGGGCGAAGACGCAGACGGAGAGGTACGGGACGCCGCCCGGCGGGAGGGTCCTGACGGCCCAGTGTCCGTCGGCGTCGGTGGCGATCCGTCCGAAGCCGGTGAAGGTGACGCCGTCGCGGCCCGCGTACCCGCCGGTGACGGGGTCGCGGCGGAGGGAGCCGGGGGCTCCGGTGCGGTCGCCGTCGGGGCCGGGCTGCCAGATCTCGACGATCGCGTCGGGGACCGGGGCGCCGGCTCCGTCGTACACGTGTCCGTGGACGGTGAGGGTGTCGGGGTGTCCGGCGGGCGCGATGTCGGGGCCGCCGGGGAAGGGCAGGGCGTAGCCGTAGAAGGGCCCGACGGTCTGCGAGGGCGTGGGCGGGAGGGTCTGCGGGTCGGGGCTCATCGGCCTTCCTCGATCCAGGTCGCGGCGGGGCCGTCGAGGACGATGTCCCAGCGGTAGCCGAGCGACCGCTCGGGGGTGGACAGGTCGTGGTCGTAGCCGGCGACGAGCCTCTCGCGCGCCGCGTCGTCGGTGACGGACTGGAGGATCGGGTCGTAGGCGAAGAGCGGGTCGCCGGGGAAGTACATCTGGGTGACGAGCCGCTGGGTGAAGGCGGTGCCGAAGAGCGAGAAGTGGAGGTGCGCGGGGCGCCAGGCGTTGTCGTGGTTGCGCCAGGGGTAGGCGCCGGGCTTGACGGTGGTGAAGGTGTACGCGCCGTGGTCGTCGGTCAGGCAGCGTCCGAAGCCCGTGAAGTTCGGGTCGAGCGGAGCCGGGTGCTGGTCGCGGAGGTGGGCGTAGCGGCCGGCGGCGTTGGCCTGCCACAGCTCGACGAGCTGGCCGCGGACGGGGCGTCCGGCGCGGTCGAGGACGCGCCCGGTGACGGTGATCCGCTCGCCGAGCGGCTCCCCCGGGTGGCCCAGGGTCAGGTCGGCGTCGGTCTCGGTGACGTCGGTGACGCCGAAGACGGGCCCGGAGAGTTCGACGGCCTCGGGGTCGCGGACGGTGACCGGCGGCCGGAGGGGGTGGCGCAGGGCGCTGCTCCGGTAGGGGGCGTAGTCCCGGGCGGGATGGTGGCGGACCACGCCGGCGGCGAGGTAGTCCTTCCGCTCGCCCTCGATCTCGCGCGAGATGTCCTGCTGTGTCAGTGTCATGACGTCCTGTCACCTTTCCAGTACGAGGGCGAGTCCCTGGCCGACGCCGATGCAGAGGGTGGCGAGGCCGGTGCCGGAGCCGAGGGCGGCGAGCTGGTGGGCCACGGTTCCGGCGAGCCGGGCTCCGGAGGAGCCGAGGGGGTGTCCGAGCGCGATGGCTCCGCCGCGGGGGTTGACGACGGCGGGGTCGAGCTCGGGCCACTCCGCGAGGCAGCCGAGGGCCTGGGCGGCGAAGGCCTCGTTGAGCTCCAGGACGGCGAGGTCGGCGAAGTCGCGGCCGGCCCGGTCCAGTGCGCGCCGGGCGGCTTCGACGGGGCCGAGGCCGAAGTACTGCGGTTCGATGCCGCTGACGCCCGAGGCGGTGATCCGGGCGAGGGGCTCGCGGCCGGTGGCGCGCAGGCCGGCCTCGTCGGTGATCAGGAGGACGGAGGCGCCGTCGTTGAGGGGGGAGGCGTTGCCCGCGGTGACGGTGCCGCCCTCACGGAAGACGGGCCTCAGACGGGCGAGGGCGGCGAGGGAACCGTCCTCGCGGACGGACTCGTCGCGTGCGAGGCCGGTGCCGTCGACGGGGACGACCTCGGCGTCGAAGGCGCCGGTGGCCCAGGCCTCGGCGGCCTTGGCGTGGCTGGCGAGGGCGTAGGCGTCCTGCGCCTCGCGGCCGACGGCGTGCTTCTCGGCGACGAGTTCGGCCCCCTCGCCGAGGGAGACGGTCCACTCGGCGGGCATGCGCGGGTTGACCATGCGCCAGCCGAGGGTGGTGGAGTGGAGCTCCTGGTGGCCGGCGGGGTAGGCGCGGTCGGGCTTGGGCAGCACCCAGGGGGCGCGGCTCATCGACTCGACGCCACCGGCGAGGACGACGGAGGCGTCGCCGACGGCGACGGCGCGGTAGGCCTGGATCACGGCCTCCAGGCCGGAGCCGCAGAGGCGGTTCACGGTGACGCCGGGGACGGTGACGGGCACTCCGGCGAGGAGCGCGGCCATGCGGGCGACGTCGCGGTTCTCCTCGCCGGCGCCGTTGGCGTTGCCGAGGAACACGTCGTCGATGCGGGCCGGGTCGAGCGCGGGCGTGCGGTCGAGCAGGGCGCGCAGGACGTGGGCGGCGAGGTCGTCCGGGCGGACCGCGGCGAGCGCTCCGCCGTAGCGGCCGACCGGGGTCCGCACGGCGTCGACGATGTAGACGTCCTTGGTCACGGGGTCTCCTCCACGGTGACGGTCGCGGCGAGTGCCGCGGGTACGGAGACGGGTGCGCCGGTCCGGCGGAGGATCTCGTCGACGCTCACGCCGGGCGCGGTCTCCACGAGGACCAGGCCGTCCTCGGCGACGTCGAGGACGCCGAGGTCGGTGATGATCCGGTGGACGCAGGCGCGGCCGGTGAGCGGCAGCGTGCAGGTGTCGACGATCTTCGGGGAGCCGTCCTTGGCGGTGTGCTCGGTGAGGACGATGACCCGCCGGACGCCGTGGACGAGGTCCATGGCGCCGCCCATGCCCTTGACCATCCGGCCGGGGACGGCCCAGTTGGCGAGGTCGCCGCGGGCGGAGACCTGCATGGCGCCGAGGACGGCGGTGTCGATGTGGCCGCCGCGGATCATCCCGAAGGAGAGCGAGGAGTCGAAGAAGGAGGAGCCGGGCAGGACGGTGACGGTCTCCTTGCCGGCGTTGATCAGGTCGGGGTCGACCTCGTCCGCGTAGGGGTACGGGCCGACGCCGAGGAGGCCGTTCTCCGACTGGAGGACGACGTCGACGCCCTCGGGGAGGAAGCCCGGGACCCGGGTCGGCAGTCCGATCCCGAGGTTGACGTACGAGCCGTCGGTGAGCTCGCGGGCGGCGCGGGCCGCCATCTCGTCCCTGGTCCAGCTCATCGCGTGCGTACCGTCCTTCGCTCGATGCCCTTGGCGGCGGCCTCTTCGGGGGTCAGTGCCACGACGCGCTGCACGAACACGCCGGGCAGGTGGATCGCGTCGGGGTCCAGTCCGCCGGGCTCCACGAGCTCCTCGACCTCGGCGACCGTGATGCGGCCGGCCATGGCGGCGAGCGGGTTGAAGTTCCGGGCGGAGCGGCGGAAGACGAGGTTGCCGTGGCGGTCGCCGCGGGCGGCGCGGACCAGGGCGAAGTCGGTGGTGATGCCGTGTTCGAGGACGTGGGGGCGGCCGTCGTACTCGCGGACCTCCTTCGGCGGGGAGGCGACCGCGACGCCGCCGTCGGGGGCGTACCGCCAGGGGAGGCCTCCGTCGGCGGCCTGGGTGCCGACGCCGGCGGGGGTGAAGAAGGCGGGGATGCCGCAGCCGCCGGCGCGGAGCCGCTCGGCGAGGGTGCCCTGCGGGGTGAGCTCCAGCTCCAGTTCGCCGCCGAGGTAGCGGCGGGCGAACTCCTTGTTGTCGCCGATGTAGGAGCCCGTCACGCGGACGATGCGGCCGTCGGCGAGGAGGACGCCGAGGCCGCCGCCGTCGACGCCGCAGTTGTTCGACACGACGCTCAGCCGGCCGGCGCCCTGGGCGTGCAGGGCCCGGATGAGGACGTCCGGCACCCCGCTCAGTCCGAAGCCTCCGACGGCGAGCGAGGCGCCGTCTCCGATGTCCGCCACCGCTTCGGCGGCGGATGTCACCACTTTGTCCATGTTCACGACCCGTTTCACTGAGGATTGACGGCGCATGCGTTCGCCTGGTGAACTTATGTTCATCAACGAGCGCGGGGTGAGTGTCGGCCCACGCTGCGGGCCGTGTCAACGGCGCCGGGTACGGTTTCCGCATCGTGACCGGCTCGCGACCAGCAGGAGGAGACCAGACGATGGCTCAGCGCACGGAGCCGGACGAGCCCCCGGAGGAGCTCGTCGGGCCGCTGGGGCGCGGACTCGCCGTGCTGCGCGCGGTGGCCGCCGGACCGGGCAGCCGTCACCGCCCCGGCGATCTCGCCCGCGCCACCGGGCTCGCCCGGTCGACCGTCGACCGGGTAGCCACGACGCTGCTGCGGCTCGGGTACGTCCGCGCCGAGGAGCGCGACCTGCTGCTCGCGCCCCGCGCGGCCGAGCTGGGCAACGCCTATCTGTCCTCGACGGGGCTGCCGGAGGCCGTCGGGCCGCATGCCGTCGCCCTCGCCGACGCGCTCGACGAGTCGGTGTCCGTGGCGGTCCCCGACGGGGACGGCGTGCGCTTCGTGGCGCAGGCGGCGCGGCGGCGCGCCATGGCCATCTCGTTCCGCGCGGGGGACGTCCTCCCGGCCGAACGCTGCGCGCCCGGGGCGCTGTTCGCCGCCGACTGGACGGAGGAGGAGTGGGAGGCCTGGCGGGCGCGGCACGGGGAGGACCCGCTGGACTCCGCGTTCCCGGCAGTCCCGCCCCGTACGCCCTCCGGAACCGACGGGTCGACGGACGCCGTCGAGGCCGGCTTCCGCGACCGCGCGCACCGGAGCCGTACGGACGGCTGGGCGGCCGACGACCAGCTCATCGAGGCCGGTCTGATCGCCGTGGCCCTGCCCGTGCACGACCGGTCCGGGGCCGTCGTCTGCGCGGTCAGCGTGGTCAGCCACACGAGCCGGCACGACATCGGGTCCCTCGCCGATGCCGCCCTGGCGCCGCTCCGCGGGGCCGTCGCGGCCATGGAGGCGGCCCTCGCCGGGGCCGCCTCGGCGGAGCGGGGCGAGCCGCCCGCCGGGCCCGGTGCGGCGGAGCTCAAGGAGGAACTGGGCTCGGGGTTCCTGCAGTCGCTCGCGCGCGGACTGGACGTCCTGTGCGCGTTCGGCGCGGTCCGCGGCCCGGTCAGGCTGTCCGAGCTCGCCCGGCTGACGGGCCTCCCCCGCGCCACCGCCCGGCGGTCGCTGATCACCCTCCGCCACCTCGGTTACGTGCGGGAGGACGAGGACGGTTTCCGTGTGCTCCCCCGCGTCCTGGAGCTCGGCCACGCCCGCGTCTCGGGCCTCACGCTCGTCGAGATCGCCACCCCGCACCTCGCCGAACTGGTGCTCCGCGTCCACGAGTCGGCGTCCGTCGCGGTGCTCGACGGGGAGGACATCCGGTACGTCGCCCGGGTGGCGAGTTCCCGGATCATGCACATCGACATCAGGGTCGGCACCCGCCTGCCCGCCTACGCGACCTCGATGGGCCGGGTCCTGCTCGGCGCCCTGCCCGAGGAGGAGCGCGCGGCGGCCCTGGCGAACGTGCGGCCCGAGGCGCTCACGCCCCGCACGGTCGCGACGCCCGAGGCGCTGGCCGAGGCGGTCGCCGAGACGGCGCGGCGCGGCTACGGATGGGTGGAGCAGGAGCTGGAGGAGGGGCTGCGCTCGCTCGCGGCGCCGGTGACGGACGGCCGGGGCCGGGTGGTCGCCGCCGTGAACGTGGCGCTGCACGCGGGCCGCGGCGCACCGGAGGAGAGCCTCGCCCAGCTGCTCCCCCACCTCCTCGCGACGGCGGCCGCGATCAGCGCCGATCTCACCGCGGTGACCCGCTGGTCCGCCGTACGCGTCTCCTGAGGCGACACCGCCTCACGGGGGTGCTCGACCGGGCACGGGTGAGCGTCCGGAGGCAACCCGGCGCGCGGATTGCGCGTCCTTCCGGGCGAACGGCGTCGGCCGGTACGACGCCCCTCGCCACCGGGATCAGGGAACAGGACACGCGATGAGCGACAAGGCCCGCACACTCTTCGACGCGCTCGACCTCGACCACGACGGCACGCTCACCCTGGCCGAGGTCGTCGGCGCCATCCGGTCGAAGGGTCCGACGCTCGTCGCGCAGGGGGTCATCCCCGTCTGGGGCGTGGGGGGCGACGAGGACTCGGCGGCCCTCTTCGACGCCGCCGACCAGAACGGCGACAAGGTCCTGACCTTCGAGGAGTTCGCCGCCGTGGTGGACCGCCGCTTCGGCTGGTGACGCGCGGCCCGGCCGCGGCCGCCCGGGCGGCCGCCGCGTAGAGTGTGCGCGGGCGCGCTGTGATCACGAGGAGAACGATGACCGCGGTGAGCCTTGAGCACACGCACGTCCCCGCCGACTCCGGCGAGGTGACGCTGCTGATAGCCCGCCGGGTCGAGCCCGGCCACGAGGCCGCCTTCGAGCTGTGGGCGAAGGGCATCCTCGAGAGCGCCGCCCGCTTCCCCGGCCATCTCGGCTACGGGCTCTTCCGCTCCTCCGGGGGCGACGCCCCCTGGTTCCTGGTCCACCGCTTCCGTGACGCCGCCGCGTGTCAGGCGTGGCAGGAGTCGCCGGAGCGGGCCGCGTGGTTCGCCGACTGCACGGGTCACCACCACACCGAGGTGGCGCGACGGCAACTGACGGGCATGGAGACGTGGTTCGCCAAACCCGGCTCGACGAGGCCGGCGCCGCCCCGCTGGAAGATGGCGATCAGCGCGACCCTCGCGATCTACCCCATCTCCCTGCTGGGCGGCTACTTCCTGACCCCGCACCTCACCGCACTGCCGCTGGTGCTCAGCAGTGCGGTGATGGCGTGCGTCTTCAACGTCCTCATGACCTACGCGGCGATGCCGGCGGTCAGCCGGCTGCTCCGGGGCTGGCTCGACGGCGGACGCTGAGGCCGGGGGCATCAGCCCTCGACCGTGATCTCCCGCTTGAGGATCTTGCCGGTGGGGCCCTTGGGCAGACCCGGCGACAGCCGGACGATCCTGGGGTACTTGTACGGGGCCACACGGGCCTTCACGAACTCGCGCAGTTCGTCCGCCGTGGCCTCGGCGCCGGGCCGCAGGGTGACGACGGCCGCGACCTCCTCGCCGTGCACCTCGTGCGGGACGCCCACCACGGCCGCCTCGGCCACGGCCGGGTGCTCGTAGAAGACCTCCTCGATCTCGCGCGGGTAGACGTTGTACCCGCCGCGGATGACCAGGTCCTTCTTGCGGTCCACGATGAAGTAGAAGCCGTCCCCGTCGCACCGCGCGAGGTCGCCGGTGCGGAACCAGCCGTCGGTGAACGCGGCCGCGTCGGCCTCGGGCCGGTTCCAGTACCCGGCCATGACGTTCGGGCCCTGCACGGCGATCTCGCCGACGTCGCCGTCCGGGACGTCCTTGCCCTCGTCGTCGACGAGCCGGACCCGCACGCCGTCGATCGGGGTGCCGATCGACCCGGGCTTGCGCGGGCCGTCGAGCGACCCGAAGGTGACCACCGGGGAGGTCTCGGACAGGCCGTAGCCCTCGACGACGGCGCAGCCGAAGACGGCCTCGAAGCGGTGCAGCACCTCCACCGGCATCGCGGAGCCGCCGGTCACGCACAGCCGCAGACCGCCGTCGCCGTCGACGAGACCCGTCGAGCCGGCCGCGTCGGCGGCGGCGAGCAGGCCCAGGAACATGGTGGGCACGCCCTCCATCACCGTGACGCGGTCCCGGGAGAGGATCTCCAGCGCCTTCGCGGCGTCGAAGCGCGGCAGCAGGGTGACGCGGGCGCCGGTGAGGACGGCGGCGTTCAGCCCGCAGGTCTGGCCGAAGACGTGGAAGAACGGCAGGCCGCCGAAGACGGTGTCCGCCCCCGACATGCCGAGCACCCGGGCCACGGCCTCCGTGTTGGAACCCAGGTTCCCGTGGGTGAGCCGGGCGCCCTTGGGGCGGCCGGTGGTGCCCGAGGTGTAGAGCAGGACGGCGAGGTCGGCGGCGCCCCGGTCCTCGACCCCCGCGCGCGGCTCGACGGCGGCCAGCTCCGCGCCGAAGCCCGGGTCCGTCACGTCGGCGCACTCGATGCCCAGCTCCGCCGCCGCGGCTCCGGCCTCGCCCATCGCCGCGCCCCAGGCCAGGATCAGCCGGGCCCCGCAGTCGCCGACGGCGTAGCCGATCTCGCCCGACTTGAGCAGCGGGTTCATCGGCACGGCGACCGCGCCGGCGCGCAGCACGCCGTAGTAGGCGACGGCGAAGTGCGGGATGTTCGGCAGGAGGATCGCGACCCGGTCCCCCGGTCCGACGCCCTTGCTCTCCAGCCAGCCGGCCACCCGGGCGCTGCGGTCGTCCAGCGACCGGTAGTCCAGGGCCTGGTCGTCCAGCTGGATCGCGATGCCGTCCGGCTGCGCCTCCGCAGTACGGGCCAGGTTGAGAGCCAGATTGGTCATCGTCGACCTCTTTCTGATCAGGGAGCCGGACGCTCAGCCGCCAGGTTACCGGCCGGTTCACCCGCTTGCCGGTCCCCAGCTTGCCGCTAGTGTCGATATATAGGCCATAAGTGCATCTCTGTTCCCTTGCTCACGAGGCGAGGGGACGGGACGTGCGAGAGGAGCCTTCCATGTCCCGAACATTGCGGAGCGCGATCGCCCTGGCCGGAGCCGCGGCACTGGCCCTGGGTGCGGTGTCCGTGAGCGGAGCGGCCCAACCGGGCTCGGAGTCCGACGCACGACAGGACGTGCGGATCGGACTGCTCCTGCCGGAGAGCAAGACCACGCGGTACGAGAAGTTCGACCGGCCGTACATCGAGGCCAAGATCAAGGAGCTGGCGCCGGGGGCGCAGATCGACTACTACAACGCCGCCGAGAGCGCCACGACCCAGCAGCAGCAGGTCAACACCGCGCTCGCCAAGGGCGACAAGGTCCTCATCCTGGACGCCGTGGACGCCAAGTCGATCCAGTCCTCCGTGCAGAAGGCCCATGACGCGGGCGTCAAGGTCGTGGCGTACGACCGCCTCGCACAGGGGCCCGTGGACGCGTACGTCTCGTACGACAACCGCAAGGTGGGCGAGCTTCAGGGCCAGGCGCTCCTCGACGCGCTCGGCGACAAGGCCGGGACGGGCGAGATCGTGATGCACAACGGGTCGCCGACCGACCCGAACGCGGCCGAGTTCAAGGCCGGCGCGCACTCCGTCCTGGACGGCAAGGTGAAGATCGGCAAGGAGTACGACACGCCGAACTGGGACCCGAACAACGCCAACCAGCAGATGTCCGGTGCGATCAGCTCGCTCGGCAAGGACAAGATCGTCGGCGTCTACTCGGCCAACGACGGACTGGCCGCGGGCATCGCCACCGCCCTCGCGGCGGCCGGCATGAACGTGCCGCTGACCGGCCAGGACGCCCAGCTCGACGCGATCCAGCGGATCCTCGCCGGCACCCAGACCATCACGGTCGAGAAGCCGTACAAGCCGGAGGCCGACATCGCCGCCACGATGGCCGTCGACCTCGCCGAGGGCAAGGAGCTCCCGGCCGATCTGGTGCCCACCACCGTCACCAGCGGCAGTGGCCAGAAGGTCCCGGCCAACCTGCTGACGCCGGTCGTCGTCGACAAGACCAACATCAACGACACCGTCGTCAAGGACGGCCTCTACACGGTCGACGAGATCTGCACCCCGACCTACGCCGCCGCCTGCGAGGAGGCCGGTCTGAAGTAGCGCCTCCAGCAGCCGCGAGGCGTTTCATCCCGGTGGGGCGGAGCGGCCCGTGCGAGCGGGCGAGCGGAGGAGGCGGTTCGGTTGCCCGAGTCAGCCGTGCTCACACTGCGGGGGATCTCCAAACGGTTCGGCGCGGTCCAGGCCCTGAAGGGCTTCGACCTGGAGGTCCATGCCGGCGAGGTCGTCGCCCTCGTCGGCGACAACGGCGCCGGCAAGTCCACCGCCGTCAAGACGATCGCCGGGGTGAACCCGCCCGACGAGGGCGTCATCGAGTGGGAGGGCCGCCCGGTCTCCATCAACCGGCCCCACGACGCCCAGAACCTCGGCATCGCCACCGTCTACCAGGACCTGGCCCTGTGCGACAACCTCGACGTCGTCGCCAACCTCTTCCTGGGCCGGGAGCTGCGCCGCTTCGGCGTGCTCGACGAGGTCCGCATGGACCAGCGGGCCCGGGAGCTGCTCGACACCCTGTCGATCCGCATCCCGAGCGTCCGGATCCCGGTGGCCTCCCTCTCCGGCGGTCAGCGCCAGACGGTGGCGATCGCCCGCTCGCTGATCGGCGCGCCGAAGGTCGTCATCCTCGACGAACCCACGGCCGCCCTGGGCGTGGAGCAGACCGCTCAGGTGCTCGACCTGGTCGAGCGGCTCCGCGAGCAGGGTCTCGGGACCATCCTGATCAGCCACAACATGGTGGACGTGATGGCGGTGGCCGACCGGATCGCCGTGATGCGGCTCGGCCGGAACAACGGCTTCTTCGACAGGCGCTCCACGACCACCGAGGAGATCATCTCCGCGATCACCGGAGCCACCGACAGCGCCGTCACCCGCCGGCAGGCCCGCAAGCGGGAGGAGGAGCGATGATCCGCGACCGAGACCGCGCGGGCGGCTCCGGGGGCTCCGGCGACGCCGGCACCCAGGAACCGGCACAAGGTGCCGTACCGGCCGTGGACACGCGCCTGCTGGTCCGCGAGGAGGGCATCAAGGGGTACCTCGGCGAGTTCCGCCGCAAGCTCCGCAGCGGGGAGCTCGGCTCCCTGCCCGTGATCCTGGCCGTGATCATCATCTGGACGGTGTTCGGCAGTCTCGACAGCACCTTCCTCTCGGCCCAGAACCTCTCCGACCTCAGCCAGCAGATCGTCGGCACCGGCATGATCGCCGTCGGTATCGTCTTCGTCCTGCTGCTGGGCGAGATCGACCTCTCCGTCGGTTCGGTCAGCGGCCTGTGCGCCGCGATCTTCGCCGTGCTCAACGTCCTGAACGGGATGAACGAGTGGCTGGCGCTGCTGATCGCCATCGCGGGCGGGGCGGCCGTCGGGCTCATCCAGGGGTTCTTCTTCGCCGAGGTCGGCGTCCCGGCCTTCGTCGTCACGCTGGCCGGCAACCTCGCGTGGAACGGCCTGATGCTCCAGGTGCTCGGCACCAGCGGCACGGTCAACATCCCGAGCGAGAGCATCGTCTCCGAGCTCTACTCGACGATCTACCACAGCCCGGCCGCCGCCTACGTGACGGCGGCCGTCGGGGTGGGGCTTTTCCTGGCCGCCTCGCTCCTCGACGCGAAACGGCGCCGGGCGGCCCGGGTGCCGTCCCGGCCGGTCGCCGAGATCGTGCTGCGTACGGTCGTGATCGCCGCGATCGCGTTCGTCACCGCCTACATCCTCAACCAGTACCAGGGGCTCCCGCTGGCACTGCTGGTGTTCCTGATCGTGCTCGTGCTGCTGGACTTCGTCCTGCGGCGCACGACGTACGGCCGGCGGATCTTCGCGGTGGGCGGCAACATCGAGGGCGCGCGCCGGGCGGGCATCAGCGTGCCGTTCGTCCGGATGAGCGTCTTCTCGATCGCCGGGGCCATGGCGGCGATCGGCGGCCTCTTCCTCGCCGGGCAGATCCAGTCCGCGAGCCAGACCTCCGGCGGCGGCAACCTGCTGATGAACGTCATCGCGGCGGCGGTCATCGGCGGCACGAGCCTGTTCGGCGGGCGCGGTTCGGTCTGGTCGGCGCTGCTCGGCGCGCTGGTGATCGGGTCGATCCAGTCGGGCATGAACATCATGGGTGTGAGCAACGCCGTCCAGTTCATGATCACGGGTTCGGTGCTGCTGGCCGCCGTGGTCGTCGACTCCCTGTCCCGCAGGAGCCAGAAGGCCGCGGGGCGGGCCTGAGCCACCGGAGGAGCACCGATGGACACCGACCCGCAAGGAGCGCGCGACGACCGCCGGAGCGAGACCGAGATGGAGCGCGCCGACCGGCGCTGGCAGGAGGTCATCCAGGAGATCCGGGTCGTGCAGACCGGCGTGCAGATCCTCCTCGGCTTCCTCCTCACGGTCGTCTTCACCCCGCTCTTCCAGGGGCTGTCGCAGACCGACAAGACGATCTACATCGTCACGGTCGTCCTCGGCTCCCTGGCGACCGGCGCGCTCATCGGCCCGGTGGCCTTCCACCGGATCGTGTCGGGGCGGCGGATCAAGCCCCAGGCCGTCGTCTGGGCCTCCCGGCTCACGTTCATCGGCATCGTCCTCCTCCTCGCCACCCTGACCTCGGCGCTCCTCCTGATCCTGCGCGTGGCCACGGACGACACGTACGTACCGTGGCTCGTCGCCGGGGTCCTCGCCTGGTACCTCCTCTGCTGGTTCGCCCTCCCGCTGTGGGTGCGCGTCCGCTACACCAGCCAGGAGGAGTGAGCGCGTCCGGCGCGAGCGTGCGGGCGCTGGCGCGCCCGCACCCTACGGCCCGTCGAGATCCGTCGCGCCGGGGCCGATCCGCAGCTCGAAGTCGCCGTCGTACCGCTCGTGGCCCGCGATCACGGCGAGTTCGACGACCTCCACCCCGACCTCGCCACGGACGATCAGGGGGTCCTTGCGCAGGTCCCTCATGAGCGCCACGCACATGCCGATCATGACGAGCACGAAGGGCGCGGCGACGAGGATGGTGAGGTTCTGGAGTCCCGCGAGCGCGTCGCCCTGGCCGTCGCCGACGAGGAGCATGACGGCCGCGACCGCTCCGGTCAGCACGCCCCAGAAGACCACGACGGGGCGGGTCGGTTCGAAGGCGCCGCGCTGGGAGAGCGTGCCCATGACGAGGGAGGCGGCGTCCGCCCCGGACACGAAGAAGATCCCGACGAGGACCATCACGAGCAGGCTCATGACCCCGGTGAGGGGGAACTCCTGGAGCAGGCCGAAGAGCTGCCCCTCGGGGGTGGTCTCCTCGGCCAGCCGGCCCTCCTCGCTGAGCTTCATCGCCGTACCTCCGAAGATCGCGAACCAGACGAGGCTGACGGTGCTGGGCACGAGGATGACGCCGCCGACGAACTGGCGGATGGTCCGGCCCCGGCTGATGCGGGCGATGAACATGCCGACGAAGGGCGTCCAGGAGATCCACCACGCCCAGTAGAAGACGGTCCAGCTGCCGAGCCAGTCGTGGATGTCCGCGCCGCTGGTGGCCTCGGTGCGGCCGGCGAGCTGCGGCAGGTCGTCGATGTAGGCGGCGATGGAGGTGGGCAGCAGGTCGAGCACGATGATCGTGGGGCCCGCCACGAAGACGAAGACGGCGAGCACGACCGCGAGCACCATGTTGGTGTTGGAGAGCCACTGGACGCCCTTCTCCACGCCGGAGACGGCGGAGAGGACGAAGGCCACGGTGAGGACGGCGATGATGCCGACGAGCAGCCCGGTGCCGGTCTTCTCCAGCCAGCCCAGTTCCTCCATGCCGCTGCCGATCTGGAGCGCGCCGAGGCCGAGCGAGGCGGCGGAGCCGAAGAGCGTGGCGAAGATGGCGAGGATGTCGATGACACGGCCGGGACCGCCGTACGCCCGCCGTTCGCCGATCAGCGGGACGAAGACGGCGCTGATGGTCTGGCGGCGGCGGCGCCGGAAGGTGGAGTAGGCGATGGCGAGGCCGACGACGGCGTAGATCGCCCACGGGTGGAGCGTCCAGTGGAAGAGCGTGGTGGCCATGGCCGTCTGCATGCGCTCGGCCGAGTCGACGGGGTGCGTGCCGGGCGGCGGGGTGCCGTAGTGGGCGAGGGGTTCGCTCACCCCGTAGAACATCAGGCCGATGCCCATGCCGGCGCTGAACATCATGGCGATCCACGACACGGTCCGGAACTCGGGGCCCTCGCTCTCCTGGCCGAGGGTGATCCGGCCGTAGCGGCTGATGGCGAGCCACAGCGCGAAGACGACGAAGCCGGACGCGGCGAGCATGAACGCCCAGCCGCCGTTGCGGATCAGTCCGTCGAGGAGGTCGCTGGAGACGCTCTCCAGGCTGTCGGTGGCCGTGGCGCCCCAGACGACGAACGCCAGGGTGAGGCCGGCGGTGACCCCGAACACGATCCGGTCGGTCCGCGCGCGATGGTGGTGGTCGGGACGGCCGGGGAGGTCGGCCGTGACCGGCAGCCCTTCCCGGCCTCCCCGTTCGGCGCCGGTCCGACGCCCGTCCGGCCTCTCGTCTTCCTGCGGCACAGAGGTCACCTTTCACTGCAATACGGAAAAACGTGACGATGTATCCGTAAGGCAGTACCACAGGCGGGGCCCGACTCGGTGGACCCACGAGGACGGCACCCTCACAGCGCGCCCCCGGCCGCTGTGTGACCGGCGTTACGGACCATGATCGGCGCGGTTGACACAGGCGTAACGGGCATTCCGTACGGTCGGGGCTCGAACGGTTCCACAGAGAGGCGCCCCCGTGACCCCACACGACACGCAGGACCCACGGGCCGACGCCACCACGCAGGTGCGGACCGTCTGCTCGTACTGCGGTGTCGGCTGCGGCATGCTCCTCGACGTCGGCCTGGGGGCCGACGGCCGCCGTACGGTCCTCAAGGCGACGGGCGACAAGGACCACCCCGCCAACCGCGGGCGCCTGTGCACCAAGGGCGCCACCACGGCCGACATGCTCGCCGCCCCCGGTCGCCTGACCACCGCCCTCGTCCGGGAGGACCGGGCCGCCGAGCCCGTCCCCACGGACACCGACCGGGCCGTCGTCGAGACCGCCCGCCGGCTGCGGGCCGTCGTCGACGAGCACGGCCCCGACGCCTTCGCGCTCTACGTCTCGGGCCAGATGAGCCTGGAGGCGCAGTACCTCGCCAACAAGCTCGCCAAGGGCTTCGTCGGCACGAACCGGATCGAGTCGAACTCCCGGCTCTGCATGGCGAGCGCAGGCACCGGCTACAAGCTCTCCCTGGGCGCCGACGGCCCGCCCGGCTCCTACGACGACCTCGACAAGGCCGACGTCTTCCTCGTCATCGGCTCCAACATGGCCGACTGCCACCCCATCCTCTTCCTCCGCATGATGGAGCGGGTCAAGGCCGGGGCGAAGCTGATCGTCGTCGACCCCCGGCGCACCGCCACCGCCGAGAAGGCCGACCTGTTCCTCCAGATCAGGCCCGGTACGGACCTCGCGCTCCTCAACGGCCTGCTGCGCCTGCTGCACGACGGGGGCCACACCGACCCCGGCTTCATCGCCGCGCACACCGAGGGCTGGGAGGCGATGCCGCCGTTCCTCGCCGACTACCCGCCCGCGGCCGTCGCCGCGCTCACCGGCATACCCGAGCAGGACGTCCGCACCGCCGCCGAGTGGATCGGCACGGCGAAGGAGTGGACCAGCTGCTGGACCATGGGCCTCAACCAGTCCACCCACGGCACCTGGAACACCAACGCCCTGATCAACCTCCACCTGGCCACCGGCGCGATCTGCCGCCCCGGCTCCGGCCCCTTCTCCCTCACCGGCCAGCCCAACGCCATGGGCGGACGCGAGATGGGCTACATGGGCCCCGGCCTCCCCGGCCAGCGCTCGGTCCTCTCCGCCGCGGACCGGGCCTTCACCGAGGAGCTCTGGGAGCTCCCGCCGGGCACCCTCCGCGAGGACGGCTCCGGCACCGGCACCGTCGACCTCTTCCGCCGCATGGCGGACGGCGAGATCAAGGCGTGCTGGATCATCTGCACCAACCCGGTCGCCTCCGTCGCCAACCGCGCCACCGTCGTCGCGGGGCTGCGGGCCGCCGAACTCGTCGTCACCCAGGACGCGTTCGCCGACACCGAGACCAACGCGTACGCCGACGTCGTCCTGCCCGCCGCGCTGTGGACCGAGACCGAGGGCGTACTGATCAACAGCGAGCGGACGCTCACCCTCGCCCGGCCGGCGGCCGACCCGCCCGGCGAGGCGCTCCCCGACTGGATGATCATCGCCCGCGTCGCCCAGGGCATGGGGTACGGGAAGGCCTTCGCGTACGAGAGCGCCGAGGAGGTCTTCGAGGAGATCAGGCGCGCCGCGAACCCGGCGACCGGCTACGACGTGAGCGGGGTGACGTACGAGCGGCTGCGCGAGACGCCCGTCCAATGGCCGGCCGCTCCCGGCGGCCCCGACCGCAACCCGATCCGCTACGTGGACGGCGACGGCCCCGGTCCCGTCTTCCCGACGGCGAGCGGACGGGCGGTCTTCCACGCGCGGCCGCACCTCGACGCCGCCGAGATGCCCGACGACGAGCATCCGTTCGTCCTCAACACCGGCCGCCTCCAGCACCAGTGGCACACCCTCACCAAGACGGGGAAGGTCGCCAAGCTCAACAAGCTCAACCCTGCGCCGTTCGTCGAGGTGCACCCCGACGACGCCCTCCGGCTCGGTGTCGCGGAGGGCGACGCCGTGGAGGTCGCCTCGCGGCGCGGCCGGGTCGTGCTCCCCGCGGTGGTCACCGACCGGGTCAGACCGGGCTCCTGCTTCGCGCCCTTCCACTGGAACGACCTGTTCGGCGAGGACCTCTGCGTCAACGCCGTCACCAACGACGCCGTCGACCCCCTCTCCTTCCAGCCCGAGCTGAAGGTGTGCGCGGTCGCGCTGACCAAGACGGCGGGCGCGCCCCCGGGGGACACGGCGGCGCCGTCGGGCGTCGTGGCCCCGCGCGTGGTGATCCCGAGCGGGGTCGTGCCGGCCGGGCCCGCCGCCGCCTTCGGTCTCGCACCGGCACCGCCGCCCGTGCTCAGCGCCGAGGAACGGCAGTACCTCGTCGGCTTCCTCGCGGGCCTGGAGTCGGGGGTGCCCGGCGTGCCCGTCCTGCCGTCCGGCGCGCCCTTCCGCGCGGAGCACGCGCACTGGGTGAACGGTGTGCTCGCCGGGCTGTACTCCCGTACACCGGAAGGCTCGGGGACGCCCCGGGACCCGGGGACGCCGCGGGACTCCGGAACGTCTCGGGACTCCGGGGCGGACGAGGCCGCGCCGGGCCGCGAGGTCGTCGTGCTGTGGGCCTCGCAGACCGGCAACGCCGAGGAGTTCGCGGCCGCCACCGCCGAGCGGCTCCTCGCGGCGGGCCACCGCCCCGCCCTCACCGGCATGGACGCGACGGACCTCGGGGCCCTGTCGCCCACCGCCGATCTGCTGCTGATCACCAGCACGTTCGGGGACGGGGACGCGCCCGACAACGGCTCCGGCTTCTGGGACGCGCTCACCGCGCCCGACACCCCACGGCTCGACGGCCGCCGCTACGCCGTCCTGGCCCTCGGGGACTCCTCGTACGGCGACTTCTGCGGGCACGGACGGCGCCTGGACGACCGGCTGGACGAGCTCGGGGCCGTACGCCTGGCCCCCCGCGCCGACTGCGAGCCCGACTTCGAGCCGTCCGCCCTCGCCTGGCTGGACCAGGTCCTCGCGGGCCTGTCCGAGGGCCTGCGGACACCGACGGCGCCTTCGCCGTCCCCCGCCACGCCGGTCGGACCGGCGTCGGCGCCCGCGCGCCGGCCGGGTCCCGCCACCACGCCCGCGCGGCTCGTCGGCAACCGGCTCCTCTCCCTGCCCGGGGCGGGGAAGGAGGTGCGGCGCTTCACCTTCGACACGCGCGACGGCGGGGCCCCGCTCGGCTACGAGGCGGGGGACGCGCTCGGCGTGCGGCCCGTCAACTGCCCGGAGCTGGTCGCCGAATGGCTGGCCGTCACCGGCCTCGACGCGGACACCCCCGTGGAGCTGCCCGGGACCGGCGGCGTCTCCTTCGGCGAGGCGCTCCACCGCCACCTGGACATCACCCGCACCCCGTCCGCGTTCCTGGGCTTCGTCACGGAACGGACCGGCGACCGGGAGCTGAAGCGGCTCCTGCGCCCCGACAACAAGGACGGGCTCGCCCAGTGGGCCTGGGGCCGGCAGGCCGTCGACGTCATCGCCGAGCACCCCGTCCGCGCCGGCGCCCAGGAGTGGGCCGACGTCCTGGGCCGCCTCAGGCCCCGGCTGTACTCGATCTCGTCCAGCCCGCTCACCGACCCCCACCAGGTCTCGCTGACGGTCTCCGTCGTGCGGTACGAGAACCGGCTCGGCCGCCCCCGCAAGGGTGTCTGCTCGCCGTTCCTCGCCGATGCCGAACCGGGCGCCACCGTCCCGGTCTTCGTGCAGCGCGCGCCGCACTTCCGGCCCCCCGCGGACCCCACGACGCCGATGGTGATGGTCGGCCCCGGCACGGGGGTGGCCCCCTTCGTCGGCTTCCTGGACGAGCGCCGCGCGCTCGGGCACCGCGCCCCGAACTGGCTCTTCTTCGGCGAGCAGCACCGCGCGACCGACTTCTTCTACGAGGACGAGCTCGCCGCCCACCTCGCCGGGGGCACCCTGGACCGCCTGGACACCGCCTTCTCCCGCGACCAGCGCGCCAAGGTCTACGTCCAGGACCGGATGCGGGAGCACGGCCCGCAACTGTGGTCGTGGCTCCGCTCCGGCGCGCACTTCTACGTGTGCGGCGACGCGACCCGGATGGCGAAGGACGTCGACCGGGCGCTGCGGGACATCGCCGTGACGCACGGAGGCCACGACGAGGAGTCGGCGGCCGCGTACGTGAAACAGCTCGCGGCCGACAAGCGGTACGTGCGCGACGTGTACTGAGGCGTCCGGCCCGTCGGCCCCGGGGGACGGAGCGGCGAGCCGGTGCTCGGGGGCGTACCTGAGTCGTCGCCCGCCCTGGTCGAGGCCGGGGCGGCGAACCGGCGCTCGGGGCCTGCCTGAGTCGCCGCCCGCCCCGGTCGGGGGGGGCGGCGAGCCGGTGCTCCGGGACTGTCTGAGTCGTCGCCCGCCGCGGTCGGGGGGGCGGCGAGCCGGTGCTCCGGGACTGTCTGAGTCGTCGCCCGCCGCGGTCAGGGCCCGGCCGGGCCGGTCGCCTCGGCGTGGGTGCGGGCGCCGGCCGCCGTGAGCCAGGCGGCGACCTCCGCGTTCCGCCCGGTGTCCCCGGCGCGGGCGATGTCCAGCGGGGTGAGGCCGCCCCAGCCGATCCGGTCCACGTCCGCCCCGGCGGCGCGGAGCAGGACGGCCGTGGAGAGCCGGCCGCCCTGGCAGGCGCCCCAGAACGCCTCGTCGACCTCCTGCGGGGAGGGCGGCGGCACGGCCCGCAGACCGGCCTCCACCACCTCGTCGAGGCCCAGCGTCGAGGCGTCCTGGAAGGTGGGCCGGGCGCCGAGTTCGAGCAGGCGGCCGGCCGCCCGCCACTGGCCGAAGGCCCGGGCGTCGGCGAGCGGCGTCCCGCCCGCGATGACGGCTCCGTCCGCCTCGATGTCGGCGCCCGCGGCGACGAGGGCGTCGATCATCGGGACGTCGTCGTTGCTCGCCGCCCAGTGGAGGGGCGTCTCGCGGTGCGCCCCGACGAACCGGGCGTCCGGATCGGCGCCCGCCGCGACGAGGACGGCGACGGTCTCGGGCCCGCGGGGCACGTGCCCCGGCCAGTCGGCGGCCAGGTGCAGCAGGCTGCGCCCACCGGGGCCGCACCCCTCCCGCTCCTCGACGACCCGGGCCGTGGCGAGACAGGGATGCTCCGCGAGCAGGCGGCGCAGCGTGTCGAGGTCGCCCGAGCGGATCGCCTCGGTGACGGCCACGGCCTCGGGGTCCTGGGAGCGCAGTGCGCGCGGAGTCGGTGTCGGCATACGGCCAGGGTGTCGTACGGGACGGACAGGCCGGGTGCGGGGCGACATGTCCCCGTACAGGGTCCGCCGCGGGACCTCCCGGCGTCTCCCCGTGCGCGGAGCCTTGTCAGGGCTGCGGCCCGGCCCTATCCTCGCCGGACAGAAAGCGCTTTCCATGTTTCGGGGACCGGTATGCGGGACCGGCCTCCGAGCACCGACGACAGGCAGGGAAGGCGACGACCATGAAGCGACGAGTCGCACGGCGACTCCAGGCGGCACTGGCCACACTGGCCCTCGCGGCCGCGACAGGGGCCGTCCTCACGGCACCCTCGGCCTCCGCCGCGACCGGTGGCGCCACCGGCTATGCGACGCAGAACGGCGGCACCACCGGCGGCGCCGGCGGGCAGACCGTGCGGGCCACCACGGGGACCGCGATCCACGCGGCCCTGTGCGGCCGGGCCACCAGCAGCACCCCGATCACCATCGAGGTCGAGGGAACGATCGACCACGGCAACACCGCCAAGGTGTCGGGCGGGAGCTGCAACACCGCCGCGGGCGTGATCGAGCTCAAGCAGATCAGCAACGTCACGCTCGTCGGCGTCGGCTCCGGAGCCGTCTTCGACCAACTGGGCATCCACATACGCGAGTCGAGCAACATCGTCATCCAGAACGTGACCGTGCGGAACGTCAAGAAGTCGGGCTCGCCCACGTCCAACGGCGGTGACGCCATCGGCATGGAGAGCAACGTCCGGAACGTCTGGGTCGACCATGTCACGCTGGAGGCCTCGGGCGGCGAGTCGGAGGGCTTCGACGGCCTGTTCGACATGAAGGACAACACCCGGTATGTGACCCTGTCCTACAGCGTCCTGCGCAACTCCGGCCGCGGCGGACTCGTCGGCTCCAGCGAGACCGAGCTCTCCAACGGCTTCATCACATACCACCACAACCTGTACGAGAACCTCGACTCGCGCGTCCCCCTGCTGCGCGGCGGAACCGCGCACATCTACAACAACCACTACCTGCGGATCAACGAGTCCGGCATCAACTCCCGTGCCGGGGCCCGCGCCAAGGTCGACAGCAACTACTTCGAGGACTCCAAGGACGTCCTCGGCACCTTCTACACGGACGCGGCCGGGTACTGGCAGGTCAGCGGCAACACCTTCGACAACGTGACGTGGTCGAGCCCCGGCACCGACAACAACCCTGCGGGACCCGACCCGCAGTCCAACACCACGGTGAGCATTCCGTACGCCTACACCCTCGACGCATCGAGCTGCGTCCCGGGCGTCGTGAGCCGAACGGCGGGCGCCGGCAAGGGCCTCCAGGTCTCGGACGGCGCCTGCTCGCCCCAGACCCCTACCCCGACCACCCCGGCCCCGACGACCCCCGTTCCGACGACCCCGGCCCCGACCACTCCCCCTCCGACGACCCCGGCTCCGTCGACCTCCGCGCCCGGCGGGACGAACCTCAGCATCGGGGCCGGTTCCGACGGATCGAGCAAGGCCGACGGGACCAGCTACGGCAACGTGCGGGACGGTGACCCGGCCACCTACTGGTCGCCCGCCGGAACCACCGGCCACGTCTCGGTCAAGTGGGGCTCCCCCACCGCCGTGTCCAGGGTCGTCGTCAAGGAGACGGCCGGCGCCACCGGCCGGATCGGTTCCTGGCGGCTCCTCGACGGCGGCACCGGCGCCGTCCTCTCCTCCGGGAGCGGCGCGGGGACCGTCACCTTCGCCCGGGCAACCCTGAGCAAGATCACCTTCGAAGTCACCGGCGCCTCGGGCACGCCCCAGGTGGCCGAGTTCGAGACGTACGCCGGATAGCGGCGCCGTCCCGACGCCCGCCGGGCCCCGGTCCACCAGGGCCCGGCGGGCTGCTCCGTGCGGCCGGCTCAGCTCACGAACTCCCGGTCGCCGTACCGCACCTGGGCATCGTTCCAGTCGGCGCCGAGCGCGACCGTGAACTTCCGGGCCAGCGGCAGGTCGGCCACCGGGGCGATGAGGATCAGCCGGCCGTCGAGGGTGACGGAGCCGCCCCCGAGCTTCTCGCGGGCCTCGGCGTCCGCGAGAAGAGCAGCGCGCAGATCCCTTGGGGTGACGCCCGGGACCTCGATCTCGACGGCGTCGGTCTCCGGCGAGGTCCGCGGCAGACAGCGGAAGGTGAGCACGGCCTCCTGGTCGTACTGCTTGGCGACGACGCCCGCGAGGTGGCGGAGCCCGTCGCGCCCGACCCGGTTCACCTCGAACTCGCGCGACCGCTCGAACGTGGCCTGCTTCAGGTCGGTGGACCAGAAGACGCCGTCGAGGAGCTCCGAGGCCCCGGGCCGGGCGCCGTGGGCCCGGATGATCGCGCGCACCTCGTGCCGGAAGCGCGTCAGCCGGGTGTCGAGGCGGGGGTCGTCCGGGTCCGTGATGATCGCGGTGTTGTCGGTGGCGAAGAGCTCCGCGGTGCTGGGGCAGCTCTGCTCGCCGGGGCTCGCGTGCGTGCTCTGCGTGCCCGCGATCGCCAGGGTCAGGGCGGCGAGGGCGGTGGTGAGGACGCGGAGCCCGCGCGGGGCGGTGGTGTGGTTCATGGCGTGATCAACGAGGCGCGTCGGCGGACGTTGCGTGGCCCCTGCGGCGGCCCGCGGAGACGGTCTCGCGGTCTCCTCCGGTCGAGCGCCGGGAGCTTTGGGCAGACAATGGAGGACATGGCACGGAACGCACCTCCACGGCACGACCCGCCGACGCTGACCGTCAAGGGCCGGGACATGCGCCTGCGTACTCTCGGTTTCCTCGTGCTCGCGGGTCTCGCCATCTGGTTCATCGCGGTCAACACCGGGTCGGTCAGCATCCGGCTGTGGATCCCCACTGTCACCCTGCCCCTGTGGGTCGTGCTCACGGTCACGCTGCTCGTGGGCATCCTCCTCGGCATGTTCCTCTCCATGCGACGGCGAGCCAGGCGCTGAACGCGCCGCCCGGCCCGCCGTGCCCCGCCCTCGTGCGCTGCTCGGGTCAGCCGCGGGCCAGCAGCCCGCGCAGGCCGGCGGTGAGGCGTTCGTACTCCTCGGGCCGGTTGTAGATCTGCCCGGAGATCCGGATGCCTCCGCCGCCGGGCCGGTCCCAGACGAGCACCCGGCAGCCGAGCCGCGCGGCGATCTCCTCGCGCAACGCGGCCGCCTCCTGCTTCGTGCGGGCCAGACCGGTGGGCAGGCGCAGCGACCGCATCGCCAGGCCCTCTCCGTACGGAAGGGGTGTCACCCCCGGGATTCCCCGGAGCAACTCCGCTCCGTGGCGGACCAGTTCCGCGTTGTGGGCGCGGACCCGGTCGGCGCCGAGCCGGGCGATCAGGTCGAGACCCTCGGGTGCGGCGAGCCAGCCGGTGTAGTCGACGGTGGCACGGAACTCGACCGCGCGCGGGAAGCCCCGGTCGTCCTCCCAGGAGGGCACGGGCGCGGGGACCCTGCCCCGGTGGGCGGGTGCCACCGCGAGGACGGCGCTGCCGGGCGGCGCGTAGGCCCACTTGTGGAGGTTGCCGAACCAGAAGTCTGGTTCTCCCGCGAGGGGTTCGGCGAGCATGCCCGGTGCGTGGGCGCCGTCGACGACGGTGGTGATCCCGCGCTCGCGGAGCCGGGCGAGGAGCCGGGGCGTGGCGAGCGGCCGGGCGGTGGGCGAGCTGATGTGGTCGAGCAGGGCCACGCGCGTGCGCGGGGTGAGCGCGGCGATCACCGCCTCGCTCACGGCTTCCTCGTCCGGCAGGTCGGGGTCGAGGCCGACGACGGCCGTCCGGGCGCGGCGGGCGGCCGCCGCCATGACCGTGCCGTAGCCGTGGTCGGTGACCAGGATCTCGTCGCCGGGGTTCAGCCGCAGGGCGTCGAGGGCGAGGTTGGCGGCCTCGGTGGCGTTGGCGACGAAGGCGATCCCGTCGGGGTCGGCGCCCAGGTGGGCCGCGACGCGCCCCCGGGCCTCGGCGATGCGGTCGGGGACGCCGACGAAGAAGGCGTCGGGGTCGGCCATGGCCTCCTCGGTCAGTCGCCGGCTGGCCTCGGCGACGGGCAGGGGCACGGCGCCGAAGGAGCCGTGGTTGAGGTGGGCCACCGTCGGGTCGAGCCGGAACAGCTCCTGCCCGCCCGGGAACTCACCGGCCTGGAGGGCCGGTACGTCCCTGACCGCGCCGCCGGAGGTGGTCATCGGACCTCGACGGTGACGGTGCGCCCGGGGGCCACGCGGGTGCGGACGACGGTGTAGGCGGTCCCGTCGATCACCTCGGTGCGCCCCTCCCTGACCACTCCGTCGACGGCGACGGCGGCGTGGGCGCCCGGGAAGCGGGCCACCCAGGTGTACGGGGCGGTGCCGGAGGTGTGGGTGAGGGTCGAGCGGCGGTCCGTGTCGTGGCGGAGGGTGAAGGCGGAGTCGCCGACGCGCAGGTCCTCGACGCTGAGCCAGTCCATGCCGGAGGGCAGGCGCGACTGGGTGGCGAGGGTGCGGGCGGGGGCGTCCGGGGCGACGCCCATCAGGCCCTGGACGGTCTGGCCGACGAGGGTGAAGGAGACCTCGGGGTAGTCGCCGTTGGTTCCCTGGCGGGCGTTGACGTGCTGGACGTCCTTCTGGGCGTAGATGTGGCGCATCCACTTCCAGGCGGTGTCGGCGCGGTTGTTGGTGAGGAAGGTGTCGGGAAGATAGGTCAGGGCCTCGATGTTGTCGGGGCGGCCTTCGCCTTCGGACTGCCGGTCGATGTAGTCGAGGTACGCCTCGCGCCGCTCGCCGGGGGCGACGATCTGCTTCATCGGCATGAACCAGCTGTTCTCCTTGCCCCAGCCGGTCAGGGCGCGCCCGTCGGTGGTGTAGCCGCGGACCATGTCGGCGCCCGAACCTGTGCCGCTCCAGGTGGAGTTGAAGTAGGTCTTGAGCTCACGGGCCTTGCGCTCGAAGCGGGCCGCGAGGGGGTGGTCGCCCTTGGCGCGGGCGAGGGAGGCCATCGCGCGGTAGGCCTGGTACTGGGAGCCGATGGCGTCGCCGGCCTCGGCGAGCGGTTCGTCGCTCTGCTCGTTGTAGCTCGCGACGCCCCGGAAGACGCCCTTGCCCGTGCCCTCGGCCACGCTCACCCGGCCGTTGTCCTTCTGCCCGTCGTGGAGGGTGACGAACTCGTCGGTGGCGTGGCGGTAGAACTCCCACAGGGCGGGGTCGTCGAGGTAGGCGGGGTCGCCGCTCCAGCGGTAGGCCTCCTCGGCCTTCTGGACCAGTTCGAAGGGGGCGGGCACCTCGCGGACGAAGAGGTTCGGGTCGCGGTAGTCGATGGAGAGGTAGGAGCGGTTGTCGAAGTTGAGGGCCCACACCGGGTAGTAGGCGTGCTCGGCGGTCGCGGAGGCGGCGAAGGCGCGGAGCATCTCCCGGTTCTCGGTGTGCAGGCCCAGGACTCCCGCGCCGGAGAGCTGGTGGGCCATGTCGCGGGAGTAGTAGCCGCTGCGGTTGGCGTAGCCCGCCCAGTAGGAGGGGGCGTAGACGCCGGTGCCGGTGCCGCCGGTCCGGCGTTCGTCGGCGTCGAGCGGGCCCCGGGTGCCGGGGAGGTGCACCCAGCTGTTGGCCTTGCCCTTGGCCCAGTCGAACATCTCGACGATCTCGGGGTCGCTGGAGGTGACGCGGGGGTCGGCGGGGGCGGCCGGGGAGACCATCACGTCGTCGACGTTGACCCAGCCCTGCCCGGACTCGAAGGCGATCTCCAGCCGGTCGCCGGGGGTGAGGGCGATCCTGCCGAGCGTGTGGCGGCGGTAGTCGGCGGCGGCGGGCAGGGTCCGTTCGGCGAGGGTGGCGCCGTTGACCCGGAGGACGTACCGGCCGCCGGGTCCTCCGGTGGCGATCCACGCGGAGACGAGGTAGCCGCCGTGGCCGGTGGCGGTGACGGTCTGGGAGACCTTCATGCCGCTGCCTGCGTCGAGGTAGGCCTGGCGGCTCCCGGCGTGCGGGTAGTTGCTCCCGACACCCGTGCCGGAGGTGAACTCCCAGCCGGTGCCGCCCTGTTCGAACCCGGGGTCGGCCACGGCCAGCACGGCGGGGGCGGGTGAGGCGCCGGTGGCGGGCGGGGCGGCCATCGCCGGGGCGCCGGCCGCGGCGAGCGAGGCGACCAGGGCGACGGCGGACAGCAGCGACAGACGGGAACGCGTCATGGGGGTTCTCTCCCGGATCGGGTCGGGGCGGGGCGCGCGGCACGCTAGCAACACTCGACGAAGGATTGCAATGGTCACGTCATGACTGGACAGCCAATCGAACTGAAAGTTTTCATTGAAGAATTGCAAGTCTGCCGATCACCCTTGTAGTGTCCGGCCCCGTCCAGACCGCGAAGAAGCGAGCGAGGGGATCCGACATGACGGACCAGCACAGTGGAAGACAGCCGGGACGCAGGCAGGTACTGCGCGGAGGCGGCGCCCTGGCGGCGGCAGGACTCGGCGGGCTCGGCCTCACCGGTCTGACGGCGCTCACCGGCTGTTCCGGCAGCGGCGACACCGGTGCGGGCGGCTCGGGCGCCGCCGGGGACGCGCGCAGGGGCAGGATCACGGTCTGGTCCTGGCAGGGTCCGGCGGCGGAGCTCAAAGCCCTGATACCTGAGTTCAACAAGACGTACCCGGACATCCGGGTGACCGTCGAGGACATCGGCAATCCCGCGATCTGGGACAAGATCACCGCCGGTCTCGCCGCGGGCGGCCAGGGCCTCGCCGACGTCCTGCACATCGGCGTCGACTACCTCCCGGGGTACGTCGAACGCTTCCCCGGCGGCCTCGCCGACCTCGCCCCGCTGGGCGCCACCGCCCACAAGGACGCCTTCGCCGCCGGCCTCTGGCAGACCGTTGCCCCCGACGGCAAGCGGGTCAATGCCCTTCCGTGGGAGGCCAATTCGGCGGGCTTCTACTACCGGCACGACCTCTTCGAGCGTGCCGGGGTGGACGTCGGCGCGCTCCGGACCTGGGACGAGACCATCGAGGCCGGCAAGCAGCTCAAGGCACGCACCGGCGTCCATCTCCTCGGCATCGACAAGCCGGCCTCGCAGCCCGACGCGGCGAACTTCTTCCAGATGCTGCTCCAGCTCCAGGGCGCCTTCTACTTCGACCTGGAGGGCCGCATCACCCTGGACTCGCCGGAGGCGGTCCGGGCGATGACGCTCATCAAGACCATGAACGACGCCGGACTCGTCAGCAATCTCGCCGGCGGCTGGAACGCCCTGATGAGCTCCCTGAAGAAGGGCACGGCCGCCGTCCTGCCCTGGCCCACCTGGTTCGGCGGGATCATCGAGGAGCAGGTGCCCGAGGAGACCGGCAAGTGGAAGGTCCGGCTTCCCCCGGCCGTCCGCCGCGGCGGCCCCACCGCGGCCACCGTGAACTCCACTCACCTCGCGATCGCCGGGAGCAGCAAGCAGCAGGCGGCGGCCTGGTCCTTCGTCGAGTTCGCGCTCACCCGCCCCGCCTCCCAGGTACGGATCTACCGGGGCAAGGGCATCGCGCCCGCGCTCCTCAAGGCGTACGACGACTCGGTCTTCCACGAGCCGTCGCCCTTCTTCAGCGGGCAGCGCAAGGGCGAGATCTTCCTCGGTGCCCTCAAGGCGCCCGGCTCCGCCGTGAACTACACGGCCGACTACGCCCGCGCCCTGAAGCTCGTCACCGACGCGCAGTCGAAGGTGCTGCTCAAGGGCGCCGACCCGGCGAAGGCCCTCGGCGAGGCGGCGAGCGAGCTGGCCCGCCAGACCGGCCGGAAGAACGCGCGATGACACCGAGCGCGCCCGCCGCGGCCGTGTCCCGCCGCTCCGCGCCCCGCCCCTCCGAGCGGCGGCGCGGGCGGCGGGGCACCGCGGCCCCGTACCTCTTCGTCCTGCCCGCGGTGCTGCTCTTCGCCGGGTTCAAGCTCTACCCCATCGCGTGGTCGTTCCTCCTCAGCCTGCACAGCACGGTGGGCGGCACCGAGACCTTCGTGGGCGCCGACAACTACCTGCGGCTCGTCGACGACCCGCTGTTCTGGACCGCGCTGCGCAACACCGGGGTGATCCTCCTCGTGCAGGTGCCGCTGATGCTGGCGCTCGCGACCGGCCTCGCCGTCGCCCTCGACTCGACGCTGCTGCGTGGCCGGCCCGTCTTCCGGCTCGGCTTCTTCCTGCCGATGGTGACCGGCCTCGTCGCGTACGGCATCGTCTTCTCCGTGCTCCTCAACGAGGAGTACGGGCTGGTCAACTGGCTGCTCGGCCTCGTCGGCATCGACCCGGTGCCCTGGCTGACCGAGGGGCTGTGGGCCCGGATCTCCCTGGGTCTCGCGCTGACCTGGCACTACACCGGCTACAACGCCGTGATCCTGCTCGCCCGGCTCCAGACGATCCCCCGCGAGCTGTACGACGCGGCCGCCGTCGACGGGGCGGGCGCGCTCGGCGCCTTCCGGCACGTCACGCTGCCCGGGCTGCGGCCCGCGCTGCTGCTCACGACGGTCCTCTCCACCATCGGCACGCTCCAGCTCTTCGACGAGCCGTACGTCCTCACCGGCGGCGGGCCCGACAACGCGACCCTGACCATCGGCGTGTACCTCTACCAGAACGCCTTCAAGTACGTCGACTTCGGCTACGCCTCCGCCGTCGCGTACGCCCTCACGGTCCTCGTCGGAGTCCTCGGCCTGATCCAGTTCCGTCTCCTCGGGGAGAAGTCGTGACCACCGACCGCACCCGCCACCCCGGCCGGAGCATCCTGCTCACCTCCGGGCTCGCCATCGCCCTGGCCGCCGTCGCGGTCCCCTTCTACTGGCTCGCCGTCGGCGCCACGCACAGCTCGCGGGACATCTTCGACAGCCCGCCGCCGCTCCTGCCCGGCGGTCACCTCGCGGAGAACCTCGCCACCCTCCAGGAGACCGCGGACTTCGGCCGGGTCGTGCTCAACTCCCTCGGCATCGCGAGCGTCTACACCCTGCTCGCGGGCGCCGTGTGCACCCTCGCCGGATACGGCTTCGCCACGTACCGCTTCCGCGGCCGCGAGGCGCTGTTCGGGCTCCTCATGCTCGGCCTGGTCGTGCCCGCGCAGATCACCCTCGTACCGCTCTTCAAGATGATGGCCGAGCTGCACTGGCTCAACACCTACCAGGCCGTCATCGCCCCCAACCTGGCCCTTCCCTTCGGCATCTTCCTGATGCGCCAGTCGATGGCGGCGCTGCCGAAGGAGCTGCTCGACTCGGGCCGGGTGGACGGCTGCGGGGAGTTCCGGCTCTTCCTGCGGGTCGCCCTGCCCCCGCTGCGCCCGGCGCTCGCGGCCCTCGCGCTGTTCCTCTTCCTGTACCAGTGGAACGACTTCGTCTGGCCGCTGATCGTGCTGCGCGACGACAGCACGTTCACCATCCCGGTGGCCCTCGCCTCGCTCCAGGGTCTGGACGAGACCGACTACGGCGCCATCCTGGCCGGCACCGCCGTCGCGGCCGTACCGATGGCGATCGTCTTCCTCGCCCTCCAGCGCCACTTCGTTTCCGGGCTCCTCGCGGGCGCGGTGAAGGAATGAGCACCCTCGTGAACGACACCGTGACCACCGCGCACGCGGCCCCCGCACCCGCCGAGCCGCTGCTCGACGAGGTGTCGATCGCCGTCCTCGCCCCCGGCCACCCGGAGGTCCGCCCCCGGTGGGAGCTGACGTCCCCGCCGGACGGGCCGCGGATCCTGTCCGTCCGGGCCGACGGGTTCCCCGTCGAGATCCGGCTCTCGGTGCCGCTCGGCGACGCGGCGGGCTACTGGCACCCGAAGGGCGGCTGGCGGCGCACCCTCGTGGCCGACTGGGAGGGCCTCAGCCGGGTCTGCCTGGTCGACGGGCCCGCCGTCGGCTGCCTGTACGAGCACTCCGGGGCCACCCTCCTCACCTTCGCCGCCGCCGACCCGGTCCCCGAGGCCACGGTCCGCTTCGGCGTCTCGGAGGAGAACGACACCCACGTCGTCCATCTGACGCTGCCCCCCTCCGACGGACCGCACCGCCTGCTGCTCGTCCCGCGCGCGCCCTCCGTCGCCGCCGCCGTGCGGCCGCTGCGCGAGTGGTTCGCCGCCGCCTTCCCGCCGATGCCGGTGCCGGACACGGCCCGTCTCCCCGTGTACTCCACCTGGTACGCCTTCAACCAGGACGTCACCGCCGAGGCCGTCGAGGCGCAGGCGGGGCCGGCCGCCGAGCTGGGCTGCGGGGTGCTCATCCTGGACGACGGCTGGCAGCGCTTCGGCAGCGGCCGGGGCTACGCCGGCTGCGGCGACTGGCAGCCGGATGTCGCCAAGTTCCCCGACCTGGCCGGTCACGTGGCGCGGGTCCGCGAGCGGGGGCTGAGATATCTGCTGTGGGTGGCGCCGCTGCTGCTCGGTCCCGAGGCCGACTGCCACGAGCGCTGGGCGTCCTCGGCGCCCGCGCGGGCCACCGTGCCGGGCGGCCACGTGCTCGACCCGCGCCTCCCCGGCGTACGCCGGCACGTCGTCGAGCTGTGCGTCTCGCTGGTCCGCGAGCACGGCGTCGACGGGCTCAAGCTGGACTTCCTCGACGAGGCCGCGGTGTACGCGGGCGACGGCGGCGGGGACGTCGGCCTGGCGATGACCGGGCTGCTCACCGAGGTGCGCCGGGCCCTGGAGGCCGTACGGCCCGGGCTGCTGCTCGAACTGCGTCAGCCGTACGTCGGCCCGGGCATGGCGCCCTTCGGGAACATGCTGAGGTCCTTCGACTGCCCGGCGGACGCGACCGCCAACCGGGTGCGGACGCTCGACACCTCGCTGCTCGCCGTGGGCGGGGCCGTCCACTCCGACATGCTGATGTGGTCCCGCTCCGCACCGGTCGAGGCGGTGGCCCGCCAGCTGATCGGCGCGCTCCACGCGGTCCCGCAGCTCTCCGTGCGCCTGGACGAGGCACCGCCGGAGCACCTGGCCGCCGTACGGTTCTGGCTCGGGCGCTGGCACCTGCACCGGGAGCTGCTGCTCGACGGAGTCGTGGAGCCGGGCCGCCCGGACGAGCTGTACCCACTGGTGGTGGCGGCGCGGGGCGAGGAGTGTCTGGTGAGCGTGCACGGCGACCGGGTGGTGGAGCTGGACTTCGCCGCGTACCGCCGTGTCCACCTGGTCAACGGCTCGGACCGGGACCGGGTGATGGTGGACGTCACCGGGGGCGGCGGCCGGGTGGCCGCCCGCGTCCACGGACCGGACGGCCGTATGATGAATGATCCGCTGACGCTCCTGCCGGAAGGGCCCCGCCCCCTGGCCGTCCCGCGTGGCGGTCTGGTGTCGCTCGTACTCACGGAAGGACCGCGATGAAGGTCGGAATCACCGACGTCGCAGCCCACGCACAGGTCAGCGAGGCCACGGTCAGCCGGGTGATCAACCGGCGCCAGGGGGTGTCGAAGAAGACCCGCGAGGCGGTCGAGCAGGCGATGGCCGAGCTCGGCTACGAGCGGGTCACGCAGGGGCAACTCGTCGCGGTGGTGACGGAGTTCGTCTCCAACCCGTTCTTCGCCGACGTCGCCGAGCGGATCGAGTCGGCGCTCGCCCCGCACGGCCTCAAGACGGTGCTGTGCCCGGTGTTCCCCGGCGGGGTCCAGGAGTTGGACTTCCTCACCTCCCTCGTCGACAAGGGCGTCGCGGCCGTCGTCTTCCTCTCCGCGTCCAACACCGTGGAGGGCGCGGACACGGACAGCTACGAGCTGCTGCGGCAGCGCCGCGTCCCGTACGTCGGGATCAACGGCGAGTTCGCGGACGGGGTGCCGGCCCCGGTCTTCTCCACCGACGACACGCTCGCGGCCGAGCTGGCCGTGGACCATCTGCACCGGCTCGGGCACCGGCGCATCGGCATGGCGTCGGGCCCGGCGGGGAACCGGCCTGCCGACCGGCGCGTGCGGGGTTTCGTCGAGGCCATGGGCCGGCGGGGCATCGACGACGCCAAGGAGTACGTCGTCCGCCAGTCGTACAGCGTGGAGGGCGGGCAGGCCGCGGCCTCGGCACTGGTCGGCCTCGGCGCCACCGCGATCATCGCGGCCAGCGACTTCATGGCCCTGGGCGCCGTGCGCGGGGTCCGCCGCCAGGGCCTGTCCGTGCCCGGCGACGTGTCGGTGGTGGGCTACGACGGTTCGACGGTCACCGAGTTCACCGACCCGGCGCTGACGACGGTCCGCCAGCCCGCCGACCGGCTCGCCCTGGAGGTGGGCCGCAGCGTCCTGGCCCTGGTCAGCAACCGCGAGGTCCCCACGGGCGAGCTCCTCTTCGACCCGGAGCTCGTCATCCGCGCCTCGACAGGCCCTGCGGCCTCGTAAGGCCCCGGAATCGGAACGGAAGGGACACGGCCCGTGACGGAGACCGGGAGGACCGGGGCGGCCTCGCTCAGCGCGCAGGCCCGTGAGGCCGTGCTGCAGCGCATCGTCGACCGGCGGTACGCGCAGGGCGCCCGGCTCGTCGAGCGCGAGGTCGCCGAGGAGCTCGGCATGTCCCGGGTCCCGGTGCGCGAGGCGCTGCGCGCGCTCGTCGCCGAGGGGCTGCTCGAACTGCTCCCGCACAGCGGGGTGCGCGTCCGCCGGCTCGAACGGGCCGACGTGGAGCATCTGTACGAGGTGTGGGAGCCCCTCGCCGTCCAGGCGTCGCGGCTCGCGGCGCGGGCCCTGGCCGCCGGCGGCACCGAGGGGCTCGCCTCGCTGGAGGCGGCCCTGCGGCAGGCCGAGTCGGCGGCCGCGGCGGGCGAGGGGACGCGGGAGGTGGCCGCCCACACGGCCTTCCACGAGGGCGTCGTGGAGTTGGCGGGCAACCCGCTGCTCGCCCGCACCATGGGGCAGCTGAGCTGGCAGCTGCGGCTGCTGTTCGGCCTTCGCGAGGAGCCGGCGCACATGCGGGCCCAGCACGCGGAGATGTTCCGGCACATCGCCGCCGGGGACGCGGAGGCCGCAGCGGCCAGCACGCTGCTGCACGTGCGGGACAGCAGGTCCGTGGCGCTGCGCTCCCTCTTCGGCGACGCCTGAGAGTATTTGTATACCAAAACCCTCCCCACATCACCCCCTCGACGTGCACAGACGTCGTGAAGTGCGGATTTCGTGGGCTCGCGATCACACCCTTGTCCGGCGCCGAGAGCTTGGTATACAAAAACGGGGAGCCCTCGGCCCCTCCCCAAGGAGTCCCCATGCAACCCTCCCCGTCCTCCGCCATGCCCTCCTCCACGGCCTCCCCCTCCTCGCCGTCCCCCGCCCTCTCGCGTCGCACGATGCTCGCCGGGGCCGCCGCCCTCGCCGGCACGACGGCCGCCATGGCCGCCACCGCGACCTCCGCCCGGGCCGCGGCCCCCGCCCACCCCGAGGCCGCCGTGTCCGGCGCCGCGGGCCGCCGCGCCAAGGCCGTCGTCTTCCGGAACGTCCGCCCCTTCGGCGCGGTGAGGCCCACCGACCTCGTGGTCGTCGACGGCCGCATCGCGAACGGCCCCGCGCCGCGCGGCGCGAAGGTCGTCGAGGGCGGCGGCCGGATCGCCCTGCCCTCGCTCGTGGACGCGCACATCCACCCCGACAAGACGACCTGGGGCGGCTCCTGGGTCTCGCGGCGCCCGGCGAGCACCATCGCCGACTACGTCGCCCAGGACGTCGAGCTGTTCCGGGCCCAGCGCCGCCCCGTCGCGGAACGCGCGTACGGGCTGATGACCCACGCCGTCACCCGGGGCACCCGGGCGATGCGCGCCCACGCCGACGTCGCCCCGGCCTACGGCCTGGCCGGGGTCGAGGGCCTCGCGGAGGCCAGGGAGCGGCTTCGCCACGCGCTCGACATCCAGATCGTGGCCTTCCCGCAGCACGGCGTGATCCGTACGCCGGGCACGGTCGCGCTCCTGGAGCGGGCGGCGCGCGAGGGCACGATCGACATGATCGGCGGCATCGACCCGATCGGCTTCGACCAGGCGCTCGACGAGCAGCTCGACGCCGTCTTCGGCATCGCGGACCGCCACGGCGTCGGTGTGGACATCCACCTCCACGACCGCGGCGAGAAGGGCCTCAAGGCGATGCGGGGCATCATCGACCGCACACGGGCCCTGTCGCTCGCCGGCAAGGTCACCGTCAGCCATGTGTTCTGCCTGCCGGGCCTGGCGGACCGCGAACTCGGCGCCCTCGCCGCCGACCTGGGCGCCCAGGACATCGCCCTCACGACCGTGGCCCCCTCCGACTCGCTGGTCCTGCCGATCGCGCGGCTGCGCGAACACGGGGTGCGGGTCGGGCTCGGCTCGGACGGCGTCCGTGACTCGTGGAGCCCGTTCGGGAACGCGGACATGCTGCACCGCGCGCAGCTCCTCGGCTGGGTCCGGGACGTGCGCCTCGACGAGGAGCTGGAGGACTGCTACCGCGTGGCCGCCCACGGCGGCGCGGACGTCATGGGCCTCGCCCACGCCGACCTCGCGCCCGGAGCCCCGGCCGACTTCGTCCTCGTACGGGCCGAATGCCTGCCGCAGGTCGTCGTCGACATGCCCCGGCGGGACATGGTCGTGCACGGCGGAGCCGTGGTGGCCCGCGACGGCGAGTTCCTCGCCTGACATCCCCCTTGTCTGCCTGGGAGCGCTCTCAAGAGGTGGGGGCTGCGGATATCCTGGTCGGCGTCGGACCGCAGCTCAGCAGACGCAGACGAGGAGCGACCGCCTTGCCCGATCAGACCACGGGGTCCCGCCCCACGCTGGAAGCCGTCGCCGCACGCGCCGGGGTGTCCCGCGCCACGGCCTCCCGCGTCGTCAACGGGGGTGCGGGCGTCCGCGCCCCGCTGGTCGAGAAGGTGAACAGGGCGGTCGAGGAGCTCGGCTACGTCCCGAACCACGCGGCGCGCACCCTGGTCACCCGGCGCAACGGCGCCGTGGCCGTGATCATCGAGGAGCCGGAGTTCCGGATCTTCTCCGATCCCTTCTTCGAGCAGCAGGTGCGCGGCATCAGCCGGGAGCTGACGGCGCACGACTCCCAGCTGGTGCTGCTGTGGGTGGAGGGTCCGGGCGACCACGAGCGGATCGCGCGCTACCTGGGCGGCGGGCACGTCGACGGGGCGCTCGCGTTCTCGCTGCACAGCGACGACGCGCTGCCCGCCCTCATCGACCGGGCCCGGATCCCGGTGGTGTTCGGCGGGCGCCCGGCTCCGGGCACCGACCCGGCCGTGCCGTTCGTCGACTGCGACAACCGCGGCGGCGCCCGGGAGGCCGTGGGGCACCTGGTGGGCCTGGGGCGCCGGGCCGTCGCCCACATCGCCGGGCCCCGCGACCAGACGTCCGCCGTCGACCGGCTCCACGGCTACCACGACGTCCTGCCCGACGCCGATCCGGAGCTGTTGTGCCAGGGCGCCTTCACCGAGGAGAGCGGCGCCCGCGCCATGGCCGAGCTCCTCGACCGGCGGCCGGACGTCGACGCCGTCTTCGTCGCGAACGACCTGATGGCGACGGGCGCGCTGCGCACCCTGCGGGAGCGCGGGGTGCGGGTCCCCGAGGACGTGGCGGTGGTCGGCTTCGACGACATGGCCTCGGTGATCGACCGGACCTCCCCGGCGCTGACCACGGTCCGCCAGGACATCGAGGGCATGGGCCGGCTGATGGTCAAGCTGCTGATGCGGCTGCTCGACGGGACCGACGGCGCGGCTCCCGGCTCCGTGATCACCCCGACGTCGCTGGTGCGCCGCGACTCGGCCTGACGCGAAGGAGGGGCGGCGGCACCGGAGGATCTCTCCGGGGCCGCCGGGGGGGGGGGGGGGGGGGGGCCGCGGGGGGGGGGGGGGGGGGCGGCGGGGGGGGGGGGGGGGCCCGGGGCCCCCCCTGTTCCCCGCCTCGGATTCCGAGGGGATGTCAGGTCAGTCGAACGGGATGACCACCACGGACCGGTCCGTGCCGGTCTGGACGCGCGAGTCCGCGTTGCCGATCGCGCTCCACACCTCCAGCCTCACCGTCCCGCCGTTGAGGTTGCCGAGGGTTCCGGTGGCGGACCTGAGGCCGCGCGACTGGGCGTACTCCTCCCAGCCGGTGACCGGGTCGGTCGCGAAGTAGTGGTACGTCTCCGTCCGTTCGAAGGTGCCGTCGCCGGTGAGGTCGTAGCTGATCCGGGCCTGCTGGCCGAGTCCGACGGCCGTACCGGCGTCGACCTGGAGGCGGAAGGCGGTGGAACCGCCCGCCCGGAGGGTGCCGTTGACGCCCTTGACCTCGTAGACGAGCGGACGGTTCGGGGTCCCGTCGTGGTTCGCGCCCTGCGCCGAGAGGACGGTGTCGCTGCCCGCCGTGCCGCCGGTCGCCGTGGTGAGCGTGCCGCCGGTGCGGAGCTGGAAGGTGTTCCCGGTGGACGGCTCCGGGTCGGGGTCGGGGTCCGGGCTCCCCGTGCCGTTGCCCGTCGCGGTGGAACGCGCGGGCACCGAAAGGGACTTGCCGTCGGAGAAGGTGACCGTGCGGGCGGTCGAGCCGTGGTTGTGGGCCACGTACGTCCGCGTCGTCCCCTTCGTGAGGACGGCCGAGGTCGGGATCGACCCGGTGACGGAGGCGTCGGGGGCGCCGAGCGCGTCGAGGGTGGTGAGCCAGTGGTAGGTGTGGGCCTTCGACTCGCCGGCTTCCGGGGTGTACCCGGCGTGGCCCGCGTCCCACTTCGCCTTCGCGGCGGCGGGGTCGGCGAAGGACTGGAACTCCCAGAGGATGTCGCGCCATTCGACGGCGGGTCCGCCGTTCTCCCGCTCCAGTTCGGCGATGTTGCGCCGGACGGCGTCCTTGTGGCCGCCGAGGTGGAGTGAACCGCCGGTCACCGGGAGGACGTTGATGCCGTGGATCTCCTCGGGGTTGGCGGTCCACCAGGTGGAGTAGGCGGCGCCGCTGCCCCAGACCATGCCGGCCGTGTCGTGCTGGAAGCCGGCGGGGAAGACCTGCTGGTCGGCGTCGAACCAGTACTGGGCGATGGCCTCGCCCTCCGTGGTGAGGAGGTAGGTGCCGAGGTCGCGCAGGGCGGTGTCACCGGTGGCCGAGCCCCACAGGACGAGCGCGGCGCTGAGGTTGGTCGACTCCGAGGACGACTCCTGGTTGTTGCCGGCCGCGAAGCCCTGGTGGCCGCTGGCCCAGCTGTGTCCGGCGTAGACGTCGAAGCCGCGGAGGAAGGGGAAGGCGCCGTCGGTGCGGCTGGGGTTGGCGGTGTCGCGGACCAGGGTCTTCACCATGGCGCCCCAGGCGGAGTCGGCGGCCCAGGCCTGGTCGTACTGCGCGACGATCGCGGCCGCGTAGACGTAGTAGCCGTAGTGGAAGTGGTGGTCGTTGAGTTCGGTGTCGCTGCCGTAGGAGGCCGGGTAGCCGGTGAGGGTCTTCCAGGCGTTGTCGTACGAGAACTCGGTGGCGCCGCCTGCCGTGAACCACTCCTGGAGCCGGCCCTTGATCAGGCCGAGGAGCTTGTCGCGGATGGCTCCCTCGCCGATCTGGTCGGCGAGCGGGACCAGTTGGGCGAGCTTGCCGAGGGCCTTGCCGGTCCAGTAGGTGTCGACGGCTCCGGAGAAGGGGTCGGAGGAGTTCGCGACCTCGTTCAGGTAGCCGCGCAGCCGGGCCGTGTCGACACCGGCGCCGCCCGGGAGGCCGGGCAGGGTGGCGGCCGCCCGCTGGGTGGTGGTGAAGGAGGCCGACTCCCGGACCTTCATGGTGCCGCGGGGCGAGACGTACGTGTACGGGGTGAGCGGGTCGGTGGTGTGCAGCCACTGGTGCCGGTAGAGCGCCTGGAGGGTGCCGCGCTCGGTGCCCTCCTTGGCCTCGGTGGTGAGGCCGTAGGTGGCGCGGACCGTTCCCGCGTCGTAGCTCCAGTTCACCGTGGACCCGGTGACGAAGCTGTACGCGTACTTCCGGTAGGTGGCGAGCGCGTCGGTGGAGGGCAGCACGGCGACGGAGAAGTAGTCCTTGCCGCCGAGTCCCGCGGTGAGCGTCGAGCCGGAGACGTTCCAGTCGGTGCCGCTCGGGGCGAAGAGGGCGTAGTGGTGGCCGGCGACGGTGATGCCGAGGACGTTGCCCTGGTCGGCGAAGACGGTGGGCGCCGTGGCGGTGGTGATCCGGGCGTCGCCGCCCGTGCCCTTGGCGTACACGAAGGGCATGCCGTGGCCGATGGTGGTGCGCAGGGTGCGCGCGCCGTCGGACCAGTGGGGGGTGACGGTCCAGTCGGACCAGGCGTCGACCTTGGTGTCGGGCGCGTTGAGGCCGGTGAGGCCGAGGGTCAGGTCGCGCTTGTGGGCGTACTCGTACTGGCGGCCGTCGCCGACGACGGCGGCGCTGGTCGGGTAGCCGATGTCGAGGCCGCCGGCCGTGGCCTGGTAGGTGAGCGGGTGGCCGTACATGGGGGTGGAGTACGGGTTGTCCCCGTAGCGCTGGAAGGCGAGGGAGGACCACCAGTCGTTGGTGGGCACCGGCTTGCCCTGGGCGGCGGCGGTGACCTTGGGGGTGACCGGGGCGCCGGTGTTGGTGGTGGGGCCGGAGGTGCCGGCGGGGCGGGTGTCGGAGTAGCTTCCGGCGCCCACGGGGACGGTGGCGGCGGCCGCCGGGGCGGCTGCGGGGCCGAGGCCCAGGGCGGCGAGGGCGGAGACCAGGGCCATGACGGCTACCGGTCGGGTGCGCGGACCCGGTCGGGCACGCAGGGCTGTACGAGTGCGGGGGGCGGGCATGAACGGCACCTCATGTCGTCACGACGGATCGAGCACGGACGGGGGATGGGGGTGGTGCGGCATGCGTACGGAGTCGGAAACTCCTCCCGAGAGCGCTCTCAAGCGCTCCGGATGGCCGAAAACGTAAAACTCTCGAAACGTGGGTGTCAAGGGAGGGGACACGGAGGGGAGTTAGGGGAGAGCGCCGCCCGAGTCCAAGCCGTTACGCCTTCAAGTCTTGACGGGACACCCGATCCGCGGGCACGCTCCAACCGCATTCTTGAGAGCGCTCTCAATCAGTTCTCTCGCTCGCTCCGGAGCCCAGGGAGGCCCCCATGCCCATCGACCGAGCCGTCAGACCCACCACCCTCGCCGTCCGGCTCGGGGCGGTCGTCCTCAGCGGGGCGCTGCTCGCCGCCTGCGGAGGATCGTCGGACGGGGCAGCCACGGACAAGGCGGGCGGGAAGGTCACGGTCACCGTGGACCTCTTCGGCTCCTTCGGCTACAAGGAGGCCGGGCTCTACGCCGAGTACGAGAAGCTCCACCCGGGCGTCACGATCAAGCAGACGGACACCGAGGACGAGGCCGACTACTGGAAGTCGCTGCAGACCCGGCTCGCCGGCGGCGGCGGTCTCGCGGACGTCCAGGGCATCGAGGTGGGCCGGATCGCCTCCGTCACCCAGCAGCAGGCCGACAAGTTCGAGGACCTGAAGAAGTACGGGGCGGAGGACCTCAAGGCGCAGTTCGCCGAGGCGAAGTGGGCGGCGGCCACCGGGAAGAACGGCGAGGTCCTCGGGCTCGGCACGGACGTCGGCCCCGAGGCGATGTGCTACCGCAAGGACCTCTTCGCCAAGGCCGGGCTGCCGACCGACCGCGAGGCGCTCGCCAAGGAGTGGGCCGACTGGGACGGCTACCTGTCGCTCGGGAAGCGGTACAAGGCGAAGGCGCCCGCCAAGAGCGCCTGGCTCGACAGCGTCGGCAGCCTCTACTCGATCATGATCGGGCAGCAGAAGGAGCGGTACTACGACGCCTCGGGCAAGCTGATCTGGGAGGAGAACCCCGCCCTGCGCGCCGCCTGGGACCACTCCGTGAAGGCCGCAGGGGACGGGCTCAGCGCCAAGCTCGACCAGTGGTCGCCGCAGTGGAACCAGGCCTTCTCCGCCGGCTCCTTCGCCACGATGCCCTGCCCCGCATGGATGCTCGGCTACATCAAGGGCCAGGCCGGCGAGTCCGGCAAGGGCAACTGGGACGTCGCGGCGCTCCCCGGCGGCGCCGGCAACTGGGGCGGCTCCTACCTCGCCGTGCCGAGGGCCGCGCAGCACAAGAAGGAGGCGTACGAGCTGATCAAGTGGCTCACCGCGCCCGAGCAGCAGGCCAGGCTCTTCGAGAAGCAGGGCAACTTCCCCTCCTCGACCGGAGCGATCGAGAAGGTCGCCGCCGCCACGGACCCGTACTTCTCGGACGCGCCGATCGGCAAGATTTTCGGTGACGCGGCGAAGGCGGCCCCGGTGCAGGTGCTCGGCGTGCACGACCAGAACATCGCCCAGCAGATCACCAACGCGCTGAGCGAGGTCGAGCGCAAGGGCACCGCGCCCGAGAAGGCGTGGGAGAACGCGCGGAAGGGTGTCGCGAACACCCTCGGCTGATCCCGGTGCCGGACGGGCGGCCCGCTCCCCCGCGTACGCCCGTCCGGCACCGCACCACCACGCCCCACGCCGCCCGGCACCGCACCGCGCGGGGCCTCGCCGCCCCTGCCGGTGCTCGGCCGCCCCGCCGGGCCGCACGTCCCGCCGTACCCCCGCCCCGCCTCCTCCCCCGAAGGGCCGCACCGTGACCCTCACCGCACCCGCGAAACCGCCGATGGCCCCGTCCGCGCCCCGGCGGGAGTCGTCCGTCCGCAGGACCTGGCGGAAGGCCTCGCCGTACGCCTACATCGCCCCCTTCTTCACCCTGTTCGCCGCCTTCGGACTCTTCCCGCTGATCTACACGGCCTACGTCTCGCTGTACCGGGTCGAGCTCCAGACGCCCGGCGACATGGAGTGGCGGGGCCTCGGCAACTACACCGCGCTGCTCGGCGACGAGTTCTTCTGGAACTCGCTGGGCAACACCTTCACCATCGGCGTCCTGTCCACCGTGCCGCAGCTGGTGATGGCCCTCGGGCTCGCCCATCTGCTCAACTACCGGATGCGCGGCCGCACTTTCCTGCGGACGGCGGTCCTGCTGCCGTACGCGACCTCGGTGGCCGCCGCCACCCTCGTCTTCGCGCAGCTCTTCGGACGGGACTTCGGGCTGATCAACTACGTGCTCGGGGTGGTCGGTATCGGGCCCGTCGACTGGCAGAACGGCACGCTCGCCTCGCAGATCGCGGTCTCGACGGTCGTCGTCTGGCGCTGGACCGGCTACAACGCGCTGATCTACCTGGCCGGCATGCAGTCGATCCCCGACGAGCTGTACGAGGCGGCCGCGATGGACGGGGCCTCCCGCTGGCGGCAGTTCTTCCATGTGACGCTGCCCGGACTGCGCCCCACGATCGTCTTCACGGTCATCGTCTCCACCATCGGCGCCACCCAGCTCTTCGGGGAGCCCCTGCTGCTCGAAGGCTCGATCTCGGGCGGCATCTCGCACCAGTACCAGACGCTCGGCCTCTACCTGTACGAGCAGGGCTGGGGCTTCTTCCACCTGGGCCGGGCCGCCGCCATCGCCTGGGTCATGTTCCTGCTCATCGTGGTGGTCGTCGGGGTCAACGCCCTGATCGTGCGCCGCCGTTCGCGCAAGGAGGCCGGCCGATGACCGCGCCGATCACCACCGAGGTCCCGCGTCCTGCGGCGCGGACCGCCACCCCCGCCCCCGTGCCCCCCGCCCGGCGCGGCCGCTCCTCCCGGGCGGGCCGCACCCTGCACGCGGGTCCCGTGGCCTACGCGATCCTGATCGTCGCCGTCCTGGTCTCGGCCTTCCCCTTCTACTGGACCCTCGTCGCGGCGAGCCGCTCCAACGCCGAGCTCGCGCAGGTCCCGCCGTCGCTGCTGCCCGGCCCGAACCTGATCCGCAACTTCGAGGCCGTCCTCGAAGAGGCGGACATCGGCAAGGCCCTGCTCAACTCCCTGATCGTCTCCGGTTCGATCACCCTCGGCACCGTGCTGTGCTGCACGCTCGCGGGCTTCGCCTTCGCCAAGCTCCGCTTCCGGGGCCGGGGCGCGCTGCTCGCGCTCACCGTGGGCACCATGATGATCCCGCCGCAGCTCGGCGTGATCCCGCTGTTCATGATGATCGCCGAGCTCGGCTGGGTGAACCAGCTCCAGTCGGTGATCCTGCCGGGCCTCGTCTCCGCCTTCGGCGTGTTCTTCATGCGGCAGTACCTCGTCCAGACCCTGCCGGACGAGCTGATCGAGGCGGCCAGGGTCGACGGCGCGTCCACCGCCCGGATCTTCTGGTCGATCGTCGTGCCGATCGCCCGGCCCGGCATGGCGGTGCTCGGGCTGCTGACCTTCATGGCCGCCTGGAACGACTTCTTCTGGCCGATCGTCGCCCTGACCTCCTCCGAGCCGACCGTCCAGGTCGCCCTGCGCCAGCTGGGAGGCGGCTACGTCCACGACCAGTCCGTGATCATGGCGGGCACGCTGCTCGGCACCCTGCCGGTGCTGCTGGTCTTCGGCCTGCTCGGCCGGCAGATCGTCGGCGGCATCATGCAGGGCGCGGTCAAGGGCTGACGCGCCGCCCCGCCATCACGTCCTTTCGTCAACAGACCTCTCACCACGGGGAGTTCCCTTCTCATGACCGCGCTCGACGCTCGCCCCGACAGCCCGACCGTGCTCCGGTTCCCGGAAGGCTTCCGCTGGGGCACCGCCACGGCGGCGTACCAGATCGAGGGTGCCGCAGCCGAGGACGGCCGCACGCCGTCCGTCTGGGACACCTTCAGCCGCACCCCGGGCAAGGTGCGCAACGGCGACACCGGTGACATCGCCGCCGACCACTACCACCGGCTCGACGAGGACATCGCCCTGATGCGGCGGCTCGGCGTCACCGACTACCGCTTCTCGATCGCCTGGCCACGGGTGGTACCCACCGGCAGCGGTCCGGCCAACGCCAAGGGGCTCGACTTCTACCGGCGGCTCGTCGACGGACTGCTCGAGGCCGGCATCCGGCCCGTGGCGACGCTCTACCACTGGGACCTGCCCCAGGAGCTGGAGTCCGAGACCGCCGGCTCGCCCGCCGGCGGCGGCTGGGCGCGGCGGGAGACCGCGTACCGCTTCGCCGAGTACGCCGGGGTCATGGCGGACGCCCTCGGCGACCGGGTCGCGACCTGGACGACGCTCAACGAGCCCTGGTGCGCGGCCTTCCTCGGCTACGGCAACGGCGTGCACGCCCCGGGCCGCACGGACGCCCTCGCCTCGCTGCGTGCCGCGCACCACCTCAACCTGGCCCACGGTCTCGCGGCGCGGGTGCTGCGCGGGGCGCTGCCGGCCTCGGCCGAGGTGTCCCTGACGCTCAACCTGCATGCGGTGAGGGCTCTTTCGGAGTCGCCCGAGGACCGGGACGCGGCCCGCCGCATCGACGCCGTCGGCAATCGGATCTTCCTCGACCCGGTCTTCCACGGGCGGCTCCCCGAGGACCTGGTCCGTGACACGGCGGGGATCACGGACTGGTCCTTCGTCGAGGACGGCGACCTGGCGACGGCGGCCGCACCGATCGACTCGCTGGGGATCAACTACTACTCCCCCTCGGTCGTCGCGGCCGGCAGCTCGGAGTCCCCCTCGCCGTGGGCGGGCGCCGAGCGGCACGTACGGTTCGAGCCCGCTCCGGGGCCGCGCACCGCGATGGACTGGCCGGTGGACGCGAACGGGCTGTACGAGCTCCTCGTCCGGCTGCGTGACGAACTGCCGGGCGTCCCGCTGGTGGTGACGGAGAACGGAGCGGCGTACGACGACTACGCGGACCCGTCGGGGAACGTGAAGGACCCGGAGCGGGTGGCCTATCTCCACGCGCATCTGGCGGCGGTGCACCGGGCCCTGGCGGACGGGGCGGACGTGCGGGGCTACTTCCTGTGGTCACTGCTCGACAACTTCGAGTGGGCGTACGGCTACAGCAAGCGGTTCGGCATCGTGCACGTGGACTTCGCCACGCAGCGTCGGACGCTCAAGGACAGCGCCCGGTGGTACGCGGACGTGATCGCCCGCGGCGGGGTCGAAGGCCTCGACGACCTCGGGGGCCTCGGAGGCCTCGCGGGCTGAAGGCGGGGCCGGGAGCCCCGAGGGGGGTGCCGTGGCACCCCCCTCGGGGCCGCGGCACCCCCGGTTCACCGCGCGGAGGAGGTCACTGTCGCTGCCACAGGGCGGGGACGTTCGGCGGCTCCCAGCCGGCCTGGGCCTGGTGGCCCTGGAGGCAGCGGTAGGTCGAGCCGCCGTAGGTGACGGTGGCGCCGGCCGCGTAGACCTTGCCGGCGGCCCAGGTGCCGCCCGGCTGGGGTTCGCCCGGCCCGGGGCCGGGGTCGGTCCCGGTGGTCTTCAGGGTCAGGCCGTAGTTCTGCAGCAGCGGGTTGAGCGGCTGGAAGAAGGTCGTGCCGCCGCTGGAGCAGTTGCCCGAGCCGCCCGAGGTGACGCCCTGGGCCTGGCTGCCGGAGATGTACGAGCCGCCGGAGTCGCCGGGCTCGGCGCAGACCGTCGTGCGGGTCACGCCGGAGATGGTGCCCTCCGGGTAGGTGACGCTGGTGTTGTGCTGCTGGATGGTGCCGCAGTGCCAGCCGGTGGTGGAGCCGGAGCGGCAGACGGAGGCGCCGACGGGCTGCAGGACCGAGCCGGTCACCTGGACGTTCGCGCCGCCGGAGCCCTTGACGTACGGGGTGGAGGTCCAGTTGGTGTTGGCCGCCACCCAGGCCATGTCGTTGCCGGGGAAGGTCGAGCCCTGGAAGCTGCCCTGGGCCACCTGGTTGAAGCCGCTGGTCGTGGTGCCCACGCGGCCGCAGTGGCCGGCCGTGGCGAAGCCCTGGGTCGTCCCGCGGGTCACCGCGAAGCCGACGGAGCAGCGCCCGCCGCCGCCCATGTAGTACGCGTCGCCGCCCCGGATGTCGTACAGCGGCCGGGGCGCCCGGTCGGTCCGGACGACGCGCACCAGCTCGCGCGGGACCCCGGCGGCCTCGGCGAGCCGCGCCCCGGCGCCGGCGCGGGTCTCCTCGACGACGAGGACGTTGGCGCGGACGTCGACGTAGCGGACGGGCGCCTCGGCCGTGGCGCCCCGGTCCAGGGCCTGCTTGGCCCGCTCCAGCGCGGTCAGGCTGTGCGGGACGAGCCGGGCGTTCGCGCCCGTGGCGCGTATCGCGGCGGCGTCGGCGGCGCGGGTGGTGGCCACGGTCAGGGTGCCGGACTCGGCCCCGTCGACCCAGGCACCGGCGAAGGCGGGGCCGAGGCCCTGGCGGAGCCGGGCGGCGGTGGCGCCGGCCTCGGCCTCGTTGGCCAGCCGGGTCAGGGCCTGGGGGCGGGTGAGTCCCAGGTCGCGCTGCATGGCGGAGAGAAGTTCGGGCTGGGCGGCGGAGGCGGCGAGGGTCTGTGCGGCGGTCTTCGCGGCCGGGTTCCCGTCCGGGGCCGCGGTGGCGGTTCCGGCCTGGAGGCCGGCCAGCGCCATTCCGGCGGCGACCAGCGCGGTACACGCCGCGCGGGCGTGTCGTCGGAGCATGGGGTGTCTCCTCGGTTCGGTGGGGGATCTGCCGAAACCGTAGGGATCCCCAACGGGGCGGCGGGAGCTGTCAGTCGGCCCCTGCCACGGCGTTATGCCCCGGGGCGCCGAGCCGGCCGGCGCTGTGGGCGAGCGCCGCCGCGTGGGCGGCCCGGGTGTGGTGGAGGACGGCCGCGGCCCGCCCGGCGGCCCGGCCCTCGGGGTGCCAGCCGAGGAGGTGGCGCCAGACCAGCGGGGCACCGGTCAGGGGGCGGGTCACGAGGCCCGGTGTCGGGGGGAAGGTGGCCCGGCAGAGGCCGACGGCCCGCCCCACCTGGACGAGGTGCACGCACGAGGCGGTGTCCGTCTCGTACACGCAGGCCGGGGTGAAGCCGGCGCGGACGCACGCGGCGGCGAAGCAGTCGCCGAAGCAGCCGTCGCCCGGGACGTCGGTCCAGGCCTCCACCGCCAGTTCGGCGAGTTCGAGTTCGGTGCGGGAGGCCAGGGGGTGGTCGGCGGCCAGCATCACGTACACGGGGTCGCGGGCCACCTCCGTCCAGGCGAGGCGTCCCGCCTCGGGGGGCGCGCTCTCGCCGCAGACGCCGACGAGGGCGAAGTCCAGCCGGCCGGCGGCGACCCCTCGGGCGATCTCCCGCTCCGACCAGGAGGTGTACGTGGTGACCGGCGTGCCGGGCTCGGTGCGGGCGAGTCGGTCGACGAGCCCGCCGAGGAGCGGGCCGTGGGTGCCGCCGAGCCGGTAGCCGCCCGCGCCCTCCCGGGCGAACCGCACGGCCTCCTCCTGCAGTTCGCACACGGCGGGCAGGACGACGCGGGCGCGGTCGAGGACGAGGTCCCCGAGGGCGGTGGTCCGCACGCCCTCCCGGCCGCGCTCGAACAGGGCTCCGCCCAGGGCCCGTTCGATCCGCTTGAGCTGTGCACTGAGCGCGGGCTGCGCGAGACCGAGGGCGGTGGCGGCACGCGTGAGACTGCCCGCGTCCGCGATGGCCCGGATCGCCTTGAGGTGCCTCAACTCCAAGTCCATGAGCAGAGCTTGACGCCCGGGACCCGATAGGTCCAGACCATCGGCGGGTTCGGGGACCTTCGGACGGCTTCGCCGAGCGGCGCCACCGGGCAGCCCCCACCAGGACCTTGACCGATGTTCAGGTGAATGAACAGGAATCACATACACATCTATTGACGCATCCACGGCGGGCCTCTAGCGTCCCACTGCAAGCGCTTTCTGGCCCGTGCTTCCCGCGCACGGGCGCCCCGTTCATGCCATCCGTCCCACCGACTCCCACCATCGACCCCCGGTCCGCCGGGCTCCTTCGCTCCCGTACGCGGCTCACGCCGATCGCACCGTGGCCTGCCGTTCACACCGTTCATGAAGCCGATACGGACCGGACACACGATTGTCGTGCGGGGAGGGAATCCCCTTGCGCCACAGGCCCGTTGGCCGTGACATGACTCTCGGAGTAGTGCTCAGCACGACCACCCGCCAGCTCCCGATCGACGACACGGTGCTCCTCGCGCGGGAGGCCCACGACGCCGGGCTGCACTCGGCGTGGTTCGGCCAGTCCTTCGCGTACGACTCCCCCTCGCTCGCCGCGATCGTCGGGCGCGAGGTGCCCGGACTCCAGGTCGGGACCTCCGCGATCCCGGTCTTCGGCCGCCACCCCCTGATCGTCTCCAGTCAGGCGCAGACCGCGCAGGCCGCCACCGGCGGGCGCTACCACCTCGGGATCGCCCTCGGCACGAAGCACCTGACCGAGGACGGGTTCGGCATCCCGTACGAGCGGCCCGTCGGGCTGCTCCGGGAGTTCCTCACCGCCCTGCGCCCGCTGGTGGAGACGGGCTCCGCGGACTTCCACGGCGAGCTGCTCACGGCCACGACGCCGTGGCCGGCGTCCGTGCCCGGCGCCGAGCCGCCGGTGCCGATCCTCGTCGCGGCGATGGGGCCGCAGACGCTGCGGGTCAGCGGTGAACTGGCGGACGGCATCCTGCCGTTCCTGGCCGGACCGCGCGCGCTCGCCGAGGACATCGTCCCCACCGTCACCGCCGCCGCGGAGGCGGCGGGCAGGCCGGCGCCCCGGATCGTGGCCATCGTCCCCGGCGTGGTCACCGCAGACCCCGAGGGCGTCCGGGAGAAGGCCGCCGAGGGCCTCGCGCTCTACGAGCGGATCCCCTCCTACCAGCGCGTCATCGAGCGGTCCGGCGGCACGCGGGCCGCCGACCTGGCGGTGATCGGCGACGAGGAGACCGTCGCCGCCGCGGTGCGGCGCTACCGCGAGGCGGGGGCGACGGAGGTGGTGTTCACGGCGACGCACCTGGGCGGCGAGGCGGACCGGGTCCGCACCTGGAAGCTGCTCGGCGAGCTGTCGAGGGGCTGAGGACCCGGCGGCGAGACCCGGGGCCGGGGCACCGGCGGCATCCCCCGTGCGCCGGCCGGCGACCCGTCCACGCGCCGCCCACCGCCGCCCCGCCCCTCGCGCCGCCGCCGGAGGCCGATCGGGTGGACCTCGGCGGGCGGGGGCGGGCGGTGCCCCGCTCCCCCTCCGCCGGCGGTTCACTATGGCCCCGGCGGAGCGCCCCGGTCTCCGTGCCCGTTCGACCAGGTGAAGGGGGACAGATGGCCGGCCGACGCAGGGCGATCGCCCGACTGCTGACGATGTGCCTGGTGGTGGGCACGGCCGGCGCCTGGACCCCGGAGGTGCGCGGCGCGCTCCCCGCCGACCAGACGACGATCTCCCACGACGACCTGCGGACCGGCTGGGACCAGGACGAGCCCGGGCTCGCCCCCGACCAGGTGTCCAGCTCGGACTTCGGCCTGCAGTTCTCCACCACCGTCGACGGGCAGGTGTACGCGCAGCCGCTGGTCGTGGGGCGCACGCTCGTCGCGGCCACCGAGAACAACAAGGTGTACGGGATCGACGCGGCCACCGGGGCGATCGGCTGGACCAAGGACCTCGGCGCGCCCTGGCCGGCCTCGGCGATCAGCTGCGGGGACCTGGTGCCGAACATCGGGGTGACGGCCACTCCGGTGTACGACCCGGCGAGCAACGCCGTGTACCTGACGTCGAAGGTGAACGACGGGCCGGACGTCCAGCACCCCAACTGGTACGTGCACGCGCTGGACCCGGTGACCGGTGCCGAGCGCGCGGGCTGGCCGGTGAAGGTGGCGGGCGCCCCGGTGAACGATCCGGGGCGGGCGTTCAACCCGTACACGGCGGGGCAGCGGCCGGGCCTGCTGCTCATGGGCGGTTCCGTCTACGCGTCCTTCGCCTCGCACTGCGACCGGGGGCCGTACGTGGGGTACGTCTTGGGCGTCAGCACCACGACGCGCCGGACGACGCTGTGGGCCACGGAGGACTCCTCCGCCAACGGCATGGCGGGCATCTGGATGAGCGGCGGGGGCCTGGTCTCGGACGGGCCGGGCCGGATCCTCTTCTCGACGGGCAACGGGGTCTCGCCGGCGCCGGGCCCGGGGAGCCTGCCGCCGGGTCAGCTCGCGGAGTCGGTGGTCCGGCTCGGGGTGAACAGCGACGGGACGATGTCGGCGCAGGACTTCTTCAGCCCCGCCAACGCCTCCCAGCTCGATCTGAACGACACCGACCTGGGCTCGGGCGGTCCGGTGGCGCTGCCGGATCCGGTCTTCGGCACCAGCCGGCATCCGCGGCTGCTCGTCCAGATCGGCAAGGACGGGCGGCTGTTCCTGCTCGACCGGGACGACCTCGGGGGCCGGAGCCAGGGGCCGGGCGGCACCGACAAGGTGCTCGGCGCCTTCGGTCCGTACGAGGGCGTCTGGGGGCATCCCGCGGTGTACGGCGGGCAGGGCGGCTACGTGTACACGATCGGCAGCGGCGGCCCGCTGCGGGCCTTCGCGTACGGGCTGAGCGGCTCGGGGATGCCGGTCCTCTCCAACACGGGGAGCAGCGCCCAGCGCTTCGGGTACACCTCGGGCTCCCCGGTGGTGACCTCGACGGGGACGAATCCGGGGTCGGCGCTCGTGTGGGCGATCGCCTCGGACGGGGCGAGCGGCGCGAACGGGCAGCTGCGGGCGTACGACGCGGTGCCGGTGAACGGGGCGCTGCGGCTGCGCTGGTCGGCGCCGATCGGGGTGGCGTCGAAGTTCGCCGTGCCTGCCACCGACGGCGGGCGGATCTACGTGGGGACGCGGGACGGGCACGTGCTGGCCTTCGGGCGTCCGGCCAACACCGCGCTGACCGGTGAGCCGGTGGACGCGGGCGAGGTGGCGGTCGGGGCGGCGGGGTCCGTGACGGCAACGGTCAGGGCGACCCGGGACGTGACGATCACCGGGGTGAGCACCCCGGCGGGCGGCCCGTTCACCGCGACCTCGGCCGGGCTGCCGCGCACGCTGCGGGCGGGCGAGACGCACACGGCGCGGGTGACGTTCTCCCCCACGGCGCCGGGACCGGACACCTCGGCGCTGACCTTCGCCACCGACCTGGGCGACAGCGCGCTCGGGCTGACGGGGTACGGCACACGGCCGGGGCTCCTGGCCTCGCCGGGCGCGCTCGACTTCGGGACGCTGCCGACCACCATGAGCAAGACGCTCGGCGTGACGTTCACGAACACGGGGACGTCCGACGAGACGATCTCCGCGGTCTCCGTCCCCGGGGCGCCCTTCGGCGCGGCGGATCCGCCGGCCGTCGGCACGGTCGTGCGGCCCCGGCAGTCCGTCACCGTGCAGGTGGCGTACGCCCCGACCGTCGCGGGCGAGCACACGGGCACGCTGGCCGTGGGCGGTGCGAACGGGACGTCGTCCGTGGCCGTGACCGGCACGGCGGTGACCGGGCGGGCGGAGCTCACGGTCACGCCGACCTCGACGGCCTTCGGCGAGGTGAAGGTCGGTCAGTCGGTGACCAGGACCTTCGACATCAGCAACACCGGCAACATCCCGCTCACCATCACCAAGGCGAAGCCGCCTGCCGCTCCCTTCCACGTCACGAACCCGATCAGCGAGGGCCAGGTCCTCGGTCCGGAGGACGTCGTCCACCAGGCGGTGACGTTCTCGCCGACCTCGATCGGGGCGGTGACGGCCGCGTACGAGCTGACCTCGGACGACGGCCGGGGCCCACGCAACGAGGCGCTGTCCGGGACGGGGGTGGCGGGCACCGGGGTGACCGTGCCCTCGCCGGGGGCGGGCGGCTGGCGGCTCAACGGCGCCGCCGGGATCTCCGGCAACGACCTCCAGCTCACGCAGGCGAGCGCGTCCCAGCGGGGTTCGGCGGTCTGGCCCGTCCCCGTGCTGACCGACGGCCTGAAGGCCTCCTTCACGACGGTGATCGGCGGCGGCAGCGGCGCGGACGGCCTCACGTTCGCCCTCCTCGACCCGGCCAGGACGACGCCCGCCGCGCTCGGGGAGGTCGGCGGCGGCCTCGGCTACGCCGGGCTCCCGGGCGTCGCCGTCGCCTTCGACACCTACCGCAACACCGGGGATCCCGCGGCCAACTTCGTCGGTGTCGCGACGGGCGGCACCGGCTCGGCCCTCACGTACGCGTCGACGACGACGAGCGTCCCGAACCTGCGCGCGGGCACGCACGCGGTCGCCGTCTCGGTCACCGGGAAGACCGTCACGGTCTCCGTCGACGGCACCGAGCGGCTGCGGACGACGGTGGCCTCGCTGCCCCCGGCGGCCCTGCTCGCCTTCACGGGGGCGACCGGGGGCCAGACCGACATCCACGCCGTGCGCGGCGCGGCGATCACGTCCCCCTCGTACGCGCTGCCGCCGCCGGGCCCGAACGGCTGGACGTACAACGGCAGTGCCGCGCTGTCCGGCACGAGCCTCGTCCTCAACCCGGCCCAGGCGTACGTGAAGGGCTCGGCTGTCCAGGCCACCGCGGTGCCGTCGGCCCGGCTGCGGGCCCGGTTCACGGCCACGCTCTCGGGCGGCACGGGCGCCGACGGGCTCGCCCTGCTGCTCCTCGACGCGACCCGGGCCACTCCGACGGCGCTGGGATTCGGGGGCGGCGGGCTCGGCTACAGCGGGCTGCCCGGGGTGGCCGTCGCGCTGGACACCTACCGCAATCCGGGCGAGCCGTCGTCGAACTTCGTCGGCGTGGCCACGAGCGGCTCGGCGTCGACCCTGCGGTACGCGGCGACCTCGACCGCCGTCCCCGCGCTCCGTACGGGCAGTCATGTGATCGACGTGAACGTGACGGCCGCCGGGCGGCTCCTCGTGCTCGTCGACGGCGTGCAGGTCATCGACGTGGCGGTGACGCTGCCGCGGAACGTGCTGGTCGGATTCAGCGGCGCGACCGGCAGCCTGACGAACCGTCATGTGATCACGGGGGTCCGCGTGGGCTACTGAGCGGGTTACCCTGTCCGCCTTTCGGAACACGTGACCGATCACTTCGTGAGGCGAGCGATACAGATGACCGAACTGAGCCGGATATTCGTGGACGAGTGCCTGCGCGGGGACGGCGGCCTCGGCGAGGCCGTCGCGCGGGCCGATTTCCCCCCGGGCTTCGAGAAGGCCTGGCGGTCGCACCTGCTGCACCGGCCCTGGTTCGTGGACGGCGCGGAGACCGAGGCCTTCGCGCGGGACCTGGGCGGTCTCTTCGACCTCCTGGTCTCGCTGCCGCGGCGGCTCTTCGACGGGGACATGGAGCGGTACGGGGCGGCCATCGGGATCGACCCCCGGCTCGTGTCGCTGCTGCGCCGGGGCGGCTCCGGGGTGCCCGACCGGCTGGGCCGGGCCGACGCGTACCACGACGGCACCTCGTACAAGCTCCTGGAGTTCAACCTCGGCAGCGAGGTGGGCGGTCTGGAGCTGGCCGTGTTCAACCAGGGGATGCTCGGTGTGCCGGAGTTCGGCGCGTTCGCCCGCGAGCACGGGCTCGGGCACGTCGACATCGGGGCCCGGATGGCGGCGGTGTTCCGCGAGCGGGCGAAGCCCGCGCTCTCTGGCGGGGCGGAGCCGGTCGTCGGCCTGATCGAGGGGCGCGGCGGGGTCGCCGCGTACGGCCGGATGATGGTCGCGACGCAGGAGGCGATGGCCGCGCACGGTCTGGACCTGCGGATCGGCGAGGTCGGGGACGTCCGCACCGGGGCCGACGGCAAGCTGACCCTGGACGGGACCCCGCTCGACCTGGTCGTGCGGAACTTCGCGCCCAGCCAGCTCCTGGAGGATCCGGCGGGGCCGGAGGTGGCGGAGCCCTTCTTCCGCGCCCACGAGGCGGGCAGAACGGTGCTGTTCACGACCCTGGAGAGCGGCTTCTACGGGAACAAGAGCGCGCTCTCGCTGCTCACCGACCCGCGGTGGAGCTCCGCGTTCGACGCGGAGGAGCGGGCGCTGGTCGAGCGGCTGCTGCCGTGGAGCCGGACGGTGAGCGGCACGGGTCCGGCCGGGATCGCGGAGATCGTGGACCTCTGCCGGGAGCGGCGCGAGGAGCTGATCCTCAAGCCCGGTGCCGGGTACGGCGGTCTGGACACCTTCGTCGGCTGGGAGAGCACGGAGGCCGAGTGGCGGGCGGCCCTGGACGTCGCGGTCGAGCACGGCGGCTATGTGGCGCAGGAGCGGGTCGTCCCGCGCGCCGAGCCCGTCTACGACCCGGCGACGGGGGCAGTCGAGGACTGGATCGCGGTCCTGGGGGTCTTCCTGACCGACGACGGCTACGCCGGGACGCACGCCCGGGCGAACCGGGCCGACGGGGGCGCGATCGTCGGCCTGAGCAGCAATCCGGGCACGCGCATGGTCGGCGTCTTCTCCCACCCCTGATGAGCCGCCCCTGACGGACGCCCCCCGCCGGGCGGCCCCGCGCCCGCCCTGCCGGACGCCCGGCGGGGAGGCCGTCAGGGTGTCGTCCCGTCCTTCCCCCGGGGCAGGAGCGCGCCGACCGCGTTCAGCATGAGTTCCAGGGCGAAGGGGTACCCGCTGTCCCGCATGTCGGCCGCGAGGAGCGGGAAGGTCGCGGCGATGTTCGGGTGGGTGTCCGGGGACAGTCGGCTGTAGACCGACTGCCAGACCTGTTCGTCCCCCTCCCGGGCCGCGGCCGGGAGGGCCTTCGCCGCGGCGTCCTGGGCGGCGAAGGCGAGGGCCTGGTCGACGAAGGCGTGGTAGATCCGCACCGCGAGGGCGTCCGGGAAGGCCGCGGAGCGGAGGATGCCGAGGATCCGCTCGACGGCCCGGGTCTCGTGGGGGCGGCCGGTGGTGCGGTACGCGCCGAGGACGGCGGCCTGCGGATGGGAGAGGTAGCAGGCGTGGATCCGCAGCCCCATCGAGCGGAGGTCCGTCCGCCAGTCGCCCGTCGCCGTCCAGCCGTCCTGCGCCCGCCCGATGAGCTCGTCGGCGATCGCGAGGAGGAGGGCGTCGGTGTTGCGGAAGTAGCGGTACAGCGCGCTGGGGTCGGCGCCGAGCGCGGCTCCGAGCCTGCGCACCGACAGGGCGTCGGCGCCGTGCTGGGCGACGAGACGCAGCGCCGTCTCGACGATGACCTGCTCCGAGAGGACAGCGCCCTGCTTGGTGGGGCGGCGACGCTGCCGGCTGCCTTCGGGGACCACTCTTTCGGACATGGCCGGGACCTTACGTCAACACCATTGACGTGTAAACAGCCTTGCCGCTTCCATAGCGCCAGCCACCCGCCGCCTCACGTTCTGGAGCATTCGCATGGCCAAGGCCGATCTGGTCTTCACCCGCGGTCCCGTCTTCACGGTGGACCCGGCCCGTACCCGGGCGACCTCGCTCGCCGTCGTCGGCGACCGCATCGCCGCCGTCGGCCACGACGAGGTGCGCGAGCTCATCGGCCCGGACACCGAGGTCGTCGACCTGACGGGGAAGCTGCTGATCCCGGGCTTCCAGGACGCCCACGTCCACGCGGTGTTCGCCGGGGCGGAGCTGGCCCAGTGCGATCTGACGGACACCGTCAGCGTCACCGACTACCTGGAGCGGGTCCGCGCCTACGCCGACGCGCACCCCGACCGGGAGTGGATCACCGGCGGCGGCTGGTCGATGGAGAGCTTCGAGGGCGGCCTGCCCACCCGCCAGCTGCTCGACGCGATCGTCCCCGACCGGCCCGTGCTGCTGTCGAACCGCGACCACCACGGCGCCTGGGCCAACACGCGGGCGCTCGAACTGGCCGGGATCACCGCCGACACCCCCGACCCCGCGGACGGCCGCATCGAGCGCGAGCCCGACGGCACGCCCAGCGGCTGCCTCCAGGAGGGTGCCACGGGTCTCGTCGGCCACCTGGTGCCGCCGAGCACGGACGCGGACCGCCTCGCGGGGCTGCACCGCGCCCAGACGCTGCTGCACTCGCTCGGCGTGACGGGCTGGCAGGACGCGATGCTCGGCGAGTTCCACGGCCAGCCCGACCCGTCCGCCGCCTACATGACCGCCGCGCTGGACGGCACGCTCACCGCACGGGTGACCGGGGCGCTCTGGTGGGACCGCGAGCGCGGCGCCGAGCAGATCCCCGAGCTGGTGGCGCGGCGCGAGAAGCTGAACGCCGGCCGGTTCCGCGCGACGTCGGTCAAGATCATGCAGGACGGTGTCGCGGAGAACTTCACCGCCGCCATGACCAGCCCGTACCTGGACGGCTGCGGCTGCGCCACCGCCAACTCGGGGCTGAGCTTCGTCGACCCGCTGGCGCTGCGCGGCTACGTGACCGAGCTCGACGCCCTGGGCTTCCAGGTGCACTTCCACGCCCTGGGCGACCGTGCGGTGCGCGAGGCCCTCGACGCGGTGGAGGCCGCGGTGGCGGCCAACGGCCGCCGGGGCAACCGCCACCACCTCGCCCACCTCCAGGTCGTGCACCCCGACGACCTGGCCCGCTTCGCGGCGCTCGGCGCCATCGCGAACATCCAGCCGCTGTGGGCGGCCCACGAGCCGCAGATGGACGAGCTGACGATCCCGTTCCTCGGCGCGGAGCGCGCCGCCTGGCAGTACCCGTTCGGCGATCTCGTCCGCGCCGGTGCGACGCTCGCCGCCGGCAGCGACTGGCCCGTGAGCAGCCCCGACCCGATCGAGGGCATCCACGTGGCCGTGAACCGCCGGGACCCGGCGTCCGCCGACGGCCCGGTCTTCTACCCCGAGCAGCGGCTCGACCTCCCGACCGCGCTGGCCGCGTACACCGCCGGCACCGCCCATGTGAACGGGCACGACGACGCGGGCAGCCTGCGCGTCGGGAACCTCGCCGACCTGGTGGTCCTGGACCGCGACATCCTCACGGCCCCGCCGGAGGAGATCGGGCAGGCCCGGGTGGAGCGGACCTACGTCGGCGGCAAGCTCGTGCACGCGAGCTGACCGGATCCGGTCAGCCGTGCCGCCGCACCGAGGAGGCCCGCACGTCGAGGCGGGTCGGGACGAGCGTCCCGGCCGCCTCCCGGCGGCCCTGCTCCAGGACCCGCACCAGGTGCTCGATGCCCGCCTCCGCGATCGCCTCGGGCCGCAGGCTGACGGTGGTCACGGCCGGTTCGGTGTGCTCGGCCGTGACGTCCTCGCTCACACAGGCGAGGAGCAGGTCGCCGGGTACGTCGTAGCCGTGGCGCCGGGCCGCCTCCAGCACGAGGGGCGGGCTCGCCTCGGCGACGACGAGGAGGGCGTCCGGCCGGTCGTCCGCCGGGCCGCCCGCGAGGGCGGTCTCGACGGCGCGGACCACCGGTCCGTTGCCGGCCTCCGCGACCCGTACCGCCCGCTCCGGCAGGCCGTGCTCCGCGCACCACTCCCGGTGGGCGGCGAAGACCTCGGTGTGGAAGCGGGTGGTGCTGTCGGGCACGACGAGGACGGGCCTGCGGGCGCCCTGCTCGTGGAAGTGGTCCAGGGCGGAGCGCACGGCGGCCTCGGTGTCGACGTCCACCCAGTACGCCCCGGGCCGTCCCTCGACGGAGCGGTCGCTGAAGACCGGGATCCCGGCGGCGAGCACGTCGTCGACGATCCGGTCGTCGGCGTCTGGGTCGGTCACGACGACGGCGTCGAGCGGCAGATCGGCCCACTCGCTCTGCAGCGATCCGGCGGGCAGCAGGACCATGGCGTAACCGCGTCGCAGCGCGGTCGCCGCCGTGGCTCCGGTCAGCCGGGCGAAGTAGGGCGACTCCAGGAAGACCGAGCGGGCGTCGACCGACTCCCCGACCACATATCCGATCAACTTGGCTCGTCCCGCGCGTAGTTGGCGCGCGGTGGCATTGGGCCGATAGCCCATTCTGCGCGCGGTCTCGCGGGCTTTCTCCCGTACGGCGGGGGAGAGCCTTCCGGTGTCGTTGAGAGCCGCCGAGACGGTCGTCTTGGACAGGCCCGCCTCGCGGGCGACGTCGACGAGGCGGACGCGCGGGGTGGGTGAAGAGGGCTGCCCGCCGTGCCGTGATCCATGGGTCATGGAGGGATGGTGCCACCCTCCTGACCTTTGCAAAACCGTTCCCGCAGGACCTTGTGCGGGAACGTTCCCGCATTAATACTCGCTCCAACCCCCCAGCGCCCGTCACTACACCCGTAAAGGGGTGGGTCTGCATGCGCATGCCGAGAACCATCGCGCTCCTCACCTGTACCGCCGCCCTCGCGGCCACCACCGCCGCCTGCTCCGGCGCCACCAAGCCCCAGGCCTCTCCCGGCGGCGGGGCCGGCTACGAGGTCAACCCGACCTCGCCGCCCGCCAAGGGCGACCTGGACTCGTTCACCTGGTCCCTGTACGCGGAGCCGTACACGCTCGACTACGCCCTGGCGTACGACTACCCGCCGAACACCGTGCTCGCCAACGTCTGCGAGCAGCTGTTCCGGGTCACGCCCGACATGAGGATCGAGCCCGGCCTGGCGGTCAAGTACGAGCAGCCCGATCCCCGCACGCTGGTCTACACGATCCGCTCCGGGGTGAAGTTCCACGACGGCACGACCCTCACCGCCGACGACGTCGTGGCCTCCCTCAAGCGCCAGATGGACCCGAAGACCGGCTCGCCCTGGGGCTCGGTGTTCAAGAACGTCGACACCATCGAGAAGACCGGCCCGCTGGAGGTGACCCTCCGCCTCGGCAAGGCCGACGTCCTGCTCCACGAGCTGATGGCCGCCTCCCCCGGCACCATCGAGAGCGCCGCCTACCTGGCCAAGGCCGGCAAGGACTACGGCACCCCCAAGGGCGGCGTGAACTGCACCGGTCCCTTCGCCCTCGAATCCTGGGACCAGGGCTCCGGCATCACCCTCAAGAAGCACGCCGCCTACTGGGACGCCAAGCTCGCCCCCAAGTCGGCCTCCGTGAAGTTCACCTTCGTCGAGGACCCGGCGGCCCGCTCCAACGCCTTCAAGTCCGGCACCGCCGACGGCGGCTACATGGTGCCCTCGTCCTCCTTCGAGCAGCTGCGGAGCAGCGGCAAGGGCTCGCTCCTCTTCGGCCCCAACACCGGCGCCTCGAACCTCGCCGTCCTCGACTTCCACGGTCCCCTCGGCAACCTCAAGGTGCGCCAGGCCCTCTCCATGGCCCTCGACCGGAAGAACATCATCAAGGCCGCGGCCGGCGGCGTCGGCGTCCCCGCGAAGGCCCCCGCCGCACGCGGCGCCTGGGCCCTGGCCCCGGAGAAGACCGCCGCGCTCTATGACACGCTGCCCGAGCCCGCCTTCGACGTCGACGCGGCGAAGAAGCTCGTCCAGGAGGCCGGGGCCACCGGCCGCACCGTCACCCTGGTCACCAGCACGCTCGCCCCCGAGATCAGCGTCGTCGCCAACGCCGTACAGGCCGCCGGCCGGCAGATCGGCCTCGACGTGAAGCTCAAGTCCGTCGCGCCCGAGGCCTACAGCAGCATCTTCGTCGACCCCAACGCCCGCACCGGGCTCGACCTGGTCATCACCAGCGGGTACGACAACACCCCCGACCCGCTGGAGTTCTACCAGTACCTCCGCACCGGGGACTTCGGGAACTACGGCAACTGGTCGAACGCCGAGTACGACGTCGCCTTCGACCGCGCCAACTCGGAGACCGACCCGGCCAAGCGCGCCGAGAAGACCGCCGAGCTCCAGAAGATCGCGATGCGCGAGCTGCCGATCATCCCCGTGTACGAGGCGCCCTACTCGGTCTTCCTCGGCGAGCGGATCACCGGCGCCCCCACCGGGATCGCCCAGCTGTACTACCCGTGGGCCGCGACGATCGGGGCCGCGAAGTAATGACCCGATACCTCGTCGGCCGGCTCCTCGGGCTGGTGGCGGTGCTGTTCGTGACCTCTCTCGTGGTCTTCGGCGCCATCCATCTGGCCCCCGGCGACCCGGTGACCTTCCTGCTCCACGGCCGCCCCGCGACGCCCGAGGCCGTGGCGGCCCTGCGCACCGAGCACCACCTGGACGACCCGCTCGCCGTCCAGTACGCGAAGTGGCTCGGCGGCGTCCTCACCGGCGACTTCGGCACCTCCGCCCAGTTCCACCAGGACGTGGCCGACCTCATCGCCTCCCGGCTCCCCGGCACCGCCCTGCTCGTCGCGTACGCGGCGCTGCTCGTCGCCCTCATCGGCATCGGCTCCGGCATCCTCGCCGCGCTGAGGCCCGGCCCGCTGGACCGGACCGTGCTCATCGGCACCGGCGTCGCCACCGCGACCCCGTCCTTCGTGACGGCGATCGCGCTCGTGTCGCTGTTCTCGGTGCAGCTGGGCTGGTTCCCCGGCCCCGGCGGCACCCCGGTGGGCCTCTCCCAGCAGCTCCACCACCTCACCTTGCCGGCCTTCGCCCTCGCACTGACCTTCGCGGGACTGCTCGCCCGGGTCACCCGCTCGGCGATGCTCGACGAGCTCGGCAGGGAGCACGTCGAGGTGGCCCGGGCCCGCGGCGTCGCCGGCCGGGCCGTGGTCCGCCGGCACGTCCTGCGCAACGCCCTCGGCCCGGTCGTCACCGTCGGCGGCACCATGCTCGCCGGCCTCCTCATCAGCACCTCGATCGTCGAGACGGCCTTCGACGTACCCGGCCTCGGCTCCCTGCTCGTCTCGTCGGTGACGGCCCAGGACTTCGCCGTCGTGCAGGCGATCACCCTGCTCAGCGTGGCCGCCTTCGTCCTGGTGAACCTCCTCGTCGACCTGCTCGCACCCCTCATCGACCCCCGGCTGTCGCTCCACGGGGAAGGCTCCTCATGACCACCACCACCTCCACGGTGCCGTACCGCAGGCCCGGCCTCCGCCGGCTGCGCGTCCTCGGCCAGGGCCCCCTCTTCACCGTCTCGGTCGCGGTGCTCGTCGCCCTCGTCCTGGTCGCGCTGCTCGCCCCCGTGCTCGCCCCGTACGACCCGGAGGCCCTCGACCTCTCGTCGAGCCTCGTCGGGACCGGCGCCGACCACCTCCTCGGCACCGACCAGTCCGGGCGGGACGTCCTGTCCCGGCTGCTCCACGGCGCGCGCACCGGCCTCCTCGGACCGCTGCTCGTCGTCGCCGTCTCCACCCTCCTCGGCACCCTCGTCGGCGTCGTCGCGGCCTGGCGCGGCGGCTGGGCGGACACGTTCCTGTCCCGCTCGATGGACATGGTCTTCGCCATCCCCGGGCTGCTCCTCGCCATCCTGCTCGTGACCGTCGTCGGCCCCGGGATGACCGCGCCGGTGATCGCCATGGCCGTCGCGTACACCCCGTACGTGGGCCGGCTGGTACGCGGCATCGCGCGCCAGGAGAAGGCCCGCCCGTACATCGAGGCGTACCGGGTGCAGGGCTGGTCCGGCTGGACCGTCTGCGTGCGCCACCTGCTGCCGAACATCGCCCCGACGGTCTTCGCCCAGTCCGCGATGAACTTCGGGTACGCGCTGATGGACCTCGCGGCGCTCTCCTTCCTCGGTTTCGGCGTGCAGCCGCCGACCGCCGACTGGGGCGCCATGATCAACGAAGGCCAGTCGGCCGTCCAGCAGGGGGCGATGCTGCCCGCCCTCGCGCCCTCCGCGTGCATCGTGCTCGCCGTGGTGGCGTTCGGCATCGTCGGCGAGGGACTCGCCGACCGGATCGCGAAGCGTGAGCGGTGAACGGCATGAACGAACACAGCGGTACGAGCCGCCACGGCGGCACGGCCCCGGTCCTGGAGATCGACGGCCTCGACGTCCGGCTCCCCGAGGGCCGGGCCGGCCGGCCGATCCTCGACGGCGTCAGCCTGCGCGTCGGGGCCGGGGAGAGCGTCGGCCTGGTCGGCGAGTCCGGCTCCGGCAAGTCGGTGGCCTGCCGCAGCGTCCTCGGGCTGCTGCCCGGGGGCGCCCGCACCACCGGCGAGGTCCGGGTCGCCGGGCGGGACGTGCTCGGCATGAACCGCACGGAGCTGACCGCGCTGCGCGCCCGGCAGGTCTCCATGGTCTTCCAGGACCCCCGGGCCTCCGTCAACCCGCTCCGCCGCGTCGGCGACTTCCTCACCGAGGGCCTGCGCGCGGTCGGCACGCCGCCCGCGGTGGCCACCGCGCGGGCCCTGGAGCTGCTCGAAGCGGTCGGCATCCGCGACCCGAAGGGCGCCCTGCGCCGCCGGCCGCACGAGTTCTCCGGCGGCATGCTCCAGCGCGTGGTCATCGCCGCGGCGCTCGCCTCCGAACCCGAGCTGATCGTCGCCGACGAGCCGACGACCGCCCTGGACGTCACCACCCAGGCGGAGATCATCCGGATCCTGACCCGCCTGCGCGCCGAGCGCGGCACCGGCATGCTCTTCGTCACCCACGACCTGGAACTCGCCGCCGCCGTCTGCGACCGCGTGTACGTGATGTACGCGGGCCGGATCGTGGAGACACGGGGCACGGACGAGCTCTTCGACCGGCCCCGGCACCCGTACACGGCGGGCCTGCTCGGCTGCACGCCGAGCATCGAACCGGGCGCACCCGCGCCCCGGCCCATCCCGGGCCGGCCCGTCTCCCTGGCCGAGACGCCGCCGGGCTGCGCCTTCGCCGCCCGCTGCGCCCACGCCGTACCGCGCTGCTCCCAGGAGAAGCCGGTCCTCGCCCGGCACGGCGACGGACTCGCCGCCTGCCACCGCGCCGACGAAGGGATCCTACTGTGACCGTCTCCGCCCCCGCAGCGAAGGCACCGGCCGTCGCGGGCCTCGTCGTCGAGGGCCTGCGGAAGCAGTACGGCGACCACACGGCCGTCGACGGCGTGTCCTTCGCCCTGGCGCCCGGCTCCTCGCTGGCGATCGTCGGCGAGTCCGGCAGCGGCAAGACCACCACGGTCCGGATGCTCGTCGGTCTGGAGCGGCCGGACGGCGGCACCGTCCGGCTGGACGGCCGGGACCGTTCGGCCCGCCCCCGGGGCCGGGCCGAACGGCTCGCCAGGGCGCGCGAGATCCAGATGGTCTTCCAGGACCCGTACCTCTCGCTCGACCCCCGGATCACCGTCTCCGGCTGCCTGGACGAGGTCCTCCGCCTCCACACCGGGCTCGACGGTGCCGCCAGGGCCGCGCGGGTCTCGGAGCTCCTGGACCAGGTCGGCCTCGGCAGCCGCGAGGCCTCGACGCTGCCCCGCGGGCTCTCCGGCGGGCAGCGGCAGCGCGTCGCGATCGCCCGGGCCCTCGCCGTGCAGCCCCGGGTCCTCGTCCTCGACGAGGCGGTCGCCGCGCTCGACGTGTCGATCCAGGCGCAGATCCTCGAACTCCTCGGCACGATCCGCCGCGACTCGGACATCGGCTACCTCTTCGTCACGCACGACCTGGCCGTGGTGCGGCACATCGCGGACGAGGTGATGGTCCTCAAGTCCGGTCAGGTCGTGGAGTCCGGCCCGACCTCGCGCGTCCTGGGGTCCCCGGAGCACCCGTACACCCGGCTCCTGCTGGACTCGGTGCCGCGGCGCGGCGGTTTCGCGGCGGCGCCCTGACCTGTCGGCCGCGGGCCCGGTCGGGGGGTCAGGCCCGCAGCCGCCGCAGGACGGCGCGCATCGCCCGGTCCACGGCCACCCGGGAGGCGTCGGTCGGGTCGGTCAGCTCGAAGCTGTGGTGACCCAGCGGTACGTCGACGAGGTCGACCTCCACCCCGTGCTCCGCGGCGGCGTCCAGGAAGTCCTGGACGGTCGCCGCGAAGGCGGGGTGTTCGCGTCCGGCCCGGGTGAGGACGACGGGCACCGCGCCCGAGTCCGGGCCGAGGACCTCGACGGGGCGGAAGCGGGCCTCCACCCCGGCCCAGCCGGGCAGCGGCGCGAAGGCGGGGTAGTTCGCGGCCACGCACCGGAGCCACGGCGGGGGCGCGGCGAGCCAGTCCGCCGCGAGCAGCCCGCCGGTGGAGAAGAACCAGAGGGCGACGCGGTCGCCGTCCACCCGCGGGTCGGCGCGGACGAGTTCGACGGCCTCGGCGAGGTCCGCCGCGGCCCGCGGGTAGTCGGCGAGGCCGTGCAGCCGGTGGTCCAGGGTCACGCCGACGACGCCGTGGGCCGCCGCGAAGCGGCCGTATCCGAGGAAGAACGGTGTGTCGCGCGGGGTGGGCCGCTGGTCGGGGGCGACCGGTCCGCCGTGGACGAAGACCACGGCGGGCAGGGGGCGGCCGTCGGCGGCACCGGCCTCGGGCAGGTGCAGGTCGATCCGTCCCCGCCGTTCGCGCGGCGCCTCGGGGAGGTCGAGGAGGAAGGGCAGGAGGTGCGTCGGGACCTCGGGGGCGTGGGCGTCGTGGGCGTGGGCGTCGTGGGCGTGGGCGTCGTGGGCGTGGGCGTCGTGGGCGTGGGCGTCGTGGGCGTGGGCGGGCCGGGAGACCTTCACGCGGTGTCCCTCGCCCGCCGCCGCGCGCAGCAGCGTCGCCGCGAGCTCCTCGGGGTCGGCGAGCATCGGCCAGTGCCCGGTGGCCAGTTCGAGGAAGCTCACCCCGGCGTCGGCGAGCGCCCGGAACTGCGGCGGGCCCGACTCCACCAGCATCTGGACCAGGTCGATGCTCGATCCGTTGCGGGTGCACAGGACGCCCGTGACCGGCAGGGCGGAGGCCGCGCCGGTCAGGCGCAGCGGGCGGGTGAGCGTGCCGCGCGGCTGGGGGACGGCGAGCCGTTCCAGGCGGTCCAGCGCCTCGGCGGGCACGCCCTCGGTGCTGCCCCAGCGCGGCCAGGAGCCGCGCGCCGGCGGCGGCACGGACCCGCCGGGCCCGGCCGCACCGGCCAGCGAGGCCCGGACCTCCGGGTCGGGTACGGACCGCACGGCGGCCTCCCCGTCCCGCGGGAGCGGCGTGTCGAGAGCGACGATCCGCGCCACGCGCCCGGGCCGCAGGTCTGCGGCGCCGAACACCGGATGGAGGCCGTAGCCGTGCCCGACGAGGACGATGTCGGGCACGGCGGTCGTGGCGGTCGCGCTGGTCTCCGCGGCGTCGGCAGTCCCGGCGGCGTCAGCAGTCGTGGCGGCCGCGCTGGTGTCGGCGGTCGTGGCGGTCGCGCTGGTCCGGGCGGCCTCGGCGGCCCTCGCGGCCGCGCTGGTCTTGCCGGTCGCGCCGGGCCCGGCGATCCCGTCGACGATCCGCACCAGGTCCGCCACGTGCGTCCCCAGATCCGTGCCGGGGCCGGCCTCCTCGTGCCGGTCGCCCATGCCGGTGAGCGTCACCGGGTACGCCTCCGCGCCCGCCGCGCGGAGCGCGCGGGCCGTCTCCTCCCACACCCAGCCCCCGGTGAAGGGGCCGGACACCAGCACGAACGCCGTCATGATCGTCTCCCTTGCGACTCCCGGGCGGTGCGTCACGGGCCACGCTAGGAACTCCCCTCGGGGGAGATTCAAGGGAAGCCCGCGGCGCGCCCCTCGCGCCGCCACCGGCATAGGGTGCGACTCGTGCCGTACGACGACGGGTTGTGGAGCATCGGGGAACTCGCCGAGCGGGCGGGGGCCACCGTGAAGACCGTGCGTTTCTACTCCGACCGCGGACTGCTGCCCGAGGCGGGGCGCAGCTCCGGCGGGCACCGGCGCTACGGTCCGGAGGCGTTCGACCGGCTGCGGCTCATCCGTTCGCTGCGCGCGCTCGGCCTGCCGGTGCCTGAGGTGGAGCGGGTTCTCGACCGGGACGGGGTCCTGGAGGACGCCGTCTCTGGGCAGTTGCGCGAGGTGGAGTCCCAACTCACCGCGCTGCGCTGGCGCGAGGCGTCCCTCTTGCTGCTCAGGGACTGCCCGCCCGGGGAGCGCGCCGAGCGGCTGCGGCTGGTGGGCGCCGTGGCCTCGCCGCCCGACACGACCGCCCTGGCACGGTTCTGGCGGCGGACGCTGCCGGTGCGGCTGCCGGCCCGGACCGTGGCGACGGTCCTCGACTCGGTGGTGCCGCGGCCTCCCCGGGAGCCGAGCCCCGCGCAGGTGCTGGCCTTCGCCCGGCTGCACGAGCTGGTCACCGATCCGCGCCTCCGCCGGCCGGAGTTCCGTCCGGCGCCCCCGCTGCCGGACGGGGAGTACCGGCCGGAGGTGCTGTACGAGGGGCTGGCCGAGGCGTACACCCTGGCGTCCGCCCAGGAGCACGCCGGCCGGCGACCGGGGGACGGCGGGGCGCTGGACTGCTTCGTCGCCGCCTACGCCCACGCGAGCGGCGTCCGGGACACCCCGGTCTTCCGCCGTCGGCTCGTCGGCCTGCTCGCGCGCCACAGCGGTCCCGTGATCCAGCGCTACTGGAAGCTCGCCGGCGGTCTCTTCGCCCCGGGCGAACCGGTCCTCGGCGCCCTCCACCACCATCTCTCCGTCGCGCTGTGCGCCGAGGTCGAGGCCCGGACCGGCTGACGATCCTTCCCACATCGTGGGCTCTCGCTGTCCACGAGCTGGGCGGCCAAGTGGCGGATCTCGCCGGGCTTCCGCCGTCGCCGCAGGTCAGAGGCGTACGGAAGGACCGTCAGGTGGCGCAATACTGCGGCAACACCACCCGGGCCGGACCCCCGCTACGTTCCGTCGCATGCCAGCCGAACCCGCCTCCGCCGCTCTCCCGCTCGCCGCCGCCCGCCGTCGGCGCCTGCGGGCGGACCGGGCACGGCAGCTCGCCGACCTGCTGCGCCACCAGATCCTGGCGGGCGGCTTCCCCGACGGGGTGCTGCCGCTGGAGGACGCGCTCGCCGCCGACTTCAGGGCCAGCAGGAACACCGTGCGGCAGGCCCTGGACCTGCTGCGCGGCGAGCAGATCGTCGCCCGGCAGCCGGGGGTCGGCACGGTGGTGGTGTGCGAGAAGTTCCCGCACGGCCTGGAGCGGCTCCAGGGTCTCGCCGAGACCCTGCACGAGCACGGCAGGGTCACCAACGAGGTCCGCACCGTCGGGCCGGTCGCGGCTCCGGGGCCGGTGGCCCACCGGCTGGGTCTCCCCGAGCACGCCGACGTGCTCTGCGTCGAGCGGCTGCGCCGGCTGAACGGGCTGCCGCTCTCCCTGGACCTGTCCTACCTGCCGATGGACATCGGCGGTGAACTGCTGGGCTGCGACCTGGAGAACACGGACGTGTTCCGGCTCCTGGAGCAGCTGACGGGCGGGCCGCTGGGGCACGCCGAGATCACCCTTGAGGCCGTCAACGCCGACGCCCATTCGGCGGCGGTGCTCCAGGCCCCGCGCGGGGCGGCCGTCCTGATGCTGGAGCGGCTCACCCATCTTCCCGACGGGCGGCCGGTGGACCTGGAGTTCATCCGGTTCCGCGGTGACCGCATCACCATGAGCGGCGTCCTGCGCCGCTCCCCCTGACCCGCGCACGCGCCCGTGCCCGGGCTTCCGCCGCGTGACTCCGCCTCCCGCCCACCCGTGCCCCCGACCTCCCCCACTCCCGTACCCCCTTTCCGTATCCCCTTTCCGTATCCCCTTCCCCTTTCCGTATCCCCTTCCTGGAGACAGCCGTGCCTCTCGTCCCCCAGCGCGCCGACGTGCCCGTGACCATCGACGAGTCGAAGTGCGTCGACGGCTGCACGCTCTGCGTCGACATGTGTCCGCTCGACTCGCTCGCTATCCGCGAGGACAACGGCAAGGCGTACATGCACGTGGACGAGTGCTGGTACTGCGGCCCGTGCGCCGCGCGGTGTCCCACCGGCGCGGTGACCGTCAACATGCCCTACCTGCTCCGGTGAAAGGCCCCATTCCCATGAACGGCAAGAGATCCCGCTCCCTCCTCCCGCTCTCCCTTCCCCTCGCGCTCCTGCTGCCGCTGGCCACCGCCTGCGGCGGTTCCGCCGGCGCGGACGGCGAGGGCGACGGGAAGACGGTCACCGTGACCGTCGGCTACCAGTCGAAGACCATCAACACCGTCACCGCCGGCACGCTGCTGCGCTCCCTCGGCTACTTCGAGGAGGAGCTCGCGGCGCGCGGGAAGCGGGACGGGGTCACCTACCGGGTGGCCTGGCAGGACTACGCGACCGGGGCCCCGATCACCGCGCAGATGACGGCCGGGAAGATCGACATCGGCTCGATGGGCGACTTCCCGCTGCTGATCAACGCGGCACGGGGGGTCGAGCTCAAGGAGCGGACCCGGCTGGTCGCGGTGACCGGCTACAACCCGCGGGGCGGGCTCAACACCGTGGTGACGGCGCCCGGTTCGCCGCTCCGCTCGCTCGGCGACCTGCGGGACAGGAAGGTGTCCACCAGTGTCGGCTCGGCGGCCGACGGCACCCTCGTCCGCGCCCTCCGGCGGGCGGGGATCGACCCGGCCGAGGACGTGGAGAAGCTCAACCAGCAGCCCAGCGTGGGTGCTTCGGCGCTGACCGCGGGCAGTGTCGACGCCCTGTCGCAGTTCGTCGCCTGGCCGGGCCTCCTCGCCTTCCAGGGCAAGGCCACAGCCCTGTACGACGGGGCCGAGCTGAACCTGCCGACCTTCCACGGCGTGACCGTCCGAGAGGGCTTCGCGCAGCGGCGGCCCGAGGTCCTCGACGCCTTCCTGCGGGCCCAGCGGCGGGCCACGGACGAGCTGCGGGCGCGGCCCGTCGCCGCGGCCGAGTCGGTGGCGAAGGAGACCGGGCTGCCCGCCGAGGTGGTCTACCTCTACAACGGCGCCGAGGGCATCGCCACCTTCGACCCGGCCCTCCGCCCGGAGCTGATCGCGGCGCTGAAGGACGACGTGGCGGTCCTCAAGGACGCCGGTCTGGTGAAGGACGTCGACGTGGACGCCTTCGTCGACCCGGCTCCGCTGCGGCGGGCGGTGAAGGACGCCGCGTACCCCGAGGCGGACGCCGCCAGGTCCGAGCTGTGGCTGAAGGGGCAGGGCACGACCCGGTCGTTCGCGACGCCCGGGGAGCTCCTCAAGGCGGTCGGGGCGGCGGGCGGCGGTGACCGGGTGCGGGCGGCGTACGTGCCGGACGCGGTGACCGGGACGCTGTGGTTCGCCGACCGGGCGGTGTGGGTGACGGACGGTTCCGGACCGCGCGCCTTCGTCACCCGCTCGGGCGCCGAGCGGTACGTCTCCGCTCACCCCGGTGCCCGGATCGTCGGGTACGCGGACGCGCTGAAGGCGGCTTCGTGAGTGCGGGCCGCCGGCTGCTGCGGGTCGCCTCGCTCGCCGCGGCCCTCGGGGTGTGGCAGCTGCTGACCGCGCTGGACGTCACGCTGTGGCTGCGGTTCGAGCAGTTCCCCACGGTCGGCGAGGTGGCCTCGGCGCTCGCCGACCGGCTCGGCACGGACGTGTACTGGCAGGACCTCGGCAGCAGCCTGCGCCGGATCGTGGTGGGCTTCCTGCTCGCCGCGGTGCTGGGGGTGGCGGCCGGGGCGGCCGTCGCCCGGTCCCGGTGGGCCGCCGACCTGCTCGGCCCGCTGGTGGAGGTGGTCCGGCCGGTGCCGGCCATCGCGCTGGTGCCGGTGGCGATCCTGCTCCTGCCGACCACCGAACAGGGCATCGTCTTCATCACCTTCACCGCCGCGTTCTTCCCCGTGCTCGTCTCGACACGGCACGCGGTGTCCGCGCTCGGCCCGGTGTGGGAGGAGGCCGTGCTCACGATGGGCGGCGGCCGGCTCCGGGTGCTGTTCTCGGTGGTTCTGCCGGGTTCCCTCCCCGGGATCTTCGGCGGTCTGTCGGTGGGCATCGGCGTCTCGTGGATCTGTGTGATCTCGGCGGAGATGATCTCCGGCGAGTACGGGGTGGGCTACCGCACCTGGCAGGACTACACGGTCGTCGACTACCCGGGGGTGTTCGTCGGCATGGCCACCATCGGCGTCCTCGGCTGGCTCACCTCCACCGCCGTCGAGGTGCTCGGCCGCCGCGTCACCGCCTGGCTGCCACGCCCCGCCGCGCGCGGGCCGGCCGGTCCCGGCCGCACCCCGCGCGGCGCCGCCTCCGCCGCCGCGGCCTTCCGTCGTACCCCCGCAGCCCCGAAGGAGCCGGTGTCATGAGCGCCGCGAGCCCGTCGACCGACACCTGCGCGAAGCCGCTCGGCGGTACGGACCCGTCCGCAGGTGCCGAACTCGCCCTGCACGGCGGCGTGCGGCTGGGTCACCCGGGCGGGGTGCCGGTTTCCGGGCCCGCCGGGCTGCGGATCCCGCCCGGTGAGCTGCTGACCGTGGTCGGCCCCTCCGGCTGCGGGAAGACGACGCTGCTGCGCACCCTCGCCGGGCTGCTGCCCCCGCTCGCCGGGCGGGTCACCCAGGACGGGGAGCCGATCGTCCGGCCGGGCGCGGACCGGGCCCTGGTCTTCCAGCACGACGCCCTGCTGCCGTGGCGCACCGTCCGCGCCAATGTGGAGCTGCCGCTGGCGATCCGCCGGGTCCCCCGCCCCGAGCGGCGGCGCGCGGCGGAGGAGTGGCTGGAGCGGGTCGGACTCGCCGCGCACGCGGGGAAGCTGCCGCACCAGCTGTCCGGCGGGCAGCGGCAGCGCGTGCAGCTGGCGCGCGCGCTGGCCGGCCGGCCCCGCGCGGTCCTGATGGACGAGCCGTTCGGCGCGCTCGACGCGCACACGCGCGCCGGGATGCAGGACCTGCTCGTGGAGATCCTCCGCGGCACGGGCGCGACCGTCGTCTTCGTCACGCACGACGTGGACGAGGCCCTCCATCTGGGCGACCGGGTGGTCCTGTTCGCGTCCGGCGAGGTCCTGGACGTGCCGCACCCGCGGTCGCGGGACGCCCGCGACGCGCCGGCCACGGCCGCGCTGCGCCGTCGCGTCCTCGACTCCCTCTGACAGCCCCTCAGTCCCTCCGAAAGGCATCCCGTGAGCACCCCCTCGGCCGCCCCGGCCCCCGAAGCGCCGTCCCTCGCCGTCCCGTCCCTCGCCGTCCCGTCCCTCGCCGACGCGACGGAGCTCTCCTGCGACGTGCTCGTCGTCGGTGGCGGCACCGCCGGCACCATGGCCGCGCTGACCGCCGCCGAGCGCGGTGCGAACGTCCTGCTCCTGGAGAAGGCGCACGTCCGGCACTCGGGTGCGCTGGCCATGGGCATGGACGGGGTCAACAACGCGGTCGTCCCGGGGCGGGCCGAACCCGACGACTACGTCGCCGAGATCACCCGTGCCAACGACGGTCTGGTCGACCAGTCCACCGTCCGGCAGACGGCGACCCGCGGCTTCGCGATGGTCCAGCGGCTGGAGTCGTACGGGGTGAAGTTCGAGAAGGACGAGCACGGCGAGTACGCGGTCCGGCAGGTGCACCGGTCCGGCTCGTACGTGCTGCCGATGCCGGAGGGCAAGGACGTCAAGAAGGTGCTCTACCGGCAGTTGCGGCGCCGGGAGATGCGGGAGCGGATCCGGATCGAGAACCGGGTCATGCCGGTCCGGGTGCTCACCCACCCGGACGACGGCCGGGCCGTCGGCGTCGCCGGGTTCCACACGCGTACGGGGGAGTTCGTCACGGTCCGGGCCGGTGCGGTGATCCTCGCCACCGGGCCCTGCGGCCGGCTGGGGCTGCCCGCCTCCGGGTATCTGTACGGGACGTACGAGAACCCGACCAACGCGGGCGACGGCTACGCGATGGCGTACCACGCGGGAGCGGCGCTCACCGGCATCGAGTGCTTCCAGATCAACCCGCTGATCAAGGACTACAACGGCCCGGCCTGCGCCTACGTCGCCAATCCCTTCGGCGGGTACCAGGTGAACCGGCACGGCGAGCGGTTCGTGGAGTCGGACTACTGGTCGGGGCAGATGATGGCCGAGTTCGCGACCGAACTCGCCTCCGACCGGGGGCCGGTGTACCTCAAGATGAGCCATCTGCCGGAGGAGACCATCGGCGCGGTGGAGTCGATCCTGCACACCACGGAGCGGCCGACGCGGGGCACCTTCCACGAGGGGCGGGGGCACGACTACCGCACCCACGACGTCGAGATGCACATCTCGGAGATCGGTCTGTGCGGCGGCCATTCGGCCTCGGGGGTACGGGTGGACGCCCACGCCCGCACGACGGTCCCCCGGCTGTACGCGGCCGGCGACCTGGCCTGCGTACCCCACAACTACATGATCGGCGCCTTCGTCTACGGGGATCTGGCGGGCGAGGACGCGGCGGGGTACCGGGCCTACGAAGGGGAGCTCCCGGCGGACCAGGTGGCCGCCGCGCACGAGCTCGTCTACCGGCCGCTGCGGAACCCGGAGGGGCCGCCGCAGCCCCAGGTCGAGTACAAGCTGCGGAGGTTCGTGAACGACTACGTGGCGCCGCCGAAGACGGGGGCGAAACTCTCCCTGGCGGTGGAGGCGTTCACCCGGATGTCGGACGAGATCGCCGGTATGGGGGCGCGTACGGCGCACGAGCTGATGCGGTGCGCGGAGGTGAGCTTCATCCGGGACTGCGCCGAGATGGCGGCGCGCGCGTCGCTGGCGAGGACGGAGTCGCGGTGGGGTCTCTACCACGAGCGTCTCGACCATCCGGAGCGGGACGACCAGGGCTGGCTGCACCACCTCGACCTGCGCAAGTCCCCTTCCGGGGCGATGGAGTTCACGGCGCGGCCGGTCGAGCCGTACGTGGTGCCGGTGGCGGAGTTCGCACCGCCGGCGGGTCCCGAGCGGCCGCTCGGGGAGGTCGAGCTCGTCCCGGTGGCGACCGCCGGCCCCCGGGACGGGGCGCCGACGGCCCGCCGGACGGCGGAGACGGAGCCGGGGTCGGTGCCGGCGTCCGACACGGAGACGGGGGTGCCGGACGTCGCGGGAGGCTGTCCGGCGGGTGCCTCCCCCTCCCCCGCGCCCCGTCTCCGTCTGCTGCGGCTCCTCGCGCTCGTCGAGGAGTCCCCCGACCTGGCGGCGCTCCGGCCCTACCTCGACGACACCGACCCGGCGGTGCGGGCCGCGGCCGTCACCGCGCTCGGCGAGACGGCCCCGGCCGGCACGGGGCCGGAGCTCGCGGCGCGCCTCGGGGACGCGGATCCGCGCGTGCGGGCCGCCGCCGCGGCGGCGCTGCGCGAGCTGGTCGAGGTCCTGCCCGCCGAGCCGCCGCTCGCGGCCGGGCTGCGGGAGGCGCTCGCCGTGCCCGACCCGGCGGTGCGCGGGGCGGCGCTGGACGTCCTGCGGGCGCTGCGGCTCGGTGACGCCGCCCTGTACGCGGCCTCGCTCGCGGACACCGGTGTCGAGGTCCGCATCCAGGCGGTCCGGGCCCTGGTGTCGGTGGACGCGGTGGAGGAGCTCGCGGGGGCTGCCGCCGACCCGGCGCGTGAGGTGCGGGTCGCGGTGGCCCGTGGTCTCGCCGCCGTGCGCACCCCCGCTCCGAAGCCGCTGGACCCGCTGCTCGACGATGCCGATCCGCTGGTCAGGGGGGCCGCGCTGGCCGCCCTCGCGGGCACGGGCTGCCCGCCGGAGTACGCGGCGACCGCGGTGGCGGCGCTGGCCGACGGCGCCTGGCAGGTCAGGGCCGGTGCGGCGACCGCGCTGCGGGCGGCGCCGCCCGCGCTGGCGGTCCCCGCGCTCGCCGGTGCCCTCGGCGACGCGAACGCGGACGTCCGCAAGGCCGCCGTCCTCTCCCTGCTTCCCCACGGCGCCGAGCCGGCGGCCCGCACCGAGCTCGCCGGGGCCGCGGACGATCCCGACGCGGACGTCCGCGCCTACGCCTCCCGCGTGTCGCGCGTGGGGTGATCGGTGGCACACGGGTGAACGCACGCATGCGGGGCCGCCGGACGGGGAAGGGGCGCGGGGCGGCGTCCGGCCTCGGGCGACCCGCTGTGGACGGTGGACCGAGGAGATGGTGAGGGTGGCGGTGAGCGCGGAGGCTATGGGCGCGCCGTGCTGGCTGAGTCTGGCGGCGCGGGATCTCGACGCGGCGGAGCGCTTCTACGGGGCGGTGCTGGGCTGGACGTTCCGCCGGGGCGCTCTCGGCGAGGAGTTCGCGGTCGGTGAGCGGGACGGGGTGCCGGTGGCCGGTATCGCGGCCGTGGCCTCCGCGATGGCGGTGCCGGTGGCCTGGACGGCGTTCTTCGCGGTGGACGACGCCGACGCGGCGGTGGCGCGGATCCGGGAGCGCGGCGGCACGGTCGGCGTGGGCCCGGTGGCCTTCCCGCCCCGGGGTCGCGCGGCGCTCGCCACGGACCGGGAGGGTGCCGCGTTCGCCGTGTGGGAGGGGCGGCTGATCTCGCGCTGGCGCGTGGACGAGCGGACGGCGCCGGCCTGGCTGGAGCTGCACACGCGGGACGCGTTCGACGCGGCCGTCTTCTACGGCGGGGTGCTGGGCTGGGCGGACGGGAGCCCGTCCGGCTGCGAGGTCTCGTACGAGGGTGACCGGGTGGTCCTTCGCTGGCACGGCGAGGCCGTCGCCCGGCTGAACAGCGGCCCCGTCGAGTCCGCCTCGCCGAGTCCGCAGATGCGTCCGCGCTGGCTCGTACGGTTCCGGGTGCCCGATCTGGAGGCGGCGACGGCCGCGGTCGTGAAGCACGGCGGCTCCGTGGTGCCGGGCGGCGAGTGGGGCGGGGTGCGCGCCCCGGAGGGCGCCGACGAGCACCGCGTGGTGGTGCGGGACCCGGACGGCGCGCTGTTCACGCTGGACCCGCTGACGGGTGAGGACGCCTCCGAGGTCCCCGGCGGGGACGGCTGACGGACCGTCGGGGACCTGCCGGACCCTCCCGACCGTCCGCCGGGGGCCTGCCGGACCCTCCCGACCGACCGTCCGCCGGGGCTCCCGTGGTCAGGGCCGACCGGCCGTCGGAGCGCCGGTGGTCAGGGCCGAAAGACCGCCGGAACTCCGGTGGTCAGGGCCGAAAGACCGCCGGAGCCCCGGTGGTCAGGGCCGAAAGACCGCCGGAGCCCCGGCTGCGTGTCCGTTCCCCGTCGGTTCGCGGGGCTACCGCAGGGCGGCGGCCTCGGAGCCCGCGTCGGTGACGACCGGGCCGCCCTGGCCGTCCGGGGCGCCCGACGGGGCCTTCGCCGGGATGAGCGCGGCGACGACCGCGGCCACGAGGCCGACCCCGGCGCCGATGAGCATGGCGGTGCGGAAGCCGTCCTCGGAGGGCAGGGCGTGGCCGCCGAGCGTGGTGGTCATCTGGGCGAGGACGACGCCGATGACGGCGGCCGAGGCGGAGGTGCCGATGGAGCGCATCAGTGTGTTGAAGCTGTTGGCCGAGGCCGTCTCCGCCTGCGGGACCGCGCCCATGATGAGCGCGGGCATCGCTCCGTAGGCGAGGCCCACTCCGGTGTTGCAGACGAGCGTCACGACGAGCAGCCCCCAGGTGGAGCCCATCAGCGCGAGGGAGGAGGCGTAGCCGGCGGAGATGACCAGGGCGCCGACGGAGAGGGTGACCTTGGGGCCGCGGGCGGCCGACAGCTTGGCGCCGAGCGGGGCCAGGGCCATCATCATCAGGCCCGCCGGGGCCATCCAGAGGCCCATCGCCATCATCGACTGGCCGAGGCCGTAGCCGGTGGCCTCGGGAAGCTGGAGCAGCTGCGGGACGACCAGCGACTGCGCGTACATGGCGAAGCCGACGAGGACCGAGGCCGCGTTGGTGAGGAGGACGACGGGGCGGGCGGTGACCCGCAGGTCGACGAGCGGGTCCCGGGTCCGCAGCTCCCACGCGCCCCAGGCGAGCAGGACGACGGCCGAGCCGGCGAAGAGGCCGAGGGTGGTGGCGCTGCCCCAGCCCCAGGTCGCACCCTTGGAGACGGCGAGCAGCAGGGCGACGAGGCCGGCGCCGAGTCCGAGCGCGCCCGGTACGTCGAAGCGGCCGGGGGCGGGGTTGCGGGGTCCGGCGGGCACGACCTGCCGGATCAGGAGGCCGACGAGGGCGCTGAGGGCGGCGGCGACCCAGAAGAGGACGCGCCAGCTGGCGTTCTCGGCGACGGCGGCCGAGAAGGGCAGGCCGAGGGCGCCGCCGACGCCCATGGAGGCGCTCATCAGGGCGATGGAGCCTCCGAGGCGCTCGGGCGGCAGGAGGTCCCTCAGGAGGCTGATGCCGACGGGGACGACGCCCATGCCGAGGCCCTGGAGGCCGCGTCCGACGATCATCGGGACGACGGAGGAGGCGAGCGCGCAGACGACGGAGCCGGCGATCAGGGGGACGACCGAGGCGAGGAGGACCCGGCGCTTGCCCAGGGTGTCGCCGAGGCGTCCGGCGACGGGGGTGGCGACGGCCGCGGCGAGCAGGGTGGCGGTGATCACCCAGGAGGCGTCGGACGGGCTGGTGCCGAGGAGCTTCGGCAGGTCGCCGATGAGCGGCACCACCAGGGTCTGCATGAGTGCGGCCACGATGCCCGCGAGTGCGAGGACGCCGACGACGCCTCCGGTGCGGGCTTCGGGCTGGGGGCCGTCCACGGGTTCTCCCTCGGTGTTTCCACGATCCACGGTTCACGTTCGACTTACCGATATGCATCATGCACAAGACTTGTTTCATGCACAAGTCATGCATGATGCACATGCTTCTGCCACGAGGGAGAATGCCTCCATGGACAAGCCCGTGGACAAGCCCACCCACCTGGTCGAGTTCGAGACCATGCTGCTCGGCCGGCACGCCCACCTGTACGCGCCCCGCTCCCGCGCCGGCGGCGGCCACCTCGACCGCAGCGCCTACGTCCTGCTGAGCCGCATCCGCATGCACGGGCCGATGTCCATCGGGCAGCTCAGCGACGCCTTCGGCCTCGACGCCTCCACCCTCAACCGGCAGACCGCCGCCATGCTCCGCACCGGGGTCGTCGAGCGGATCCCCGACCCCGAGGGCGGCATCGCCCGCAAGTTCCGCATCACGGAGGAGGGCGAGCACCGCCTCGACGCCGACCGGGCCTCGAACATCGAGGGCCTGGAGCGGGTCATGGAGCACTGGTCGCCCGAGGACGTGGCCCGTTTCGCGGGCCTCCTCGAACGCTTCAACCGGGACATCGAGCGCCTGGAGGGCCGCCCCTGGCCCCGCCCCTGACGGGGCGTCCGCTCCCGACACCCACCCCCGCGGGGCCCGCGGCCGATCCCGGCCGCGGGCCCCGCTTTCTGTCGGATCCCTTTACGGGCGGGGGGCGCAGCGGTAACTTCCGGCCACGCAAGATGTTTCTGAAAGTTTCCGACTGCGTTTCCAAGGATCCCGCGCCGTCCGCCCGGCGCCGGCTCCCCACGGCGACGCGGCTGCCCCCTGCCTGGAGATTCAGATGACACGCACCCGCAGACGGCTGCCGGCCCGCCCGGTCGCCGCGCTGGCGGCCGCCGCCGGCGTCCTCGGCCTGGTGGTCGCCACGCCACCCGGCGAGGCCTCCCCCCGCACCGCACCGGTCGCGGCCGCCGCCGAGAACACGGCCACGGTCTTCTACTGGACGAAGACCAAGAACTGGACGCTCCACAACCTCCATTACGCCCCCGACGGAGGCTCCTGGACGACGGTCCCCGGCGTCGCCATGGAAGCCGCCTGTACGGACTGGGTGAAGAAGACCGTCGCCCTCGGCACGGCCACGGGCCTGCAGGCCACGTTCAACAACGGCAGCGGCACCTGGGACAACAACGGCGGCAGGAACTACGCCCTGGGGACCGGCTCGATCACGGTCAAGGACGGGGTCGTCGCCCACTCCGACCCCTGCGCCGGCACGGAGCCGACGCCGACACCCCCGCCGACGCCCGCGGCCAAGGCCACGGTCTACTACTCCACCGAGGCGCTCGGCTGGTCCACCGTCAACCTCCACCACCAGCCCGCGGGCGGCGCCTGGACGACCGTCCCCGGCGTCGGCATGCAGGCCGCGTGCACGGGGTGGTGGAAGCGGGAGGTCGAGCTCGGGTCGGCCGCCTCCCTCAAGGCCGCCTTCAACAACGGCAACGGCACCTGGGACAACAACCGGGGCGCCGACTACACGATCGGCACGGGCGTCAGCACCGTACGGAACAACGTGGTGACGGCGAACGCCTCCGACCCCTGTGCCGCCGCCGTGCCCGACACCCAGGCCCCCACGGCGCCCGCCCGGGTCACCGCCGCCGCCGACGGCGTCTCCGTCCTGCTCACCTGGGATCCCGCCACGGACGACCGCGGGGTGACGAAGTACCAGGTCACCCGGGTCGGTGGCAGCGGCGGCACGGTCGTGACCGACGTGGGCTCCACCGTCTTCTCCGACACGGGACTCGCCGAGCGGACCGCGTACAGCTACACGGTGAAGGCCGTGGACGCCGCCGGGAACGTCTCCGCCGCATCGGCCGCCGCGACCGCGACCACGGGAGACAAGCCGCAGACCCCCGCCGGCGGGAAGCCGCTCGGCACCGATCCGCGGAAGGACCCGATCTACTTCGTCCTCACCGCCCGCTTCAACGACGGCGACCCGTCGAACAACCGCGGCGGCAGCCAGCACGCCAAGTCCGGCAACGCGGCCAACGACGACCCCATGTTCCGGGGCGACTTCAAGGGCCTCATCCAGAAGCTGGACTACGTCAAGGGCCTCGGATTCTCCGCGATATGGGTCACCCCGGTCGTCCTCAACCGCTCGGACTACGACTACCACGGCTACCACGGCTACGACTTCTACAAGGTCGACCCCCGTCTGGAGTCCGCCGGAGCCTCCTACCAGGACCTGATCGACGCCGCCCACGCCAAGGGCATGAAGATCTACCAGGACGTCGTCTACAACCACTCCTCCCGCTGGGGCGCCAAGGGCCTGTTCACGCCCACCGTGTACGGCGTCAGGGACAGCCAGTGGAGCTGGTACTACGACGAGAGGCAGCCCGGCTTCGAGTACGACGGCCTGACGGTCGACGCCAAGTCCGGGAAGTCGTACTACAACGGCGACCTGTGGTCGACGGCCGAGCCCACCGGCAACACCTGCCTGAACTGGGGCAAGCCCACCGGCGGGAAGAGCGCCGAGGGCTACACCGTCTACAACTGCCAGTGGCCGAGCCCCACGTCCGGCATGTTCCCGAAGGACCTCTTCCACCAGTGCTGGATCGGCAACTGGGAGGGTGAGGAATCGCGTTCCTGCTGGCTGCACGAGGACCTGGCCGACTTCAACACCGAATCGCCGGCCGTGCAGAACTACCTGATCGGCGCCTACGACAAGTACATCGACATGGGCGTCGACGGATTCCGCGTCGACACCGCCGTGCACATCCCCCGCACCACCTGGAACCGCCGCTTCCTGCCCGCGATCCAGGAACGGGTGACACAGCGTCACGGCGCGGAGGCGGCGAAGAACTTCTTCGTCTTCGGCGAGGTCGCCGCCTTCGTCAACGACAAGTGGAACCGCGGCTCGGTGAACCACTCGGCGCAGTTCTACACCTGGAAGGAGCGCAAGGAGTACGACGCCGACGACACCAAGGCCGCCCTGGAGATGTACGACCACGAGCAGCAGCAGGGCACGGGCAGCCAGCCCACCTCCACCAACGCCTTCCTGAACGGGAACACCTACCACGCCCCCGACCACAGCCGCTTCTCCGGCATGAACGTCATCGACATGCGCATGTACATGAACTTCGGTGACGCGCACAACGCCTTCTCCAACGGCAAGGACTCGGACGACAGTTACAACGACGCCACCTACAACGTCGTCTACGTCGACAGCCACGACTACGGCCCCAACAAGTCGAGCGAGCGGTACACGGGCGGCACCGACGCGTGGGCCGAGAACATGTCGCTGATGTGGACCTTCCGCGGCATCCCGACGCTGTACTACGGCTCGGAGATCGAGTTCCAGAAGGGGAAGAAGATCGACTGCGGGCCGTCCTGCCCGCTCGCCACCACCGGCCGCGCCTACTTCGGCGACCACGTCGCCGGCTCGGTCACGGCCTCCGACTTCTCCCAGGTCTCCTCGGCCTCCGGAGCCGTGGCCACGACGCTCCAGCAGCCCCTGGCCCAGCACGTGCAGCGGCTCAACCAGATCCGCCGGGCGATCCCCGCGCTCCAGATGGGCCAGTACTCCACCGAAGGCATCCAGGGCGGCATGGCCTTCAAGCGCCGCTGGACCAGCGGCACGACGGACAGCTTCGCCCTCGTCACGGTCTCGGGCGGCGCCACCTACACGGGCATCCCCAACGGCACGTACGCCGACGCCGTCACGGGTGACGTCAGGACCGTCACCGACGGAACGCTCTCGGTCGGCGCGCCGGGCAAGGGCAACCTGCGGGTGTACGTCCTGAACGGCACCGGCAGGATCGGCGCCCCGGGCCCGTACCTGAAGTAGGGACCACCCGGGTCAAGCACCCCGTACGGGGCGGGCAGCGCCGCCCGCCCCGTACGGCTCCAGAGAGCACCGAAGAACGGACGGGGAGCTCCGGAGAACGAACAGGACAGGACGGTGGATTCATGCCTCTTCCCGGCGCCGATAGGTCAACAGTGCGTAACGCGAACAGGCTTCTCGGACAGAATGCTTCCTTCCGTTCCCGGAGTCTGGGATCTTGCGTCCACCCCACACATCACAGGGCCCGGTCGGCGCCACCCGCGCCACCGGGTCATCGGAGGACGCATTGTTTTCCCAGATATCCAGCCGGCTGAGAGTCTCGGCCGTCGCCGTGGCGGCGCTCGGTACGACCGTGGCGCTCGCCGCTCCCGCCGGATTCGCCCAGGCAGCAACGTCGGACACCGCGCCCGTCGCGGGCGCTCCGGCGGGGGCGAACCAGGCCACCACCAGCACGAACGTCAGCAAGGCCGCCGCGGCACCGGCGGCCTGGGCCGCGGGCACCCGCGCCTACCTGGTGATCACCGCGCCGGGCGGCACCTCCGCCGTCAGCGGCGCCGTGGCGACCAAGGGCGGTTCGGTCTTCGCGACCTACGACGCGATCGGCGTGATCGTGGCGCACTCGACGTCCACGTCGTTCGCCTCGTCGATGCGCACGGTCTCCGGCGTCCAGCAGGTCGGCGCGACCCGGACGTCCGACGTCCCGGCCGACGCCTACAACCCGGCGCTCCCGGCGAACCCTTCGCAGTCCGCGACGACGCTGAACGAGTCCAACCGCTGGGACATGACGCAGATCAAGGCCGACCAGGCCTGGGCCGTCACGACCGGTTCGGCCTCGGTGAAGGTCGGCGTCCTCGACACCGGTGTGGACGACCAGCACCAGGACATCGCGCCCAACTTCAACGCCGCCGACTCGGCCTCCTGCGCCTACGGCAAGGCGGACACCCGCGCCGGCGCCTGGCGTGACGTCGGCACCCACGGCACGCACGTCGCGGGCACGATCGCCGCGGCGAAGAACGGCAAGGGCGTCATCGGCGTCGCGCCGGGCGTGAAGATCTCCTCGGTCCGCATCGCCGAGCCGACCAGCAGCCTGTTCTTCGCGGAGAACACGATCTGCGGCTTCATGTGGGCCGGTGACCACGGCTTCAAGGTCACCAACAACAGCTACTACACGGACCCGTGGGCGTTCAACTGCCCGGACAACGTGGACCAGGCCGCGATCATCGAGGGCGTCCGGCGCGCCCAGGCGTACGCCGAGGGCAAGGGCTCGCTCCAGGTGGCCGCCGCCGGCAACTCCAACTACGACCTGGCGAACAAGACGACCGACACCGAGTCCCCCAACGACTCGACGCCGGTCACCCGTACGATCACCAACGCCTGCATCGACATCCCGACCGAGCTCCCGGGCGTCGTCACCGTCGCCGCACAGGGCAACGGCGGCGCCAAGGCCTCGTACTCGAACTTCGGCAACGGCATCATCGACATCGCCGCTCCCGGCGGCGACGGCTCCTCCGGTGTCTACTCGACGCTCCCGGGCGGCAAGTACGGCAACATGAACGGCACGTCGATGGCCTCCCCGCACGTGGCGGGCGTCGCGGCGCTCATCGCGAGCGTCAACCCGACGTTCACCCCGGCACAGATCCGGGACCAGCTCGGGGTCCAGGCGACGGACCGGGCCTGCCCCTCGGACGCGCGCTGTACCGGCACCTCGACGAAGAACGGCTTCTTCGGCGAAGGCGCGGTCGACGCCCTGAAGGCCGTCGGCGGCTCCACCCCGCCGCCCGGCGCGTACTTCGAGAACCTGGCGGACGTCACGATCGTCGACAACGCGACGGTCGAGAGCTCGATCACGGTCAGCGGAGTGACGGGCAACGCCCCGGCGACCCTCAAGGTCGGCGTGGACGTCAAGCACACGTACATCGGTGACCTGAAGGTCGACCTGGTCGCCCCGGACGGCACGGTGTACACGCTCCACAACCGGACCGGCAGCGGTACGGACAACATCGCCCAGACGTACACGGTCAACGCCTCGGCGGAGGTCGCCAACGGCGTCTGGAAGCTCCGCGTGAACGACAACGCGAGCCAGGACACGGGCAAGATCGACGCCTGGAACCTGACCTTCTAGCACGTCCCGACCCGGGGAACGGGGCCGGAGCCGACCAGCGGCTCCGGCCCCGTTCGCGTACCCGCGGTAACCCCAGGGGAAGAAAGTCCGCACCAAGGGGTAGGCCCGCCCGGGGCGCTTGCTATACGTTCCGTCTAACAAGCTTGCTAGACGCGATGTCTAACAAGCGCCCGAGCCGCTCGCGTGAACCGAGGAGCCGCCCCATGGCAAGCAGCACCGTCCGCCCGGACAACGAAGGCCACGACATCGCCGCGCGACTGCTCGTGTCCGCCGCGAAGCTGTCGTACGACCCCGCCGTCGAGGTGGACTGGGACACGCCCCTCGACAAGGACTTCCACGGACAGAGCCCCGAGTGGAACTCCCTCTACGGCACCGCCTACTGGCACGAGATGACCGAGGAGCAGCGCAAGGAGCTGACCCGGCAGGAGTCCGCCTCGGTCGCCAGCACCGGCATCTGGTTCGAGATGATCCTCCAGCAGATGGTGCTTCGCGACATCTACCTCATGGACCACACGGACCCCCGCTTCCAGTGGGCCCTCACCGAGATCGCCGACGAGTGCCGGCACTCGATCATGTTCGCCCGGGGCTCCCAGAAGCTCGGCGCACCCGCGTACCGGCCCAAGCGCGCCGTGCTGGAACTCGGACGCTTCATGAAGACCGTCGGCTTCGGAGAGGCCGCGTACGCCGGCATCCTCGTCGCCGAGGAGGTCCTCGACGTCATGCAGCGCGACTGGATGCGCGACGAGCGGGTCGTCCCCTTCGTCCGCACCATCAACAACATCCATGTCGTCGAGGAATCCCGGCACATGAAGTTCGCCCGGGACGAGACGCGCCGCCACCTCGCCCGCGCGAGCCGGGCGCGCCGCCACTTCCAGGCCCTCGTGGTGGCCATCGCGGCGTACTACATCATCACCAGCCTGGTGAACCCGGAGGTGTACGTGAGGGCCGGGCTCGACCCCGAGCGGGCCCGCCGGGAAGCGGCCGCCAACGAGCACTACAAGGCGCAGCTGCGCGCCAGTTGCTCCGGCCTCATGGAGTTCCTGGCCGACGTCGGGATGCTCACCCGGCCCGCGCTCTTCTTCTACCGGCGCGCCCACCTCATCTGACCCCGCCCCGTCTCCCGGACCAGAGTCGAGCCGACGACATGACCTACGCCATCACCCAGACCTGCTGCAACGACGCGACCTGCATCGCCGTCTGCCCGGTCAACTGCATCCACCCGACGCCGGAGGAACCGGACTTCGGGACCACGGAGATGCTCTACATCGACCCGAAGTCCTGCATCGACTGCGGCGCCTGCGCCGACGCCTGCCCGGTCGACGCGATCTTCCCCGCGGACCGCCTCACCGGACGCCTTCGGGAGTACGAGGCGATCAACGCGGAGTACTACGCCGACCGCACGCCCCCGCCGGCCAAGGCGTCCCCCACGTTCCACGCCTGGGGCGAGCCCTCCTTCCACCGCTCCCTGCCCGCCGACTTCGCCCCGCTGCGGATCGCCGTCGTCGGCACGGGGCCCGCGGGCATGTACGCCGCCGAGGACCTGCTCCTGCACACCAACGCCGAGGTGACCCTGATCGACCGGCTGCCGGTGGCCGGCGGCCTCGTCCGCTACGGCGTGGCCCCGGACCACCCGGCGACCAAGGGCGCCGGGGAGACCCTCGCCCGCTTCCACGCCCACCCCCGGGTCCGGCTGCGGCTGGGCGTGGAGATCGGCCGGGACGTCACCGCCGAGGAACTCGCCGCGCACCACGACGCGGTGATCTACGCGGTGGGCGCGCCCGCCGACCGGCGGCTCGGCATCCCCGGCGAGGAACTGCCGGGCAGCGTCTCCGCGACCTCCGTCGTCTCCTGGTACAACGCCCACCCGGAGACCGGCGCGGACGCGGTCGCACCCCCGGCCGGTCGGGTCGTGGTCGTCGGCAACGGCAACGTCGCCCTCGACGTCGCCCGCGTCCTCGTCACGGACCCCGGCTCCCTCGCCGCCACCGACATCGCCGACCACGCCCTCGCCGCGCTGCGCGGCACGCGGGTGCGCGAGGTGGTGCTCCTCGGCCGCCGGGGCCCCGAGCACGCGGCGTACACCGCGTCCGAACTGCGCGCCCTGAAGCACCTCCCGGGGGTCGAACTGCTCGTCGACGACCGGGATCCGCGCACCGGCGAGGCCGTCGACACGGCCGCGCCAGGCGACAAGGCCGCGCTCCTGCGGGACGTGCCCCGCGAGACGGTCGACTGGACGCGGGAGCCCGCGGCGGACCGGCGCCGGATCGTGCTGCGCTTCCACTCGGCACCGGTCGAGGCGGTCGGTGTGGAGCGGGTGCGGGCGGTCCGGGTGACGGAGGACGGCTCGCCGACGGCCACGGAGATCGGGGCGGGCCTGCTGGTCCGGGCCATCGGCTACCGGGGCGTCCGCCTGGCGGGCCTGCCGTTCGACGAGGCCACCGGCACCGTGCCCCACGAGGCCGGACGGGTGACCGGACTGCCCGGCGGCTACGTCGTCGGCTGGATCAAGCGGGGACCCTCCGGAGGCATCGGGGCCAACCGGGCGTGCGCGGAGGAGACCGTCGGGACCCTGCTCGCGGACGCGGTCGCGGGCGCGCTGCCCACTCCCACGGGCACGCCGCAGGCCTTCCGCAAGCTGGTACGGAGCCGCAGCACCGGGCTCGTCGACGCGCGCGGTCTCGCGGCCATCGACCGCACGGAGCGGGCACGGGGCCGGGAGGCGGGGCGTCCCCGGGTGAAACTGGCGACGGTCCCGGAACTCGTCGCGGCGGCACGGGCGGGACGGTGGCGCCGCCCGGTCTGAGCCGCCTCGGGCGGTACGGTCCGTCGGCCGCTGTGTCCGGCCCGGGACGGCGGGCCGGTACGGCTCAGACGCCGGCGGTCGGCGCCTGGCGGACCAGGATCGCGTTGAGGCCGAGGGCGAAGGGGACGACGTCCGTCAGCTCCAGGGTGACGGCCTCGGCCTTCGGCAGCTCGACGGTCACGTCGACGCAGAAGGCGAGGGCGTAGATGTCGTCCCCGGTCTTCTCGTCCTGAAGGGCGAAGAACAGGTCGCGGTAGAAGCGGGTGCGCTGCTCGGACTCCTCGTAGAAGGAGAGTCCGGGCTGTCCCTCCTGCCCGGCGAGTCCGGTGAACGCCTCGACGAGCTCGCGCTCGACGGTCTCCCAGAAGCCCGCCTCCGCGTACTCCGGGGGCAGGGCCTGCCGGACGGCCTCCTTCAAGGAGAGGACCATGACGAGGACGGGGGCGTGCTCCTGGAGCCCCCAGCCCCGGACCTGCCGCACGACGGTGGTGTCGGGGACGGCGGCGGCCGCCGCCCGTATCGCCTCGAAGTCGAAGTTGACGGTCGCGGGCGCGATCGCCTCCTGGAACACCCGGTCGATGGACCGGGCCCGTTCGAGGTGGTCGGGCCCCACCTCGACGACGGTCCTGAAACTGGCGGCCAAAGCTCCTCCTGCATGCTCTCGTTGATCAGGAGGGGTCAGTATGCCGAGGCCCCGGTCCCCCGGCGCGGCCCGTCCGCCGTGCGGACAGGCCGCGCCGTGGAGCGCGCCGTGGAGCGGGCCGCGCACGCGCCGGCGTCAGATGTGGAGCTCCGGCGGGAAGCCCGTCCAGCGGAGTTCGGCGGGGAGGTGGCCGGTGTCGTTGAAGAGGAGCACGGCCGGGGGGCGGCCGGGCGCGTAGCGGATGACGGTGAGTGCCGCGTTGGCGTGGTTGATGCCCATCCAGCGCCACTTCGGGGCGTCGAGGGCGGCACGGACGAGCCAGCCGACGAGGAAGTTGTGGGTGACGACGAGTTCGTGCCGCGGCTCGTCGCCGAGGACGGGGCCGGTGAACTCGGCGACCGCCGCCGCCGCGAGGCCGGGGCCCTGCTCGCGCTCCTCGGCCGGGACCTGCTCCAGGAAGCCCAGCATGGCGTCGGCGGTCTCCGCCGGGAGCTCCTCGCGCGCCGGCATGTAGGGGACGTAGTCGCCGGCCGCGTCGGTGACCCGCAGGGGGACGCCGTCGAGGCGCTCGCCGAGCAGCCGCGCGGTCTCCGTGGCCCGGGCCAGCGGTCCGTGATGGACCGCCGTCAGCGGAACCCCCCGCAGGCGCTCCCCGAGGAGGGCGGCCTGACGACGGCCCGCCTCCGTCAGCGCGCTCTCGTCCGGCGAGGCCTCGCCGTGCCGGGTGAGGTACAGATAGCGGTCGGCCGTGCCGGTCATACGCGAGTCCTCCGTGGAGTCGATCTTGCCTGCTCCACGGGTGACGCCGTGCCGTGCGGCCCGGTTCCCCGGGCCGTGACCGTCGGGCCGTCACCGCAAGGCCGTCAGGGGCGGCGGCGGGGCTTCCCCGGCTTGCCACCGGTCTTGCCACCGGTCTTGCCGCCCGTATTGCCACCGGGCTTGCCGCCGGTCTTGCCGCCGGTCTTGCCGCCGGTCTTGCCGCGGGCCGAGCCGGCCGCGCCACCGCCCTTGCGGGACGCCGCGGGCTTCGCGCCGGTGCGGGAGCCGCCGCCCGGCCTGCCGGGCTTCTGGTCCTTCCTCGGCTGCTTCTGGCCCTTCAGCGCCTCGGCGCGGCGGCCGCGGGTGCTGTTCACCGTCCGGCCGCGCACGATCCCGATGAACTCCTCCACCAGGTCGGGGGCCTCCTCGGCCGCCGGCCACGACAGGGCCACGCGCGACTGCGGGACGTCGTTGAGCGTCCGGTAGGTGAGGTCCTTGCGGTGGTGGAGCCGGGCGAGGGACTGCGGGACGGCGAGCAGGCCGACGCCCGCGGCGACGAGGTCGACCGCGTCGGCGGTCGTCTCGGGGCGCTCGTTCGCGGCGCGGCCCGGCGGCCGCTCCCAGCCCAGGGTGTCGTCGAGGGGGTGCAGGACGAGCTCCTCGGCGAGGTCCGACGCCCAGATCTCCTCGACCTCCGCGAAGAGGTGGTCCTTGGGGACGACGACGACCGTGGTCTCCGTGTAGAGCGGGATGGCGCTGAGGTCGTCACCGTCGACGGGGAGCCGGACGAGGCCCGCGTCCGCGTCCCCGTCCCGGAGCGCGCCGAAGGCCTCGGAGGGCGTCACGGCCAGGAGGGTCAGCGGTACGTCGGGCAGGCGCTCGTTCCAGATCCGTACCCACTTCGCGGGCGTCACGCCCGGCACGTACGCGAGCCGGAAGGCGGGGGTAGAAGGGGAGGGGGCGGGGGAATCCGAAGGGGATTCCGCGGGGGGAACGTCCGAGCCTGTCACCCCGCAAGGCTACCGGTAGCGGACGTGGTCGGAGGTCGTCCGCATGCTCGATACCCTTGACACCATGACGTCGCACCAGAACGCCCAGACGATGAAGCCCGCGACCGCGGCGAAGAAGCTGGGTGTGTACCTCGAAGCCACCCCCGCCGAGTTCCAGGAGGGTGTCGTCTCGCGCGCCGAGCTGACCGAGCTCCAGGCCAACCCGCCGGCCTGGCTCAAGGAGCTGCGCGAGAACGGCCCGCACCCCCGCCCGGTCGTCGCCAACAAGCTCGGCGTCTCCATCGCCGGTCTCGCCCGCGGCGGGATCACCGAGCCGCTCACCACCGAGCAGATCGAGGCGATCAAGGAAGAGTTCCCCTCGTGGCTGCGCAAGGAGCGGGCCACCCAGTCGGAGGTCCGCGCGGAGACCGTCCGCATCAAGGCGCGGGACGCCGAGCGGGCGCGCCGCGCGCAGGGCGCCTGACGCCCCCGGCTTGTCCGCCGGCCCGTACCGAAGCGATTCGGTACGGGCCGGTGTGGCGTCCGGGCCTGCGCGGGAGGCATCTCCCCATGAGTGACACGAGCACCGCCTCCGAGCCCCCGGTCGTCGTCGGCGTGGACGGGTCCGACCACAGTCTCCGCGCGCTGGAGTGGGCCCTGAGCGCCGGGGAGGGCCTCGGCGCCCCCGTGGTCGTCGCCCATGTCCGCTCCGACGCGCTCCAGCTCGGGGCCGCCCGGATCGCCTCCCTCGGCCAGGAACCCGAGCTTCCGGACACCGTGCTGAAAGCGGTCAGGGCCGTGGCGGAGGAGCGCGGGCACACCGTTCCCGTCCGGTACGCCTCCCTCGACGGGGCTGTGACCGACGCGCTGCCGGCGGCGGCCCGGGGCGGGCGGCTGCTGGTGACGGGGTCCCGGGGGCACGGCGGCTTCGTGTCGCTGCTGGTCGGTTCGACCAGCCGCACGCTGGCGACGACCGCGCCCTGTCCGCTCGTGGTCGTGCCGCACGAGGAGCGGACGGCCGAGCCGACGGGCGGCCCGGGCAAGGGACGGGTCCTGCTGGGCCTGCACCCCGAGGAGACCCCGGACGAGGTGATCGCCTTCGCCTTCGACTGGGCCCGGCTGCACGGCGTACCGCTGGAGGTCGTGACCGCCTTCCGGCTGCCCCCGCAGCCCGGCGCGCTGCTCGCGGCGCCTTCCCCGGCGCTCCAGGTGCCGCCGCCGCTGCCGGAGGCCGACGACTCGGCCGAGCTGCTGCGGGAGGCGGGGCGGGAGCAGGAGGAGCGGCTGCAGCCCTTCGCGGAGCGGTGGCCCGCTGTCCGACTGGTCCCCTCGGTCGTGCCGGGGGACGCGGCGGGGCGGCTCGTGGAGGGCTCGCGGGACGCCGCGCTGGTGGTCGTGGGACGGCACCACCGGCACCGGATCGGCTCACTGCTCATCGGCTCGGTGGCCCACGCGGTGCTGCATCACGCGCACTGTCCGGTCGCAGTGGTCCCGCCGGCCGGGGGCTCCGGGACATGACAGTCCCCGGCGGTCCGGGTCGGTTCGCGCGGTCGTCGGCCGTCGCCGACGGCTCCGTGCCCGACCGGCCCCGCCGGGGGCCTGGCCAGAGCCGAGTCAAGGGTCACGCGGGCCTTCGGACGTCTCCGTCGGCGGGTGCGGCTCTCTCCGGTTGTCCGGTGTAAGCACGAGTTTCCTCCTTTTTTCGCCCGATTCAAGGGGTTCTGGGGTTTTTGTCACCTGCTACAAAAGGATCATGTCCGTCCCCGAGCCCGACCGGGCCCCCGAAGCTCTCCGCAACATCCGGCCGCCCGCCGCCCAGGCCTCGCTCGGCGCCGGCGTCGTCGTGACCGACGCGTCCGGCCGGGTCCTCCTCGGACTGCACCGTTCCGGGGTGTGGGAGCTGCCGGGCGGCAAGGTCGAGCCGGGCGAGTCCGTGGAGCAGGCCGCGGTGCGCGAGCTCGCCGAGGAGACCTCCCTCGTCGCGGACGCCTCCGACGTGGAGGTGCTGGGGCTGATCCTGGACTCGGTCACCTCGGCCGAGCTGACCCGGATGACCGTGGCCACGGTGGTGCGCGTGTTCCGCGGCGCGCCGGCCGTCACCGAGCCGGACAACATCGCCCGCTGGGAGTGGACGGACCCGGAGCACCTGCCGACGGAGCTGTTCGTGCCCTCTGGCCAGGTCCTGAGGATGTGGCGCCCCGAACTCTCCGTTCCCGACGGCCCGTTCCACCGGTACGCGATGAGCCGCCTGCCCGGCTGAGACCGGCGCCCCGGCCGGCGGCGACCCGTGCCCGTGTCCGGCCCGCGCTCGCCCGTGTCCGGCCCGCGCTCGCCCGTGTCCGGCCGGTGTGGGCTCGTGCTCAACCCGTCAGAGTGCGGGCGAGGCGGAAGCCCACGTCGTCGATGCGGAGCGTGGGGTGGCTGCGGCGGCGCACCGAGGCGCGGCAGCTCCACCGCTCGTCGAACCAGCCGCCGCCGCGCAGCACCCGGTAGCCGCCGTACACCTCGGCGTCGTAGACGTCCCAGCACCACTCCCAGACGTTGCCGAGCATGTCGTGGAGCCCCCAGGCGTTGGGGCGGCGCCCGCCGGTCTCGTGCAGCCGCTCCCCGGAGTTCCCCCGGTGCCAGGCGATCTCGTCGAGCGGCCCGTAGCGCGCCTCCGTCGTGCCCGCGCGGCAGGCGTGCTCCCATTCGGCCTCGGTGGGCAGCCGGTAGCCGTCGGCCGCGCGATCCCACTCGGCCCCGCCCGGCTCGCCCTCCGGACCGCCTGCCGGGATCCGGTACGCGGGCGTGAGCCCCTCCAGTACGGAGAGCGCGTTGCAGAAGCGGACGGCTTCGCCCCAGGAGACGCCCTCCACCGGGAGCCGGCCCCCGTGCGCGCTGCTCGGCCGCTCCCCCGTGACGTGCTCGTACAGCTCCTGTGTGACGGGGGCGGCGGCCAGGCCGTACGCGTCGAGGTCGACCGTCCACCTCCGCTCGGTGCGCCGGTCGGACAGCGTGACCCGCCCCGCCGGGACGGCGATGAACTCCTGCTCCGCGCTCGTCTTCATGGGTGCATGATCGCAGCCGGGACGCGCCGTCACCTTGCGTCACCGCGCGATGTGCGCCGGGCGTGGTTAGCGTGGCTCCTGGAACACGACATCGATCGCAAGAGAGAGAGTCACCGTCATGGCCGCACGACCTGAAGGCACGCCGGTCTGGACCGACGCGATGTTCACCGACGTCGAGGGCGCCAAGGTGTTCTACGGCGACGTGCTCGGCTGGACCTTCGGCGAGTCCTCCTCCGAATACGGCAACTACACACAGGCGTACAAGAACGGCAAGGCGGTCGCGGCCGTCGTCCCGCCGATGCCGGGGCAGGACGGAGAGGCGCAGTCGGCCTGGTGTCTGTACTTCTCCTCGCCGGACGTCCGCGCGACGGCGGAGAAGATCCGGTCGGCGGGCGGCACGGTCCTCATGGAGCCGATGGACGTCGGCACGTTCGGGTCGATGTGCATCGCGAAGGACCCGACGGGCGCGACGTTCGGCATCTGGCAGCCCGGAGACCACGAGGGATTCGAACTGGAGGGTGAGACCGGCTCGTACGCCTGGGCCGAGGTCTTCACCCGGGATCCGGCCAAGTCCGACGACTTCTTCACCACCGTCTTCGGCTACAACGCGAAGAAGATGCAGGACGAGCACGTCGACTACAAGATCTTCGACCTGGGCGGCGAGATGCCGGTCCTGGGGCGGATGAAGATGACGGACGAGGACTTCCCGCCGGAGATCCCCCCGTACATCCAGATCTACTTCGCCGTCGACAACTGCGACAAGGCCGTCGAGGCGGCCGAGCGCCTCAAGGGCAAGAAGGCCTTCGGGCCGATGGACAGCCCGTTCGGCCGGTTCGCGGTGATCCTGGACCCGCAGGGCGCCCCCTTCGCGGTCATCGACCTGAAGACCACGGTCGGTGACGTGCCCGAGATGATCTGAACCACCGGACCACCGGGACGGTCGGCGCGGCGCCACGGGGCGCCGCGCCGCCGTGCGTCAGGCGCCGTCGCGGACGGCGACGATGCCGTTGAAGACACCGATGTACGCGGTGCCGTCCGGGCCGATGGTGATCGGCGCCCAGTTGTTGTCGTAGGCGAGGCCGGTTCCGGTGAAGCGGGAGAAGGCCCGCCGTCCGGTGCGGAAGTCGACGGCCGTGAGGTACCAGGCGTCGATGCCGAAGGAGTGGGGGCGCTTCTCGTAGAAGTAGAGGAGCCCGTTGGCGGTCGAGAGCTTGGGGACGGTGGAGGGCGAGCGGACGTCGCTCTCCCAGACGGTGTCGCAGCCGCTGCCGTCGGCGCGGACGTCGATCCGGGTCGCGCCGCCGACGACACTGCGGCCGAGGGTGAGCGAACTCGGGTTCTCGTACCCGTAGTTGTTCTCGACCACGAGGCTGTTGCCCCAGCTGATCAGGGAGTTGTCGGTGGTGGAGGCTCCGGAGCGGAAGACCGGGACCTTGCAGACGAGCCGCTCGGCGGCGGGAACGCCCGCTCCGCGCCGGTAGACGAGGACGTTCATCCGGTCGTCGGCGTTGTCGGTGATGGCGACGTACTGGTCGCGGTCGCCGAAGAGGTCCGGGGTGGTGCCCGAACCCTGGTTCACGGAACCGGGCTTGGTGCCGGTCCCCCGGTCGTACGTCTCGCGCCACTCGACGCGCGGGGTGCCGTCGGCATCGGCGCGGAAGCCGTACAGGGCGTGGTCGGTGACGATGGAGACGCCGTCCTCGGCGACGGAGAAGGAGTTCTGGATCTCCTCCCCGGCGAGCCTGATCGCGCGCAGCGCGCCCGTCGCCGGGTCGACGGTGCCGACGCGGCCGAGCCGGGTGACCCACCAGATGCGACCGTCCCAGTCGGGCATGACGGAGGTGACGGGGTCGCAGACGCCGCTGGGGAAGAGGTTGGTCCAGGTGACGCAGTCGTGCGGAACGAGAGAGGTGAGGTCCCAGTCGTCCTCGACGACGAACTCCCAGGCTCCGTCGGCCTTCTGACGGTGGGCGATGCGCAGGACGTGCTGGCGGGAGTCGGCGAGGACGACCCGGTCCCGGTCGTCGAGGTAGAAGTAGGCGCCGCCCGAGGTGTCCTTGAAGATCTTCTCGAAGTCGAGCCGGGTGATGGCCTCGACGGTGGAGGAGCGCTGCGGCAGCTTGTACTCGGCGAGGGTGTCCAGCGTGCGCGGGTCGAGCAGTTTCAGGAGGAAGCCGCTGAAGGTGCCGCAGACGGTGACGAGGCGGCCGCCGGAGTCGAAGGTGACGGTGGCGCACTCGCCGCCGATCGGGGCGATCTTCTCGCTGTCGACCCGCGGATCGCGGCCGAGGGGGCCGGAGTACGGGTGGGTGCCGCTGCCCGCGCCGTCGGCGTGCATGCCGCTGCGTCCGTTGGGGGCGAGGTACGGATGCTGGGCGGGGGCCTTGCCCGGCACGGGCCGGGCGGTGACGGGGGCGCCGTCGTAGTGGTCGACGAGGCGGTGGCCGATGGCGAGGGGGATCTCCTCGGCCTGGGCGACGGGGGCGGCGCCCGCCAGAAGGGTCGCGCTCAGCGCGGCGATCAGCACGAGCGCGCGTGCTCGTCTTCGGGGCGGATGCATGGTCACTGCGGCTCCTCGGGTTGCTGACAGTCTGTCGCGCCGGCCGCCGACGTTAGGCCCGAGTCCGTGAGATGTACATGCAACCGCCCCGCGTTTCACAGGCAGTTCACGGCGCCGAAACGATCACGGTTTCAGGCTGGAGACCACGTTGGCGGTGGCGGCGACCCCGTTGTGGATCGTGGGCGCCACGCTGGTGCCCGCGAGGAAGAAGCCGAGCAGGGCGCAGGTGAGCGCGTGGGTGACCTTGAGCCCGCCGCTGCGCAGGAAGATCACGGCCAGCACCAGCAGGAGCACCACGACAGAAATGGAAACGGCCATCGCCTTCACGTCCCTCCGTCGCCGCACCGGAATTGCGGCGTTCGGCGGACAGTGTGGCGGAATGACCCGTCCGTCCGGGCGTATGGCGGGGCGGCCATACGGGTGGATCTGGGCCGGATCGGGACGGCCTCAGCCGCCGAGGGGGTCGTCCTCGGCGGTGCGGGGCCATGGGCTCGTCATCGGTGGTCCTCCGCGGGCAGGCAGTCCTGCCAGTCCACCGTACGGTCGCACCAGCGGCTCAGCAGGACGCGGTCGTGACCGACGGCGAGGAGGCCCGCGCCGCTCTCCGTCCGATAGGTCTCGACCGCGGCGACGAGCGCGGCCGTGGTCGAGGCGTCGAGCATCGCGGTCATCTCGTCGCAGATCAGCCAGCGTGGGCGGAGGGTCAACGCTCGTGCCAGACAGGCGCGTTGGAGCTGACCGTCGCTGACCGCGTGGGGGCGGCGGGTGAGCAGGTCGGCGGTGAGGCCGACGGCGGGGGCGAGTTCGGCGACGCGGCCGTCGGCCTCGGTGCGGCGGCCGGTGGCGCGGAGGGGTTCGGCGATGATCTCGGCGAGGGTGAGCCGGGGGTCGGCGGCGGTGCGGGGCTGCTGGAACACGACACCGACGGCGGTGCGGAGTTCGCGGGGCGCTCGGTGGCGCCAGGCGCGGACCTCGGTGCCGTCGAGGACGAGGCGGCCCGCGTCGGGCCGGTGGAGGAGGGCGGCGACCCGGGCGAGGGTGGACTTGCCGCAGCCGCTGGGGCCGAGGAGGCCGACGGACTCACCGGGGGCGACGGTGAGCGAGGCGCCCCGGAAGACGGGGGCGCGGCGCTCGTAGCCGGCGGTGACGCTGTCGAGTTCAAGCACGGGGCTGCTCCGGGTGGTGGCAGGCCACTCCCGCGCGCGGCTCGGGGCGGGCGGCGCAGAGGTCGGTGGCCAGGGGGCAGCGCGGGGCGAAGGCGCAGCCCTCGGGCAGTGCGGAGAGCTCCGGGGGCATGCCGGGGACGGGGGTGAACGCCCGGTCGGGCAGGGCGTCGAGGAGGCCGCGGGCGTAGGGGTGGGCGGGTCCGGTGGGGCCGAAGAAGCGTTGCGCGGGGGCGACTTCGACGATCCGGCCGGCGTACATGACGGCGACGCGGTCGGCGACGCGCTCGGCGGCGGCGAGGTCGTGGGTGATGAGGAGCAGGCCCCGGCCCTCGTCGACGTGGCGGCGCAGTTCGTCGACGGTGCGGTCGACGAGCTCCCGGTCGAGGCCGGTGGTCGGTTCGTCGGCGAGGAGGAGGCGGGCGTCGCCGATGAGCGCGAGCGCGGTGGCGGCCCGCTGGGCGAGGCCCCCGGACAGTTCGTGCGGGTACCGGTCGAGGTGCCCGGCCGGGAAGGCGGCCCGCTCGGCGGCGTCCTCGGCGGCCTTGCGCCGTGCCCGGCGCGGGGTGCCGGTGAGGGCCCGTACGGTCTCCTCCAGCTGGGACCGTACGGTCCGGACGGGGGTGAGGTGGGCGGCGGGGCTCTGCGGTACGAGGCCGACGCGGCGGCCGCGTACCGTGCGGGCCAGGGTCTTCTCGTCGGCGGCGAGCAGGTCCGTGGGCCCGGCTCCGTCGGCGCCGGCCAGCAGGGCCGTACCGGAGGTCTCGGCGTTGCCGGGGAGCAGGCCGAGGAGGGCGGAGGCGAGGACGGACTTGCCGCAGCCGCTCTCGCCGACGAGGGCGAGGCACTCCCCCGGGCCGAGGTCGAAGTCGGCGTCGCTGACGGCGGCGACGCTCCGCCCGCCCCGCAGCCGGAAGCGGACGGTCAGGCCGCGGACGCTGAGGACGGCGTCCTCGGCCCTCTCGGCGGTGACGGCCTCCAAAGCGCGCAGGACCGTGCGGTCGGCGGCGTTCACAGCATGAGCTCCGATCGGCGGCGCGGGTTGAGCCGGTCGCGCCAGACGCCTGCGAGTCCCGCGATGGCGAGGGTCGGCACGATGAGGAGGAGGCCGGGGAAGAGGGTCGGCCACCAGTCTCCGGCGAGGAGCGAGGAGCGGGCGTTCTGCACGAGGTTGCCGAGGCTCGCCTGGTGGCTGGGGAGGCCCAGGCCGAGGAAGGAGAGCGCCGACTCGTGCCACATGGCGTGCGGGACCATGAGCACGGCGGCGAGTCCGGCCTGCGGCAGGACGGCGGGCAGGAGGTGCCGGACGGTGACCCGCCACCGCGAGGCACCGCCGGACACGGCGGCGTCCACGAAGGGCCGGGTGCGCAGCGAGAGGACCTCGGAGCGGACGATCCGGGCGGTGGAGAGCCAGTGGGTGACGGCGACGGAGGCGATGACCGGCCAGACTCCGGGCCGGAAGAGGGCCACGACGAAGATGCCGAGCAGCAGGTGCGGCACGGACGAGAAGGCGTCGACGAGCCGCATGAGGCAGCGGTCGGTCCAGCCGCCGAGCGCTCCGGCCGCGGCCCCGACGGCCGTGCCGACGACGGTGGCGACGAGCGCGGCGACGAGCCCGACGAGGAGCGAGATCCGCAGCCCGTAGACGCAGCGCAGGAGCAGGTCGCGGCCGAGGTCGTCGGTGCCGAAGGGGTGGTCCCAGGAGGGTGGGAGCAGCTTGCGCGAGAGGTCGACGGCCTGCTCGTCGAGCTGGACGAGCGGGGGCACGAGGAGCACCGCGAGGAGGACGAGGCCGACGGTCGCGGCGGAGGTCCACAGCCGCAGGCGGTGGGTGCGGCGGTCAGCCATCGAAGCCCACCCTCGGGTCGGCCAGTCCGTACAGCAGGTCCGAGAGGAGGTTGCCGAGGAGGACGGCCGCGGTGGCGAGGACGGTGAGCGCGGCGAGCAGTGGGAAGTCGACGGAGGTCGCGGCCTGCACGGTGGCGGCGGCGATGCCGGGCCAGCTGAAGACGGTCTCGACGAGCAGCGCGCCGGTGATGAGTTCGGGGACGCGGGAGCCGACGAGGGTCAGCATGGGCAGCATCCCGGAGCGCAGGGCGTGGCCGGTGAGGACGGTGCTGCGGCTGAGGCCGCGGGCGCGGGCGCCGCGTACCGGGTCCTCGTCGAGGGCGTCGCCGACGCCCTGGCGGACGTACAGGAAGAACCAGGGCAGCTGGGAGATCCCGAGGACGAGCGCGGGCAGCACGAGGTGGCGGGCGACCTGGTCGGCGGTGACGGTGTCGCTGGCGGTGTCGGTGAGCCCGCCGGCCGGCAGGACGCCGAGCTTCAGGGCGAAGAACCAGATCGCGAGGAGGCCGAGCCAGAAGGCGGGTGCGGCTTCCAGGGTGTACGCGGCGGAGCTGACGGCCCGGTCGAGGAGGCCGCCGCGGCGGCGGCCCGCGAGGACGCCGAGGAGGGTGCCGAGGACGATGGCGATCAGGAAGGCGGTGACGGCGAGGAGGACGGACCAGCCGAGGCGCTCGGTGATGACCTCGGCGACGGGCCGGCGCATGACGGCGGAGTCGCCGAGGTCGCCGGTGACGGCGGCGGTGAGCCACTCCCACCAGCGGGTGAGCAGCGGCTGGTCGGCGCCGAGGTTGGCGCGGAGCTGGTCGAGGTTCTCCTGCGAGGCGGTGAGACCCGCGGTGCCCGCGTAGGCCTTGACGGGGTCGAAGGGGGAGGCGGCGGCGACGGCGAACACCGCGAAGGTGACGGCGAGGAGGACGGGGACGGCGGCCAGGGCGCGCCGTCCCGTCATCCGCGCCATGGCCCCCCAGGGGAGGCGGCGCTTCACTTGCCCTTGTCCCCCGTGGCCTTCGGCTTCCAGCCCTCGACGTGCCACCAGGGGCCGGAGGCGAGGCCGTGGTCGTGCGGCTCGATCTGGGTGTCGAGCCCGTCCCAGTCGTCGTCGACGACGTAGAGGTGGTCGATGTGGGTGAGGAAGGTGTAGCCGGGGTTCTTCACCAGTTCGCGCTGGACGGTGTCGTAGGCGGTCTTCCGCTGCGCCGGGTCGTTCGTCCGGCGGCCGTCGTCGAGGGCCTTGTCGACGGTCTTGTTGTCGTACCAGGCCATGTTGTTGAAGCCGTCGCCGGCGAGGGAGGACTTCAGGAGCAGGTACTGGTCGAAGTCGGGGTCGCCGGGCGAGCCGCCGCCGGCGAGGACGGCGTCGGTCTTCATGCGGGGCTCGATGACCTCCCAGGTGCCGGCCTGGGTCTTGATGTCGATGCCGGCCTTCTTGGCGTCGGAGGCGTAGGCGAGGGCGTGGTCCTGGCGCAGCTTGTCGCCGGAGAGGTACCAGAGCGGGAACTCGGCGCGGACGCCGTTCCTGACGCGGACGCCGTCCGGGCCGGGCTTCCAGCCGGCCTCGTCGAGGATCTTCTGCGCGCCGGCGAGGTCGTGGCGGCGCTCGGTGCCCTTGGCGAACCAGGGGCTGTCGGTGGGGACGGGGCCGTAGGCGGGCTTTCCGGCCCCTTCGAGGATCTTGTCGACCATGGCCTGCCGGTCGACGGCGATGTCGAGGGCACGGCGGACGGCGGTGTCGCCGGTGACCTTGTGGTGGGTGGGGAGGGTGACGGTGCGGTAGTCGTAGGTCTTCGCCGCGTACGTCTTCTTCCCCTGGCCGTTCTTGAAGCCCTCGGCGAGGTTGGGGGGCAGGATGGCGCCGTCGAGGTCGCCGGCGCGCAGCCGGGTCGCGCGGACGTCGTCGTCCTTGACGACGGCCATGGTGAACTTCTTCACCGCGGGAGCGCCGTCCCAGTAGGTGGGGTTGGCCTTGAAGGAGAGCTTCTCGCCCTTGGACCAGCCGGTGAGGACGTACGGTCCGGTGCCGATCGGCTGCGTGGTGAAGGCGCCGGTGTTGACGTCCTGCTTCGCTGCGACGTGCTCGGGCGCGATGGCCTGGACGGTGCGCTCGGCGAAGGGCGCGTAGGGGTACTTCAGGGTGAAGACGACGGTGTCGTCGCCGACGGCCTCGACCTTCTTGATCGCGTCGAGCTCGGTGCGGGAGGCGTTGTTCGTCTTCGGGTCGAGGATCGTCCGGTAGGTGAAGACGACGTCCTTCGCGGTGAAGGGTGCTCCGTCGCTGAAGGTCACGCCCTCGCGGAGGGTGTACGTGTACGTCAGTCCGTCCGCGGTGACGTGCGGCAGCTTCGCGGCGAGGGCCGGGCGCAGCTTCATGTCGGCGTCGAAGGCGAGGAGCCCGTCGAAGATCTTGGAGTTGCCGTCCTTGCCGTAGCCGAGGAGCGGGCTGAGCGTCTCGGGCTCGTAGGCGATGCCGACGACCGCGGAATCCTTGGGGCCGCCGGAGGCCCCGGCGGTGGAGCCGGGGTTCGTGCAGGCCGCCGCGGTGAGTGCCACGGTCCCCGCGAGTATCGCGGTGGCCGTGCCGCGGATGGATCGGGCGGTCATCGTGTCCACACCCCTTTTTGGAGATCAACTGTTATTGCGAACAGCATGCAATTAAACAGCATGTAACGGGGTGTGGACACACTGGCCCCTTACCGGGCTCCGGCGGCCTCCGTCGGCCTGGCCGCGACGGCCTCCGTTCGTCAGGCGCCGGCCGCCTCCGTCCCGGGCGCCGGGAGGTCCACCAGGGCGGCGATCGCGTCCTGGTGGCGGCCGGCCGAGCCCAGGGCGAGCTGGTCGGACTTGGCCCGCTTGAGCGCCAGGTGGGCGGGGTGCTCCCAGGTCATGCCGATCCCGCCGTGCAGCTGGACGCACTCCTCGGCGGCCCGGACGGCCACCTTGGAGCAGTAGGCCTGGGCGACCGCCGCCGTGAGCGGGGCGTCCGGGCTGCCGGTCGCGAGGGCGTCGGCGGCGGCGCGGGCCGCCGCCCGGGCGCCGATGACGTCCAGCCAGAGCTGGGCCATGCGGTGCTTGAGCGCCTGGAAGGAGCCGACCGGCCGGTTGAACTGGTGCCGCTCGCGGGTGTGCCGGACGGTCTCCTCCAGACACCACTCGGCCAGGCCCAGCTGCTCGGAGGCGAGCAGTCCGGCGCCGGCGAGCAGCCCGCGCCGGACGGCGGCGGCGGCCTCGTCCGGCCCGGCGAGCCGGGTTCCGCTCCCGGCCTCGGTGGTCACCTTCGCGAGGGGACGGGTGAGGTCGAGCGGGGTCTGCGGCTCGACGGTCGCCTCGGCGGCCGGGACGGCGTACAGGCCGTCGGCGCGGGGGACGAGGAGGACGTCGGCGGCGACGGCGTCCGCGACGCCGGTGACGGTGGACGGGGCGGACGCGGGCTTCGCGTGCGGGCTCGCGGTGAGCGGGAGGGCGAGGACGGCGACCGCGCGGCCGCCCGCGAGCTCCGCGAGGAGCTCGGCGGCCGGGGCGGACTCCCCGGCGAGGCCGAGCAGCGTCTCGGTGGCCACGACTGCGCTCGTCAGGTACGGCACCGGGGTCACCGCGCGGCCCAGCTCCTCCAGGACGACGGCGGCCTCGCGGTGGCTCGCACCCTGCCCGCCGAGCTTCTCGGGTACGAGGAGTCCGGCGGCTCCCATGTCCGCCGCGAGCGCCTTCCAGAGGCCGGGGACGTACGGGCTGCCGGTCTCGATCCGTCCGAGCAGCTCCTGGTGGCCGGCCCGGTCGGCGAGCAGGGAGCGGGCGGCGGCCCGCAGGTCGTCCTCGGTCTCGGTGTAGAGGAGGTCGAGCTGCTCCGTCCGACCGGTCCGTTCCGTCGCTTCGGTCATCGGGCGAGGTCCTTCCATGCGAGGTCCTTGTCGTTGCGGGGCTCGGGGGGCAGGCCGAGGACCCGTTCGGCGACGATGTTGAGCAGGACCTCGGTCGTGCCGCCCTCGATCGAGTTGCCCTTGGAGCGCAGGTAGCGGTAGCCGGCGTCGCGGCCGGTGAAGTCGACCAGGTCGGGACGGCGCATCTCCCACTCGCCGTAGAGGAGGCCCTCCTCGCCGAGGAGCTCCACTTCGAGGCCGCTGATGGCCTGGTTGAGCCGGGCGAAGCCGAGCTTCGTGGCGCTGCCCTCGGGGCCGGGCTGGCCGGCCACGAGCTGCTGGCGGAGCCGTTCCCCGGTGAGCCGGGCCACCTCGGCGTCGACCCAGAGGTCGAGGAGGCGCCGGTGCAGGTCGTGGCTGCGCAGCTCGGGGCGTTCGCGCCAGGTGGCGGCCGCCTTCCCGATCATGCCGCCCTCGCGCGGGATGCGGGCGCCGCCGATGGAGACCCGCTCGTTCATGAGGGTGGTCTGCGCGACCCGCCAGCCGTCGCCGGGCTCGCCGAGGCGGTGGGCGTCGGGGATCCGGACGCCGGTGAGGAAGACCTCGTTGAACTCGGCCTCGCCGGTGATCTGGCGCAGCGGCCGGACCTCGACGCCGGGGTCGGTCATGTCGCACACGAAGTAGGTGATGCCCCGGTGCTTGGGGACGTCCGGGTCGGTGCGGGCGATGAGGATGGCCCAGCGGGCGACGTGGGCGCTGGAGGTCCACACCTTCTGGCCGTCGACCACCCAGTCTCCCCCGCCGTCGCGGACGGCGCGGGTGCCGAGCGCGGCGAGGTCGGAGCCGGCGCCGGGCTCGCTGAAGAGCTGGCACCAGACCTCCTCGCCGACCCACAGGGGCCGGAGGAAGCGGCGCTTGACCTCCTCGGAGCCGTAGGCGAGGAGGGTGGGGGCGGCCATGCCGAGGCCGATGCCGATGCGGCGCGGGTCGTTGTCGGGGGCGCCCGCGGCGGCGAGCTCGGAGTCGACGACGGCCTGGAGGGCGCGGGGCGCGGCGAGGCCGCCGAGTCCCACGGGGTAGTGCACCCAGGCGAGGCCCGCGTCGAAGCGGGCGCGCAGGAACTCGGTGCGGTCGGTGGTGGCGGGCGGGTGGTCCGAGAGCAGCTTCCGGGTGCGGGCCCGGAGCCCCTCGGCGTCCGGCACGCGCTCGGCGTCGGTGCCGCGTCCGGCGTCCGTGACGCCTTGGGGGTCGGTGACGCCTTGGGGGTCGGTGACGCCTTGGGGGTCGGTGACGCCTTGGGTGTCGGTGACGCCTTGGGTGTCGGTCATGCGGAGGCTCCTTCCGGGAGGACGACGAGGCGGCCGGTCGTGGTGCCGTCGGCGACCCGCTGGACGGCCTCGGCCGCGCCCGCGAAGGGGACCCGTTCGCCGATGAGCGGCTTGATCAGCCCCTTCGCCGCGTAGGCGGTCAGCGTCTCGTGGCAGCGGCCGATGGAGGCCGGGTCCTTCGTCGCGTACAGACCCCAGTGGAGGCCGAGGACCGAGTAGTTCTTCACGAGGGCGTGGTTGAGCGCGGGGGCGGGGACGGTGCCGCTCGCGAAGCCGACGATCACGATCCGGCCCTCGAAGGCGACGCACTTGGCGGACTGCTGGTAGGCCTCGCCGCCGACGGGGTCGTAGATCACGTCGGCGCCGCGGCCGCCGGTCGCGGCCTTGACGGCGGCGACGACGTCCTCGGAGCGGCGGTCGATCACCAGGTCGCAGCCGAGGGCGCGGGCGACGGCCGCCTTCTCCGGTCCGCCGACGACCCCGATGACGGTGGCTCCCGCGGCCTTGCCGAGCTGGACGGCGGCGCTGCCGACGCCGCCGGCCGCAGCGTGGACGAGGAGGGTCTCGCCCTCCTGGAGGGCGGCGCGGCGGTGCAGGCCGAACCAGCCGGTCTGGTAGCCGATGTGCAGCGCGGCGGCCTCGGCGTCGTCGAGGCTCTCGGGGGCGGGGAGCAGTCCGGCGGCGTCGGCGAGGGTGTACTCGGCGAAGCCGCCGTGCGGGAGGGCGGCGGTCGTGATGACCCGGCGCCCGTCCTCCGTCTCGGCGCAGACCTCGACGCCGGGGGTGAAGGGCAGCGGGGGCCGGATCTGGTAGTGGCCGCGGCAGAGCAGCGCGTCGGGGAAGTTGACGTTCGCGGCGCGGACCCTGAGGAGGACCTGCCCGTCGGCGGGCGTGGGCGGCTCCACCTCCTCGCGGCGCATCACCGCGCCCGGTTCGCCGTTCTCGTACACACGCCATGCCTGCATCCGGAAGCCTCCTCCGTACCGAGCGGTCGGCTGCATACTAAGCGGTCGCTTGCCTCCGGGGGAACGGCTCAGCCCGACTTCTTGGGGCGCGCCCTGACGTGCATGCGCTCCCCCTGCGGCCCGAACAGGCTCAGGAACTCCACGGGCCCGTCGGCCGTCGGACCGAACCAGTGCGGGACCCGGGTGTCGAACTCCGCCGCCTCCCCGGCGGTGAGGACGACGTCGTGCTCGCCGAGGACGAGCCGCAGCCTCCCGGAGAGCACGTACAGCCACTCGTACCCCTCGTGGACGCGGGGCTCCGGGGCCTCGGTGGGCTTCTCCTGGATCACCTTGTACGCCTGGAGCCCCCCGGGCTGCCGGGTCAGCGGGTACATCGTGCGGCCGTGGCGCACGATGGGCCGCGCCTTGACCCGGGGGTCGCCGACGGCGGGCGCGCCGACCAGCTCGTCGAGGGGGACCTGATGGGCGCGGGCGAGCGGGAGGAGCAGTTCGAGGCTGGGCTTGCGCTGCCCGGACTCCAGCCGGGAGAGCGTGCTCACGGAGATGCCCGTGGCGGCGGAGAGTTCGGCCAGGGTCACCCCCCGGTCGCGGCGGACGCGGCGGAGCCGGGGGCCCACCTCGTTGAGTACGGCGTCGATGCGGTCGTCGTCTTCGGTCATGCGCCCAGTCTTGCAGAAATGGCAAGAAGAATTGCCGGTCTGTCCGATGCGGGGCCACTCTCGGGGCATGGGCACGAACGTGAGGAGCACGGACATGACGCACACGGAGGAACTGACGCGGGACCGGACGGAGGACCTGACGGAGCGGTACGAGGTCGTGGTGGTCGGCGGTGGAGCGGCCGGTCTCAGCGCGGCGCTGGTCCTGGGGCGGTCGCGGCGGCGCACCCTGGTGGTGGACGCGGGCGAGCCCCGCAACGCCCCGGCGGAGCACATGCACGGAGTCCTGTCCCGGGACGGGGAGAGCCCCGCCGCCTACCTGGAGGCCGGGCGGCGCGAGATCGCCGCATACGGGGTGGAGTGGCGGGCCGGCCGGGTGACGGGCGCGGCGGCGGACGGGCGGGGCGGGTTCACGGTGTCCCTGGCGGACGGTACGGCCGTGGGCGCGCGGCGGCTGGTCGTGACGACCGGGCTCGTGGACGAGCTGCCGCACCTCGACGGAGTCGCGGAACGGTGGGGGCGCGACGTGCTGCACTGCCCGTACTGCCACGGCTGGGAGGTCCGTGACCAGGCCTTCGGGGTGATCGCGCACCCGGCGATGCCGGCGCACCAGGCGCTGATGGTCTCCCACTGGTCGAAGGACGTGACGCTGTTCCTGCACACGGCCGAGGGGCTCTCCGCCCGGGACGAGGCGCTGCTCGCCGCGGCCGGGGTCACGGTGGTGGCGGGCGAGGTGGCGGGGCTGGTGGTCGAGGACGACCGGCTGACCGGGGTGCGGCTCGCCGACGGCCGGGTGGTCGACCGGTCCGTGGTCTTCGTCGGGGCCGACCGCCTCGCGCCCCGGGACGGGGTCCTGCGACAGCTGGGGGCCGAGCTGGGCGAGACGCCGTTCGGCACGTTCGTGACGGTGGACGGGACGGGCCGCACGAGCGTCCCGGGCGTCTGGGCCGCCGGGAACGTGACGGGCCCGCGCGAGCAGGTGGTCGACGCGGTCGCGCTGGGCCACCGGGCCGGCGTGACGATCAACAACGAGCTGCTGCTCGGCGACCTGGAGGACGCGGTGGCCGGTCGGCCGCGCGGATGAACCGGTGCCGCTGCGGCTGCGCCGCCGCGACGCAGCGGCGAGGATCGGTCATGGTGGCCGGAGACCGGTGGGACCGGGACCGGCCGGCCGACGGTCTCGGACGACGGAAGGACAGGACACCTCCCATGCTCGGAACGCAGTTCACGACGGGTTCCCCCAGTTGGATCGATCTCGGCAGCCCCGACACCGAGGCCGCCGCCGCGTTCTACGGCGCGGTCCTCGGCTGGGAGTTCCGCTCGGCGGGTCCGGACGCCGGCGGCTACGGGTTCTTCCGGCAGGACGGCCTGACGGTCGGCGCGCTCGGCCCGCTCACCGAGAAGGGCGCGAGCAGCGCCTGGACGGTGTACTTCCAGACGCCGGACGCGGACGCCGCGCAGAAGGCGGCCGAGTCCGCCGGCGGCACCGTGCGCGTCGCGGCGTTCGACGTCATGGACGCGGGCCGCATGGCGGCCCTCACGGACCCGGGCGGCGCCGAGTTCGCCGTCTGGCAGCCGGGCTCCGTCCAGGGCCTGGAACGGACCTCCTCGACCAACACCCTGGTCTGGGCGGAACTCCACGTCGCCGAACCGGAGTCCGTCCTCGCCTTCTACCGGACGCTGTTCGGCTGGCGCTGGGCGGAGATGGATGCGCCCGGCATGACCTACCGGGTGATCTCCACCGCCGAGGGCGACCAGGAGGACGCCTCCTTCGGCGGAGTCGCCGAGCTCCAGGGCAAGACGCCGCACTGGATCCCGTACTTCGCGGTCGAGGACGCCGACGCGACGGCACGGACGACCCAGGGCAACGGCGGCTCGGTCCTCATGCCGGCGGCCGACATCCCCGACGTGGGCCGCATCGCCTGGCTCGCCGACCCCTTCGGCGCCCCGTTCGCGGTACTGAAGCCGGCGCCGATGGGGTGAGCGGACCAGGGCTCAGCACGATCCGCCCGAGGCCGCACGGAGCCGCCGGGCGCCGAGGGTCAGGGCGTCCCAGCCGTTCGCCTCCGCCATGGGCAGCAGCTCGGCGATCTCCCGGTCCCCGTGGTGGACGAGGAGCAGACTGCGCTCGACCGTCGTGAGGCGGACCTCGGACCGAGGGTGGCGCCAGAGCCGGACGGACCCGTCCCACAGCTGGAGGCTCCGGTCGGTCACCCGCAGCTCGAACCGGTCGAAGTCGTTGCGGTCGGTCGGCCGTCCGCCGTCGGAGGACGGACGGCATAGGCGCTCAGCACGGTCTCGCCCGGTTCTCCCCGGAGAACACCTACGTCTCGAACCGACCCTAGGGCGTGTTGCGAAAGTCCCGCCTGCCCGACGGCGGCCGACGCTACTTTCGCAACACGCCCTAGCGGCCGAAGAGTTCGAAGGTCACCGCCGGGCGGTCGCCGAAGCGGGGGGCGGACCGGGCGGTCGCCTCGGTGAGGAAGGAGCGGACGTACTCCTCCGGGTCCTCGTCCGTCAGGGCCTCGATGTAGGCGCGGTGGCAGAGGAGGGAGCGGACGGCGCGGTCCAGGCCGGGGGTCGCGTCGACCGCGTGGGTCGGGGTGCTGGAGGCGGCGACCGCGACCCAGCGGACGCCGTTCCAGGGCTCCAGGCCCTGTTCGGTCAGCTCGGGGAAGATCCAGCGGTTTCCGGCGTCGGCCGCCGCGTCGAGCGTGGCGCGGCCGACGGCCAGGTGGTCGGGGGTGTTCCAGGGGGCGCCCGGGCCGCCGCCCCAGGTGTCGCGGTGGTTGAGGGTGATGACGAGCTCCGGGCGGTGGCGGCGGATCGCCGCGGCGATGTCGCGGCGCAGCCCGAGCCCGTACTCGACGACGCCGTCGCGGTGGTTGAGGAACTCGACGGTGCCGACGCCGACGACGGCGGCGCTGTCCCGCTGCTCGCGCTCGCGCAGCGGGCCGCAGACGTCCGGGGCGAGGGTGTCGATGCCGGCCTCGCCGCGCGTGGCGAGGACGTAGACGACCTCCTTCCCCTCGTCCGTCCAGTCGGCGACGGCGGCGGCGCAGCCGTACTCCAGGTCGTCGGGGTGGGCGACGACCGCGAGGGCCCGCTGCCAGTCGCGGGGCATGTCCAGGAGATCCGTGGCGGCGTTCTCGATCATGAGCGCAGGATACGGGCCGCGTCCCGGACGTCAGGGCGGAACGCTCCGGCGAGGATCACCGAGCGTGAAATGTGCCGCGGGCGGTCGGGGTTGAGGCCGCGCCGGTCCGCGAGGGCGACGGCAAGCCGCTGGGCGCGCACGAGCGCGGCGACCGGGTCGATCGCGTCGGCCGTGAACAGGGCACCGGTGGACTCCACTTCGTCCCGGAGGCCCGAGGGCGCGGGCCCGAGGCAGCAGACCAGGCTGGTCCGGTCGCTGATGCTGATCGGGCCGTGCCGGTACTCCATCGCCGCGTACGACTCCGTCCAGACGCGGGCCACCTCGCGGAGCTTGAGGGCCGCCTCGTCGGCGAGTCCCACGGTCCAGCCGGTGCCGAGGAAGGTGAACTGGACGCGCCGCTCCCAGTCGACGGGGAGCCGCTCGTACAGGACGAGTTCGGCGTCGGCGATGGCCGGCCCGAGGTCCACCCCGAGTCCGGCGCGCAGGAGTTGGAGGGCGGTGGTGGCGAACCGGGTCTGGACGACGGAGCGTTCGTCGGCGAAGGCGAGGTCGACGGTCTCGTCCGCGAGCTGCCCCGCCGGGCTGTCGGGGACGCCGGTGAGCACGAGGCTCGGGATGCGGCCGGCGGCACCGGCGAGCAGGTTCACGACCTCGGTGGTCGTCCCGGAGCGGGTGAGGGCGACGATCCGGTCGTACCCCCGGCCGAGGGGGGTCGGGTCGGACGCGGGGAAGGCGTCGGTCTCGCCCGCGCCGAGGGACTCGCGCAGCGCCGCGTAGGCACGGGCGATGAAGTACGAGGTGCCGCAGCCGACGACGGCGACGCGCTCGCCCCGGCGCGGCAGCCGGGTGGCCTCGCGGTCGGCGGTCTCGGCGGCACGGCGCCAGCAGTCGGGCTGGCCGGCGATCTCCGCGGTGACGTGGGTGCTCATGGTCCGGTCCTCTCTTGCAGACTCCCCCGTGGAGTCGGACCGAGTTCTACCGGCACCGGTCAAGAGCACACCATGAGCATGGGGGACTCACTGCTTGGACTTTTGCCCGCAGGAGGCGCGGACGACGAGCCGGGGCCGCAGCTGCACCTGGTGGAGCGGCGCGGCATCACCCTCGGCGAGCCGCCGCAGGAGGATCTGCGCGGCGAGCCGTCCGAGCTGGTACTTGGGCGGCGAGACGGCCGTCAGCGGGGTCTCCGCGACGTCCGCGAACTCGTTGTCGTAGCTGATCATGGCCAGGTCCTCGGGCACCCGGAGCCCGGCGCGGCGGGCCGCCCCGAGCATCAGCGCGGCCTCCCGGTCGCCGAAGCAGAGCGCGGCGGTGACGCCCGCGGCACGCAGCGCGGCGAGGGCCCCGTCGGCACGGTCCGGGTCCCAGCGGGCCATGACGTCGCGCTCGTGGGGCGGCGGCGCGGGCAGGCCGAGGTCGGCGAGCGCCCGGGCGAAGCCGGACTCGATGGGCGCGGTGGTGGGCGCGTCGGTGCGGGTGACGAGCCCGATCCGCTCGTGGCCGAGGCCGTGCAGATGGCGTACGGCGTCGTAGGCGCCGCCCTCGTGGTCGGTGCAGACGTGTTCGGTGGCGTCGCCGGGTCCGTGGGCGGCGAGCCGGCGCTCGACGAGGACGGCGGGGACGGGCAGGGCGAGGAGTTCCTCGGCGCGGCGGCCGGGATCGGTGGCGGTGTGCAGGCTCGGGACGAGGAGGAGCCCGTGGACCCCGTCGGAGAGGAGGCGTTCGACGGCCGCGTCCTCCTCGTCCGGGTCGTAGTGGGAGCAGGCCAGGACGAGCCGCGCGCCGTCCGCCGCGAGTTCCTTCTCGATGCCCTGGAGGACGCGCGGGTAGTAGAACGTGGTGTCGGGGACGAGGACGCCGACGATCCGGCGCGCGGCGCCGCCCCGCTCGGGGCGGTGGGCCGCGAAGGTGCCCGCGCCCTGGCGGCGCTCGACGAGGCCGAGGGCGACGAGGTCCTCGTAGGCGCGGCGGACGGTCGTCACGGACAGGCCGGTCTCGGTGGCGAGGGCGCGCTCGGTGGGGAGTTTGCTGCCGGGCGGCCAGGTGCCGTCGAGGATGCCGCGCCGCAGCTCGGCCATGAGGGCCCGGAACTTCAGTTCCCGGCCGGACGCCGGTGTCTCCCGCCGTCCCGCCATCCGGGCCCCCTCCTGCGGGCGGGTCGCCCGCCCGGTTCCCTGCGCCGGCGCACCCGGTACCGAGTGCTGCGTCCCGGGTGCTGATCGATTGCGCGCCGAATCCTATGCCCGGCCGGTCACCTCTCGTCCCCGTCGCCGGTCACCTCTCGCCCCCGTCGCCGGTCACTTCTCGTCCCGGGCGAGGGCGAGCAGCCGGTCGAGGACGCGCGGGCCGCCGGCCCGCAGCCCGTCGTGCTCGAACTCGTCGGTCACCCAGGTCCGCAGGCCGCGCACGGCGCGGGCCGTCTCGAGGGAGTGGGCGGTGTGCACGTACATGTCGTCGTGGTAGACGGCGGCGGCGACCGGGACCTCGTTGGCGGCGAGGCGCTCGGGGTCGTACAGCGGGGCCCAGTCGGCGCGTGCGGCGAGGAGTTCGGCGGTCTCGCGGAGCGGTCGCAGGGCGGGGTCGGTGCGGAAGTGCCAGGGGTGGACGGTCTCGCCGGTGAAGAGGAAGGGCTCGCCCGCCGAGAGCGCCGCCGCGGCGTCGAACTCGGGGAAGTCGCCCCGGACCCGCTCGGCGGCCCAGTCGGTGGGGCCCTGGCCCTGGGCGTAGATGGCCTCGTGGAGGACGGCGTAGAGCGGGTGTCCGGCGTACGAGAGGTGGGCCTGGACCTGTTCGAGGAAGGCGTCGGCGAGCACGGGTCCGCCGGGGGCCGGGACGAAGGCGTGCTCCAGGAGCAGATGGAGCTGGTGGGTGCCGTCGCCGGAGCCGAGGAGGATGCCGAGGGACTGGAAGGCCTCGACGGTCAGGAGCCCGCCGCCGGGGAGGGTGACCTCGTGGTCGAGGAGGTGAGTGGCGATCGCCCGGGCGCGTTCGGCGTCCTGCGGGTAGCGGGCGAAATGAGCCTCGTTCTTGCGCCGGATCCGGGGGTAGGCGGCGCGGTAGACCTCGTCGGCCGTGGCGTACAGGGAGGGCAGACCGCCGGTGACGAGGACCGTGTCCAGGCCCTCGGGGGCGGTGGAGAGGTAGTGGGTCGCGCAGAAGCCGCCGAAGCTCTGGCCGAGGACGGTCCAGGGGGCACCGCCGGTGAGGCGCCGCCGGATCAGTTCGCAGTCCTTGACGATGGAGTCGGCGCGGAAGTGGGCGAGGTAGCCCGCCTGTTCGGCCGGGGTGCCGCGCAGGGGCAGGGTCTGGCGGTTGGCGGGGGTGGAGCGGCCGGTGCCCCGCTGGTCGAGGAGGAGGACGCGGTACTCGCGCACGGCCCGGCCGAGCCAGGCCTGCGGGCCGATGAAGCGGCGGGCGCCGAAGCCGGGCCCGCCCTCCAGGTAGACCAGCCAGGGGAGCCGCTCCCGGTCCTCGGCGGCCGCCCCGCTCGCGACGAGCTCGCGGCCGTAGATCTCGATCCGCTCGCCGTCGGGGCGGGTGTGGTCGAGGGGGACGGGGAAGCAGTGGTCGGTGAGGACGAGTCCGGGCTGGCGGTAAGTGGTCAACGTGCTGCTGCTCCTGATCCTGGTCGGTACGCCCCCGCCGGGACAGTGGATCACACGGCGGGGGCGTACCGGTTCGGGCGCGGTCGGCGGACCGGAGCGGCGTCAGGGGCCGTAGCCGGAGTCAGGAGGCCGGATCGGCTTCCTGGTTCAGGTGGTGGGGAAGGAGTCCGCCGTCCTGATGCGGTCGCGGATCCAGACACCCGCGGGCTTGAGGGAGCCGGTGCCGGTCCAGCTGCCGCCGGCGGCACAGGTGCCCTGCTTGAAGACGGCGCCGCTGCGCTGGTCGTCGGAGAAGTTCCAGTTGACCCAGCTGATCTTCTTCGCGGCCATCAGGTCGAGGTACTTCTTCGTCATCGTGAAGTCGTTCGCGCCCTCGCCCGCGTAGTTCTGCGTGCCGAACTCGGTGACGAAGACGGGCAGCTTGTCGGCGGCGCGGGAGAGGGTGTTCAGGTACTCCTCCCGGTGGGAGTACGCGTAGAAGTGGAAGGTGTACATGATGTTGGCCGCGTTCACCGGGTTGGACACGACCTCGGACTCGTTCGCGCCCTCCGAGACCCCGAACGAGGACCAGGCGCGCGTGCCGACGAGGACCGGGGTCTCGGCGTCCTTGGCGCGGACGACCGGGATGAGCTGCTCGGCGTAGCTCTTGATCCGCGACCAGGAGACTCCGCTCGGCTCGTTGGCGATCTCGTAGAGCAGGTTGGTCTTGGAGCCGTGGCGCTGGGCGATCTCGGTGAAGAAGGTCTTGGCCCGGGCGAGGTTGTGGTGGGGGTCGCCCGGGTCGAGCATGTGCCAGTCGACGATCACGTACATGCCGCGCGCGGTGGCCTGCTCGATGAGCGAGTGGGCCAGGTCGGTGTACTTGCGGGGGTCGGTCTCGTAGCCGCCCTCCTGGACGTACGTGGAGACGCGCAGGACGTCGGCGTTCCAGTCCTTGGCGAGGGCGTCGAGGGAGCCGCCCGTCAGGCACTTGGCGTACCACTGGGTGCCGTGGCTGGACATGCCGCGCAGCTGGATCGGGTTGCCGTGCTTGTTGCAGAGCTTGGTGCCGCAGACGGCGAGCTGGCCGTTGATCGAGGCGGGCGTGGCCGCGGTGGCGCCGGCGGGGGCCGCGCTCACGGTGGGCGGTGCGGCGGCGAGGCCGAGGAGCAGGGTGCCCAGCGCGGTGGCGGCGACGCCGAGGCGGCGGAGTCCGGTGCGGGGGCGTATGGATCGTGCCGAAGTCATGGGGGTCTCCCGGAACGATGGGGGGAACGGGGAACGAAGAGCGAGGTACGGGACACGAGCAGACTGGAAGGAAACCTTCCTAACGAATGAATAGCAGGGCTCGCGCGTGACCCGCAAGGGTCATGACAAGAGACGCTGTTCAGCAGGCTGACTCTCCGGCCTCCGCCTGTCAGCGCGGGACCAGGCCCTTGTCCGCGAGGTAGTCGCGCGCCACGTCCTCCGGGAGACGGCGCCAGCTGTCCACCCGTTCGTTGAGCTGCGCCAGATCGGCCGTGGTCAGCACGGTGTTGAGGCGGTCGAGCGCCCCCGTGACGTCCGCGCTCCCGGCGCGGGCCCGGTTGACCACGGGCACGATGTGGTCGGCGTTCTGGAGGTTCCTGTCGTCGGCGAGCAGGACGAGCCCGAAGTCGTCGAGCGTGGCGTCGGTGGTCGTCGTGAGCATCAGCTCGTTCCGGCCGCTCCGGACGGACTGCTTCGCCTGGGTCGTCCCGACGCCCTTGGGGTCGACGGCGGTCACCTCGATCCCGTACACCTTCGTCAGACCGGGGGCGCAGTAGGGCCGCTGGACGCACTCGTCCCCGGCCGCGAGCCGGACGGGGAGCCGGGCGGCGCCGAGCTCGCTCAGCGTCCTCAGGCGGTGTTCGGCGGCGAAGGCCGCGGTGACGGCGAAGGCGTTCTGGTCGACGGCGCGGCCGGGGTCGAGGACGGTGAGCCCGCGCGGGCCGGCGAGCGCGCGGAGGGCCGTCATGGTCGCGGCGAGGTCGGGCGAGCCGACCGTCGGCGCGGCCGCGCCGTTGGCCTTGGCGTTCAGCCAGTCGGCGAAGGTCGCGGCGTACTCCGGCACGACGTCGATCTGCCCGTTCTCCAGCGCGGGTTCGTACAGCTCGCGGTTGGTGACGGAGAGGATCTTCGTGCGGTAGCCGGCCTGTTCCAGGAGCAGTGCGTACATCTGGGCCAGCAGGTCGCTCTCGGTGAATCCGGCCGAGCCGACGACCAGGCGGTCGCCCGCGCCGGGCCGCCCCGTGACCTCGCCCTGCTCCTCCAGACTCGGTCCCTCGGCACAGCCGGAGAGCGCGAGGGCGAGGGAGACCACGGCTCCGAGCAGCGGCCCTCCACGGGGCGGCCTCATCCGCCGCTCCCCCGCGCCCCGGCGGGCGCGAGACGCTGGACGCCCTCGAAGACGCCCTCCACCAGGAGCGCGAGGGCCGCCACGAGCAGGGCCCCGGCGACGACCTGCGGGGTGGAGGCGAGGTTGAACCCCGCCGTGATGATCCGGCCGAGGCCGCCGCCGCCCGCGAGCGCGGCCACGGTGGCGGTGGCGACGAGCTGGACGGCGGCGATCCGTACGCCGGTGAGGACCATCGGCAGCGCGAGCGGCAGCTCGACCCGGGCGAGGGTCTGACCACCGGTCATGCCCATGCCCCGGGCGGCCCGGACGACGTCGGCGTCGACGCCGCGCATCCCGACGTACGCGTTGGTGAGCAGCGGAGGCACGGCGAAGAGGACGAGCGCGATGATCGTCGGCCACTCACCGTACGGGCCGAGGGGGCCGAGGAGCAGAAGCACGAGGACGGCGAAGGTGGGCACGGCGCGGCCCGCGTTGGCGAGGTTCACGGCGAGCCCGCCGCCCTTGCCGAGGTGGCCGAGGACGAGGGCGACGGGCAGGGCGACAAGACAGCCGAGCGCGAGGCAGACGACGGTGAGGAACAGGTGCTCGGCGAGCCGGTGCAGGACGCCGTTCTCGCCGGACCAGTGCGCGGAGGTGGTGAGCCAGGACCAGGCCTCGGTCAGCGTGGTCACGCGGCCTGCCTGCGGGTCCACGGCGTGAGGAGCCGCTGCGCGCCGAGGAGGAGCAGGTCGGCGACGACGGCGATGACAACGCAGAGGACGGAGGCGGTGAGGACCTGGGCCTTGAAGTAGGTGTTCATCCCCGCGTAGATCAGGTTGCCGAGGCCGCCGTGGCCGACGATCGCGCCGATGGTGACGAGGGAGACGGCGGAGACGGTGGCGATGCGCAGTCCGGCCATGGCCGCGGGCAGCGCGAGGGGCAGTTCGACGGTGAGGAGCAGGCGGACCGGCCCGTAGCCGAGGCCGCGCGCGGCCTGCCGGGTCTCCTCGGGGACCGCGCGGAGTCCGGCGAGGACGTTCCGTACGAGAAGGGTGAGGGAGTACAGGACGAGCCCGGCCACGACCAGGGCGGCGGAGAGGCCGTACACGGGCAGGAGCAGCGAGAACATCGCGAGGGCCGGGATCGTGTACAGGACCGTGGTGATCCCGAGGACGGGCCCGGCCGCCCAGCGCCAACGGCGCGCGAGGACCGCGAGGGGCAGCGCGAGCAGCACGGCGAGGGCGACCGAGGCGCCGGTCAGCTGGAGGTGCTGGACGACCGCGTCCGTGAGGATCTCGTCGCGCGTGGACACGTAGGCGCCGCAGATCCAGTCGTTGCGGGCGAGGCAGTCGTCGGGCGGCGCGGTCACCTTCCCATTCGAGACGGCGCACGGCCCCGGCGCACCTCCGACCGGGCCGTTCGGGGGCGGGCGCGTCCGCCTCCCCGGTCAGGGGTGCCCGTGGAGGACGGAGAGGACGTTGCCCGCCGGGTCCGTGAACCAGGCGATGGCCAGGCCGCCGTCCGCGTCCCGCACGATGCCCTTCTCGTCGGCCTCGAAGTCGGGGTAGCGCTCCAGCGTGATCCCGCGTCCCGTCAGCTCGTCGACGGCGCGGTCGATGTCGTCGACCTCGAAGTTGAGGATCGTGTACGAGGCGGGGGTGTGGTTGTCCTTGGGATAGATGAAGATCCGCGTCCCGCCGGCCAAGGTGAGGAAGAGCATGCGCATATCGCCCTCGCCCTCCTCCTGCACCTTCAGGCCGAGGGTCTCGCCGTAGAACCGGCGGGCGGCGTCGAGGTCGTCGACCGAGAATCCGCTGAAGGCCGTGGTCTCGCCGAACATGACGTGCTCCCTTCCGGGGAACTCTTCCGAGCGCCCCTTCCAGGATCCGCCGACGGGCCGCGAAGCGCTCAGGGGCGCCCGGATGTCCCGGTCAGGGGGCGATCGGCAGCTGCCGCTTGTGCTCGGTGAGCTCGTAGCGGCGGACGATCGTGGCGAAGGCGGCCTCCGCGACGGGCTTCCCCTCCAGGAAGTCGTCGATGTCGTCGTACGTGACACCGAGCGCGTCCTCGTCGGGCTTGCCCGGGTCCAGCGTCTCCAGGTCGGCCGTCGGGACCTTCCACACCAGCTCGGCCGGGGCACCGAGCTCGGCGGCGACCGCGCGGACGCGCCGCTTGGTGAGGCCGGTGAGCGGGACGACGTCGGCGGCGCCGTCGCCGAACTTGGTGAAGAAGCCGGAGACGGCCTCGGCGGCGTGGTCGGTGCCGACGACGAGACCGTCGTGGGCGCCGGCGACCGCGTACTGGGCGATCATCCGCTGGCGGGCCTTGATGTTGCCCTGGACGAAGTCCTGGTGGTGGGCGTCGCGGAAGGCGACCCCGCCCGCGAGGGCGGCCGCCAGGGCCGCGTCGCTGGCGGCCTTCACGTCCACGGTGAGGACCTGGTCGGCGCGGATGAAGCCGAGGGCGGTCTGCGCGTCGCTCTCGTCGGCCTGGACGCCGTACGGCAGGCGCATGGCGTAGAAGGTCGCGTCGTGGCCGGCGGCCCGGACCCGCTCGACGGCGAGCTGGCAGAGCCGGCCGGCGGTGGTCGAGTCGACGCCGCCGCTGATGCCGAGGACGAGGGAGCGCAGCCCGGTGGAGGTGAGGCGCTCGGCGAGGAAGGCCACTCGGCGCTCGATCTCCACGGCCGGGTCGAAGGTGTCGGACACCTCGAGGTCCCGGGCGATCTGCTGCTGGAGGGCGGTGGACGCCGGGTCGGTCACGGGGTTCTCCTCGTCGGGGCGGGCTGCTGGGTACCGGGGTCGACTCTACGCACCGGGGGTGCGGGGTGTCGCCCGGCCCCGGCCGTCCTTCCCCTCGGGTCAGGAGGCGGGCGCTTCGCGGGCGCCGGGGGCTTCGGGCGCTTCGGGCGCTTCGGGCGCGCAGAACACGTCGACGCGCTGGACGAGGTTGTTGGCGAAGCCGCCGCGGTTCCACGGGGCGGCGAGCGGCTGGACGTGCCCCTCGGCGTCGGTGGCGCGCGCCGTGAGGCGGTGGTGGCCCGGTGTCGCCGTCCAGGTCGCACGCCAGGACGACCAGGCCCAGGGGTGCGCGGGGTCGCGGTCGAGCACGGCGTCGGCCCAGACCGTACCGCCGTCGTCACCGCCACCATCGCCCTCCCGTCCGTCCCCGCCGTCCCCGCCGTTCGCGTCCGTCACGTCCGTCACGTCCGTCACGCCGGTCACGTCGGTCACGCCGATCTCGACCCGTGTGACCGCTCCGTGGCCGGACCAGGCGCGCCCGGCGAGCGGGACGACCCCGGGGCGGACGACCCGCGCGCGGGACATGAAGTCCGGGAATCCGGGCGGGATCATCAGGGCGCGGGGCGCGATGAGGGTGACGGGCTCCCCGGGGTCGTCCCCCTCCGCGGCCGTCCGGATGCGGTAGGCCACGCTCTGCTGGAAGCCGGTGTACGGGGTGGCGGTGACGGTGATGTCGCGGAGCCACTTCACATGGGCCATGCCGTACCAGCCGGGCACGACGAGCCGGAGCGGGCTGCCGTGCTGCGGGGGCAGGGGCGCCCCGTTCATCGCGTACGCGACGAGGACGTCCCGTGCCGGGTCCGCGGCGACCGGCAGCGGCAGGCTGCGCCGGTAGTCCTGCTCGACGCCCCGCTCCACGCCGTGGTCGGCGCCGGTGAACACGGCCTCGACGGCGTCCTCGGCGGTCCCGGCCTCGGCGAGGAGCGCGGCAAGCGGGACGCCCGTCCACTCGGCGGTGCCGACGGCCTCGACGAGCCAGGGCTGGCTGACGGGCCGGGGGGTGAGGCGGGCGCGGCCGTTCCCGGCGCACTCCAGGGTCACGCGGCGGGTGACGGAGGGCCTGGCGCGCAGCGCGTCGAGGTCCAGGGCGAGCGGCCGGAGGACCCGGCCGCCGACGGTGAGCCGCCAGCCGTCGGGGTCCGTGGCGGGGATGTCGTAGTGCACGAGGACGTAGTGGAGGCCGGGCGGGGTCACGTCGTACCGCAGCGCTTCCAGTGGCAGCCCGTGGTTGCGGGCGGCGAGGGCGAGCTCCTGTGCGGAGATGCCCTCCTCGGGGCCCGCGATCCGGCCGGGCCCGCTGACGCCGGCCGGTGCGCTCGGGGATCCGTCCATGTCCTCATGGTGCGCCGGACGGCCGGGGCGTGTCCTGTCGGTGGGGGCGGGGCGGGGCGGGGCCGGGGTGGCGGGCAGGCACCGCTTCCGCCCGGCCCTTCCGCCCGGCCCGCCTGAGGCGGGGCCGGCGGAGGCGAGGCCGACGCAGGCGGGGCCGGCGGGCCGACGTCCGGCCGCCGGGAGTCGGCCGCCGGGCCCCCGTCAGGTCTGTGACGAGCCTCGGAGCGCTCGGTCGAGGCCGTCCTGCGGGAGGCCCGTGAGGGCGCGCAGGAAGATCTCCTCGTAGGCGGGCTCGCCGATCGTGGCGCGGGCCGTGTCGGTGTACTTCTCGTGGAGCGCGCGCAGCCCGGGCAGGCCGCGCCGGGGCTGGCCGGTGGAGCGCCAGTACGCCTCCCCCGTGCCGGAGACGTCGGCCGCCCGCTCGCCTTCGCCCGCGGCCGCGAGGGCCGTGGCGAGGACGTCGAGGCCGAGCGCGACGCCCAGGCTCGCGCCGAGCCTGCGGGTGCCTTCGAGCATGGCGCGGGCGTGTCCGGCGGCGGCCGCCGGCTCGCCCTGCAGGAGGCCGGTGAGGGCGAACTGGTACTCCAGGACGGTACGGATCCAGTGCTCGTCGAGCTGCTCGCACAGAGCCCGCAGCTCCAGGGCCCGCTCGCGGGCCTCGGCGATCCGGCCGAGGCCGGTGAGGGCGAAGACCCGGACGAGCCCGCAGCGGAGCCGGGCGGCGGAGTCGGCCGGTCCGCCGGGCACGGCGGCGAGGACGTGGTCCACGACGACGAAGGCGGCCATGGGGCGGCCGGTCGTCAGGGCGAGGAGCCCGGCGAGGGCGGCGGCGTCCAGGGTGAGGTCGCCCGGCCGGGGCCGGGCCTCGGCGTACGGATCGGGGCGGGCGTCCGGGCCGGGCGTCTCGGCCCGCTCCGCCTCCAGGGCCTCCTCGTACTCCGTGTGGCGGGCCTCCCGGGCGCAGCGTTCGCTGACCTCCTGGGCCGGGCCGAACTCGCCCTGGAGGACGAGGGTCACGCCGAGCGCCCAGAGGGCGCGGGCCCGGGCGCGGCCGCGCGAGCCGCTGAGGAGCAGGGCCTGTTCGAGGCCGTCGCGGGCCTCCCGGAGGCGGCCGCGGCAGGACCAGGCGAAGGCGACGGAGCCGACGAGGTCGAGGGCCGCGTCGGGGTCGGTGCGCAGCAGCCGGTCGAGGGCGGTGCGGAGGTCGGTGTGGTGGGCGTCGACGCTGCGGTACCAGCGGAGCTGGCGGGTGCCGAGCCATTCGGTGTCCGCGCGGCGGGCGAGGCCGCGGAAGTGGGCGGCGTGCCGGTCGGCGACGGCCCCGGTCTCCCCGGTCCTCTCCAGCCAGGTCGCCCCGTACGCGCGGAGGGTGTCGAGCATGCGGTGGCGGCCGGCGGCGTCGGGCGGGCGGACCACGGAGGAGCGGACGAGTCCGTCGAGGGCCTCGGGCAGGGTCGCGGGGGTCAGCGGGCCGCCGGAGCACACGGCGAGGGCGGACGCGAGGTCGAAGGGGCCGCGGAAGACGGAGAGGCGGGCCCAGAGGAGGCGTTCGAGCGGGGCGCACAGCTCGTGGCTCCAGCCGATGGCGGCGCGCAGGGTCTGGTGCCGGCTCGGCCACACCCGCTCGGTGTGGGCGAGCAGGTCGAAGCGGGCTCCCGGCGGGGTGTCGAGGCGGGTGCCGAGCTGGTCGCGGACGGCCTCGGCGCCCTGGAGGCGGATCTGTGCGGCGGCCAGCTCCAGGGCGAGGGGGATGCCTTCGAGGCGTACGCAGATCTCCCCGGCGGGTCCAGCGGCGGGGAAGTCCTCCCCGGCGGCCCGTCGGAGCAGCTCCAGGGCGTCCCGGCCCGCGGGCGGCAGCGGGTCGAGGGCGATGATCCGTTCGCCCTCGACGCCGAGGGGGCGGCGGCTGGTGGCGAGGACGGTGAGTCCGGGGGCGGCGGCGAGCAGGTCGGCGACGAGCCGGGCGCAGGGTTCGGCGAGGTGTTCGCAGGAGTCGAGGACGAGGAGCAGGCGGTCCTCGGCGAGCCTGCGGCAGAGTGCGGTGCTCGCCATGCCGGGGGTGTGGTCGGAGAGGTCGACGGAGTCGGCGACGAGCGCGACGAGGAGCCGGTCGCCGTCGAGGGGGGTCAGGTCGGTCCACCAGGCGCCGTCCGGGAACCGGTCGGCGACGCGGTGCGCGGAGCGCAGCGCGAGCCGGGTCTTGCCGACGCCGCCGACGCCGGTCACGGTGACGAGGCGGTGCTCCGCCAACGCGGCGGATATTCGGCCCAGTTCCGTGCGGCGCCCCACGAACCCAGGGTTCTCGTCCGGAAGATGTCCACGCACGGAAGCAGTGTCCCTCATGTCGGGCTCGAACGGACCCGCTGAGCCGCTTCGTTACGCATCTTATCCGACAGTCGGCCGTCATCCCCGGTCACACCCGGTCGTTCCGCACCGGTCCACCGTCGTTCCGCCCTCATTTCACCGTCACCTCCACCGAGTGCCATCCCTGGGCCCCGTCGGGCATCGTGTCGGTGCGCCGCTCGGGCTGGGTGGCGCCGGTGCCGTCGGTGGCGCGGACGGTGAGGGTGTGGCGGCCGGGGGTGGCCGCCCAGGGGTACGTCCACTGGCGCCAGGTGTCGGGGCTGTCCTCGGCGGCGAGCCGGGCGTCCCGCCAGGGGCCCTCGTCGATCCGTACCTCGACGCGGGCGATGCCGCGGTGCTGTGCCCAGGCCACTCCCGCGATCATGACGGTGCCGGCGGCGGGCCGGGCGAGGGGGCGTGGGGTGTCGATGCGGGACTGGGTCTTGACGGGTGCCTCGGCGGCCCAGCCGCGCGGCACCCAGTAGGCGTCGTAGGCGTCGAAGGTGGTGAGCTCGATCGAGGTGATCCACTTGCAGGCGGAGACGTACCCGTACAGGCCGGGGACGAGCATGCGAACGGGGAAGCCGTGGGTGAAGGGCAGGGGTTCGCCGTTCATCCCGAAGGCGAGGAGGGCGTCCCGGCCGTCCATGACGGCCTCGACGGGGGTGCCGAGGGTCATGCCGTCGACGGAGCGGGCGACGAGCTGGTCGGCGGGACCGCCCTCGGACGGTGGCCGGACGCCCGCCTCGCGGAGCAGGTCGGCGAGGGACACGCCGAGCCAGCGGGCGTTGCCGACGTAGGGGCCGCCGACCTCGTTGGAGACGCAGGCGAGGGTGATGTCCCGCTCCACGACCCGCCGGGCCATGAGCTCCCGCAGGGTGAGCGCGCGTTCCTCGCGCACGCCGCTGCCGTGGAGGCGCAGGCGCCACCCGTCGGCGTCGATCCTGGGGACGACGAGCGCGGTGTCGACGCGGTAGAAGTCGCGGTTGGGGGTGAAGAAGGGGCCGATGCCGGGGACCCGGAGCTGGACGCCGGCGGGCACGGTCGGGGCGGGGGACGCGGGTGGGGGCAGGCGGAGCGCGGCCCGGGAGGCGGTCGCGCCCTCCTCGGCGGGTGAACCGACGGCCCTGCCGAGCGCGGCGGCGCCGGTCGCGGCAAGCCCGGAGGACGCGGCCACGACCAGGAAGTTCCGTCGGTCGGCGCGGGCGCCCGCCGAATCGCCGTGGGCCCGCCGGGCGAAGAGGAGGCCGATCAGGCCGTAGAGCAGGATCGCGCCCGCGACGGCACCCACCAGCGAGGGCACGGCGTCGAGGGCGGAGTCCGAGTCGGGGCGGCTGACGGCGGCCAGGGCGCCGAGGACGCCGAAGGCGCCGACCGCCGCCGAGCCGAGCAGGCGGTGGCGCAGGGCGAGGAGGCCGATGCCGACGGCGAGGAGCCCGAGGATCACCAGGATGCCGAGCTGGAGGACGGCCTTGTCGCTCTCGCCGAAGACGCGGATGGCCCACTCCTTGACGGCCGCCGGGGTCCGGTCGACGACGGCGCCGCCGACGGCGGGGACGGGGCTCGCCCCGGGCCGTACCCAGTGGGCGGCGATGTCCGCCACGGCCAGCGAGACGTATCCGGCGAGCAGGCCGCCGACGGCGGCGAGGAGTCGGTCCGTGCGGGTCGGCTCGGGTGGTGGCTCGGAGAGGGTCATGCTCCTCCATTCGGCATCGGCGGCGCTGCGGATGGGCCGGTTCACCTGGAAGGGGGACGGCTGTGCGGTGGCTTCGGCGCCACCCGTGGAGCTGCCGGACCGGCCCCCTTCTATAGGCTGATCGTGTGGCCAGTACAGAGGAAACCGAGACCGGTGGAGCGGCGCCCGGGGGCGCGCCGGGTGACGCACAGAGTTTCGCCCGCGCCCTGCGGCGGGCGAACGGCGAGATCAACCGGCTGGTCCACGGCTTCGCGGCCGCGCAGGGACTGCACCCCACGGACGTCCAGGCGCTCTCGGTCGTCCTGGACAGCCCGGATCCGCTGACGCCGGGCCGGCTGAGGGAGCACCTGGGGCTGACCTCGGGCGCGGTCACGGCCTGTCTCGATCGGCTGGAGCGGGCGGGGCACATCCGCCGTTCCCGGGAGAGCGCCGACCGCAGGGTCGTGCACGTGCACTACGTGGAAGGTGCGCGGGCCGCCGCGCGCAGCTACTTCATGCCGCTGGCTCAGGCGGCGGAGCGAGCCCGGCTGCGGTTCGACGCGGAGGAGCTCGCCGCGGCCGTGCGGTTCCTGGACGCGTTGAACGAGGAGCTCGGCGACCTGCACGTCCCCCGCCGCTGAGCCGAACGCCGGGCGGCCACCGTGGGTGAGGGCCGTCACCGGCGGTGGCGGCCCTCACCCACGGTGGCGGCCTTCACCGGCGGTGCGGTCGGAACGCGTACCCGTCGGGGCGTACGAGGAGGGCGGAGCGTACTGCCGGGTCGGTCCAGGTGGCCCGTATGACGCGGGCCGGAGTGGTCGGGGCGGTCGCGGGGTCGGGTCGCGCGCCCTCGGGGGCGACCAGGACGAACTCGCCCTCGCGCAGCAGCTCGTACAGCCTTCCCTCGCGGAGCTTCAGATCGGGGACGCGGCGGGTGTTCCGGCCGTAGGAGATGCCGAGCCCGCTGATCATGCCCATCGCCTTGGCCGAGGCGGCGGGAACGGCTGAGAGGGCCCGCGCGGCGAGCGACCGGACGGCGCGCTGGAGCGAGCTGTGGGCCATGGCGAGGCGGACGATGGCTCCGCTGCTGCGGAGCACCATGGCGCCGACGGGGTGGCGCTCGGAGTGGTAGCTGTCGAGGAGGGCCTCGGGGTCGGGGGCGTCGCCGCGCAGGACGGCGACGAGCTTCCAGGAGAGGTTCGCCGCGTCCTGGAGACCGGTGTTCATGCCCTGACCGCCGGCCGGGGAGTGGACGTGGGCGGCGTCTCCGGCCAGGAAGACACGGCCGGCGCGGTAGGCCGGGACCTGGCGCTCGTCGCTGTGGAAGCGGGAGATCCAGCGGGCGTCGTGCATCCCGTAGTCGCTGCCGAGTGCGCGGCGCGCGATGGCGCGGACCTCGTCGAGGTCGACGGGCTCGCTGTCGGGGACCTGGTGGGTGCGGTCCCAGCCCATCACGCGGTACCAGCCGTCCCCGAAGGGGGCGACGAAGGCGAAGGCGTCCCCCGTGCCGTTGACCGTGAGCAGCCCTTCGGGCTTCTCGGCGAGCCGGACGTCCGCGAGGACGATGGACCGGATCACCGAGTCCCCGGGGAAGGGCAGCCCGAGGGCCGTCCGCACGGCGCTGCGCACGCCGTCGGTGCCGACGAGGTAGCGGGCGCGGAGGGTGGTGGGGGTGCCGTCGGGGCCGGTGAGCTCCGCGACGGCGTGCTCGGCGTCCTGGCTCAGTCCCCGCAGTTCCGTTCCGTACCGGAAGTCCACGCCCGCGGCCTCCGCGCGCTCTTCGAGGAGCCGCTCGACCTCGTACTGGGGGGTGATGAGCAGGTACGGGAAGCGGGAGCGGAGCCGGCCGAGGTCGAGGCTGAGGCGGCGGAAGAGCCGCAGTTCGGTGATGGGCGTCCCGGTGGCGACCAGCTCGTCGGCGAGCCCGCGGGCGTCGAGCTGCTCCAGGGTGCGGGCATGGACTCCGAAGGCGCGGGTCATGTTGCTGATGCCGTGCGGGCGGCGCTCGACGAGGGTGACGCGCAGGCCGGCGGCGGCGAGGTCGCCGGCGAGCAGCATTCCGGTGGGTCCGGCACCCACGACGATGACATCCGTGTCCAGGTTGTTCATGATTCTCCCCTGCCCGTCCGTCGTACCCACGATCGTTGGCCAACACCTGTGGGCCAACGCTTGTGGGCAAATGTAGCCCCGCCCGCATTGGACTGTCAACAGGTGTTGGCATACGGTTGTTGGCATGACGACCGCACGCCGCTCCGACGCCACCCGCGCCGCGATCCTCGAAGCCGCCCGCGAACGCTTCGCCTCGGACGGGTACGAGCGCGCCACCATCCGGGCCATCGCCCGCGACGCCGCCATCGACCCCTCGATGGTGATGCGCTACTACGGCAACAAGGAAGGGCTGTTCGCCGCCGCCTCCGAGATCGACCTGGCCCTTCCCGAGCTCGGCGCCCTGCCGTCCCGGCACATCGGCCCCGTCCTCGTCACGCACTTCCTCGACCGGTGGGAACGCGACGACGTGCTCACCGGCATGCTGAGGGTGGGCGTCACCAACAGCGCCGGCGCCGAGCGGATGCGCGCCGTCTTCGCCGCGCAGCTCGGACCCGTCGCCCGCGGAGTCTGCCCCGACCCCGCGGAAGCGCCCCGCCGGGCGGCGCTCGTCGCCTCGCAGATCCTCGGGATGGCACTCGCCCGCTACGTGCTCCGGCTGCCGCCCGCGGTGGAGATGTCCAGGGACGAGGTCGTCGCCTGGCTCGGGCCGACCGTGCAGCGCTACCTGACGGACCCGGCGCCCTGAGGTCACTTCGTCCCGTCGGTCGGACCCATGTGTTCGCCCGGCGTGGCCAGTTCCTCCACCGCTCCGGCCTCGACGATCGCGCCCGTGGACCTCTTGCCGCGCCGCAGCCGGGCCTCGAGCCAGGAGGCGAAGGTGGTGAGCGCGAAGTTGAGGACGACGAAGATCACGGCGACGACGGTGAAGCAGGCGATCGTGTTGGCACCGTAGTTCGCACTCATCGGACGTACGGAGGCGAGGAGTTCGGAGAAGCCGAGCATCGCGCCGCCGAGCGCGGTGTCCTTGACGATGACGACGAGCTGGCTGACCAGGGCGGGCAGCATGGCGGTGACCGCCTGTGGGAGCAGTACGTACGCCATGGTCTGGCCCTTGCGCATGCCGATCGCCTTCGCCGCGTCGGTCTGCCCGCTCGGCAGGGCGAGGATGCCGGCGCGGACGACCTCGGCCAGCACGGAGGCGTTGTAGAGGACGAGGCCGGTGACGACCGCGTACAGGGGGCGGGTGTCCGGGCTGATGTCGGTGAACTCGGCGTACGCGGCGTTGGCGAAGAGCATGAGGATCAGGACGGGGATGGCCCGGAAGAACTCGACGACCGTGCCGGCCGCGCCGCGCACCCAGCGGTGGTCGGAGAGCCGCAGGATGCCGAGGAAGGCGCCGAGCGGCAGCGCGATCACCATGGCGAGGGCCGCGGCGATCACGGTGTTCTTCAGGGCGGGCAGGATGTACGTCTCCCAGACGCGGGCGTCGGTGAAGAAGGGCGCCCACTTGTCCCATTCGAGCTGGTTCTTCTCGGCGAGGCTCGCCACCACCCACCACACCACGGCGGCGAGCGCGACCAGGAACAGCAGCGTCCAGAGGAGGTTGCGCCGGCGGGCGCGCGGTCCGGGGACGTCGTAGAGGACCGTGGGCTTGGTCTTCATCGCTTCACCGCCACCTTCTTGGCCACCCAGCCGAGGAACAGCCCGGTGGGCAGGGTGAGGCAGAGGAAGCCGACGGCGAAGATCACGGAGATGAGGATGAGCTGGGCCTCGTTCTCGATCATCTCGCGCATGAGCAGGGCTGCTTCGGCGACGCCGATCGCGGCGGCCACGGTGGTGTTCTTGGTGAGGGCGATGAGGACGTTGGCGAGCGGGCCGACGACGGAGCGGAAGGCCTGCGGGAGCACGATGATGCGCAGGACCTGCGGAAAGCTGAGTCCGATGGCGCGGGCCGCCTCGACCTGGCCGAGGGGGACGGTGTTGATGCCGGAGCGGAGGGCCTCGCAGACGAAGGCGCTCGTGTAGGCGGTGAGGCCGAGGACGGCGAGCCGGAAGTTGATCGTGGTGAACCTGTCCGCGCCGAGGCTCACCCCGAGTGTCTGGAAGAGGCCGAGCGAGGTGAAGACGATGATGACGGTGAGGGGGATGTTCCGCACCACGTTGACGTAGACGGTGCCGAAGCCCCGCATCAGGGGGACCGGGCTGACGCGCATGGCGGCCAGCAGGGTCCCCCAGATCAGGGAGCCGATGGCGGAGTAGACGGTGAGCTGCACCGTCACCCAGAAGGCTCCGAGCAGGTCGTACCCCTGGAGGAAGTCGAACACGACGGCCCGCTCACTCGACGATGACGCCGATCTTCGGCGCGGGTTCGTTCTGGTAGCCGGCAGGCCCGAGGTTCTTCTTCACCGCGGCCTCCCAGGCGCCGTCGGCGACCATCTTCTCCAGAGCGGCGTTGATCTCGGCCTTGAGTTCGCTGCCCTTCTGGACGCCGATGCCGTAGTTCTCGTTGCTCATCTTGAAGCCGCCGAGCTTGAACTTGCCCTTGAACTCGGGCTGTGACGCGTACCCGGCGAGGATCGAGTCGTCGGTGGTGACGGCGTCGATCACCCCGTTCTCCAGGCCGGTCAGGCATTCGGAGTAGCCGCCGTACTCCTGGAGCTGGGCGTCGGGGGCGATCTCGTCCTTGACGTTCTGCGCGGAGGTCGAGCCGGTGACCGAGCAGAGCTTCTTGTTGTTCAGGTCGGAAGGCTGCTTGATCGAGTCGTCGTCGGCGCGGATCAGTACGTCCTGGTGGGCCAGGAGGTAGGGGCCGGCGAAGTCGACCTTCTCCGCGCGCTCGTCGTTGATCGAGTACGAGGCCGCGATGAAGTCCACGTCACCGCGCTGGAGCAGCGTCTCCCGGTCGGCGCTCTTGGCCTCCTTCCACACGATGTCGCCCGGTTCGTGGCCGAGTTCCTTGGCGATGTACGTCGCCACGTCGACGTCGAGGCCCGTATAGGTGCCGTCCGGGGTCTTGAGGCCGATGCCGGGCTGGTCGTACTTGATGCCGATGGTGATCTCGTCCTCGCCGTGGCCGCGGGAGACGTCGCCGGACGCTCCGGAGGCCAGTCCCGCCGATGTGAAGGAGAGGACGACGGCCGCTGCGACGGCCACGGTGGTCCTGCCGGTCCTGTGGACGTTCATGTGGATCACCCCTGGGGGCTGCTGATCGGGCGGCGTCCGGGCTCAGTGGTGGAGGATCTTGGACAGGAAGTCCTTGGCCCGTTCGCTGCGCGGATTGCTGAAGAACTCGTCCGGGGTCGTCTCCTCGACGATCTTTCCGTCGGACATGAAGACGACCCGGTTGGCGGCGGAGCGGGCGAAGCCCATCTCGTGGGTGACGACCACCATCGTCATGCCGTCCCGGGCGAGTTGCTGCATGACCTCCAGGACCTCGTTGATCATCTCGGGGTCGAGTGCGGAGGTCGGCTCGTCGAAGAGCATCACCTTCGGTTCCATGGCGAGGGCGCGGGCGATCGCCACGCGCTGCTGCTGACCGCCGGAGAGCTGCGCCGGGTACTTGTCCGCCTGGGAGGCGACCCCGACGCGTTCGAGCAGCGTGCGGGCCCGCTGCTCGGCGGCCTTCCGGTCCTTCTTGCGGACCTTGATCTGGCCCAGGGTGACGTTGTCGAGCACCGTCTTGTGGGCGAAGAGGTTGAAGGACTGGAAGACCATGCCGACGTCGGCCCGCAGGGCCGCCAGTTCGCGGCCCTCGGCCGGGAGCGGACGGCCGTCGATGACGATCTCGCCCGCGTCGATGGTCTCCAGGCGGTTGATCGCCCGGCAGAGCGTCGACTTCCCCGAGCCGGACGGCCCGATGACGACGACCACCTCGCCCCGGTGGATCGTCAGGTCGATGGACTGGAGGACGTGCAGGGCGCCGAAGTACTTGTCCACCTCGCGCAGCACGACGAGCGCGTCGCCGCCTTCCGGGACGGGCATGGCACCCTCCAGGGTCACGCCCCCCGCTCGCCGTCTCCCCTTCACGTTCATGCTCCGCCCTCCGCCGGGCCCGCGCACGCCGGAGGGGGTGCACGGAGGGTGAGCGGGCGCACCGCCGTGTGACCCCCGGCCGGGGGTCGGGGGTCACACGGAGAGCGGCGGCCGGGCCGGGCCGTCAGGCGCCGGTCTCGCGCACCGCCAGCTCGATGAGGTCGCAGACCTCGATGGGCCGGGAAGCGAGGGAGGCGTGACTCGCGTCGAGCTCGATGGTCTTGCGCGGGTTCATCCGCGCGGCCATGCGGCGCTCGTTGTCCGGGTGGATCATGCGGTCCTCGGCGGAGACCTGGTAATAGGTGGGCTTGGCCCGCCAGGCCGGGGCGGTGACGTTGTCGCCGAAGGTGGACGCGAGCGGCGCCTTCTGGGTGACGGCCATGACCAGGGCCTCTTCCCGCGTCAGGTCCTGGGCGAAGCTGTCGTGGAACGTGTCCTGCTTGATCCAGAGGTAGCCGTCGGAGTCGGGGGCGATGTTCTCGAAGGCGGCGGGCGGATGTTCCTGGCTGATCTGTCCGGGGCTCTCCCCCGCGTCGGGGGCGAACGCGGCGATGTAGACGAGGCCGGTGACGTTCGGCAGATCGCCCGCCTCGGTGATGACGGCGCCGCCGTACGAGTGGCCGACGAGCACCACGGGGCCGTCGACCTGCCCGACCATCTTCCGGGTGCGCTCGGCGTCGTCGGCGAGCGAGGTGAGCGGGTTCTCGACGGCATGGAGCCGGTCGTGACCGCGTCGGTGGAGTTCGACGATCACCTTCGACCAGTGGGCGGCGCCGCCCCAGAATCCGTGGACGAGGACGATCGCGGGCTTGTCTGCCATGGGTTTCGGTCCCGATCTGTACGAGGGATGGTTCCCGCCCCCTGGTCCCGCCCCGTCTCCCCGCGGCCACGCTACGTGCGCGGTGGTGGCTCCGCACGTCCGGTCGGGCGCGCGTCGGCCCGGCCTGTCGGACACTGGGGGTGGGAGCCGAGCGTCGGAGGAGGGTCCGCCATGACCAGTGCCGCGCCCAAGGTCAGCACGTTGCCGCCGGAGCACCGGGAGCGGCTGATGGCCTTCGCCGAGAACGTGTACTTCGAGTCCGGTCACCGGCTGTTCGAGGAGCAGCAGCACGCCGACCGGTTCTGGATCGTGAAGACGGGCGCCGTGACGCTCGACGCCAAGGTGCCGGGCCGGGGGGCGCCGGTGATCGAGACCCTGCGCCACGGCGAGCTGGTCGGCCTGTCCTGGATGTTCCCGCCGTACCTGTGCCAGTCGGGGGCCGAGGCGATGACGCCGGTGCGGGCGTACGAGTTCGACGCCGCGGCCGTTCGGTCGATGTGCCGGGCGGACACGGAGTTCGGTGCCTCGGTCGTCTTCTGGGTGGGGTCGATCCTGGCCCATCGCCTGAACGTGACCCGGGTCCGGCTCCTGGACCTGTACGCCCCGCACGGCAGCGGCATCTTCGCGTGAGCCGTGAGCCGTGAGCCATGAGCCGGGGCCGTGGGCCGTGAGCCCCGCCCTCGTGTGAGCCCCGCCCTTCGCCGTGCGGCGGCGGGCGGGGCCCACGGTCGGATCGGGGTCAGTTCACGAAGACGGAGGGGCTCCCGGCCTGGCTGACGTCCTGGACGGGGCCGTACTTCGCCGTGAACCAGCCGCTGGCCGGACAGGTGCCGGGGCCGCTGGCCTTGGTGAACAGCTGGTCGGTGAAGGTCAGCGAGTTGTCGGTGTTGGAGGGGGTGGCCGTGAGGCTGCCGGCCCGGTAGACGCAGGTCATCAGGCCGAGGATGCTGTTGATCTTCAGGGTGGTCTGGATCGGGCCCGCGGCGCCCGCCGTGACGGTGAGCGAGCCGCCGGAGACGACGGCCGTGCTGTACGGCAGGTTGTTGACGGTGATGCTCTGGACGCCCGTCGCCCCGACGATGTTGGTGGTGCAGCTGCTGAGCGTGTGGGCCGTGACGGTCTCGGTGGCGGTGCCGGGAGCGGTGGGGTTGCCGGTGACGGTGGCGGTGAACGCCGAGGTGTTGCAGGTGATGCCGGAGCTGCCGCCCTGAGTGGTGGCGATCCGGGCCTTGGTGCCGGTGGAGAGCGAGGCGGACAGGACGTCGCCGACCGCGACGGCGGTGCCCGCGGCGGAGCCGGTGGTGAGGACGTTGCCGGCGGTGGCTCCGAGGGCGCCGGCCTGGGTGGTCGCGGCGAGCGTGGCCGAGACGGCGAGGCCGACGGCGGCGAGGAGAGCGTGCTTGCGCATGGGGATGCTTCCTTCCGTACGGAGGTGGGTGGGGACGGCGGTGCGTACGGAGCGAGGTGCGGGCGCTGCCGGAACGGTCCGGCGCCACGGATGACGTCCGGCAGCGGTGTGGGGAGAGCGGTGCTGGGGACAGCTTCTGAAGTGGGGTGCTGGAGCGGTGCGGGGAGCGTGATACTCGGTGCCGTGCGCGGTGGGGACGCGTCCCGTCCCTCGGGGAGCGGCTCCACCGAACACCTGAGAACACCCGATGACACTCGGCGCACCGAGAGGAAAACCCACGAGGGTTGTAATCCTGCCGAGTATGTGACGTCAACAAGCCCGGAAGGCTGTGGCCGATGACGAGTGCCCGCGAGGCGGAGGAGGGGCTCGTCCTGCCGGGGTCCCGCTCGGGCCGTGAACCGGGGCGGTCCCTGCGCCCCGGGCCGCGCCGGCTGAGCCCCGAGCAGGTGGCCTCCCGGCAGCGGGAGCGGCTGCTCGACGGGGTGGCCCGGACGGTCGCGGAGAACGGCTACGCGGGTGCGCGCATCAGCGACATCTGCCGGGAGGCCGGGGTGACCCGACCGGTCTTCTACGAGCTGTTCTCCGGCAAGGAGGACGCCGTCGTCGCCGCCTACCGGGGCGGTACGGAGCTGGTGGTGCGGGCCATGGGGCGGGCGTACGAGGAGGCGGGCGGCGCGGCGGACTGGCCGGCCTCGGTACGGGCCGGGCTGCGGGTGCTCCTCACCCTGCTCACCGAGAACCCGGCCTTCGCCGCGATGGTGGTCGAGATCGAGTCGGTGGGGCCCGCGGGGCGCGGGGCCCGTGCGGAACTTCTGGCCAGTTTTCGACGGTTCTTCGCGGACGCGCCGGCGGGGCCGCCGTGGGTGGCGCGGGCCGAGCTGGTGGACATGGTGGTGGGCGCCGTCCACGCGGCGGTGCACCGCGCGGTCGACGAGGGGCGGTTCACCGATCTTCCTCCGCTGCTCGACACGCTGGTGCATGTCGTGGTGGCCCCGTTCGGCACCGAATGATCGATCGCGGAGAGCTCAACGGGCAGGACATGCACGGTAGTTGACCCCGGGTAACCGCAAGCCTTACTGTCCGGTAGGTTCCCTGCGGCACGTCTGCCTCCGCACGTGAGGAAGACCCGGGCAGCTCGGGGAACCGTCCGCGCCAGGACGCCGCCGCGCAGGTCCGTTTCCTCACCCATGTCAGGAGCGCCTCATGGCCATGTCCGAAAACACCCAGGACACCACCCACTCCCCGTTACCCGACGACCGGTCCGGCAGACGCGGCCGGGTCCGGTTCCGCCGCGCGGCCCTGATGGGCGGCCCCGCCCTGGCCGCCGCCGCCACGCTCGTGGTGCTGACCGCACAGGGCGCCCTCGCCGCCCAGTTCGCCATCTCGGGCATGCCGTTCACGGTCACCGCCGACAGCCTGGAGGGCCGGGGCTTCGGGCAGTTCGGCGGCCTCGACAACATGCCCGAGGGCAGCCCGAACGCCGGCGAGACCGGAGGCCAGATCCTGGTGATCGTCACCGCGATCCGCGAGGCCGAACTCACCAACCTCTGCCAGAGCGTGGAGCTGGGCGGCACCTTCCTGCACATCACGGCGGGCGCGAAGGGCACCCCCGTCAAGGCTTCCGGGCTCACCACCGACTCCACGGAGATCTCCGGCAAGGTCGCCGACTTCGACAACATCGAGATCGGCGGCGACGCGAGCACCTTCGACAAGCCCCCGGTCAAGGGGCCGCTGGGCGTCTTCGGCCAGCAGGCCGACACCGTCAGGATCAAGGACCTGCGGCAGACCAACTACGCCACGACCGCCGTCCGGTTCACCCTGCCCGACCTGAAGATGCGCTTCAGCTCGAAGGGCTGCTGAGCGTGGCGTCCGGCCGCCCCCGCCGCGCCTGGCGGGCCTTCCGGCTCTGGCGGTACCGCCGGCCGTTCGGCGCCGGTCTCACGCTCGCCCTGGGCGGCACGGAGATCCTGGTGTCCCAGCGGGCGAGCATCACGGTGATCCTCACGGCGGGGGCGGACAGCCTGGTGGGCTACGTCCTGCCCGTCCTCATGGTGATCTGCGGAGTGCTCGTCGTCCTCAACCCGCGCCAGCGGCTCTTCTACTCGGTCGTCGGCGTCCTGGCCTCCCTGGGCAGCTGGGTGACCTCCAATCTGGGCGGGTTCGTCATCGGCATGCTGCTGGGTCTCGTCGGCAGCTCGCTCGCCTTCGGCTGGCTGCCCGACCGTCCCCGGCGCCGCTCCTGGCGCCGGAGCCGACGGGAGGCGCGGGCCGAGGCGGAGGCGGCCGGGAAGGACACGGCGGCGAGCGCCGGGGCCATGGCCGGACCCGCGCCGGAGCCGGGGCCCGTCGCCTGACCTGGCAGTACGGGCGGCTCCGGCGCCCCTCCACCGGCCGACGGTACGGTGGAGGGGCACCACCGACCCACCCGTACGGACGGACCGGCGACGAGCGGCGAGGCACGCATGACCGACCCGATGACGGCACGCGAGGCGATCGCGCTCGTCACCGACGACTTCACCGAACTCCCCTTCTCCGAGGGGCCCTTGGCCGGAGACGGGCCGATCGGCTGGCCGGGCTACTCCGCCGCGCACGGCCGTGCCGCGGAGCGCTCCGGCGAGACCGAGTCGGTGATCTGCGGTACGGGCGTGATCGGCGGCGTCCCGGTGGTGCTGCTGTCCTTCGAGTTCCGCTTCCTCGGCGGCTCCATCGGCGAGCGGACCGGGGCGCGGGCCGCCGCCGCGCACCGGCTCGCGCGCGAGCGGCGGCTGCCCGTGGTCGTGCTCCCCGCCACCGGGGGGAGCCGGATGCACGAGGGCATGCGCGCCCTCCTCCAACTCCAGGTGATCGCCCAGGAGTCGGCTCTCACCCGGGCGGCAGGCCTGCCCCAGGTCGCGGTCCTGCGGGACCCGACGACCGGCGGCGGCTGGGCCACCCTCGGCGCGGGCTCCGACGTCGTGCTCGCCCTGCCGGGCGCCCAGGTCGGCTTCGCGGGCTCGCGGGTGCGCCCGGCGGACGCCGACCCCGCCGCCTACACGGCGGAGGCCCAGCTCGCCCACGGTCACCTCGACGCCGTCGTCCCGCCGGGCGAGCTGCGCGCCGTGCTCGGCCGCTGGCTGACGCTCCTCACGCGCCCGGCCGAGGGCCCGGTCCCGCCCCCGTACGCCCTCGGGCCCGGCGTCGGCCACCGCACCGGCACCGGCACCGGCACACACCCCGGCACCGACACCCGCACCGTTTCGCCCGTCGGGTCCGGCCGGGAGGCCGTGGCCCGCGCCCGGCACCCCGACCGCCCCCGGGCACCCGCCTACCTCGACGCCCACTTCACGCACCGCGCCGAGATCTCCGGCGACCGCTGCGGAGGCACCGACCCCGGCATGCGGTGCGGCTTCGGGCAGGGCCCCGACGGCCGGACCGTCGCCTACGCCGCCCAGTGCGGCACCGCCACCCGGCCCGCCGGCTTCCGTACCGCGACCCGGCTCGTCCGCCTCGCCGACCGCCTCGGCATCCCGGTCCTCACCCTCGTCGACACGCCCGGCGCCGCCAACGACCCCCAGGCCGAGCGGGACGGCGCGGGCCCCGCCATCGCCGGCCTCTTCGAGGCCGTCGCCACGGCCGGGGTCCCGCTGACGACCCTCCTCGTCGGCGAAGGCGGTTCGGGCGGCGCCCTCGCCCTCGCCGCCCCCGGCAACACCTGGGCGACCCCGGACAGCTACTTCTCCGTCATCGCCCCGGAGCTCGCCGCGGCGATCCTCAAGCGGACCCCCGAGGAAGCGGACACCACCGCCGACCGGCTCCGGCTGCGCCCGCGGGACCTCCTCGCCCTCGGCGCCGTCCGGGGCATCGTCGACGGCCCCCCGCCCTCCTGACGGGCTGTGCTTTAATCGGACCGTGGCGCGTGGCGTCGGCCAAAGAGCAGTGGGCCGGCCGGCAGTCGGGCGACCACCTGACCCGGTGCACTCACGCGAGGCATTCCCGCGTGAGGCATCCGTCCTTTCACGCACACCGTGACCGGCCGCCTCCGGCGCGCCCCCTCACGGCACACCCAGGGCCGTCACGCCCTCACGGAGATCGCCTCATCATGCCCACATCCTTCAACCAGTCCGTCATCGACGAGTTCCGCGCGAACAGCGGGAAGGTCGGCGGCTACTTCGAGGGCAGCGACCTGCTGCTCCTCACCACCACCGGCGCGCACTCCGGAGTCCCGCGCACCGTCCCCCTCGGGTACGTCCGCCACGGCGACCTGCTGATGGTCGTCGGCTCGAACCTCGGGTCCGACCGGCACCCCGACTGGTTCCACAACCTGATGGCCCACCCGCAGGTCCGGGTGGAGCTCGGCGCCGAGGAGTTCGAGGCGCTCGCCGTCCCGGCCGAAGGCGCCCGCCGGGACCGGCTGTTCGCGCACGTCGTGAGCGCCGAGCCCGGCTACGGCGAGTACCAGCGCAACACCGCGCGAATCCTGCCGGTCGTGGTCCTGGAACCCGACACGACCTCCGCTGACGAAGGCCTCGCCGAGGTCACGAACCTCGCCGACAAGCTCATGGAGGTCCACGTCTGGCTCCGCGTACAGCTGGGCCGGGTACGGGAGGAGGTCGACGCGCACTTCGCCGCGCGGGCGGCGCACCAGGGGCCGGGCGAGCCGCCGTCGCCCGGGCTCGGCCTTCAGATCCGGCAGCGGTGCCTCGCCTTCTGCCAGTCGCTGGAGTTCCACCACACCACCGAGGACGCCCATCTGTTCCCCGGGATCGAGGCCCATCACCCTCACCTCGCCGAGGTCTTCGAGCGGCTCCGTACCGAACACCGCACCGTCGCCCGCCTCCAGCGGGAGCTGGGCGGGCACCTCGGCGACATCGCCGGCGCGGACCCCGGCGCGTTCCGGGCCGAGCTGGAGCGGATGTCGACCGAGCTCTCGACCCATCTCGCCTACGAGGAGGAGATGCTGCTGCCGCTCCTCGCGGAGATCCCCTTCCCGCCGGTCCGCCCCGCCCCCTGATCGGTCCCGCGCCTCCCCGGTGCGATTTTTCCCGAGTCTTGTCCGGGCTCTTGCCGTCCCCTGTACGGGGGTTGGGCGGGCCGACGCGAGAGTGACACCACCCGAACCGGTCCGCGTTCGGGTCACGTCCACTCCCCGCAGGAGCCCTGATGACGCCCACGCCCCGTATCCGCGCCGCCCTCGCCGCCTCGCTCGCCGTGGCGACACTCGGCACCTTCGCCGCCGGGGTCGGCGTGGCCGGGGAGGAGGAGGACGGCAGGCAGCACGGCCGGGCCGGCGAGCGGGAGATCGCCGCGCTCTTCGACGGGTGGAACGCGGCGCTCCTGACCGGCGACCCGGAGAAGGTGGCCGCCCGGTACGCCGAGGACGCCGTGCTGCTGCCGACCGCCTCCTCCCGGATCCGCACCGACCAGGAAGGGATCACCGACTACTTCGCGCACTTCCTCCAGAAGAAGCCGCGGGGCGAGAAGCTGCGCTCCGTGATACACGTCCTGGACCGGAACTCGGCGCTCGACGCCGGGCTCTACCGCTTCCACCTCACCGACCCGCGGACCGGTGTGACCAAGGCGGTCGACGCCCGCTACACCTACCAGTACGAGAAGCGCGACGGCCGGTGGCTGATCGTCAACCACCACTCCTCGGTGGTCCCGGCCGAGAGCTGATCCGCCGGGGCCCCTCGGGCGCCGTCCGCAGCCCTATCCGCACGCACAGGCCGCCGCCGGGCGCGTCCCGCAGGGCGACCCGGCCGCCGTCGTCCGTCACCAGCCGCTTGACGATGGCCAGGCCGAGACCGGAGCCCGTACGGCCGGTCAGGCCCTGCCCGCGCCAGAACCGGTCGAAGGCGCGGGCCTGTTCGGCGGGGGACATGCCGGGGCCCTGGTCGAGGACCTCCAGGACCGCCTCCTCCGGGCCGCGCGTCTCCACCCGTACGGTGATCGTCCCCCGGTCCGGGGAGACCTCCAGGGCGTTGGAGAGGACGTTGTCGAGGACCTGGTCCAGGTTGCCGGGCCCGGCGAGCACCCGGGGCCCTTCCTCGGCCGTCCCGGTGAGGGCGATCCTCACCCCCCGCTCGTCGGCGGCGGGCCGCCACACGTTCAGCCGGTCCTCGACGAGCTCGCGCAGCGCGAGCGGCTCGGGCGCGGCCACCTTGGCCTCGGCCCTGGCCAGCACCAGCAGGCCGCTCACCAGCCGGCTCATCCGGACGACCTCGGCGGTCGCCTGGTCCACGTCCTCCCGTACGAAGTCGTCGTCGACGCCGTCCGCGATGTTGTCGAGCGCGAGCCGCAGCGCGGTGAGCGGGGTACGCAGCTGGTGCGAGGCGTCCGCGACGAAGATGCGCTGCGCGGCGACCAGGGTGTCGAGGCGTTCGGCACCCTGGTTGAGGGTCCGGGCCAGGGTCCGCGTCTCGCTCGGCCCCGTGACGGGCGAGCGGGCCGTCAGGTCGCCGTCGCCGAACCGGGCCGCCATGTCGTTGAGTTGGCGCAGCGGTTTGGTGAGCAGCCGGGCCACGACGGCGCCGAGGCCGGCCGCGACCGCGAGGACGCCGATCGCGAGGATCGCCCGGAAGCCCCAGATGCGCCAGAGCCGGTCGGAGAGGTCGGCGGTCGCGTAGCGGATGCGCACGGCGCCGACGATCCGTTCCTCCTCGCCCGTCGGTCCCCGCACCGCGGGCCGGCCCTCGTACACGGGCACGGTGAGCACCAGCTCGGGGCCCCAGACGAGCCGGGAGCCCCAGTCGACGGTGGTCACCCCGCGCCGGAGGGCCTCGCCGATCGCCCGGTCGTCGGCCGGGTTCTCCGGCAGCGGCAGCGGTGGCACCGCGCTCCTGCCGTCGGCCGCAACGACCTCCACCGTGCCCGGTGTCTCGTCCGCGTACGCCCCCGCCATCCTGGCCAGTGCCTGCCGGGCGGGCTCGTCGCCGTCGCCGAGGAGCAGCGCCATGGTGGTCGCCTCGCGCCGTACGGACTCCTCGGTGTCTCCGCGGAGTTGGGCGGTGAGCGTGAAGGCGACGGGCACGGTGAAGGCGGCGAGCGCCACGCCGACGAGTGCGACGTAGCTGACGATCAGCCGTCTGATCACGTGCCGTCCTCCGGGGTCGCGGGCCCGTCGGCCGGCGCGTCCGGTGCGACGACGAGCCGGAACCCCACGCCGCGCACCGCCTCGACGGTCACGGCACCGGCCAACTTCCGTCGCAGCGACGCCACATGGACGTCCAGTGTCTTGGTCGGCCCGAACCAGTTGGCGTCCCAGACGGCCTCCATGATCTGCTCGCGCGACATCAGCGCGCCCGGCTCCTCCGTGAGGAACGCCAGCAGGTCGTACTCCTTCGGGGTGAGCGCCACCTCGGCGCCGTCCAGCCGCACCCGGCCGGCCTTGCGGTCGAGGCTGAGCCGGGCTCCGTAACTCTGGGGCCCCGACGGCCGGTTCTCGGGTCGGGCGCGCCGCAGCACGGCGCGGATCCGGGCGATCACCTCGCGGACCCCGAAGGGCTTGGACACGTAGTCGTCGGCACCGATCTCCAGGCCGACGACCCGGTCCGTCTCGTCACTGCGGGCGCTGATCACGATGATCGGCACGTCGCCCCGGAGCCGCAACGCCCGGCAGACGTCCAGCCCGTCGGTGTCGGGCAGTCCGAGATCGAGGAGGACGAGGTCGTAGGGGGTGGTGACGGCGAGCCCCGCGGCTCCCGTGGTCACCCACTCCACCTCGAACCCGTAGCGCAGCAACCCGCGCCGCAGGGACTCCGCGATCGGTTCGTCGTCTTCCACCAGAAGTACACGCACGGGGAAACCCTAGTTCGGGTTCCGTTCGTCGGTTCACCCGTGGGCGGCCGCGAGGCGGCGGGCGGCCCGCGCTCAGTAGTAGCGGCGCATGATCTCGTCGGCCCACGCCGGCTGGGTGGTCGGTCCCTGGGGGCCGAACTCGGCCATGTACGGCTTGATGTCGAGGACGGGCGTGCCGTGGACGGCGTCCAGGCCGCGCACGTGGAGGTCGAGGCCGTCGGTGCGGATGAGCCGGCAGCGCGAGACGCCGAGGCGGTTGGGGCGGTTCTTGCCGCGCTGGGCGAAGATCCCGACCAGCGGCCATTCCGTGTTGCCGCGCGGGTGGCGGGCGCCGGTCTGCACGGCCTCGGGCCGCACCCGGTCGAAGTGGTAGACGACCTCCAGGTGCGAGAAGGCGTCGAGCCCGGCCAGCGCCTCGGGGCCGAAGGCCTCCGCGTCCAGCCGGACCACCGACTCGACGTCGCCCCACTCGTCGTCGCGCACCTCTTCCCGGCCGCCGACGACGTGGCCCACGGGGTACGCGACGACCGTCGCCGGGGTGCCCTGTTCCTCTGCCATGCGCTGCCTCACTCCTCGCCGGGGGACGTTCGTCCGTACATGATCAAGAGCGTACTCCCCCTCGGCCGCGGACGGCCGTGCTTCGCTCAGAGTCCCGGCCCGTACCCCGGATCGGGGCCCTGCTTCGGGTGCCAGACCGCGTCGAGACCCCGGAGCGCGAGCGCGGCGACGGCGAGGCAGACGAGTGCCGCGGCCCACGGGCGCAGGTGCCGGGTGGCCGCCGCCCAGGTCAGGGGCGGGAGGGCGAAGCCGCCGAGGAGGATCAGCGGCACGTCGACGAGGACCACGCTCCAGTCGGTGTCCTGCCCCTCGAAGCCGCCCTGGTAGCTGTACTCGGCGCGGGGCAGGGCGAAGGCCGCCGCGGCCACGACTCCGGCGAGGGCGAGCACACAGCCGACGCTGCTCAGCAACAGCTCGCCCTGTTCGGCGTCCGCACTCTTCTCGCTGTCCTCGCCCTGTTCGCCGTCCCCACTCCGTTCGCTGCCCTCGTCCGGCTCGCCGTCCCCTTCGGGCCACTCGGCCCCGGCCCTCTCCGGCCGTCCCCCGTCGCTCATGTCGGGTACGGACGCGGAGCGGCGCCCCACGGTTCCTCCTCCGTCACCTTCCCGGCTTCGGGGCGCGGCGGCGCAGGTCCTCGGCCGCCCGCCCCGTGTCCCGGGCGGCCTCGCCGTGGCCCCGCTTCCGCAGGTACCAGGCGAGCCAGGCCAGGGACTCGGCGAGCGCGGCGACGTCGTTGCTCGGGTGGATCCCGTCCAGGGACCGCAGCAGCCGGACGGCCTCCGCCGTGGGGCGCGCGACCTCGTCGGACCGCTCGACGCGGGCCAGCCGCAGCGCGAGGTTGGACAGGGCGTGGACGAGGCCGTCGACGTGCGCCTCCGGGGCGCGCCGGTGCAGGCGCCGGTGGAGGTCGACCGCCTGTTCCGTGACGGCGAGCGCCTCCTCGTGCCGGTCGCTGTCGGTGAGCCGGATGCCCAGGTTGTTCGAGGCCCGGGCCAGCTCCCCCTCGTACGCCTCCGGGTCGGTGTGGGCGAGCTGCCGGTAGAGCGCCACGGCCTCCGTGGCGGGCGCGACGGCGTCGCGGTGACGCCCGAGGACCGCGAGCCGGCTGCCCAGGCTGTCCGCGGCCTCGGCGAGCAGGGGCCGAAGGGTGTCAGGTGCGGCGAAGAGGTGGCGCCGGCAGAGGTGGACGGCCTCGTCGGCGGCCTCCAGCGCCTCGGCCCGCCGGCCGGCCCAGGCACGGGCGAGCCCGAGGTTGTGCAGCGTCCGGGCCAGGGCGACGACGCTCGCGGTGCCACCGGCGGCGGCCGCCGGGCGGGCGAGTGCGGCGGCTTCGGTGAGGGCGTCCGCGGCGAGGTCCGGCCGGCCGGAGTCCGCCAGGGCCAGGCCGTGGGCGTTCAGCCGGTCGATCTCGTCGAGCGGATCGGTTCCCTCGGCTCCGGCCGGCCGGACCGCGCCGTCCCGGGTGACCCGGTAGCCGTGGCCCGCGATCAGGTGGTCGAGGAAGGCCACGGCCCTGGGCTCGCGCGCGGTGATCTCGGCGCGGAGCCCGGCCACTTCCGCGAAGTAGGGCCGGGCCTCCTCGGTGCGCCCGAGGCCGGTGAGGGTGCGGGCGGCAGCGAAGGAGACCGACGCGTGCTCGGCGAGCTCCCCCGTGCCCGTCCGGGTACCACGGCCGGACGCCCCGCTCTCGCGGTACGTGCCGACCGCCGCCCGCAGCGCGTCGAGGGCCTCGGTCCGGCGGCCCATCTCCCCCAGCTTGATGCCGAGGTCCCCGAGGGCGGAGGCGAGCTCCCGGCGGCCCGCTCCGCTCGCCGGGTCGACGAGCGAGCGCCGAATCTCCACGGCTTCGGTGATCCGGTCGAGGGCCTCGTGGTGGCGTCCGGTCTCGGCGAGCTGGTTGCCGAGGTTCACCAGGGCGGCGGCGAGTTCGGCGCGGGCGCCCTCGACGCCGCGCTCCACGATCCGGTGCCAGAGCCCGACGGCTTCGCGCGCCGGCGCACGTGCCTCCTCGCGCCGTCCGACGAGGCCGAGGGCGAGGGCCTGCCGGTGCGTGGCGACGGCGAGGCCGACGAGCGGGCCGTCCGTTCCGTCGCCGGCCGTTCCGCGGTAGAGCCGGGCCGACTCGCCGAGGACGCCGATCGACTCCTCGTGGCGGTCCGGGTCGCCCGCGAGGAGGGATCCCAGCACCAGGAGGGCGTGGGCGAGTTCGGGCCTGCGGGCGGGGTCGGCGGACGCCGCCTCCCGCAGCGCGGCGACGGTCCGCTCCGCCTCGCCCGTCGCGTCCGGCCCCGCACCGGTCCCCGGTGCCTCCCCGTCCCCGTACGGCATGACGCTCCCCCTTGTCCGGAAGGATGGGAGGGCCACGATCCCCGACGCCCGTGAATTCCCGATGAACCGGGCGGGCGCCAGGGGGTGTCAGTCGCTCACCGGGTGAGGACGATCGCCGTGATCACCAGTCCGCCCCGGGCGATCCAGCGCCCGGTGAAGTGCCCGCGCGGGACGCCGTCGACCGTCGGACCGGGCACGAGCAGCCGGGCGTCGAACGAACCTGCCTGTCCTTCCCCGTCGTCCGGGGTGAACTCGAGCACCGCCTCGTCGAAGTCCAGCTCGCGCCCGGTCAGCGGGTACCAGGTCTTGAAGACGCTCTCCTTGGCGCTGAAGAGGAGCTTCTCCCAGGCGATCCCCGGCCTCCGGGCCTCCAGCGCGGCCAGGTGACGGCGCTCCTCGGGCAGTGAGACCACCGCGAGGACGCCGTCCGGCAGAGGTCCGGCCGGCTCGGCGTCTATGCCGAGCGACACGACGTCCGCCGTGCTCGCCACCGCGGCGGCCCGGTAGCCCTCGCAGTGGGTCATGCTTCCCGTGATCCCCGCGGGCCACCGGGGCTCCCCGCGCGGGCCCGGTGTCAGGGGTCCCTCGGGCACCCCGAACCGGGCCAGCGCGCGCCGTGCGCAGAGCCGGACGGTGGCGAACTCCTGCTGCCGCCGTTCGACCGAGTTGACGACGAGCGCCGTCTCCTCGGGGAAGAGCGTGACCGGTTCGGAGTCGTCGAGACGCCAGGCCGTGGCGACCGATCCGGGCACGAGCTCGCCGATCATGCTGTTCCCTCCGCGTACGGGGTGATCACGGGATGGTGGCGGGACCGGACCGTCAGGCCGGGTTCTTCACGTCCGCGACGTAGGTCGCGCCGCCGAGGCAGTCGCGGACGGTGTAGCGGGGCGCTGCCGAGCCGGTCCACCGGAGGAAGCCGGTGGCGCCGGTCGCGGACGTCATGTCGATGAATCGGCATCCGTCGTAGATCAGCTTCCCGGCGGTGGTGGCGGCGCTGCCGGTGGCGACCTGGTGCGAGCCCATCAGCGCGCAGTCGGTGTAGCGGACCGTCGGGCCGCGGTCGCCGTTGGCGTTGAAGGCGTAGGTGTGCGTCACGGCGTCCGGCGCCCAGGACTTGAAGCTCAGCGCGGTGTCGTCGCAGGACACGAAGCTGATGCTGCCCTTGTACCAGCGGGAGTCGATCACCTTGTGGCCGAGGCCGCGCAGCTCGAAGCGGATGCCCTCGGCGTAGAGGCGCATCGTGGAGTCGGCCCGGGTGGGGGCGTCGGAACCGAGCTGGAAGAAGGTGCCGTCGGAGGCGGCGTCCGTGAGGATGTAGGAACCGCCGACGAAGTTCATCGAGCCGCCGCGGTTGTTCTTCACGAACACGCCGGACTGGTACTCGACCTTGCAGTCGCGGAACCAGTAGTTGAGGAACTGGTCCTGCTGGGTCGCGGCCGGGTTCATCCCCATGACGAGGAACGCGTCGGAGTAGGAGCCGCCGACCTGGCAACGGTCCCAGCCCATCTCGCTGTTCAGGTTGGAGGTGGTGGCCGGGCCGTCGAGGCCGATGCCGCGCTTCCAGGCACCACGCCACTCGACGTCGGTGTACCAGGTGTCCTGGACGCCGTAGGCGGCCGAGGAGTAGGCGTAGCAGAAGCTCGACGTGGCGTTCTCGCTGGTGAAGGTCAGCCCGGAGATCCGGATGTTCTTGTAGCGCTGGTAGTTGGTCCACAGCGTGGTGTCGTCCGCGGTCGGCGCGTACACGATGCGGGAGAGGCGCTTGCCGTAGCCGGTGATCGAGATGCCGTCGACGATGCCGCCGCCGCCCTCGCCGTTGACGTTGGGCAGGAGCGAGTCGGGCTGGGTCAGCAGGTAGGTGCCCGGCGGGATGACCAGGACCTTCTTCGGGACGGCGCCCGAGATCGGGTCCGGCTGGAAGGAGGCGAGCACCTCGGCGGCGGCGGCGCGGAAGGCGGCGTCGCTGGCGGTGGCACCCGTCGGGTCCGCGCCCTTGCTGATCACGTCGACGCTGTACGGGTCGTCGCCGCCGCCGGCCGCGTACGCCGGGCTTCCGCCCAGCGCCACGACGCCCGCCGCGCCGGCGCCGGCCGTGGCCATTCCGCGTATGAGCGACCGTCGGTCCATGTTCCCGGTCATTCGTTTCCCCCCATATTCATGATCATGAAACAGACGGGACATACGATCACGACTCAGGCGCGGAATCAAGACCGGTCCGAAAGTCAGGAACCGTCGGTGCGGGGCCCGTTGGGCGCGCCGTGGCCCTCCCGGCCTCCGGCGCGCGGCGCGACCGTCGGTGGAACCCTAGGCTCCGCGGCGGATCCGGGCGGCCTGCCGGGCCTCGGCCTGCTTCCGCGCCTCGGCGGAGCGGCGGGACTCGCTCTTGGCCCGGCCGGGCTTGCCGGGGACGGTGCCGATACCCCGGAAGGCCGCACCGCGCTGGGAGGGTGCCGGGGTGACGGGCGCGTTGCCTCCGATGGCGACGCCGGAGGGAGCCTTGGCGCCGGTGATCCGGCTCAGTTCGGCCTCGCCCGAGCGGACCTGGGTGATCTTCGGCCGGATGCCCGCGTCCGTCATGAGGCGCGCGACGTCCTTGCGCTGGTCCTGCGTGACCAGGGTGACGACGCGGCCGGACTCGCCTGCCCGCGCGGTGCGCCCGCCGCGGTGCAGGTAGTCCTTGTGGTCGGCGGGCGGGTCGACGTTGACGACGAGGTCGAGGTCCTCGATGTGGATGCCGCGGGCGGCGACGTTCGTCGCGACGAGGACGGTGACGGCGCCGGTCCTGAACCGTTCGAGGGTGTGCGTGCGCTGCGGCTGCGACTTGCCTCCGTGCAGCGCCGCCGCGCGGACGCCGCTGCCGAGGAGGTGGCGGGTGAACCGGTCGACGGCGTGCTTGGTGTCGAGGAACATCAGCACGCGGCCGTCGCGGGCGGCGATCTCGGTGGCGGTGGCGTACTTGTCGGGTCCGTGGACCTGGAGGACGTGGTGCTCCATCGTGGTGACGGCGCCGGCCGAGGGGTCGACGGAGTGGACCACCGGGTCGCTGAGGTAGGTACGGACGAGCAGGTCGACGTTGTGGTCGAGGGTGGCCGAGAAGAGCAGGTGCTGTCCGCCGGGCCGCATCTGGTCGAGCAGCTCGGTGACCTGGGGCATGAAGCCGAGGTCGGCCATCTGGTCGGCCTCGTCGAGGACGGTGATCGTCACCTGGTCGAGGCGGCAGTCGCGGCGCTCGACGAGGTCCGTGAGGCGGCCCGGGGTGGCGATGAGGACCTCGACGCCCGCGCCGAGCGCGGCGACCTGGCGGTTGATCGACACGCCGCCGAAGACGGTGGCGGTCCGCAGCTTCAGGGCCTTGGCGTACGGATCGAGGGCGTCGCCGACCTGCTGGGCCAGCTCGCGCGTGGGGACGAGGACCAGGGCCAGGGGCTTCTTGGCGTCGGCGCGCCGACCGGCGAGGCGGCTGAGGAGCGCGAGCCCGAAGGCGAGCGTCTTGCCGGATCCGGTGCGGGCGCGGCCGAGGACGTCGCGTCCGGCGAGGGCGTTCGGCAGGGTGGCGGCCTGGATGGGGAACGGCGTGGTGACGCCGAGGTCGGTCAGGGTCCGCAGGACCTCGGCGGGGAGCTCCATGGCGCCGAAGGTGTCCGCCGGGGGCAGGGCCGGGGTGACGGTGACCGGCGGCGCGAACTCGCCCTTGGAGGGGGCGGGACGGCGGGTGCCGTCCGTACGGTCCGAGCTGCGTGCGTCCGAGCCGGTGGTGTCCGGGCGGTTCTTGTCCGGGCGGTTCATGCGGGGTGCCTTCCTCGATGCGGCGATGCTGAGATGCGGCGCGTATCAAGGAATCCACGGCGTGAACGCGCCGGTGGAATTGCAGGAACGGGCCGAGAACAGTACCTGTACGGATCCGGGCGCATCCGTGCGGTGCGGTACTCATGTCGACGGCATCCGGTGAGGGAATGCCGGGGGACCCGGCGGACGGCGTGCGGCCCGCGGGGCGAGGCCCGGTAAAACGGCGACGGCCGGTGCCCCCCACCCTGGGGGTGGGGGGCACCGGCTACGTGAAGCGCGTCAAGCTTAGGCGGGGGTGATGTTCTCCGCCTGCGGGCCCTTCTGGCCCTGCGTGACGTCGAAGTTCACCTTCTGGCCCTCCTGCAGCTCACGGAAGCCGGAGGTGGCGATGTTCGAGTAGTGGGCGAAGACGTCCGGGCCGCCACCCTCCTGCTCGATGAAGCCGAAGCCCTTTTCCGAGTTGAACCACTTAACGGTGCCGGTAGCCATGCGATATCTCCTTCGAGGCATTACCCGGAATTCACACTGCGTGAATCCCGGCGTCGCCGCGATGATTGCCCCGTCCGGAAAAAGCACCGAAAACACAAAAAGTGCTCTGGCGGGAATAAAACCCACCTAAGCACTTGAAGTCTATGGGAACCACAACTGCAACTGATAACTACTGTATCACGGAATGCCGCGGAAGGCTCTTTGACACGGAACCTCTTCGATTTTCGCGTCGGAGAGGCCCCCGGCAAGCCCGTCACACCGCCTCCGCGGCCCCGCCGCGCGCGGCCCCGCGCGCCTCGCGCAGGGCCGTGTGGACGGACCAGACCACCGACACCAGCGGCACGGCGACCACCGCGCCCACGATGCCGGCCGCGATCGAGCCCGCGATGACCGAGACGGCCACCACCAGGGGGTGGAGCCGTACCGCCCAGCTCATGACGAGCGGGTGCAGCACGTGCCCCTCGATCTGCCCCATCACGACGATCAGCGCGACGACGATCGCCGCCACCAGGGGGCCCTGCGAGGCGAGGGCCACCACGGCGGCGACGGCGAGGGCGACGGGCGAGCCGATCAGGGGGACGAAGGCGGCGACGAACTCCAGGAGGGCGAGCGGGACCGCCAGCGGGACCCCGAGGAGCCAGAGCGCGAGGCCGACCAGGATCGCGTTCAGGGCGGCCACCAGCACGATCCCGTGGGTGTAGCCGGTGAAGGTGCGCCAGGCCGCGCGTCCCGCGATCCCGACGCGCCCCCGTACCGACTCGGGCAGCTGGCCCAGGAACCAGGCCCACTGCCGGTCCCCGGCGTGGATGAAGAACACCGCGGAGAACACCGCCAGGGCCAGGGTCGTGAAGACGGCCACCACATGGCCGGCGCCGCTCACCGCCTCGCTGACCAGGGCGGACCGGTGGCTGGACAGGAACTGGCCGATCCTCGACTGCACATCGGTGAGGGCCTCCGGGTGCAGCCGGAACGGCGGCCGTTCCAGCCAGTCCTCGATCCGGTCGATCCCGTCCCTGAACTCGCGCACCAGGGTCGTCCGCTCCCCCGCGACGGCCTCGCCGACCAGCGTGAGCACCCCGAGGACGAGCGCGATGCCGCCGAGCAGGGTGAGGGCGACGGCCAGGGGCCGGGGCAAGCCCTTGGCGACGATGTCGGCGACCGGGCGCAGCAGCGCGGTGATCACCAGGCCGAGGAAGACGGCGACGCCGATCTCGTGGAAGCGGCCGAGGACGGCGAACAGGCTGTAGACGAGCAGGCCGACGATCAGCAGCCGCCACGCGTACGCGGCGGCCGTGCGGAGGAGCGGGGTCACCGGCGGTGCTGTGCCTGGCTGCATGGCGACGAGGTACCACCGGGGGCGCTCCGGGCCACGCCGCCGGCCCGACATTCGCCCGGTCAGCCGGGGGCGGACCCGGGGGCGCCCATGGCTCGTCACGGAGCTCGTCGGGTCCCGTGTTCGGGTGATCGTCCGCTGCTAGTGTCCGGTACGGGGCGGGTGGTCCCGCGCCGGGTGAGGAGGAGCCCATGAACGCCGCGGACGACGGACGGCAGCAGCTGGACGCGGCGAGCGTCCTCAACGCGAAGAGGACCCTCCTCCAGCTCCTGGCCAGAGCCGGGGTCTGGTCGGGGGACGCCGAGGAGCTGATCGGGCTCGTGGAGGCCGGCGCCCTCGCGCTCGCCCACACCGAGATCGCCGAGGGCGGCCGGAGCGCGCCGGAGGGGAGCGACGGGGACTACGAGGCCGGCTGGCGCGACGGTACCCGTGCGGTCGCCGACGAGCTCGCGGACATCGCGGAACGCACCCTGCGCCACGCCCTCACCCCCGATCCGACGGCGGCCTCGCCGGACGACCGCTCTCCCGTCGGCCGGGCGGAGATGGAACGGGCGAAGGTCGCGATCACACCGCTCTACCTGTCGTACACCGCCGTCTCCGATCTCGACCCGGACGCGACCGAGCAGGTGCTCACCGCCGTCCTCGGCACGATGAGCCCCCGGCAGCGCGCGGGGTACCCGGGGCGGCTGACGGAGTTCGCCGCGACGCATCACGCGCGCCTGGAGCGGCTGTACGCGGAGTACGGTCCCGGCAGCGCCATCGCGATCCACGGCCGTTACTCGCTGGTCCACTCCCCCACGAGCGTCGCCGTGCTGGAGCGGCTCGCCGCCGCGCCGGAGGCGCTCCACGAGGAGTGGGACGCGGCCGAGCTGCCGCCCGCGTGGCTGGACGGCCTGACCACGGCGTGGGGCCCGGCGGCCCCCTGACCGGCGGGACGGGCGTCGGGTCCGAGGGAGATGACCGTGACGGGGGCGGCGGAGGCGACCGCCGCCACGGCCGAGCGGTGCGGGTCCGTCCATTCGAGGAGGCGGAGACCGTCGGCACCGGCCTTCAGGCGTGCTTCCTCGCCGACCCACAGGCGGAGCAGGGCCGCGCGCGGGTCCGGGGCGCCGGCGGCCTCGCGGACGGCGGACTCGGGGAGGAGCCGTGCCATCGCGGACACGGGGCCCGGTCTGCGGGTGACGGGTTCCACGTCGACGCCCACCGCTCCGGGGCCGGCGGCCGCCGCGACGAGGCCGTCGGCGTGGCTCAGGCTGACGCCGACGCCGGGCCGGCCGGGGAGGTAGGGGCGGCCGTGGCCGGGCCGGTCGCACGCGGCGCAGTGCTGGGCCGGGGCCGACTCCTCGGGTGACCTGCCCGTGAACCGGGCGACGCAGAGCCGCACGAGCAGCCGAGCGGCGAGGACGTCGTCCCGGCGGCTCGGCACGCGGATCGCGGCGAGCCGTCGCAGCTCCCACGGCGCGAGCAGTCCCTCGTGCAGCCGGGGGTGGGCCAGGACCTCGCCGGTGGTCGCGACGGCCGCCAGCGCCGTACGGCCGTCGCACGTCATGGGTGCGCCGGTCAGCCGGCGGCGTTCGTACCGGGGGCGGCGGCCGCTCCTGAGGGGGTCAGGAAGCGTCGCTCCACGCGGCTGAGCGTGCGGAAGTCGTCGATGGTGACGTCCTGGAGGTCGATGGAGTCGCCGGAGATCTCCTCCAGGAGGTCGATGAACTCCAGGAAGTCCATCGAGTCGATGAGCCGGGCCTCGATGAGGTCCTCGTCCACGTCGATCGGTCCGTCGAGGCCGGGGTTCTTCTCGTGGAGCCACTCGGCGATGCGTTCCATGGTGCGGGTCACTCCTTGTTGCCGTGCGGGGTCGCTGCGCGGGTCGGGGGTGGTTCGGGGCCGGGCGGGGCTCAGGGCCGCGCGGACCGGAGGTGCGCGAGGGCCTGTTCGGGGGTGCCGTGGGCGAGGATCATGGCGTGCACCCAGCGTTCGACGCCGAAGGCGACGCAGGCGCTGTACGCGGGGCCCGCGTCGCCGGCCCGGATGTCCAGGCGCTCGCCGAAGAAGTTGCGGTGCCGGTTCACGGAGGCGATGGCCGTGCCGTCGGGCGCGCTGAACTCGTGCTTGACCGGGTCGAGCGCCATGAGGCGGGCCCGGGAGCCGCCACGGTCGTAGAACGGGTCGTCGGCCGTGGCCCGGGTCAGTTCGAGGCCCAGGAGCGCGGCGAGTCCGCGGACGAACTCGGAGCCGTTCTCGAGGTGTTCGACCGCTCCCTGCTTGGTGCCGAGGTAGAGGACCTCACGCATGTGGAAGCCCCACAGGCGTCGCAGGCCGTCGTAGTGGGTCTCGTTGCGGAAGCAGCGGCCGGTCGCGGAGAGCCGCAGGCCGTCCTCGCCGACGTCCGTGCCCTCCAGCGAGAGCAGCAGTCCGTAGCAGGTGGCCGAGGGGAGCAGGTGGCCGGTGGGGCGCAGCGGCAGCTCCGCCGGGTCCTCGCCGGCCGCGAGGCCGTCGAGTGCCTCGGGGGTGAACCGCCCGGCGGAGACGCCGAGATGGGGGAAGTTGCGGAAGTAGTCCAGCCGGGCCAGGCCCTCGACGGAGAGCAGGGGCGGTCCGACCACTTCGGGGGCGGCGAGGCGGGCGGCCAGGCCGGTCAGCAGGGCGTCGAGGCCGTGCAGGAGGGCGGTGTGGACCGGGTCGAGCGTGAGCAGTCCCGGTCCGGGGCTCTTCAGGCCGCCGGCCGGCAGGGCCGTACTGCTGGTCGTACTCATCGGGAACCGCTCCCTCTCAGCGTGTGCGAACAGGTCGGGGGCGTGGGCGGGTGGGCAGGACGACGGTCCGCGGCGCGCGTGGGGTGGTGACCCGGACGGGCTCGGCTCGGTGGGGTCAGGGCCGTCCGAGGGTCCGGGGACGTGGTCGCCTTCGACCGGGCGCGGCGGTGCTTCCGGCCGGTGCCCCGCCGGGGCCACGGGCCTGGGAAGGGGCCCCAGGGATCGGAGCCGCGCCATGGACCCTAGGCCAGCCCGTCAGGCCTTGTCTAGACCACACATGGCGAGTCGGCACGGGTCTCCGAGTGTTCGTTTCGATCTTCCGGACACGTCAATTGCACATATCCGGCCGACACTTGACAGCAGCTATGGTCTAAACCAATGCTGCTGCGTAATCCGGCAGCGACCGTCCCCGGCCCTGACTCCCGTCCTGGAGGGACCACATGACGACCCCCGCTCCCCACGGCCGCTCGCGCCGCCCCCGGCTGCACAGAGCGGCGTCGGACCTTCCGTACTTCAGCGCGGACGGCGAGTCCTACCTCGCCCAGACCACCTTGCGGGAGCTGCGGAAGACCCGCCCCCTGCGGGTGCTGTCCGAGGAGGACTTCGCCCACTGGCAGACGTACGGATACGTCGTCGTCCGGGAGGCCGTACCGGCCGAGGACGCACGGCGGCTCCTGGACTTCACCTGGGAGTTCCAGGGCCTGGACCCGGACCGGCCGGAGAGCTGGTACGAGGACCGGCCGTTCCGCTCCGAGCTGGACCAGCAGCTGCACGTGTACGGGTTCGTGGAGGCGTACCACCACCAACTGCTGTGGAACAGCCGCCAGTCGCAGCGCGTGTACGACGCCTTCGTCGACGTGTGGGACTGCGAGGAGCTGTGGGTCACTCTGGACCGGCTCAACCTCAATCCGCCCAACGTCGGGAACCGCGACCGTGCGCTGATCGAGCCCACCGACCGGGGCTTCGACATCGAGCTGCACTGGGACATCGACACCACGCTCGGCGTCCCGCCGCAGCGGGTGCAGGGGATCATCGCGCTCAACGACACCCGGCCCGAGACCGGCGGCTTCCAGTGCGACCCGGAGCTGTTCCGGCGGTTCGAGGAGTGGAAGATCGCCCAGCCGGCCGGCCGTGACCCCCTGCGGCCCGCCGTGGACCGGGCCGAGTTCCCGGTCGTACGGCCCGAGCTCCACCCCGGCGACCTGCTGATCTGGAACGGCCTCCTCGCCCACGGGGTGGCGCGCAACACCTCCGAGAACGGGGTGCGGGCGGTCCAGTACCTGTCGATGATGCCGGCGCTGGAGGAGCACGAGCGGCTGCGGCGGTCCCGCGTCGAGTCCTGGCGGCATCTGCGCACCCCCCGCTGGAACCGCACCCTCGTCGGCGATCCGGTGCTCCACGAGTCCAAGCGCTACCCCACCGCCGAACTGACCGGGCTCGGCCGCCGACTCCTCGGGCTCACCTCGTGGCACGAGACCGACGAGGCCGCTCGCACCGACGGGACCGCAGGGACGGACGGGACGGCCGGGGCCTCTGCGGCCGACGGCCGGAGCGGGGACGGAGAACCGGCGTGCGCCGCGTCTGTCTGACCCTCCCCACCAACCGGGCCTGCGCCGAGACGATCAGGGCCGTCGCCGAGGAGGCCGCCTACGGCGCCCGGAACTTCGGCGTCGAGGTGCACCTGCTGGTCCTGGACTCCTCCGAGGGCCATGTGCTCGCCGGGCACCGTGACGCGGTGGCCGGCCTGCCGCCGGTGCCGGGCGTGGTCGTCCACCACCTCGACGAGGCCGAGCAGCGGGCCTTCCTGCGGGAGGTGGTCGCCCGGTCGGGCGTCGCCGGTCCCGACCGGGTCCTCGACCTGCTGCTGCCGTCCCGCGTCTCCTACGGCGCCTGCACCGACCGCGCGTTCCTGTTGGCCGAGGCCCTCGGCTGCGACTCGGTGCACCGCCGGGACTCCGACAGCCGCTACCAGTCCCGCACGGGGAGCGCGGAGAGCACGGGAACCACGGGAAGCACGGAGAACTCGGGGAACTCGGGGAACTCGGGGAAGTCGGGACTCGCAGGCGCTCCGGACGAGGTCGGCGCACCGGTCTTCCCGATCCACCACGAGCTCACGTCCCTGGGGCGGCTGCCCGCCGATCTCGTCGGGCTCGTGTCGCGGAGCCGGCTCGACCCCGCGTGCGCGGACCGGCCGGTGGCCATGGTCGGCGGCTCCTTCGTCGGCGAGATGTCCGTGGACGTCGCGGAGATCCACCGGCTCGACCCCGCCGTCTACGAGGACGTCATCGGCCTGTCGGTCCCCGACGGCTATCCGGAGATCTGGCGCAGGAACCTCATCGCCGAGGCCTTCCGGGGCGCCGGGACCACCCCCTTCACCCGCGACCTCTCGACGCTCACCCACGTCAGCCCGACCCGCGTGGACATGTGCAACATCGCCTTCACCCGCGAGGTCTACGGCCGGGTGCCGCTGCCTCCCGCCACCGACACCATCGGCAGCGACTACTTCCTCGTCCACGTGGTCCAAGGCGCCCGGCTGCCCGGCGTCCTGCACAACCGCCACATCGTCAACTTCCACACGGACGAGCGCCGTTCCGACGCGGGGTTCCTCGCCTACCACCGGCGGCTCGCCAAGTACTTCCTGTCCACGCCGTACTTCGAGGCCGTGTACGGGCGGACGGCCGCCGCCGGGGCGGAGCTGCTCGACGACGGGGGCCGGGTCCGCGCGGCCGCCGTCGCCGGGTTCGTCAGGGACAGCACCCGCCTGGACCCCGCCGGGAACCGGGAACGCCTCGACGTGGTCGACCGCTCGTACCGCAAGCTCGGCGGCCGCTACGCCGAGGCCGCCGAGGTCCTCGCCGCCGAACGCGAGCGGCTCCTCGACGAGGCCCGGACCGACATGGAGGACTTCGCCCTCCTGATCGACGCCTGGGACCCCCTGATCCGCTCCACGAAGTCCGTGAAAGGCATCACATGGTGAGTGAGCGAGACCCCTCGCGGCTCCAGGACACCCCTCCGAGCGCCCGCGCCGCCACCCTGAGCGTCGCGTACGAGGGCGGCGAGGAGCGCCGGGGCCCCGTCACGATGGGGCAGGCCAACATGATCCGCTGCGTCCTGCGGGACGAGCCCGAGCACATCAACATCCACGACGTGTGGCCGGCGCCCGCCGGGACGCGCACGGAGGCCGCCGTCGACGCCCTGCGCACCCTCGCGGTACGCCACGAGGCGCTGCGCACCACGTTCCCGCACCCCCCGGGGACCGCTCCCCGCGAGCAGGTCGTCGCCGCCGCCGGTACGTTCACCGTCACCGTCCTGGACCACGACGAGCTCCCCGGCGACCCCGCCGCCTACGCCGAGGCGTTGGCGCGCGAGGCCCGTGACGGGCGCTTCCGTCTGGACCGTGACTTCCCCCTGCGGGTGACCCTGGTCGCCGTCGACGGCGCTCCGGTGTTCGCCGCCGTGGCCGCCAGCCACGCCGCCACCGACTTCAGCGCCCTCGGCGTCCTCAGGGAGGAATGGCTCACGCTGCTGTCCGGCGGGACGCTGCCTCCCCTTTCGGCCCTCACGCCCCTCGGCCTCGCCGCCGAGGAGGCCGCCCCGGCCGGCGTCCGCAAGTCCGCCGCCTCGCTGGCGTACTGGGAGCGGATCATCCGTACGGGACCGCAGGCCATGTTCGCGGAACCGGGCGCCGAGGGCACCGAGATCGGCGCGCCGCGACTCACCCTCCGGTCCCGGCGGGGCGCCCGCGCCCTGGCACAGGTGGCGGAGCGGACCGGTGGCCTCCCCGCGACGGTGCTGCTCACGGCCTGGTGCGCGCTGCTCGCGCACCGCACGGGCCAGCCCGCGTGTGTGACCGCCGTCCCGACCTCCAACCGCTACGAGCCCCGGCTGACCCGCTCGGTGAACACCCTGTCCCAGGACGCCCTGCTCTGCCTCGACGTCCGGGTCCCGTCCTTCGACGTGCTCCTCGGCAAGGCCTGGGGGGCGGCGCTCAACGCCTACCGGCACAGCCGGTTCGACTCCGTGAGCCTGTGGGAGATGATCGACAGGACGACCTTCGAGCGCGGCAGCCGGTTCGCACGCGACGTCGCCTTCAACGACGTGAGCACCCTGCCCACCGCCCGCCCCGCCGGCCCCGCCGCCGCCCCGCCGGCCGCGCCGCTCACCCCGCCGCCCGGCCCCGAGCTGGAGCTCACCTGGGGCGAGGAGCAGCTGCTGCCGACGCGCGTCCTGACCTTCGTCCACGAGACGGACCCGCTGCTGCGCCTCGCCGTGTGGGCGGATCCCGCGGTGTTCACCCGGGAACAGGCCGAGGGCTTCGTCGTCGGCCTGGTGCGTCTGCTGGAGGCGGCCGCCACCGGGGACGTACCGCTGGACTCGCTCACCGAGGTGACGGGGGTCCGGCCGGTCGAGCGCGGCCCGGAGTGGGAGCGCGTGGACGGGTCCTGGGTCTCGCCGCCGGCCGTGGCGGACGCCCTGAGCCAGGTCCTCGACGGCGTACCCGTCCACGTCACCGCGGATCCCGCGCACGACGGCGGTGCGGCGGAAGGGGACGCCGAGCGGGGCCTCACGGCGTACATCGCCTCCGGGGGCGGCCCGCTGACTCCGGCCACGGCACACGCCGCTTTCATGGACGCCCTCCCCGGCCGTCCCGGACTCCTCGCTCCCCGCCGGTACGTGATCGTCCAGGACCCGCCGGCGGAGGCCGCCCCGGACGGCGCCTGGGCCCGGCAGCAGATTCTCTCGGAAGGGACCGGCCGCGACCGGCGGATGTGACATGACGACGGATACCGATGGTGTGACCGTCCGGCGGAGGCCGGACCCCCTTCCCAGCCCGTGGCGGTCGAGCCGCTTCCGACTGTTCTTCACCGCCCGCAGCGCCTCGCTCCTCGCCGACGGCATGCTGATGGTCTCGCTGACGACCGCCGTCCTCGGCGCCGGGTACGGGGCCAGCGGCGTCGGCTACGCGCTGGCCGCGTGGATGGCGCCGATCGTCCTGCTGGTCCTGGTCGGCGGCGTCCTGGCGGACCGGTTCACCCCGCAGGTGATGATGGTCGGCGCCGACGCGGTGCGCCTGGTGGCCATGCTCGCGCTCGCGGCCCTGCTGGCGGCGGGCGGGATGAAGCTCTGGCACATGATGGCGCTGCTCGCGGTCAGCGGCGCCGCGACGGCCATGTTCCAGCCGGGCCTGGCGAGCATGGTCCCCCAGGTCGCCGAGGACATCCAGCGGGCCAACGCGCTGCTGCGGATATCCGAGGCGATCTGCACCCTGCTCGGCCCGGGCCTCGCCGGGCTCCTCGTCGCCCACTGGGACGTGGCGGGCTCCTTCCTCGTCATCGCGGCGGCGTACGCGCTCAGCGCGCTGGGCCTCGCGCCGCTGCGCAAGCTGAGCACCGCGAAGGACGACAGCGCCGACCCGCTGTGGCAGCGGCTGGCCACGGGATGGCACGAGTTCCGGTCGCGGTCCTGGCTGTGGGGCGTCATCGCCGTCTGGGCGGTCTACGGTCTGTTCGTCTTCGGCCCGGCGCTGCCGCTGGGCGCGGCGCTGCTCACCGAGCAGCACGGGGCGAGCGGCTACGGCTGGATCGCCTCCGCGGACGGGGCCGGCACGATCGTGGGCGGGCTGCTCGGCATGCGCGTGAAGCCGCGCCGGCCGCTCGTCGCGGGGGTCCTCGCCATGCTGTTCTTCTCGCTCAACCCGCTGGCCCCGGCCCTCGGCTGGTCGTTCACCCTCACGGCGGTCACCGGTGTCGTGGCCGGCTGCGGCTTCGCGTTCTGGGGGGTGATGTGGGCGACCAGCGTGCAGTCCCACATCCCGCTGGCCGTCCTCAGCCGGGTCTCGGCCTACGACATCGCCGGCTCCATCATGGTGATCCCGCTGGGCCGGGCCCTGGCCGGTCCGGCCGCCGAGTCCTTCGGCGCCGACCGCGTGCTGCTGTTCTCGGCCGTGACGGGGGTCGTGCTCCTCGGGGTCATGCTGTGCGTTCCGGCCGTCCGTTCCCTCGGCCGGGCGCCGGAGGCACCGGACACGGTCGGAGGACCATGAGCGAGTCCTCCACCGTCGCCACCATGGCGAAGGGGAAGCGGTCGAGCTCCAGGCAGAGCGCGACGTCGTCGGGGTGGGCGCCCTGACGCACGCCCGACCGCAGCTCGGCGGCGGCGCGTGACGCCTCGGCGCGGCGGAGGAACTCCGCCGCGCCGGCCTCCTTGCCGGTCTCCGCATCGGTGATTCTTCGGGCGATGTACTGGGCGCACGCCAGGTCCTCGTCGGCGCGCCCGCACTCGCCGGTGACCACGAAGGTGACGGCCTCGCTCCCCCGGGCCCGCAGGACCCCGGCCGTCGCCTCCGCCACCACGAAGCCGGCGCACAGCACGAGCGAGGCGTCCTTGACCGCGAGGGCGCCGACCGTCCCCGCCGTGGTCTTCTGGACGACCGTCCGCCCGGCGAGGTCGGCCGAGCGCAGCAGGCCCGGGGAGTTGACGGCGTCGAAGCCGGGCGCGGGCGGGCCGTCCTTGAGGGCGACCCAGTCCGGGTGGCGGGACTTGAGCGCCAGGGCCTCGTCCGGCGACCCGGCGAGAACGATCCTCTCCGCCCCTCGGGCGAAGGCCCAGGCGGCCACCGTGTAGGCGCGCATCACATCGACGACGACGGCCACGGAGGGCACTTCGACCACTTCGGCGATGGAGAGGAACCGGACGTCCATCCGATCATGATCGCGTGTGTCCGGACCGGGCGGCCCGGACAGTGACGCACATCACCTCGGCACCGGCGGCCCCGGGCGCCTCACGAGCCCCCGAGGAGGGCCGCCACCGCGAGGGCCGTCCCGGGGTGGCGGTCCGTCAAGGACGGGACGCGGGGCCTGGATCCCGTCTCCGTCCAGCCGTCCTCGCAGCCCAGCAGCTCCGCGAGCGCGTCGCAGGTCTCCGGGTGGGCCGGGAGCAGCGCCGCGCCCCGTGGGGCCGCGGAGCCCGGACGGGTGCGGGCGGGGGCGAGCGCGGCCGGCTGCTGCCGCCACGGCGGGACCCAGGTGTCCAGGGCGGCGAGCCGGGCTGGGAAGACGCGGCCGGCCTCCCGGACGAGCAGGGGGGCCAGCTCCGCCGCGCTCGACCGGAGCGTGGTGATGAGCACCGGCAGCCACGGCAGCAGTACGGCGTCCGGCAGGCGCCCGAAGGCGTTCGAGACGGCCTCCACCACGACGTCGGCGAGTCCCGGCACCGGTTCGAGGGCGTGGACGAAGCCGCTCAGGTAGCGCGGGTAGGAGGGCACCACCAGGGGGTTGCCGAGGAGCTCGTCGCAGCGGGCCCGCAGCTCCGCCCTGGAGAGCGTGCCGAGCTGCACCTGCGCCGCCCACAGCAGGGCCGTCTTCGCCGGGTCCTGCGGATGGGACTGCGCGACCGAGAGTTCGAGCTGGGTGCGGTCGCAGCCCAGGGAGAGCGCCAGGCTCTCCATGCTGAACAGGAAGCCCAGCATGGCCGCCACCTGCCCGGTCGTCGCGTCCTCGTCCCGGAAGGCGGTCGGCAGCAGGGTGCAGTAGTGCGCGTATCCGGTTCTGACGAACGACTCGATCCAGGACGGCAGCACCGCTTCGCTCGTCCGGTAGTAGGCGAGGAGGCCGCGGACCCGGCGCAGCACCTCCGGCGCCCCGTCCACCGTCCGCTCGGCGGCCAGGACCTCCAGGGCCCGGGTGCCCAGCTCCTCGGCGAGGCGCCGGCCGCCGAGGTACAGCGTCGCGTCCTCGACCGCCGCCAGGACCTGCGCGGTCGTGGCCTGCGGCCCGTACGCGGTGCGCCGCAGCCGCTGCTCCAGGACCTGTTCGAGGCTGACGCCCTCGTAGCCGAGCTCGATGAGCGCGCGCTGGTGGGTGCCGAGGGAGAGGTCCCACGACTCCTGGATCGAGCGCTCGCCGAGCCGCCGCTCGCCCATGATCGGGCGCGCCGCGCCCGGCGGCATGAGCCGACGCAGCATCCACAGGACGTCGGAGCAGGCCTGGAGTCCGGGTGCGGAGGCCATGTCGAGGAGGGCGCGTCGCACGCCGCGCTTCTGGAGGTCGATCCCCAGCGGTGCCAGCCGGTCGTGCACGTCGCGTGCGAGGGGCGGCAGCGCGTCGTAGCCGACCTGGCCGATTCGGTCGCCGCCCATCATGATCTCGACGAGGCGGCGCACGTCCCGGCGCCCCGGCACCGAGTCCTTCTCGATGCAGGTGACGGCCGCGTCCTGGAAGTCGTACGGCGTCGGCTTGGCCCGGTCCCGCATGCCGGCGAGCAGGATCGACGTCTCGAAGACGGCGATGGCGTCGGCGGTCGAGGCGAGGTAGCCGCTGCGGCGGGCCGCGCGGACGATGTCCACGGACCAGCCGAGCAGCTCGGCCTCGTCGAGGCCGTCGACGACCGGCGGCCGGCGCAGGAAGCCGGAGAGCCGGTCCTCCGCGCCCACGGGCACGACGGGGGCCGCCGCCTTCGCGGCCGTCTTCCTCGCGGCCGGCTTCTTCGTGCCGGCCTGGCCCGCGAGCCGGTACGGCTTCACCCCGGTGCGCTTGAGGTTCTTCGCCCACTGCGTCGCGGCGATCGACACCGATCCGGAGGCGAGGCCGAACTGGGCCTCGATCGCGGTGTGGCTGGACGGGATCAGCCCGTACTGCCAGGTGGTGGCGGTCCGCGGGGAGATCGTGAAGGCGGGGGTGCCGTCGGCGCCCGTGGTGCCGGTGGTGCCGGTGGTGCCGTCCACGCCGAACTCGTCGACGCGGCTCGCCGCGTGGAAGGCGCCGCACACGTACAGGCAGTCCGCCGGGTCGGTGCCGGTCGCGGCGAGGTGCTCGCGCATCCTGGTCCACATGTACCGCTCGCGGTCCTCGTCCACGCGGACCCGGTCGCCGTCGCCGGGGGCGAGCCGCCGGAACAGGCTGCCGATGAGGAACATGACCTGGCGGTAGGTGTCGTGATCGCTGTCGCCGAGCGGCACCTCGACGTACTGGTGCCACCACTCCGACCAGTGGCGGACCTTGCCGTGCCGCAGCAGGTGCTCCTCCAGCTCGGCGAAGCGCGGCCGCAGGTCGCCGATCTCGACGCCGACGGCCTCGCCGTGCAGCGCGGCCTCGGCCTCGGTCTCGGCGGCCTTCGCCGCCGGAGCGGCCGTGTCCTCGTCCGGCCGGTCCGGGTCCCCGGTACGGTCGTGCCGGGTGTCCCACTGGAAGACGTGGTCGGAGGACCGGTCGACGAGGACGAGTTCCACCCCGGGGGTGTCCAGGGCGTACGCGATGGCCTGGTACTCGGCGGAGGCCTCGGTGATCGGCGCGACGACGGACAGCGGGGCCCAGTCGGCCGGGAAGCCGTCGATCTCGCTGGCGAACGCCTGCACGGCGACCGGCAGCCGGCAGTTGCGCAGCTCGGTGAGGAGCGGCGTCATGTCCTCGCACAGCTCCAGGTACACGACCTTCGGCTGCTTCTCGCGGAGCCTGCGGGCCATGGCGAGCGCCGACGCGGGCGAGTGGTGACAGACGGGGAAGATCTCCAGGGGTTCGCCGGCCGCCCGGTCGACGTCGTCGACCATGCCGAGGAGGATGCCTTCCAGAGCATCCCCTCCTCCGGAGAACTCCGCCGCCGCTTCGTGGAGTTGGCCCCGCAGCGCGGCGAACGGGGTCTCGGTGGCCGCGCTCATGCCAGCTTGGCGATCGCTTCGCGGCCGCCCTCCAGGAACTCGGGCCAGGAGCCGCCCTCCTCCTTGCCGCGCGGCTCGACGACGCCGTGGAGGTACTTGTTGAGGATGGCCAGGTCCTCGGGCTCGCGGCGGGCGAGGGAGCCGACGAGCGAGGCGGCGAGGGTACGGGCGGTCAGGGCGCGCTCGCCGAAGAAGTTGCTGTGCAGGACGGCGTCCTCCAGCACGCCGATCTGCTCGGCGGTGGACAGCGCCGACTCCAGCTTCTCGTCGCTGCCGGCCGCCGCGGCGGAGGCGCGGAGATCGGCGAAGCTCTGGAGGAGGACGTCGAGCAGGGTGGGCGGCACGTCCAGCTCGATCTGGTGGCGGCGGAGCAGTTCCTCGGTGCGGAAGCGGACGATCTCGGCCTCGCTCTTCTTGTTCGTCACGACCGGGATCCGGACGAAGTTGAAGCGGCGCTTGAGCGCGGACGACAGGTCGTTGACGCCCCGGTCGCGGCTGTTGGCCGTGGCGATGATCGAGAAGCCTGGCTTGGCGAAGACGATGTTGTCGCCGCCGCCGTCGCTCTCCAGCTCGGGCACGGAGACGTACTTCTCCGAGAGGATCGAGATGAGCGCGTCCTGGACGTCGCTGGTGGAGCGGGTCAGCTCCTCGAATCGGCCGATGGTGCCGGCCTCCATCGCGGTCATGATCGGCGAGGGGATCATCGACTCCCGCGACTGGCCCTTGGCGATGACCATGGACACGTTCCAGGAGTACTTGATGTGGTCCTCGGTGGTGCCCGCGGTGCCCTGCACGACGAGGGTGGAGTTCCGGCTGATGGCGGCCGCGAGGAGCTCGGCGAGCCAGCTCTTCCCGGTGCCGGGGTCACCGATGAGGAGCAGGCCGCGGTCGGAGGCGAGGGTGACGATGGAGCGCTCGACGATGCTGCGGTCGCCGAACCACTTCTGGGCCACCTCCCGGTCGAGGCCGTCGGCGCGCTCGGAGCCGAGGACGAAGAGGCGCACCATCTTCGGGGAGAGCCGCCAGGAGAACGGCTTGGGGTTGTCGTCGATCGATTCCAGCCAGTCGAGTTCCTCGGCGTACTTGATCTCGGCGGGGGCACGGAGCAGGTCGGACATGTGAAGGGCCTCTCAGGTGAGGAAGGTCTTGAGTTCGTGGACGAGCTTGTCGATGTGGCCGGAGACCACCGGGGTGCCGAGCGCCTTGAACCGCTCGCGGAACCAGGGGTTGACCTCCTGGCGTCCGGAGCTGGTCACCGAGCCGACGGGGATGAACCGCACGCCGGACCGGTGGACCGCCTCGATGCCCTCGAAGAGCGGCTGGGAGCGGTCGAACTCGTAGAAGTCGGAGATCCACACCATGACGGTGTTCTTGGGCTCGGCGATCTTCGGCCGGGCCATCGCCATGGCGACCGGTCCGTCGTTGCCGCCGCCGAGGTTGGTGCGGAGCAGCACGTCGAACGGGTCGTGCACCCAGGGGGTGAGGTCGATCGCGCGGGTGTCGTAGGCGATGAGGTGGACGTCCACCTTCGGCAGACCGGCGAAGATCGAGGCGAGGATGGTGCAGTTCACCATCGAGTCGACCATGGAGCCGGACTGGTCCACGACGACGACGAGCCGCTGGGGCGTGGTCCTGCGGACGGTGTGCCGGTAGTAGAGGCGGTCGACGTAGAGCCGCTCCTCCTCCGGGCTCCAGTTGGTGAGGTTCTTCCAGATGGTGCGGTCGACGTCGAGGTTGCGGAAGACCCGCTTGGGCGGGACCGAGCGGTCGAGCTCGCCGACGGTCGCCTTCTCCACCTGGGTGCGCAGCACCTCGGCGACCTCGTCGACGTAACGCCGGATGAGGGACTTGGCGTTGGCCAGGGCGATGCCGGAGAGGTTGCCCTTGTCGCGCAGGAGCTGCTCGATGAGGGACATGCTCGGGGTGAGCCTGGCGGCGAGCGCGGGATCGGCCAGCACCTCGCGCAGGTGCATGCGCTGGACCAGGTCGGCCTCGAGCGAGCCGAGCTCGGCTCCGAGGCCGCCGCCGGTGAGGCCTGCTCCGGCCGCGCGCCCGCCGCGCAGGCCCCCGGGCGGGCAGCCGAGCGCGCGCTCCAGCCAGCCGGCGTCCGACTGCCAGCGCGCCAGCTGGCCGGCGGAGACCGTGCCGGAGCCGGTGGAGAAGACGTTCAGCAGGACCTTCGAGGCGAGTGCGGCGCGCCGCACCTCCGCGGCCCGGTCGCGGGCGTCGTCCGCTTCGGGCTCCGGCGTCATCAGGCCGTCGAACTCCTCGGCCAGTTCCGGATGGCGCTGGACGACGGAGTCGACGGACGCCCCCGGGTCGAGCAGCGCCGACGGGAGGCCGATGTCCTCGACGACGGCGAGGCTCGCGGCCTCCAGGGAGGCCTGCTCCTCGTGGTCGAAGAGCCGGGCGAGGAGACGCCAGTAGAGGACCTGACGGCGGTTGTCGTCGGAGTCGGCGAGGTCGGCGGGAGTGATGGGGCCGGTGGTGTCGGTGTCGATGGTGTCGGTGTCGGTGCGGTCGGTGTCGGTGCGGTCGGTGTCGGTGCGGTCGGTCATTTCCGCAGCAGCCTTCCGGCTCGTTCACGCAGGACGGCGACGGAGTCCGTGGCCGCCTTCTCCGCGCGGACGCCCGCCTTGTCGGTGGTGCCTCCGGCCCAGGCTCCCGCGTGGACGGCGACGGTCTTCTTCCGCACGGTCGTCTCGACGGCGAGCGGCTGGAGGACGAACGCGCCGGCGTCCCACCGGAGCAGTCCGAGGCACGCGCCGGACGCGGCGACGGTCTCCGGGGCGAGCGGACCGGCCGCCGGGACGCGGTCGGTGTCGACGGCCAGCCGGTGCCCGGGGACCGCGAACACCGTCGGCCCGTCGTCCTCGCGCTCCACCGCGTACCCCTCGACGAGTACCGGGACGGCGATCCGGACCGGGTGGCGGTCGAGCGGGGCGGTCACCGGGTCGGCGGCGGTGGACAGGATCACCCGGGCGGTGGCGAAGGGGTCGGCGGGCTCGCCCGCACGGGCGCGCTCGTCGTCCCAGACGAGGTCGCCCTCGTCCGTGAGGGGCATGGCGTCGAGCTCCATGGAGCGGCCCTCGCTCACGGCGGCCAGGAGTGACATCCGCGGGCGGAGGAGCTGCCAGAGTCCGGCGCCGACGACGGTGTCCGGCTTGGGCGCGGAGACCGCGGCCCGCACCAGGCGCGGGGCGGTGCCGTCGGCGGGCTCGAACACCGCGTGGACCTGGGCCTGTACGGCGGTCGCGTGCTCCTGGACGTCGACGCCGAGCGGCAGCAGCCGGCCGGTCGCGGGGGACGTCGCGGGTCCGGCGGCGCCACCGGTCGCGCCGGGCAGGGTCAGGATCAGCGCGCGGGACCACAGGTCGGCCCAGCGCCGCACCGGGACGCGCTCCAGGGTGGCCCCGGGGCAGGAGGCGGCCAGTTCGGCCGCGAAGCCGTCGAGCAGGGCGGCCTGACGCCTCAGCAGCGGGTCCGGCAGCATCGCGGAGACGACGGGCGCCGCACCGGCGACCAGTTCGTGGTCGATGCCCTGCCAGCCGGCGCGGGCGATGTCGCACAGCCAGGCGCGGGCGGCCGCCAGCACGTTGGCGGCGGCACGCTCCCCGTCCGCCGTCGGAGCGGTCGCCTCCGCGCGCGGCCGGCCCGTGACGTCGCCGATGCGGGCGACGAGGGCGTCGTGCGCGGAGCCCATCAGGGCGGTGCGGGCGGCGGCGAGGGCGACGAAGTGCTCCTCGCCCGCCGCGCCGGCCGCGGTCTTCTCGGCGGCCTCGGCGACCCGCGCGGCCAGCGGTGTCCCGGCGACGGCGTCCGTGAGCGCGGCGAGGCCGTCGGCCTGCGCGGGCTGCGGGCGGAGCAGTCCGGCGACGAGCACCCGGTCGAAGGCGTCGACGGCCGCGAGGGCCTCGTCGAGCCCGTCCACGGGGTCGGAGAGGAGGTCCGTACGCATCAGGCCACCGCCCTCGTCGGCGGGAACCACTGCATCTCGGGCAACGGCACGGTCACCGGCTCCCGTTCGAGATAGGCCAGGTGCCGCAGGAAGCGGCTGAACACCGGGGCGGCCGCCGAGGTGTCGCCCTGCGCGGGGCGCGTGGCCGTCATCGCCGAGACGAGCCCGGTGGTGTCGGGCTCCTGACCCGGCGTCTCGGCCTTCAGGTAGCGGGCGACGCGCTCGGCGCCGTACTGCAGGACGGCCTCGCCGACGAGCGCGCGGATGTGGTTGCAGAACGAGCCGCGCGCACCGCCGCAGGGGCGGTTGTTGTTGGTGCTGCACGCGAACGCGTACGTCCCGGCGGCGATGGAGGACACGTACACGCGCCCTATGTCGGACCCGCTGGACACGACACCCTGCAACCGTCCGTCGGCCAGCTCGACGAACGGCACCTTGGCGAGCTTCCGCGGTCGTGCGGGCGGTACGACCCGCGCCACGCTCGACGTCTCCCAGACCGTCAAGACACCTCTCCCATGCACGTCAAAGGGGATGTTCACGCCGGAGCGGCGCGACAGGAACGAACCTATCCCCGCCCACTGACAACGGCCCGGGAGCGGCCGGACAGCGGGGTAAGACGGGCCTGGGAGCGGCCCTGGAAGGACATCTGACGGGAGGTGGGCTCACCACCAGTAGGCGGGATACCTCGGAGCGCCCCTGCGGATGCGCGACGCGGTGAACGCGGTCAGGACGAGCAGGACCGTGGCGCCGAGGAGCAGCGGCACGAACCGGCCCGGCGCGGGCGACTGGAGCACGATGACGACCGCGGTCGCACAGGCCGGGGAGTGCGGGGTCCGGGCCAGGGTCGTCAGCGCGAGGGCGACGCCGGCGGCGATCGCCGCGGCCCAGGTGCTGCCGCCCGCCGTCGCCGCGACCGCGTACCCGGCCGCGGCCCCGAGCAGGTGGCCGACGACCACGCTGCGGGGCTGGGCCAGGGGAAGGGTGGGCGCGCAGTGCACCAGGGCGGCGCTCGCGGCCAGCGGCGGTATCAGCACCGGCTCGTGGATGGCGGCACCGATCGCGACGAGCCCCAGCAGGGCGGCCGTCGCCGCGGTGACGCTGTGGAAGGCGGCCGCCGGCGCGGGCCGGGCCGGCGCCCGGCCGACGATCCTCGGCCGGCGGGGGCCGGAGGAGGCGGCGCCGGGGGCGGCGGAGGGCTCGGGGGCCGTGGCGGCCCCGGATCCGGCTTCGGCCGCGGAAGCGGTCGCTACCCCGTCGGTCGCGGTACGGCCTGCGGTACGGCTTGCGGTGTCGGTGCTCATGTGATGCGGCGTTTCCGGGCGGGCGGCCGGGGCCGCGCAGGACAGGGCAGGGCAGGAGTCGGGGGTGACGGTCGTACGGGACCCTGTGGTCGACAGTCGGCCCGGTCATGCGCGTGGTCCTGGTGCGGCGGCGCAACCGGTCACCACTCTAACCAGCGGTTTCTCGGCGGCGGGGGCGGGGTCGGCGCGGTGTCCGCCGCACATGCGGCGTAAACTAGGGCGAATGAACACACTCCGGTACGAGCTGGTGTTCTCCGACGGCGCGGGCGCGGCCCGTGACGTCGTCACCGTGGAGCGCACCCTCTCCAAAGGGCCCGGCGGTCATCCTGTGTACTCCGACCCGACCGGCATCATCCGGGCGGAGATCAGCGACCGCGGCGAGGTCCGCGTGCTCGCGTCGGGCGGCCACCAGGAACCGGCCCAGAGCGTCGCGGCCCGGCCCCTCCCCGATCCCGATCCCGATCCAGCGGATCCGGATCGGGATCAGGAACAGAAGGGCTCAGCCGGCCCGCGCCCGTGACACGGGGTGCGGCAAGCGCACGGAGAGCCCCCCGTCCTTGCGGACGGAGGGCTCTCCTGATTCCGGCCCCGCGGGGGATTCGGGGCCGGGGCCACGTGGGTGGGGGTCTGTGGATCCCGCGGGCTGCTACTTGGTGGGGAGCTCGTCCGCGAGCGGGCGGTCGATCGCCATGATCCAGCGGTTGTCACCGGTGCGGCGCATGACGTCGGTGCAGGTGCCCGTGATGATCTGACGTCCGCCCTCCCCGTCGGCGACGTCGAGGCGGAACTCGACGATCACCAGCGAGACGTCACCGGCGACGTAGTTCTGCACGACCTTCGAGTCGAGCTTGGGGCCGGTCTTCAGCAGGTCGATGATGCCCTGCCGGCGCTCCGCGCCCGTCAGCGGGGCGCCCGAGAGGTTCGAGATCGCGTCGTCGCGGTAGAGCGTGTCGAAGATGGCGCCGTCGCCGGAGTTGAAGGCGTCGATGAACGCCTGGTTCTGCTGCTCCACGTCGTCGGTGAGGACCAGGTTGGCGAGATCGGTGGTGGTCATGGTGATGACTGCTCCCTGTTCGTTGGTGCTTTCTCTGTCGTTCCGGTCGTCTCCGGCGCGCTCCGGGTCGTGCCCGGAGCGCTTCGGTTCGTGCCGGCGGTGACGGGGGTGCGACGGCACGCCGACCGTATGCGGCGGCGCCCCACCCCCCATCCACCGTGGGGTAATCGCCGACTCGGCGCGGATCACCCCTCGGTCATCGGTGGCGCCGGGAAGTAGCCGACCTCGGTGAAGAAGTCGACGTACCTGCCGAACAGTTGCTTGGTGACGGGCGGGCAGTGGACGTCGCTGCCCGCGAGCACCTCGAGGGTGTCGGTGATGTCCATCGGCGGGTAGAAGCCGGAACTGTCGGCGGTGAGCAGCTCGAAGGCGTCGAGCAGCGGCACGAGCGCGTTGCCCCGGTCGGAGCGCACGAGCTCCAGCCAGTCGTCCCGGTCCAGTTCGCCCAGCGGGTATCCGAACGACCGCAGGTGGTCGGCGGCTTCGGCGAACGTCAGCTCGCTCGGGTTGTAGAGGTGGAACGTCCGGCCCACCGCGCCCTCCCGGCCCGACATCGCGAGGATCGCCGCGCTGACGTAGTCGACGGGCATCAGGTGGACGGGCCCGACCATCCCCTTCGGGACCGCGCCGGCCTGCAGGATGCCCTTGAGGCTCAGCCAGACGAAGTCCCTCGTCTGGCAGGCTCCGTTGCGCTGGTCACCGGCGATCACGTCGACGCGGTAGACCGAGACCGGCAGGCCTCGCTCCCGGGCCGTTCCGATGAGCTGCTCGCAGACCCATTTGCTCTGGACGTACCCGGTCGGGAGTGACTCCGCCGGCCCCGTCGGCGCGTCCGGCGCGAGGGCGGCGCCGCCGCTGTCGGCGCCCGAGAAGACCCCGGTCGTCGACACGTAGTGGACGGGGACCGAGCGGTGCCGGGCCGCGAGCCGCAGGACCTCGATCGTGCCGGAGACGTTGGCGGCCTTCAGGTCCTCGTACGGGTGGAGCCAGTTGACCGAGGCGCCGACGTGGTAGACCACGTCGGTCTCGCGGCTGAGCCGGTCGAACTCCCCCTCGTCGAGGCCGAGACGGGGCTCCGCGAGATCGCCGACGACGACGTCGATCCGGCTCTCGTCGATCTCCTCCGCGATGCGGTACCACTCCAGGTTGGCGCGCAGTCGCTCCTGCGCGTCCTTCTGGTCCGCACCCCGGACGAGGACCCGTACGCGCGCGGTCGTGGTCCGGAGCAGGTCGCGCAGGACGAAGGCACCCAGGAAGCCGGTGGCCCCGGTCAGGAACACCCTGGCGGGTTCCGTGGCGACGCGGGTGACGACCCCGTCGGGCCGTACGTCCTCGGGGAGTACGGTCTCGGCCGCGAAGTCCACGGCCCGCGCCCCGCTCTCGCCCTTGGCCGCGGCCCCGCCCGTCGAACCCTCCAGCAGGACGGTACGGAGGTACTCCGCGAGCGCCGACGGTGTCGGGTGGTCGAAGACCAGGGTGGCGGGCAGCCTGACGCCCGCGACGTCGTCGAGCCGGTTGCGGAGTTCCACGGCGGTCAGCGAGTCGAAGCCGAGCGTCGGGAACGGCTGGTCGCCGGCGATGCCCGCCGGGTCGGGGTGGCCGAGCACGGCACCGATCTCGGCGCGGACGACCCCCAGGAGGTACGCGAGCTGCTCGGCCCCGGTCATCCCGGCCAGGTCCCGGCCGGAGGCGGCACCGGGGTCGGTGGCGTTCCGGGCGGTGCCACGGGTGGGGGCGCCGGCGAGCGCGGACAGCAGAAGCGGCGCCCGGCCGGGGTTCTCCCGCAGGGCGGCCACGTCCAGCGGGGTGCCGACGAGCGCCGGCAGCCCCTGCGCGAGGGCGGCGTCGAGGATCGCCGGTCCGAGCTCGGCGGTGACGGGCCGGAAGCCGGCGCGGGCGATGCGCCGGAGGTCGGCCTCGTCGAGGTCCCCGGTCATGCCGCCGGCCTGCTCCCACAGGCCCCAGGCTACGGACGTCGCCGGGAGGCCGCGGGCCGCGCGGTGCTCGGCGAGGCCGTCGAGGAAGGCGTTGGCCGCGGCGTACGGGGCCTGGCCGGCGCCGCCGATCACGCCCGCGAGGGAGGAGAACAGGACGAAGGCCGAGAGGTCGAGGCCCCGGGTCAGCTCGTGCAGGTTCCACGCGGCGTCGGCCTTCGGCCGCAGCACCGCGTCCAGCCGCTCCGGCGTCTGGTCCGCGATCAGTCCGTCGTCCAGGACACCCGCCATGTGGACGACGCCGGTCAGCGGGCGGTCCGCCGGGACGTCGGCGAGGACCCGCGCGAGCGCCTCCCGGTCGCCGGCGTCGGCTGCGGCGATCGTCACCCGGGCGCCGAGCCGCCTCAGCTCCTCGGCCAACTCCCCCGCACCGTCTGCCTGTTCGCCGCGCCGGCTGGTGAGGAGGAGGTCCCTCACCCCGTGCCGGGTCACCAGGTGGCGCGCGAAGAGCGCACCGAGCGAACCGGTGCCACCGGTGATCAGGACCGTGCCGTCCGGGTTCCAGACCCCCGACGGACGGGCGTCCGCCGCGGCCGCCACCCGGCGCATCCGGGGCCGGAGGACCCGGCCGTCGCGGAGCGCCAGCTGCGCCTCCCCGACGCCCGCGCCCGCCAGCAGCGGAAGCAGGGCGTCGGAGGCGGGGGAACCGTCGGTGTCGACCAGCACGAGGCGTCCGGGGTGCTCGGACTGGGCCGAGCGCACCAGGCCCCAGACGGCGGTCGCCGCGAGGTCGGTCACGTCCTCGGCGCGCGTCGCGACCGCGCCCCGGGTGAGCACCACGAGCCGGGTCCCGGCGAGCCGGTCGTCGGCCAGCCACTCCTGGACCAGGGCCAGCGCGTGGCCGGCGGCCCGATGGACGGAGCCGGGCAGGATCCCGCCCTGTGCACCGCCTGCCGGGGCCAGCACAGCGAGGAGGGGCCGCCCGTCACCGCGACCGGCGGCCTCCGCCGCGGCCGGGACGTCGGGCAGGCGCCGGGCTCCCGGCAACAGGGCGTCGAGCTGGGGCGTACGGGAGCCGAGCACGCCGCAGGCAGCGGTCGCGTCCTGGGCCCCGGCGAGGCCGACGGGTGCCCAGGCGACCTCGAAGAGGGCGTCGTGCTCGCGCGCGCCGGCGGCCACTCGGGCCTCGGCGGAGCCGAAGGCGAGCGAGGCGATCGTCGCGACGGGCCGGCCCGTGGCGTCGGCGAGGTACGCGGCGAGGGTGCCGTCACCGGCGGGCGTCAGGCGTACGCGGACGAGCGAGGCACCGGAGGCGTGCAGCCGCAGGCCGCGCCACGAGACGACGAGCCGCCCGGACGGGGAACCGGCAGCCTCGACGGCGCCGGTTCCGGCCTCGGTCGCGGTTCCGGCCCCGGTTCCGGTCGCGGCCGCGGCTCCGGCCGTGGTTCCGGCCGTGGTTCCGGCCGTGGTTCCGGCCTCGGTCTCGGTCTCGGTCTCGTTTCCCGCCTCCGCCTCGGTTCCGGCCCCGGCAGAGGTCCCGGCCGAAGTCCCGGCGGGGGCCTCCGTGGCGGTCTCCGCGGCGCCCTCGTCCGGGCCGTCAGGCGCGGTCGTCGGGGCGGCCGCCGGCGGCGCCGTGGCCGTGAGCGGAGCCGCGTGCAGGGCCGCGTCGAGGAGGGCGGGGTGCAGGCCGAAGTCGCCGGGCAGGGCGCGGTTCCGGCCCTCCTCCGGCAGGCTGACCTCGGCGTACAGGTCGTCGCCGAGCCGCCATGCCATCTTCACGCCGCGGAATCCGGGCCCGTAGGCCTGCCCCTCGTCGGCGAGCCGTTCGTAGGCACCGTCCAGGTCGAGCGCGGTCGCGCCCTCCGGCGGCCAGCTCGCCGGCTCGAAGTCGGGCTCGGAGGCCTCCACGCCGATCCGCCCGCGCCCGGCGAGGGACCAGGTGACGTCGCCGGCCTCGGGCCGGGTGTGGACGGTGACGGTACGCCGTCCCCGCTCGTCCGCCGCGCCCACGCCGACCTGCACCCGCAGCCCGGCTCCGGCGTCCAGCCTCGGCAGCGCCTCCACGGAGAACTCGTCGAGGACCGTGGCGCCGAACTCGTCGCCGGCCCGCACCACCAGTTCCACCAGCACGGCGGGCGGCAGGACGGTCGCCCCGTCCACGACGTGGCCGGTCAGCCAGGGGTGGGAGTGCCGGGTGATCCGGCTGGTGAAGAGCACCTCGTCGCCGTGCGGTCCCGCGACGGTGACGGCCGCGCCGAGCAGCGGGTGGCCGACGGAGTCCAGACCGAGGCCCACGGCGTCCGTGGCGGCCGCGGCCGGCTCGTACCAGTAGCGCTCCTGCTGGAAGGCGTACGTCGGCAGGCCGACCCGGCGCGCCCCGGAGCCCTCGAAGACGGTGCCCCAGTCGGGGGCGGCACCCCGCACGTACGCCTCGCCCGCAGAAGTCCAGAACCGCTCCTGGCCGCCCTCGTCGCGCCGCAGGGTGCCGACCACGGTGGCGGCGCGTCCGGCGTCCTCAGCGATGTCCTGGACCCCGGTCACGAGGACCGGATGGGCGCTCGCCTCCACGAAGGTGCCGAAGCCCTGGCCGAGGAGGGAGCGGACGGCCCGCTCCAGCTCGACGGTCTGCCGGAGGTTGCGGTACCAGTAGCCGGCGTCCAGCTCGGGACCGTCGACCCATTCCCCGGTCACGGTGGACAGCATCGGGATCTCGGCCTGGCGGGGCGTCACCTCGGCGAGCAGGGTGGACAGTTCGTCCTGGAGCAGCTCCACGTACGCCGAGTGGGAGGCGTAGTCGACGGGGACGCGACGCGCGCGCATCCCGTCGGTCCGGGCCTCCGCGAGGAACTCGTCGAGCGCCTCGTTCTCACCGGAGACGACCACCGAGCGCGGGCCGTTGACGGCGGCGAGCTGGATCCTGCCCTCCCACGGCACGATCCTCTCGCGGACCTGCTCGGCCGGCAGGGCCACGGACACCATGCCGCCGAGGCCGGCGAGGACGCGTCCGATCGCCTGGCTGCGCAGCGCCACCACACGGGCGCCGTCCTGGAGGGTGAGGACCCCGGCGACGGTGGCCGCGGCGATCTCGCCCTGCGAGTGTCCGGCCACGGCCTCGGGACGCACGCCCTGGGAGCGCCACAGCTCGGCGAGGGACACCATCACGGCCCACAGCACGGGCTGGACGACGTCGACGCGGTCCAGGCCTGGTGCTCCGTCGGCGCCGCGCAGGACGTCCCGGAGCGACCAGTCGGTGAACTCGGACAGCGCCTCGGCGCAGTCGTCGATCCGCTCGGCGAACGCCGGTGAGGTGTCCATGAGTTCGACGGCCATGTCGGCCCACTGCGAGCCCTGCCCGGGGAAGAGGAACACGGTCTTGCCGGACCGGCCCGCGCTGCCGGTCACCAGTCCCGCGGCGGGTTCGCCGTCGGCGAGGGCCTGGAGCCGGGCCAGTCGGGTCTCCCGGTCGGCGCCGACGACCGAGGCCCGCTCGGGGAGTGCGGCCCGGGTCGTCGCGAGGGAGAACGCCACGTCCTGGTCGGCGAGTTCGGGCCGTTCGGCGAGGTGTGCCGCGAGGCGGCGCGCCTGCGCGCGGAGCGCGGGTCGGGACTTGGCGGACAGCACCCAGGGAGCGGCCTGTGCACCCGTCGTGGCCGCCGGGACGGCGTTCTCGTCCGGACCGGCGGTCTCTTCCGGGACCTCTTCGAGGATGACGTGGGCGTTGGTTCCGCTGACGCCGAAGGACGAGACCGCGGCGCGGCGCGGCCGGTCGAGCTCGGGCCAGGCCCGCTCCTCGGTGAGGAGTTCGACGGCGCCCGCGCGCCAGTCGACCACGGGCGTGGGCTCGTCGACGTGGAGCGTCCTCGGCATGGTGCCGTGGCGCATGGCCTGGATCATCTTGATGACGCCGCCGACGCCGGCCGCGGCGACGGTGTGCCCGATGTTGGACTTGAGCGAGCCGAGCCGCAGTGGACGGTCGGCGGGGCGGCCCTGTCCGTACGTGGCGAGGAGCGCCTGTGCCTCGATCGGGTCGCCGAGCCGGGTCGCGGTGCCGTGCGCCTCGACGATGTCGACGTCGGCCGTGGTCAGTCCGGCGTCGGCCAGCGCGCCCTTGATGACCCGTTCCTGGGAAGGACCGTTGGGGGCGGTGAGGCCGTTGGACGCGCCGTCCTGGTTGACTGCGGAGCCACGGATCACGGCGAGGACGCGGTGTCCGTTCCGGCGTGCGTCGGACAGCTTCTCCACCAGGACCAGGCCGACGCCCTCGGACCAGCCGGTGCCGGCGGCCGAGGCGGCGAACGAGCGGCAACGGCCGTCGGCCGAGAGCCCGTTCTGGCGCGAGAAGTCGACGAAGCCGCCGGGATGGCCGTTGACCGTCACACCGCCGGCGACGGCGAGCGCCGACTCGCCCGAGCGGACGGACTGCACGGCGAGGTGCAGCGCCACCAGCGAGGAGGAGCAGGCGGTGTCGAGCGAGACGGCCGGGCCTTCGAGGCCGAACGAGTAGGCGACGCGGCCGGAGGCCACACTGCCCAGCTTGCTCGTCATGAGGTACCCCTCGAACTCCTCCGGTCCGTCGAGGTCGAGGTAGCTCTGCTCGACGATGCCGGCGAAGACACCGGTGCTGCTGCCCCGGAGGGCCGTCGGGTCGATGCCCGCGTCCTCGAAGAGCTCCCAGGCCGTCTCCAGGAGCACCCGGTGCTGCGGGTCCATGGCGAGGGCCTCGCGCGGCGAGATCCCGAAGAAGCCCGCGTCGAAGCGGGTCGCGCCCTCCAGGAAGCCGCCTTCCTTGGTGTACGTCCGGCCGGGCAGTCCGGGCTCGGGGTCGTACAGGGCGTCGACGTCCCAGCCGCGGTCGGCGGGCCATTCGGTGATGGCGTCGCGGCCCTCGGCCACGAGGTTCCACAGGTCGTCCGGGGAGGCGACGCCGCCGGGGTAGCGGCAGGCCATCCCGACGACGGCGACGGGCTCGGACGCCGCGGACTCCAGCTCGGCGAGCCGCCGGCGGGTCTTCTGCAGGTCCACGGTGACGCGTTTGAGGTAGTCGACGAGCTTGTCTTCGTTGTTCATGGTCTTGCGGTCTCCCAGATCAGTGGGGTCGTCGGAGAGGCGGTCGAGGGGGCGCGCCGGTTCGGCCGTCCGGTTCGGTCGGCCTGTTTCGATCGGCCGGTGCGGTCAACCTGTTCGATCGGCCTGTTCAGTCGGTCGACGGGTCCAGCTCGCCGTCGATGAGGGCGAAGAGGTCGTCGGTGGTCGCGTCCGCGAGCCGTGCGGCGAGGTCGTCCTCGTCCTCCTCCGGCAGGCCGGCGAGCGAGGCCGGGTCGGGCGTGCCGCCGGGCCGGACCTCTCCGGTGAGCAGGCCCAGAAGCCCCTGGAGCCGGGCCGCGACGGTCGCGCGGAGCGCCCCGTCGCCGGCCATGTCCGGCAGCGCCGATTCCAGGTGGTCGAGGCCGGCCAGGGTCGAGCGGACGTTCGCCTCCTCCCGTACGGCCGCGAGGTGGACGAGCAGGTGGTCGGTGAGCGCGTCGGGCGTCGGGTGGTCGAAGACCAGCGTCGCGGGGAGTTCGGAGCCGATCGCCCTGCCGAGCCGGTTGCGCAGGTCGACGGCGATCAGCGAGTCGAAGCCGAGGTCCTGGAACGCCCGCTCGGGCTCGACGGAGAGCGCGTCGAAGTGACCGAGAACCGCGGCGACTTCACCCCGTACGAGGTCGAGCAGCGCCTCACGCCGGGCTACCCGCGGCATGGCCGCGAGGACGTCGGCGAACGGCTCGGCGGCTCCGGAGACTTCGGAATCGGCGCTCCCGGTGGCCGCCTCGTCGGCTTCGGTCCCACCGGCGGCGGTCTCGACGACGCGGCGGACCGGTCCGGCCGGAGTACCGGCCCCGGTCCCGGCCGTCGCCCCCTCCCCTGCCGGCAGGTCCACCGGAGCGAACTCCTCCAGCGGCACCTCCCGGTAGCCGAGCGAGTCGACCGTGATCACCGGACGTCCTGCCGTGTCCGTGAGCCGGACGGCGGCGGTCAGCTCCCCGCTCTCCGTGAGGAGGACCCGGGCGGTGGCCGCGCCGGTGGCGTGGAGGCGTACACCCCGCCACTCGGCCGGTACGAGCACGGACCCGGCACGGGCCGGGAAGGAGTGCCCGAGGACGGCGGCGTCGAGGAGGGCCGGATGCAGCCCGAACCGCGCCACGTCCGGGAGGAGTTCGTCGGGCACCCGGACCTCGGTCGCGCTCCGGACGGTCTCCTCGCCACCGGAGTCCGGCGACGCGTACGCGTGCTCCTCGTCCCCGTCGGCCCCCGCCGTGGCGAGGAACCCCTCGGCGTGGAGGGTCCAGCCCGCACCGCGACGGTCGAGGCGCGCGTGGACGGCCAGGGAACGCCGACCGGACCCGTCCGGGGCCCCCACCCTCACCTGCGTCTCGACGGCACCCTCGCGAGGTATCGCGAGCGGGACTCGCAGTGACAGCTCGTCCAGAGCGGTCGCGCCGGCCGCGTCACCCGCCCGCACGGCCATGTCGACGAGCGTGGAGGCGGACAGGACGACGGTGTCCCGCACCGCGTGCCCGGCCAGCCAGGGGTGGGTGACGAGCGAGACCCGGCCGCTGAACACGGTCTCCCCGGAGCCCGCCAGCACGACGGGCGCACCGAGGAACGGGTGACCGCCCATGGCAGGCTCGGAGCCTGCGGTCCCGGCACCGGTCGCCCCCGGGCCCCGGGCCCCGGACCTGACCGGTCCGGACTCCAGCCAGTGACGCCGGTGACGGAAGGAGTACGTGGGCAGGTCGACGTGCTGGTGGTGGCCGCCGCCGTCCCCGTAGTACGCAGCCCAGTCCACCCGTACACCACGGGTGTGGAGCAGCCCCAGCGCGGCGAGCAGCGTCTCGGCCTCGGGCCGCCCCCGACGCAGTGCGGGCACCGCCGTCATCGCCGCCGCGGAGTCCTTCGGCCGTACGCCGTCGGTCATCGCGGTGAGGGCGCCGTCCGGCCCCAGCTCCAGCAGCGTGGTGACACCCAGACCGGCGAGGGTCGCCACGGCGTCGCCGTACCGGACCGCGCCCCGCACCTGGTTCGTCCAGTACGCGGCGGTCCGCAGGTCCTCCCCGGTGGCGAGCCGGCCGGTCAGCGTGGACACCACCGGGATGCGCGGTTCGCCGTACGTGAGGCCTTCCGCGATCTGCTGGAAGGCGTCGAGCATCCCGTCCATGTGCGGCGAGTGGAAGGCATGACTGACCGTCAGCGAACGGGGCCGGTGGCCGAGTTCCTCCAGCCGTGCGGCGACCTCGGCCACCGCGTCGGCGTCACCCGAGATCACGACGGACGCGGGGCCGTTGACCGCCGCGATCGCCACCTGGTGCTCGCGCCCCGCGAGCAGCCCGGCGACCTCGTCCTCGTCGGCGCGTACCGCGAGCATCGCGCCGCCCCCGGGCAGGGCCTGCATGAGCCGGGCCCTGGAGGCCACGAGGACACAGGCGTCCTCAAGGGAGAGCACCCCGGAGACGTGGGCGGCGGCGAGCTCACCGATCGAGTGACCGGCGACGTAGTCCGGCGTGACGCCCCAGGACTCCAGCAGGCGGAAGAGCGCGACCTCGACGGCGAACAGCGCGGGCTGGGTGTACCCGGTCAGGTCGAGCTCGTCCCCGGCCGCGATCACCTCCCGCAGCGGTCGCGCCACATGCCCGTCCAGCTCCGCCGCCACCGCGTCGAAGGCCCGCGCGAAGGCGGGGAAGGAGGCGTACAGCTCCTGCCCCATCCCGACCCGCTGCGCGCCCTGCCCCGTGAAGACGAAGCCGGTGCGGACGGACTCCTTCGCGGTACCGCGTACGACGCCGGGGCCCTCCGTGCCGGCCGCGAGGGCCCGCAGACCGGCGACGACCGTCTCCCGGTCACCGCCGACGACCACGGCCCGGTGCTCGAACGACGAGCGGCTGGTCACGAGCGACCGGCCGACGTGCTCCACGGGCGTCGTGTCGGACTCGGCGAAGGCGGCGAGACCGGCCGCCTGCGCCTCCAGGGCGTCGCCCGTCTTCCCGGAGAGGAGCCAGGGCACGGCCGGGAGGGAGGACTCCGCCGCTTCGCTGTCCACGGGTGCGGGCTGCGGTGCCTGCTCGATGATGACGTGGGCGTTGGTGCCGCTGATCCCGAAGGAGGAGACCGCGGCCCGGCGCGGACGCCCGACCTCCGGCCACTCCCGCTCCTCCGTGAGGAGCGAGACCGCACCCGCCTCCCAGTCCACGTGCGGCGACGGCTCGTCCACGTGCAGGGTCTTGGGCAGCACACCGTGGCGCATCGACTCGATCATCTTGATGACACCACCGACACCCGCGGCGGCCTGCGCATGACCGATGTTCGACTTCAACGAGCCCAGATACAGAGGCCGTTCCTCCGAGCGGTCCTGGCCATAGGTAGCCAGCAGCGCCTGCGCCTCGATCGGGTCACCCAGCCGCGTACCCGTGCCGTGAGCTTCGACCGCGTCGATGTCGGAGCTCGACAGGCCGGCGTTCGCGAGGGCCTGGCGGATGACACGTTCCTGCGCGGGGCCGTTCGGGGCGGTCAGGCCGTTGGAGGCGCCGTCCTGGTTCACGGCAGAGCCCCGCAGCACCGCGAGGACCCGGTGCCCGTTCCGCTCCGCATCCGACAGCCGCTCCACGAGGAGCAGACCGACGCCCTCTCCCCAGCCCGTCCCGTCGGCCGCGGCCGCGAAGGGCTTGCAGCGGCCGTCGGTCGAGAGACCGCGCTGCCGCGAGAACTCGACGAACGTGAGGGGCGAGGACATGACGGTGACACCACCGGCGAGCGCGAGGTCGCACTCGCCGCGCCGCAGCGCGTGCGCCGCCGTGTGGAGCGCCACCAGCGACGACGAGCAGGCCGTGTCGACGGTGATCGCGGGCCCTTCGAGGCCGAGCGCGTACGAGACGCGGCCGGAGGCCACGCTGCCCGCGATGCCGGCCGCGAGGTAGCCCTCCAGGTCGTCCGGGATGTCCTGCGCGCCGACGCCGTAGTCGTGGTACATCACACCCGCGAACACACCGGTGCGGCTGCCGCGCAGGGTCGCGGGCACGATGCCCGCGTTCTCCACGGCCTCCCACGCGGTCTCCAGGAGGAGGCGCTGCTGCGGGTCGGTGGCGAGCGCCTCGCGCGGCGACATGCCGAAGAAGTCCGCGTCGAACAGGTCCGCCTCGTGGAGGAAGCCGCCGTGCCGGACGTACGACGTGCCGATCCGCTCGGGATCCGGGTCGTAGAGGCTCTCCAGGTCCCAGCCGCGGTTCACGGGGAACTCGCTGATCGCGTCCGTCCCCTCCGCCACCAGACGCCACAGGTCCTGCGGCGACGACACACCACCCGGATAGCGGCACGCCATGCCCACGATCGCGATCGGATCGTCCGCGACGGCCACGCCGCCGGCAGAAGTACCGCGTTCGGCCACGGCGTTCACCTTGTCCTCGGCGTCGGAGAACTCTCCGAGGAGGTGGGTGGCGAGGGCGGCGGGCGAGGGATGGTCGAAGACCAGCGTCGTGGGCAGACGGAGCCCGGTGGCCGCGTTGAGACGGTTACGGAGCTCCACGGCCGTCAGCGAGTCGAAGCCCAGCTCCTGGAACGCCCGCTCCGCCTCCACCGCGCTCTGATCCGCATGACCGAGGACGCCGGCGACGACACCCCGCACCAGGTCCAGGAGCACGCCCAGCCGCTCGGCCCGGTCCAGTCCGGCCAGACGGTCGGCCACGCCCGAGGAACCGGCGGCCGAGACGGTGCCGGTGGCGGCGCGGCGGGGTGCCGGAGGCACCAGCCCCCGCAGCATCGCCGACAGCGACTCACTGCCCTGCGCCCGAAGAGCGGCCATGTCCATCCGCGTCACCGCGAACACCGCATCCTTCGCCGCTGCCGAGGTGGCCGCGTCGAAGAGCTCCATCGCGTCCTTCGACTCCAGAGCCAGCAGACCCGAACGCGCCAGACGCTTCAGATCCGCCTCACCCAAATGCCCCGACAGATCACTCGACTCCGCCCACAACCCCCACGCCAACGACACACCCGCAAGACCCGAAGCCCGACGGTGCTCCATCAACGCATCGAGGAACGTGTTACCCGCCGCGTAGTTCGCCTGACCCGCCGTACCCAGCAGACCCGCAAGCGACGAGTAGACGACGAACGCGTCCAGCGACAGGTCCTTCGTCAACTCGTGCAGGTTCCACACGGCATCGACCTTCGGACGCAACACCGCATCCAACCGCTCCGGCGTCAGCGCCTCCACCGTCACGTCGTCCGACACACCCGCCGTGTGCACCACCGCCGACAAAGGACTCCCGGCCGGAATCCCAGCAATGACCTGAGCAAGCGCGCCCCGGTCGGCCACATCCGCAGCCGCGAACACCACCTCAGCACCCGCAGCCGCCAACTCCCCGGCCAACTCCGCAGCACCCGGAGCATCCCCACCACGCCGGCTCACCAGAACCAACCGACGCACACCCCGCTCCAGCACGAGGTGACGGGCCGCGATCGCACCCAGAGCACCCGTCGCGCCCGTGATCAGGACCGTGCCACGACCCCAGTCCACCGACCCCTCCGCAAGCACGACATCAGCAGGCGGGACATCCGCACGGACCAGACGCGGCACGAACACCCGCCCGCCCCGCACGGCCACCTGGTCCTCACCCGACGCCAGGGCGACGGCGACATCCGCCTCGTCCTCCACGTCCACGAGCACCACCCGACCCGGGTGCTCGGCCTGCACCGAACGCACCAGACCCCACACACCCGCGTGCACAAGATCCGAAACTCCCACGCCCCCGAAGCCCACGGCCTCCTGGGTCGCGACCACCAGCCGCGAATCGGCCGACGACTCGTCCGCCAGGAACTCCTGGACCCGAACCAGCACATCCGCCACGGCGCCCCGGGCCGACTCGGCGAGACCACTCCCGGTACCGGCCGTCCCCGGTGCGAGTCGTACGGTCAGGACATCGTCCGCACGCGCCTCCCCGGCGGCCACCGGAACCGGCCGCCACTTCACCCGGAACAGCCCGTCCCGCGACGAACCCGCCGCACGCAACGCCTCCCGCGACAACGGCCGCAGCACCAGCGCATCCACCGAACCCACCGGACCGCCCGCGCCGTCCGCGAGGGTCAGGGAGACGGTGTCGGGTCCGTTGGCCGTGAGGCGGACCCTCAGAACGGAGGCCCCGGTGGCCTCGACGTTCACGCCGGACCAGGAGAACGGGAACCCTTCCTGTCCGGTCTCATCGGCGACACCCGGGAGGAGCGAGTGCAGCGCCGCGTCGAGGAGCGCGGGATGCACCGCGAACAGAGTCGCGTCCGCCCGCTGCCCCTCCTCCAGGACGACCTCGGCGAAGAGTTCGCCGTCTCCCTTCCACAGCCTCCTCAACCCCTGGAACGCAGGCCCGTACCCGTAACCGCGCTCCATCAACCGGTCGTACACGCCGTCCAGTTCGACCTCGGTCGCACCGGCCGGCGGCCACACGGACAGACCGGCGCCGCCCGCCACCGACCCGGCCGCGCGGGGCACCACGGAACCGCTCGCGTGCAGGACCCAGGAGCCCTCGCCCTCGGGCCGCCCGTACACCTCCACCGCACGACGGCCCGAGGACTCCTCCGCACCGCCGACCACGACCTGGAGCTGTACGCCGCCCCGCTCGGGCAGCACCAGCGGAGCCGCCAGCGTCAGCTCCTCGACTTGGCCCACGCCCACCTGCTCCCCCGCCGCCAGGACGAGTTCCACGAAGGCGGTGCCGGGGAAGGGAACGCTGTCGAGTACGGCGTGATCGGCGAGCCACGGGTGCGTACGCAGCGAGACGCGGCTCGTGAACAGGGTCTCCTCGGCCCCCGCCACGGTGACGGCGGCGCCGAGCAGCGGGTGCACGACCGACCCGAGGCCCAGGGCCTCCGCGCCGGTGGCGGCCGTTCCGGGCTCCAGCCAGTATCGGTCGGTCCGGAAGGCGTACGTCGGCAGGTCGACCCGCCGGGCGCCGGTTCCCTCGTAGAAGGCGTCCCAGTCCACGGCGACGCCCCGGACGTGCAGCCGCCCGAGAGCGGTGATCAGGGTCCGGCCCTCGGGCCGGTCACGGCGCAGGAGCGGGACGGCGGTGACGGCCTCGGCCACGGCGTTCGCCCTGCCGTTCGCCGCGTCGGAGCCGGCAAAGCCGACAGAACCATCCGTAGCGTTGCCGCCGCTGGAGCCGTTGGAGCCGTTGGAGGTGTCGGACCCGTTCGAGCTGCGCGGTCCGTCGATCACGCCGCCGGCCAGGGCCGTGAGCACACCGTCGGGGCCCAGCTCGACGAAGGTGGTGACGCCCTCGTCGACGAGGGTGGCGACCGCGTCGGCGAAGCGGACGGTGCCCCGGACCTGGTCCGTCCAGTACGCGGCGGTGCGCAGGTCGTCGCCGGAAGCGAGCTGTCCGGTCAGGGTGGAGACGACGGTGATCCGCGGCGCGTCGAAGGTGAGCCGCGAAGCGGCCTCGCCGAAGGCGTCGAGCATGCCGTCCATGTGCGGCGAGTGGAAGGCGTGGCTGACGGTGAGCTGCTTGGTCTTGCGTCCCTGCTGCTCCAGTTCCGCGGCGATCTCGGCCACCACGTCGGCGTCGCCCGAGATCACGACGGACGTGGGGCCGTTGAGGGCGGCGATGGCCGCGCGCTTCTCGCGTCCGGCGAGCAGCGCGACGACCTCCTCCTCGCTCGCCTGGACGGCGGTCATGGCGCCGCCGCCGGGCAGGGCCTGCATGAGGCGCCCGCGCTCGGCGACCAGGGCGCAGGCGTCCTTGAGGGAGAGGACTCCGGCGACGTGGGCGGCTGCGAGCTCGCCGATGGAGTGACCCGCGACGAAGTCGGGGGTCACTCCCCAGGACTCCAGCAGGCGGAAGAGCGCGACCTCGACGGCGAACAGCGCGGGCTGGGTGTACCCGGTCAGGTCGAGCTCGTCACCGGCCGCGATCACCTCCCGCAGGGGTCGCGCCAGGTGTGCGTCCAGCTCCGCCGCCACCGCGTCGAAGGCCCGGGCGAAGGCAGGGAACGACTCGTGGAGTCCCTGGCCCATGCCGATCCGCTGCGCGCCCTGCCCCGTGAACAGGAACGCGGTCCTTCCACTGCTCCGGACGCCCCGCACGGCGCCCGGAGCCGTCTCACCTGCCGCCAACAGACGTATGTCCGAGAGCAGTTGTTCGCGGTCCTCGCCGGCCACCATAGCCCGGTGGTCGAGCGCGGAGCGACTCACGGCGAGGGAGTAGCCCACGTCGAGCGGACGCGTCGCGCCCGGTCCGGCCGCCTCCAGGAGAGCGGCCAGGCGCGCCGCCTGCTCCCGCAGGGCGTCGGCGCTCTTTCCGGAGAGCAGCCAGGGCACGGCCGGGAGGGAGGACAACGCCGCTCCGCTCTCCACGGGTGCGGGCTGCGGTGCCTGCTCGATGATGACGTGGGCGTTGGTTCCGCCGAATCCGAAGGAGGAGACCGCGGCCCGGCGCGGACGCCCGACCTCCGGCCACTCCCGCTCCTCCGTGAGGAGCGAGACCGCACCCGCCTCCCAGTCCACGTGCGGCGACGGCTCGTCCACGTGGAGAGTCTTCGCCAGGAGACCGTGGCGCATGGACTCGATCATCTTGATGACACCACCGACACCCGCGGCGGCCTGCGCGTGACCGATGTTCGACTTCAACGAGCCCAGATACAGGGGCCGTTCCTCCGAGCGGTCCTGGCCATAGGTAGCGAGCAGCGCCTGCGCCTCGATCGGGTCACCCAGCCGCGTACCCGTACCGTGCGCCTCCACCGCATCCACGTCGGAGGCAGACAGACCCGCGTTCGCGAGCGCCTGACGGATCACCCGCTCCTGCGCCGGACCGTTCGGCGCGGTCAGGCCGTTGGACGCACCGTCCTGGTTCACCGCGGAACCCCGCAGCACCGCCAGGACCCGGTGACCGTTCCGCACCGCATCCGACAGCCGCTCGACCAGCAGCAGACCCACACCCTCGGCCCAGCCCGTGCCGTCCGCACCGGCGCCGAACGCCTTGCACCGGCCGTCGGCCGCGAGGCCCCGCAGGCGGGAGAACTCGACGAAGGCGACCGGGGTCGACATGACCGTCGCCCCGCCGGCGAGCGCGAGGTCGCACTCACCGCGCCGCAGCGCGTTCGCCGCCAGGTGCAGTGCCACGAGCGACGACGAGCACGCCGTGTCCACGGTCACCGCCGGACCTTCGAGGCCGTACGTGTACGACAGGCGGCCCGAGGCCACGCTGCCCGCGCTGCCGCTGAACAGGTAGCCCTCGAAGCCCTCGGGGGGCAGGTTGGGCCTGGAACCGTAGTCGTTGTACATGACGCCCGTGAACACACCGGTGCGGCTGCCGCGCAGCGCCTCCGGATCGAGGCCCGCGCTCTCGAAGCTCTCCCACGCCGTCTGGAGGAGGAGCCGCTGCTGCGGGTCGGTGGCGAGCGCCTCGCGCGGAGACATCCCGAAGAAGTCCGCGTCGAACCGGTCGGCCTCGTGGAGGAAGCCGCCTTCGCGACCGTACGACGTGCCCGGCCGGTCGGGGTCGGGGTCGTAGAGGTTGTCGAGGTCCCAGCCGCGGTTCACGGGGAACTCGCTGATCGCGTCCGTCCCCGCGGCCACCAGTCGCCACAGGTCCTGCGGCGACGACACGCCACCGGGATAGCGGCACGCCATGCCCACGATCGCGATGGGCTCCTGGGCCTTGTCCTCCACCTCGCGCAGGCGCCTGCGCGCGTCACGGGCATCCGCGATCGCCCGCTTGAGGTAGTCGCGGAGTTTGTCCTCGCCCGCCATGGTGTTCTCAGCTCCCCGTTGTGTTGTGCTGGTCGACTGCTGTGCTGCGCTCGTCATGCCTGTCACTCCAGGTCGTCGAAGAGCGCGAAGAGCTCCTCGTCGCTCGCGGTCGTGAGGTCCTGGTCCCGGTCGTCGTCCTCGGCCTCGGGTGCTCCGGCCGCCGCGTCGGCGACGTCGAGGAGCTCCCGCAGCCTGGCGGTGATCCGCTCGTGCGCGGTGCCTTCCGTGGCCACCGCCCCGATCGCCGCCTTGAGCCTGGCCAGTTCGGCCAGGACGGGCTCCTCCGGCGCGGCCTCGTCCTGGGCGAGGAGGTCGAGGAGGTGGGTGGCGAGGGCGGCGGGCGAGGGATGGTCGAAGACCAGCGTCGTGGGCAGACGGAGCCCGGTGGCCGCGTTGAGACGGTTACGGAGCTCCACGGCCGTCAGCGAGTCGAAGCCCAGCTCCTGGAACGCCCGCTCCGCCTCCACCGCGCTCTGATCCGCATGACCCAGCACCCCCGCGACCTGCTCGCGTACGAGGTCGATCAGGATCCGCTCCCGCTCGGCCCGGCCGAGGCCGGCCAGGCGCTCCGGCAGAGCCGGGGCACCGGTCGCGGAGGTGGTGCCGGTGGCGGCGCGGCGGGGTGCCGGAGGCACCAGCCCCCGCAGCATCGCCGACAGCGACTCACTGCCCTGCGCCCGAAGAGCGGCCATGTCCATCCGCGTCACCGCGAACACCGCATCCCTCGCCCCGGCCGAGGTGGCCGCGTCGAAGAGCTCCATCGCGTCCTTCGACTCCAGAGCCAGCAGACCCGAACGCGCCAGACGCTTCAGATCCGCCTCACCCAAATGCCCCGACAGATCACTCGACTCCGCCCACAACCCCCACGCCAACGACACACCCGCAAGACCCGAAGCCCGACGGTGCTCCATCAACGCATCGAGGAACGTGTTACCCGCCGCGTAGTTCGCCTGACCCGCCGTACCCAGCAGACCCGCAAGCGACGAGTAGACGACGAACGCGTCCAGCGACAGGTCCTTCGTCAACTCGTGCAGGTTCCACACGGCATCGACCTTCGGACGCAACACCGCATCCAACCGCTCCGGCGTCAGCGCCTCCACCGTCACGTCGTCCGACACACCCGCCGTGTGCACCACCGCCGACAAAGGACTCCCGGCCGGAATCCCAGCAATGACCTCGGCAAGCGCGCCCCGGTCGGCCACATCCGCAGCCGCGAACACCACCTCAGCACCCGCAGCCGCCAACTCCCCGGCCAACTCCGCAGCACCCGGAGCATCCCCACCACGCCGGCTCACCAGAACCAACCGACGCACACCCCGCTCCAGCACGACGTGACGGGCCGCGATCGCACCCAGAGCACCCGTCGCGCCCGTGATCAGGACCGTGCCACGACCCCAGTCCACCGACCCCTCCGCGAGCACGACATCAGCAGGCGGGACATCCGCACGGACCAGACGCGGCACGAGAACCCGCCCGCCCCGCACGGCCGCCTGGTCCTCACCCGACGCCAGCACCAGGCCGACGGCGACGTCCGCCTCGTCGTCCGTATCGGCCAGAACCACCCGACCCGGGTGCTCGGCCTGCACCGAACGCACCAGACCCCACACACCCCCGTGCACAAGATCCGAAACACCCGCACCGCCGACACCCACAGCCCCCCGGGTCACGACCACCAGCCGCGAATCGGCCGACGACTCGTCCGCCAGAAACTCCTGGACCTGCGTCAAGACCTCCGCCACGGCACCCCGAGCCGACTCGGCGAGACCGCTCCCGGCAGCCCCGGTCCCCGGAGCCAGTACCAGCGACACCGCGTCCGGTGCGCCGGCACCCTCCGTGGCGGCCACCGGAACCGGCCGCCACTCCACCCGGAACAGCCCGTCCCGCGACGAACCCGCCGCACGCAACGCCTCCCGCGACAACGGCCGCAGCACCAGCGCATCCACCGAACCCACCGGACCGCCCGCGCCGTCCGCGAGGGTGAGCGACGCCACGAGGGAGTCCGGGTCGGGGCTGGTCAGGGCGAACCGTACCCGGAGCACCGAGGCGCCGGTGGCGTGGACGTCCACGCCGGACCAGGAGAAGGGCAGCCACGAAGGGCCCTCCTCCCTGGCGACGCCCGGGAGGAGCGAGTGCAGGGCCGCGTCGAGGAGCGCGGGATGCAAGGCGTACAGACTGGCGTCCGCCCGCTGCCCGTCCTCCAGGGCGACCTCGGCGAAGAGTTCACCCTCGCCCTTCCACAGCCGCCTCAACCCCTGGAACGTCGCACCGTATTCGTAGTCACGCTCCAGCAACCGGTCGTACACGCCGCCCAGTTCGACCTCGGTCGCCCCGGCCGGCGGCCAGACCGCCAGGCCGCCACCGGTCACGGTCGCCTCGGCCGCGCGGGGCACCACGGAACCGCTCGCGTGCAGGACCCACGAGCCCTCACCGTCCGGACGCCCGTACACCTCCACCGCACGACGGCCCGAGGACTCCTCCGCACCGCCCACCACGACCTGCACCTGTACGCCGCCCCGCTCGGGCAGCACCAGGGGCGCCGAGAGCAGGAGTTCCTCGACGTGGCCCGCGCCGGCCTGTTCGCCGGCGGCGAGGACCAGTTCGAGCAGGCCCGTGCCGGGCACGAGCACCGAGCCGGCGACCGCGTGGTCGGCGAGCCACGGGTGCGTGCGCGTCGAGAGGCGCCCCGTGAACACGTACCCGTCGCGGTCCGCCATGGCGACCTCCGCGCCGAGCAGCGGGTGGTCCGCCGCGGCCAGGCCGAGGGCCGTGGCGTCGCCCGGTACCTCCGCCCGGCCCTCCAGCCAGTAGCGCCGGTGCTGGAAGGCGTACGTCGGGAGGTCGACCCGTCGTGCGCCGGGGAACGCCGCCGCCCAGTCGGGGCCGGCTCCGCGCAGGGCCGTGCGGGCCACGGCCGCGGCTACGGTACGGGGCTCGCTCGCGCCCTTGCGCAGGGCGGTGGCGAGCGATCCCGCCTCCTTCACCAGGCAGTCCTCGACCAGCGCGACGAGCACGCCGTCGGGGCCGAGCTCCAGCCAGTCGGTGACGCCTTCGCCCTCCAGGTACCGCACGCCGTCGGCGAAGCGCACGGCCTCGCGGATGTGGCGCGCCCAGTACGCGGGCGAGGTCAGCTGGTCGGCGGTGGCCAGGGTTCCGGTGACGTTGGAGACGACCGGGATCCTGGGGGCGCGGAAGGTGAGCCCGGAGATCGCGGTGACGAACTCGTCGACGATCTCGTCCATGTGCGGCGAGTGGAAGGCGTGGCTGACCGGCAGCCGCTTGGTGCGCCTGCCCTGCTCGCGCCACTGCGCCACCAGTCGGTCGACCGCGTCCTCGTCGCCGGAGACGACGGTGGCGTTCGGGCCGTTGACCCCGGCGACGGCGACGGCGTCGGTGAAGGGCGTGAGGGCCTCGCGGACCTCCTCCTCGCTCGCCTGGACGGCCGCCATCGCGCCGCCGGCCCGGGCCGACTGCATCAGGCGGCCCCGGTGGGCGACCAGGACGCAGGCGTCCGCCAGGTCGAGGACCCCGGCCAGGTGGGCCGCCGTGACCTCGCCGATGGAGTGGCCGATGAGGTAGTCAGGGGTGAGGCCGTGGGCCTCGAACAGCCGGAACAGGGAGGTCTCCACGGCGAACAGTGCCGCCTGTGTGAAGACCGTGCGGTCGATGAGGGACGCGTCCTCCGACCCCTCGGGGGCGAAGAGGACGTCCTTGAGGGGATGGGGCAGCTGCGGGTCGAGATGGGCGCAGATCTCGTCGATCGAGGCGGCGAACACCGGGGAACGGTCGTACAGTTCGCGCCCCATGCCCTGACGCTGGGATCCCTGACCCGTGAACAGGACGGCCGTCCGGCCCGTGGCCGGGCCACCGCCCCGGACGACGGCCGGGGTCTCCTCGCCGCGCGCCAAGGCGGCCAGTGCGTCGAGGAGTTCGTCCCGGTCGGTGCCGACGACTGCGGTCCGGTGGTCGAGGAGGGCGCGGTCGGTGGCGAGCGAGAGGCCGATGTCGGCGGCGCTCGCCTCCGGGTGCTCGATCGCGTACGCGCGCAGACGCTCGGCCAGGGCGTTCACGGCCCGCTCGTCGCGTCCCGAGAGGAGCCAGGGCACGGCCGGGAGGGAGGACTCCGCCGCTTCGCTGTCCACGGGTGCGGGCTGCGGTGCCTGCTCGATGATCACGTGGGCGTTGGTGCCGCTGATCCCGAAGGAGGAGACCGCGGCCCGGCGCGGACGCCCGACCTCCGGCCACTCCCGCTCCTCGGTGAGGAGCGAGACCGCACCCGCCTCCCAGTCCACGTGCGGCGACGGCTCGTCCACGTGCAGGGTCTTGGGCAGCACACCGTGGCGCATGGACTCGATCATCTTGATGACACCACCGACACCCGCGGCGGCCTGCGCATGACCGATGTTCGACTTCAACGAGCCCAGATACAGGGGCCGTTCCTCCGAGCGGTCCTGGCCATAGGTGGCCAGCAGCGCCTGCGCCTCGATCGGGTCACCCAGCCGCGTACCCGTACCGTGCGCCTCCACCGCATCCACGTCGGAGGCAGACAGACCCGCGTTCGCGAGCGCCTGACGGATCACCCGCTCCTGCGCCGGACCGTTCGGCGCGGTCAGGCCGTTGGACGCACCGTCCTGGTTCACCGCGGAACCCCGCAGCACCGCCAGGACCCGGTGACCGTTCCGCACCGCATCCGACAGCCGCTCGACCAGCAGCAGACCCACACCCTCGGCCCAGCCCGTGCCGCCCGCGCCGGCGCCGAAGGAGCGGCAGCGGCCGTCCTCGGAGAGGCCGCGCTGTCGCGAGAACTCGACGAAGACGTGCGGGCCGGCCATGACGGTGACTCCGCCGGCGAGCGCGAGGTCGCACTCACCGCGCCGCAGCGCGTTCGCCGCCAGGTGCAGTGCCACGAGCGACGACGAGCACGCCGTGTCCACGGTCACCGCCGGACCTTCGAGGCCGTACGTGTACGACAGGCGGCCGGAGACCACGCTGGACAGGGTTCCCGCGAGGACGAAGCCCTCGAACTCCGCCGGGGTGGCGGCGAGGCGCGACGCGTAGTCGTCGTACATCGCGCCGGTGAAGACACCGGTGTTGGTGCCGCGCAGGGTCGCCGGGTCGATGCCGGCGCTCTCGAAGCTCTCCCACGCGGTCTCCAGGAGGAGGCGCTGCTGCGGGTCGGTCGCGGTCGCCTCGCGCGGCGACATGCCGAAGAAGTCCGCGTCGAACAGGTCCGCCTCGTGGAGGAAGCCGCCGTGCCGGACGTACGACGTGCCGATCCGCTCGGGATCCGGGTCGTAGAGGCCCTCCAGGTCCCAGCCGCGGTTCACGGGGAACTCGCTGATCGCGTCCGTCCCCTCCGCCACCAGACGCCACAGGTCCTGCGGCGACGACACACCACCCGGATAACGGCACGCCATGCCCACGATCGCGATCGGATCGTCCGCGACGGCCACGCCACCGGCAGAAGTACCGCGTTCGGCCACGGCGTTCGCGTGCGCGTTCGCCGCGGCCCCGGCTCCCTTCTCCGTCCCGGGGACCCGGGAGAGGAGGTGCGACGCCAGCGCCGCCGGCGAGGGGTGGTCGAAGACCGTGGTCGCGGGGAGCCGCAGACCGGTGGCGGCGTTCAGACGGTTGCGGAGCTCGACGCCCGCCAGGGAGTCGAAGCCGAGGTCCTTGAAGGACCGCTCCGGCCCGACGGCGGCGGCGTCGGCGTGTCCGAGGACGTCCGCGACGACGGCCGTCACGAGGGCCACGGCCGTGCCGCGCCGCTCGTCCGGTGACTGTGCGGCGAGCTCGCCGAGCCACCCGCCGGGCGTGCCCGCCGACTCGGCGGCCGCCCGCGCGGCGCGGCGCGGACGTGCGCGGACGAGGCCGCGCCACAGCGCCGGAGGCTGTCCGTCCGTGCCCCGGTGGGCGGTGGGCCGGAGGCCGGCGGGTACGAGGAGGGCGTCGTCCCGGGAGACCGCGGCGTCGAAGAGCGCGAGGCCCTGTTCCGGGGTGAGCGCGGTGATCCCGGCCCGGCTCCAGCGGGCGAGGTCGCCGGCGCCGAGCGTGCCGCCCATGCCGTGCGTGCCGTCCCAGAGGCCCCAGGCCAGCGAGGTGGCGGCGAGGCCCGTGGCGGCGCGGTGGGCCGCGAGGGCGTCGAGGGCCGTGTTGGCCGCCGCGTAGTTGGCCTGGCCCGCGGTGCCGACGATGCCGGAGACGGAGGAGAAGAGGACGAAGGCGTGGAGCCCGAGGTCCTTGGTCAGATCGTGCAGGATCCACGCGGCGTCGACCTTCGGGCGCAGTACGGCGTCCAGCCGGTCCGGCGTGAGTGCCTCGACCGTCGCGTCGTCGACGACACCCGCCGTGTGGACGACGGCCGTCAGCGGATGCTCGGCGGGCACGGAGGCGATCACCCGCGCCAGGCTCGCGCGGTCGGCGACGTCGGCGGCGGCGAACGCGACCTCCGCGCCGAGCCCGGCGAGGTCCTCGCCCAGGCCGACCGCGCCCGGGGCGTCGGCCCCGCGGCGGCTCACCAGCAGCAGGCGGCGTACGCCGTGACGCTCGACGAGGTGGCGCGCGAGCAGCGCTCCGAGACCGCCGGTGCCGCCGGTGACGAGGACGGTGCCGTCGGGGCCGAAGCGGTCGGCACCGTGGGCGGAGTCCTCGCCCGAAGGGCTCCCCGGGCTCGCCGGGGCGACCGCGCGGGCCAGCCTCGGCGCGAGCAGCCGGCCGTGCCGTACCGCGAGCTGCGGCTCGTCGCCGGCGGCGGCCGCGCGGATCAGCGCCTCGGCTCCGCCGTCCTCGCCCGTGCCGCCCGCGTCCTCGCCGGCGCTGTCACCGGCGCCCAGGTCGAGGAGGAACAGGCGGCCCGGGTTCTCGGACTGGGCGGAGCGGACGAGGCCCCACAGGGGCGCGGTGGCGAGGGACGTGACGTCCTCCCCGGGGAGCGCGGCGACCGCGCCCCGGGTGACGCAGACCAGTCGCGAGCCGTCGAAGCGGGGCTCGGACAGGAACTCCTGGACGATGCCGAGCGCGCGCCGTACGGCGTCGTGCGCGGCGGCCGACGGGTCTGTGTCGGCCGTCCAGCGGTCGGCGCGGAGGACGACGTCCGTCGTGCCGAGGTCCACGAGGTCCCCGAGTCCGGCGAGGTCCCCGAGGTCCTCGATCTCCGTCGCTCCGCGCCCTGTCGGCTCCGGGGTGCCGGTCTCCGTCCACGCGAGCGTGAACAGGGCGTCGTCGACGCGTCCGGCGGTCGTGCCGAGACGGTTCTTCTCCACCGCGCGCAGGGTGAGGGACTCCACGGTGGCCACGGGCGCGCCGGTGGTGTCGGTGAGGCGGAGGGTGACCGTGTCCGTGCCGGTGGGGGTGATCCGTACGCGGAGTGCGGTGGCGCCTTCGGCGTGCAGGGTCACCCCGGCCCACGCGAACGGCAGCCGGATCCGGTCGGCCGAGTCGGCCGCGGGCGCGGCGCCGGTTTCGGCGCCGGTCTCGGCATCTGTCTCGGCACCGGTCTCGGCGCCGGGGCTTCCGCCTTCCAGGACGATCGGGTGGAGCGCGGCGTCGAGCAGTGCCGGGTGTACGCCGAAGAGTCCCGCGCTCTCGTGCTGTGGCGCGGGCAGCCGGATCTCGGCGAGCGTGTCGGCGCCGTCGCGCCACAGCCCGGTCAGGCCCTGGAAGGCGGGCCCGTATCCGTAACCGAGCTCCGCGAGCCGGTCGTAGACGCCGTCGAGGGGTTCGGCGGTCGCCGCCGCGGGCGGCCAGGCCTCGGCGCCGTCCCGGCCTGCGCCGTGGCGGGCGGGCGGGGTGGCCGGGTCTCCCGCGCCGAGTACGCCGGAGACGTGGCGGGTCCACTCCCGGGGCGCGCCGTCGCTGTCCGCCGCGCCGGCGTCGGGGCTGCTGTACACGCCGAAGGTGCGCCCGGACGGCGTATCGCCGTCGCCGCTCACGCCGACCTGGATGCGGACGGCACCGCGCTCGGGCAGGACGAGCGGGGCTTCGAGGGTGAGTTCCTCCACGCGGGCGGCGCCGACGTGCTCGCCCGCCGCGAGGGCGAGCTCCAGGAAGGCGGTGGCCGGCAGCAGGACGGTGCCGTTGACCTCGTGGTCGGCGAGCCAGGGCTGGTCGGCGAGGGAGAGGCGGCCCGTGAGCAGGACGCCGTCGCCGCCCGCGACCTCGACCGTGGTCGTCAGCAGCGGGTGCCGCGCCGGGTCGAAGCCGAGGGCGCGGGCGTCCGTACGGGCCTCGGGCGTCAGCCAGTAGTGCGCGCGCCGGAAGGCGTACGTGGGCAGGTCCGTGCGGCGCCCGTCCGGGAATAGCGACGCCCGGTCCAGGGGCGCGCCGTGGACGTGGGCGGTCGCGAGTCCGGTGGCGAGGGTCTCTGCCTCGGGGCGTCCCGCGCGCAGCAGCGGGACGACGGTCACGTCCCGGGTGTCCGGCACGACCGTGGAACCCGGTCCGCCCGTGGCCGCCGTGGCGCCCTCGGCGTCCGCCGGCCGTGTTGCGAGTGCCTCCTCGGCGAGTGCCGTGAGGACGGCGTCGGGGCCGATCTCGACGAAGACGGTCGCGTCCTGGGCCGCGAGGGTGCGGACGGCGTCCAGGAAGCGCACCGGCCGCCGGATCTGGTCGGCCCAGTACGCGGGCGAGGTGAGCTCGCCGGACGTGACGAGCGCGCCGGTGACCGTGGAGACGACGGGGATCCGCGGCTCCTCGAAGGTCAGGTCCTCGGCGACCCGGAGGAACTCGTCGAGGACGTCGTCCATGTGCGGGGAGTGGAAGGCGTGGCTGACGCGCAGCCGGCGGGTGCGGCGGCCTCGTCCGGCCCACTCGGCGCGGATCTCCTCGGCGGCGTCGGCGTCGCCGGAGACGACCACGGCGGTGGGCCCGTTGACGGCGGCGACGGCGACCCTGCCCTCGTAGCCCTTCAGCGACTCGACGACCTCGGCCTCGGCCGCCTGTACGGCGATCATCGCGCCGCCCTCGCGGGCCGACTGCATGAGGCGGCCGCGGGCGGTGACGAGGCGTGCGGCGTCGTCGAGGGAGAGGACGCCGGCGACGTGCGCGGCGGCGATCTCGCCGACGGAGTGGCCGGTGAGCAGGTCGGGGACGAGTCCGTGGTGTTCGAGGAGGCGGAACAGCGCCACCTCGAAGGCGAAGAGGGCGGGCTGGGTGTACGCGGTGAGGTCCAGGTCCTCCCCGGTGGCGACGGTCTCCCGCAGCGGCCGGTCGAGGTGCCGGTCGAGGGCCGCGTACACGGTGTCGAGGGCGTCGGCGAACACGGGCTGCGCGGCGCGGAGTTCCTCGCCCATGGCGGCGCGCTGGGCTCCCTGGCCGGTGAAGAGGAAGGCCGTGCGTCCGGCCCTGCCCGCGGCGCCGGTGACCAGGCCGGCGGCCTGCTCCCCGCGGCCGAGGGCGTCGAGCGCGGCGAGCAGCTCGTCCTTGGTGACGGTGGTGAGGGCGGCCCTGTGCTCGAAGGCGGTACGGGCGGCCAGCGACCGTCCGAGGTCGGCGACGGTGACGTCCGGCCTGTCGTCGAGGAAGGTCCGCAGGCGGCCGGCCTGGGCGCGCAGGGCGACGGCGTCGCGCGCGGAGACGAAGACGGGGGCGCGTCCGGGCGCGGGGGTGGTGACGGAGGTGGAGTCCGCGGGCTCCGGGGCCTGTTCGACGACGACGTGGGCGTTGGTGCCGCTGATCCCGAAGGAGGAGATCGCCGCGCGGCGCGGGCGGCCCGTCCGCGGCCATGCCCGCTCCTCGGTGAGGAGCTCGACGCCGCCCGCCTCCCAGTCGACGCGGGTGGTGGGCCGGTCCACGTGGAGGGTCCTGGGCAGGACTCCGTGGCGCATGGCGAGGACCATCTTGATGAGCCCGCCGACGCCGGCGGCGGCCTGGGTGTGGCCGATGTTGGACTTCAGCGAGCCGAGCTGGAGCGGGGCGCTGTCGCCGCGGTCCCGGCCGTACGTGCCGAGGACGGCCTCGGCCTCGATGGGGTCGCCGAGCCGGGTGCCCGTGCCGTGCGCCTCGACGGCGTCGACGTCTGCGGGGGCGAGCCCGGCGTCGGCCAGGGCCTGCCGGATGACGCGCTGCTGGGACGGGCCGTTGGGGGCGGTGAGGCCGTTGGAGGCGCCGTCCTGGTTGACCGCGCTGCCGCGGATGACGGCGAGCACGGGGTGGCCGTTGCGCTCGGCGTCCGAGAGCCGCTCGACGAGGAGGAGGCCGACGCCCTCGGCCCAGGAGGTGCCGTCGGCGGAGTCGGCGAAGGCCTTGGAGCGGCCGTCGGCGGCCAGGCCGCGCTGGCGCGAGAACTCCACGAACATGCCCGGTGTCGACATGACGGTCGCGCCGCCGGCGAGCGCGAGGCTCGACTCGCCCTGCCGCAGTGAGCGGACGGCGAGGTGCAGCGCGACGAGCGAGGACGAGCAGGCCGTGTCGACGGTGACCGCCGGTCCGGTGAGGCCGAGCTGGTAGGCGATGCGGCCCGACATGACGCTGGGGGTGGTGCCGGTCAGGAGGTGGCCCTCGACGCCTTCGGCGCCCTCGTGCATGCGGGGGCCGTAGTCCAGGGCGGTGGCGCCGACGAAGACGGCCGTACGACTGCCCTTGAGGCCTTCGGGGTCGAGCCCGGCGCGCTCCACCGCCTCCCAGGCGGTCTCCAGGAGCAGCCGCTGCTGCGGGTCCATGCCGAGGGCCTCGCGGGGCGAGATCCCGAAGAAGCCCGCGTCGAAGAGGGCGGCGTCGTGCAGGAATCCGCCCTCGCGGACCGAGCTCTTGCCGCTGCGGTCGGGGTCGGCGTCGAAGAGGTCCTCGTCCCAGCCGCGGTCGGTGGGCAGTCCCGAGACGGCGTCGCGTCCCTCGGAGACGAGCTGCCACAGGTCCTCGGGGGAGGTGACTCCGCCGGGGTAGCGGCAGGCCATGCCGATGATCGCGATGGGCTCGGCGGTGGTGTCCGCCGGGGTCGCGGGCGGGATTGCGTCGGCCTCGCCGGTGTCGCCGCTCCCGCCGGTGAGCAGGTCGCCCAGGTGGGCGGCGAGGGCGCGCGGGGTGGGGTGGTCGAAGAGGAGTCCGCTGGGCAGGCGCAGTCCGGTGGCATCGGCGAGGGCGTTCCGCAGCTCGACCGACATCAGGGAGTCGAAGCCCAACTCCTTGAAGGTCAGGCCGAGTTCCACTCGGTTCGGGTCGTCGTACTCGAGGACGGCGGCGACGTGTGCGCGGACGCGCTCGGTCGTCTCGTGGCGGGCGAGCCGATCACCGCCACCCACGCCCTTGCCGCCGTCGGCCCCCGAAGACGTTTCGGTGCCGGTGGCCGGTCGGCCCGCGGCGAGCGGCGCCGCCGTCCGGGCGGTCCCGGTGAACCAGTGACGCTCGCGCTGGAAGGCGTACGTCGGCAGGGGCACCCTTGCCGTGCCGGTGCTCCCGTGAACGGCGGTCCAGTCGACGTCGTGGCCCCGGGCGAAGACGGAGGCGAGTGCGGCGAGCAGCGACGGGGACTCCGGGCGGCCCTTGCGCAGGGCGGAGACGGTCGTGGCGGCCTCCTGGTCGCGCACGGAGTCCGCCGCCATCGCGGAGCAGACCCCGTCGGGGCCGAGTTCGAGGAAGGTGTCGGCGCCCGCCTCCTCCAGGGCGCGTACGGCGTCGAGGAAGCGCACGGGCCGGCGGACCTGGTCCACCCAGTACTCGGGGTCGGTCCACTGCCCCGCCGTGACGGGCAGGCCCGTCACGGTGGAGACGACGTCGACGCGGGGCTCCTGGAAGTCCAGTCCGGCGACGACCCGGCGGAAGTCGTCGAGCATCGGTTCCATGAGCGGCGAGTGGAAGGCGTGCGAGACGCTGAGCCGCTTGGTCCGGCGGCCCTGTCCGCGCAGCAGCTCGGCGACGTCGAGGGCGGCCTGCTCGGCGCCCGCGAGGACGACCGCGCGCGGGCCGTTCACGGCCGCGAGGGAGAGCTCCCGCTCGCGTCCCGCGAGGTGCGGCAGCACCTCCTCCTCGCTCGCCTCGACGGCGACCATCGCGCCGCCCTCGGGCAGCGCCTGCATGAGGCGGCCGCGCGCGGCGACGAGGCGTGCGGCGTCGCGCAGCGAGAGGACCCCGGCGACGTGCGCGGCGCTGATCTCGCCGACGGAGTGGCCGGCGAGCAGGGCGGGCGTGACGCCCCAGGACTCGACGAGGCGGTGGAGGGCCACCTCCACGGCGAAGAGCGCGGGCTGCGTGTGGACGGTCCGGTCGAGGGTGTCGCCCGCGGCGACGAGTTCGGCGAGGGGCCGGTCGAGGAGCGGGTCGAGCTCGGCGGCGACGGCGTCGAAGGCCTTCGCGAAGGCCGGGTGGGCGGCGTACAACTCCATTCCCATGCCCGTACGTTGGGCGCCCTGGCCGCTGAACAGGACGGCGAGCCGACCGGCGGCGGGACTGCCGGTGACCACGCCGGGCGCGGGTGTCCCGGCGGCGAGGGCGCGGAGGCCGTCGAGGAGGCGGGCGCGGTCCTGGGCGAGGACGACCGAGCGGTGCGTGAAGACCGTACGGGTGGTGACCAGCGAGCGGGCGAGGGCGGCGGGCGCGAGCTCCGGGTCCGCCTCGACGGCCTGGTGCAGGCGTCGGGCCTGGGCTCGCAGGGCTTCGCCGCCGCGGCCGGTGACGACGAAGGGCAGCGTGGCGCCGTCTCCGGCGGCAGCCTCGGGGGCCTCGTCCTCGGCGGCGGGTCGCTCGCGGTCCTGGGCGGGGCCCTCGCTGACGACGACGTGGGCGTTGGTGCCGCCCATGCCGAACGAGCTGACACCGGCGACGAGTTCGCGCTCGGGGTGCGGCCACTCCCGCAGCCCGGCGGGCACGTCGAGCCCGAGGGTGTCGAGCGGGATGTCCGGGTGGGGCGTGCGGAAGTTGAGGCTGGCCGGGATGCGGCGGCGGCCGAGCGCGAGGAGCGTCTTGATGAGACCGACGATGCCGGCGGCGCCTTCGAGGTGTCCGACGTTCGTCTTGGCGGAGCCGACGACCAGGGCTTCGCCCGCCGGGCGTTCCGTGCCGAGGACCGCGCCGAGCGCGGCCGCCTCGATGGGGTCGCCGACCGGGGTGCCGGTGCCGTGCAGTTCGACGTACTGGACGACGGACGGATCCAGGTCCGCCTTGCGGTACGCCTCGCGCAGCACCTTCTCCTGGGCGGCCCTGCTGGGCACGGTGAGGCCCGGGGTGGCCCCGTCGTTGTTGACGGCGCTGCCCCGGATGACGCCGTGGACGCGGTCGCCGTCGGCGAGGGCGCGGGCGAGGGGCTTGAGGACGACGACTCCACCGCCCTCGCCCCGGACGAAGCCGTTGGCCCGGGCGTCGAAGGTGTAGGCGGTGCCGTCCGGGGAGAGGCCGCCGAAGCGCTCCTCTGTCACGGCGCTCTCGGCGAGGATGTTGAGGTTGACGCCGGCGACGAGCGCCGTCGTGGACTCGCCCGCGCGCAGGGACTCGCAGGCCAGGTGGACGGCGACGAGCGAGGACGACTGCGCGGTGTCGACGGTGAGGCTCGGGCCCTGCAGGCCGAGGTGGTACGAGACGCGGTTGGCGATGACGCCCCGGTTCACGCCCGCCATGGTGTGCTGGGTGATGGCCTGCTCGCCGTGCTGGTAGAGGAGGCTCGTGTAGTCGTCGCGGAGGGTGCCGACGAAGACGGCGGTGCGGCTGCCGGCGAGGGCGGCGGGGACGATCCCGGCGTCCTCCAGGGCCTCCCAGGCGAGTTCGAGGACCAGTCGCTGCTGCGGGTCCATGGCGGCGGCCTCGCGGGGTGAGATCCCGAAGAACGCCGCGTCGAAGAGGTCGAGGGAGTCGAGGAAGCCGCCCCGGCGCACGCCGGACCCCTCGGACGCCCCGGACGCCCCGGACGCCCCGGACCCCTCGTACGCCCCGGACTCCTTGGGCTTCTCGGGCTTCTCGGGCTTCTCGGTGTCCGCTCCCCCGAGCACCGACTCCCACCGGCCGGAGGGCACGTCGGTGACCGCGCTCTTCCCGTTCCGCAGGAGCTCCCAGAAGGCGGCCGGGTCCGGGGCCCCCGGCAGACGGCAGGACATGCCGACGACGGCGATGGCCTCGTTCATGGGACGGATCGCCTCGCCGGACGAACGGGCCTCGTCGGCCGCCCGGGCAATCCCGTCGTTCGTCGTCACGCCTGGCCGCCTCTTCGTCACTGAATCCCCCAACGGACTTCCCCAACTACTGCCGCTTTTCCGCCCCGCGGATCAGCACGGGTTTTGTGGTCGTCAACGACCTTACAGACGGGCGGAATAGGTCCTGCAAATGTTCGGTAACTCACCCTGAGCGGGTCTGTTCGCTCATCGGCGGGTCACTCATGGGCGGTCGGTTACTCCTCGCTGAACCCCTCGTGAGGTCCCCGGAGATAGCCTTCGAGCGCCAGTGGAATTAGCAGTGCACTTCACATGGAAAGCGGGCACGAATTCGCTATGACGAGCATTATCGACGACTTCGCTCTGACCGACGACGCGACCAAGCAGACCGAGCTCTACGTGCGGGCCTTCAACTCGGGCGACGCTGATCTGGTCAACCTGCTCTACACCGAGACGGCGGTCTCGGCCTGGGAGGCGGACAAGCCGCTCACCGGCCAGGCGCGCAAGGACGCGCTCGCGGAGTTCCTCTCCCTCGGCCCGAAGATGACGGCCACGCTCCGCCACTCCTACGTGGCCGGCGACGCCGCGCTCCTGGTCGTGGACTGGCGGATCGACGTCACGGGCGCCGACGGCGTCGCCGAGGTCCACGAGGGTGTGGGCAACGACGTCCTGCGGCTCGGCGAGGACGGCAAGTGGCGTTTCGCCATCGACTACCCGAACGGCAGCTGACGCCCGAGGGGAACGGAGAAGGGCCCTGCTTCCGGTCGACCGGAAGCAGGGCCCTTCTCTTCAGTACGGTTCCTCAGTCGTACGGTCTCTCTCCCGTACAGTCAGACGCTCACACCGAGCGCGGCGGTGATCACGTCCCCGATCTCCTCGAAGCGGCCGTCGAGGTAGAAGTGACCGCCGGGGAAGACCCGCAGGTCGGTGCCCGCCTCGGTGAAGCCGCTCCAGTCCGCGACCCTGGCCACGGGGGCCACGGGGTCCGCGTCGCCGACGAGCGCCGTGATCGGGCAGTCGAGCTTCGGGCCCGGCTCCCAGGCGTACGAGCCGATGGCCCGGTAGTCGGCACGGAGGGCCGGCAGGGCCATCTCCATGAGCTCGGGGTCGTCGAGGACGCCCGCGCCGGTGCCGCCGAGCATCCGGATCGCGGCGATCACGTCGGCGTCGCTCTTCATCCGGTCGGCGGCCTGGGGCCGAGGCTCCGGCGCCGCCCGTCCGGAGAGGAACAGCCGCAGGGGGCCGGGCTCCGAGCGAGCGGCGAGCGTGCGCGCCGTCTCGTAGGCGACGACGGCTCCCATGCTGTGCCCGAAGAAGGCGTACGGCCGGCCGTCGGCCGGGCCCAGGGCGTCCGCGACGTGTTCGGCGAGCCGGGTGACGGACTCGACCGGCTGCTCGCGGTACCGGTCCTGCCGCCCCGGGTACTGGACGGCCAGCACGTCGACGGCCGGGCTCAGGAGGCGGGAGAGCTGTACGTAGGAGGTGGCGGCGCCGCCCGCGTGCGGGAAGCAGACCAGCCGGACCCCTCCCGCCGGCGCCTTCTGTCCCACGCCGCCGAATCGCCGGAGCCAGGCTGTGTCCATCGTTTCCCCCCTCATCAGCGGACGTTGCCGTCCCAGCCGCCCCAGTCGCGGCGCCGCGGCAGGCCGGGGAGGTCGATGCGGCCGGTGCACCAGAGCAGGGTCTCGGCGGGGGCGTGCCCGGTCGGGGCGTCCGGGAAGAGGCGCTCGACGACGGGCGCGCAGAGCTCGTCCGAGGGCAGCCAGCCGAGGCCCATCGCCTCGGTCACGTCGTAGGTGTGGACGACCATCTCGAGGACGCCCATGGCGGCGAAGCCGGGGCCGTCGGAGTTGCCCCAGGGGTGGAAGGCACGGACCTGCGGGTCCGCCTCGCGCACGGCCGAGGCCAGGATGGTGGCGCAGATGCGGACGCCTTCGAGGCAGACGGGGATCGAGTGCCCGTTGAATCCGGCGAGCATGCCGGTGAAGCGGTCGGTCGGCCGGGCGATGAGGAGCCCGGAATAGCCGATGAGGCCGAGGGCCGTGTGGTCGAGGACTTCGCGACAGGACCAGTCGCTGTCCCGGGCTTTGACGGACCAGTCCTGATCGGCGGCCTTCTGCAGAATGTCGGTGCAGTCGGTGGCGGCGGTAACTACGCGGTCGGGCCAGGAGATAGACATGCGAGTCATGCTGCCACAGTCGTGCGCGGCTCCCGGAGAATCGAAGGGCGGCCGGGCCGCTTTCGTCCACTGCCCGCGAATCGCCTGGTAATTGACCGGTAATCGGGAATTCCGGAGTGCCCCGGTGACCACCTCGTGACCACGGCCCGATCGCCCGGGGAACGGCCCGCCGTACGCTCGACGCCGGAACGAGACGATCGAGCAGGGAGTTTGAATCGCATGAACGCTGAACTCGAATCCGTACTGGAATCCGTCCGGAGCATCGTGCCGACGCTCAGGGAGAACGGGATCGAGTCGGAGAACCGCGGCTGGATTCTCGACGAGAACATCGAGCTCCTGGAAAAGGCCGGCGTCTTCCGGATAGCCGTCCCGAAGCGCTTCGGGGGTCTGGACTTCGACCTGGCCGACCAGTCCAAGGTCATCGCCGAGGTGGCGAAGGGCTGCCCCTCCACCGGCTGGGTGACGTTCGTCTGGGCGACCAGCGCGTGGTCGGCCACGCTCTACCCGGACCGGGCGCAGGAGGAGCTCTTCGCCGAGGGTTCGGTCCGGATCTCCAGCGCCTTCGCGCCGACGGGCAAGCTCACGCCCGTCGAGGGCGGTTACCGCCTGACCGGCAGCTGGCGCTTCAACTCCGGTTGCCGGGGCGCCCAGTGGAACTTCGCCTCGGCGATGCTGGAGCACGCGGACGGCTCCCTCGAGGAGGTCATGGCGCTGGTGCCGATGTCCGACATGACGGTGGTCGACGACTGGAAGGTGTCGGCCGGCTCCGGCACGGGCAGCGCCACGTCCTCGGCCGACGACGTGTTCGTGCCCGACTACCGGGTCGGGCGCTTCGAGGAGCTGCTGTTCAGCACGACCGGTGACCGCTCCAACGGCGGTGCGGACGGCCGCGAGTACGGCTTCGTGAGCGAGGTCATGGCGGCGGCCGCCGCGGTGTTCATCGGCATCGCCAAGGGCGCGTACGACCTGTTCCTGGAGCGGCTGCCCGGACGTGGCATCACGTACACGTCGTGGACGGACCAGACCCAGCACCCGCTGACCCAGATCCAGGTGGCGACGGCCGCCAACAAGATCACGTCGGCGGAGGCCCTGTCGGGCGTGTGGCTGGAGCTCATGCAGCGGCGGGCCGACGCGGGCGAGCAGCTGTCGCTGGAGGAGAAGGCCGTCGTGCGCGGTCAGACGGCGTTCGCGGCGCAGCTCGCGAAGGAGGCCGTCGAGGTGCTGTTCAACGCGAGCGGCGGCTCGGTGATCCAGCGGAGCGTTCCGCTGCAGCGCTTCCACCGTGACATCCAGGGCTTCTCGCTGCACGCGCTGGCGCAGCTGAACGGCAACCTGGAGGTGCAGGGCCGGGCGCTGCTCGGTCTCGACCCGGAGACCCCCTTCCTGTAAGGGAGGGAGTGCCGTGGACCCGGGGCGGGGAGGCCCCGGGTTCACGCATGTCGGCGTTTCGCACATGCCGATGCAGATGATCCCGGTGGCTTTTCGGCCACCGGGATCATCTGCGTGAGGGGTTCGGTCCGGGTGCTTCCGCTCAGTGGCGGGGGGTGGTTCCGGTGTGCCGGAAACGGCCTTCGTGGAAGAGGAGTGCGTCGCCGGCGGCGCCGTTCATCGTGCTGACGACCTCGCCGAGGAAGACGGAGTGGTCGCCGACCTCGTGTGCGGCGGTGACCTCGCACTCCAGCCACGCCAGGGCTCCGGAGAGCAGGGGCGCTCCGGTGCGGGGGCCGGGCAGCCAGTCGATCCGCTCGAACTGGGCGGGGCCGAGGGGGCGCTTCTTGTCGGCGAAGTACCTTGTGGTCTTCTCCTGTTCGGCGCCCATGACGGAGACGCCGAAGCGTCCGGCCCGGGTGAGCGCGGAGTGCATGACGGCGCTGTGGCCGATGCAGCAGAGCACGGTCGGCGGTTCGAGCGAGACGGACGTGAAGGCGTTGGCCGTCATGCCGTGGGGGTTGTCGCCGCCGACGGTGAGCACGACGACGCCGGTGGCGAAGCGGGACATCACCTCGCGCAGCGACGCGGGGGTCACCTCGGTGGCGACGGGCTGGACGGGAGACATCTCAGACCTCCGCCGTGCGGGCCGCGGCGGAGGGCCAGGTGCGGAAGCCCTCGCCGACCGGGATGCGGGCGAATATCAGCTCCAGGCAGTCGGCGGCGGAGAGCCGGCCGACGGATTCCCTGTCGTCCACGCCGCGCCACCAGGCGGAGCTGTCCGGTTCGGGAATCCCCGTCGCTTCGGATGGGAAACTCATGCCGCCTCTTTCGGAATTCGGATGTGAGAGCACCGAACCAACCTAACCGAAGGCATTCTGACGTCCGTTCATCCTCAAGTAACGTCTGTACCAGGGCAGTTCAGCGCATGTGACAACCGTTCAGTGACCACGTCGTGACCCTGTGACGGCACCGTCCCGGCGCCCCGTGGGTAGGGTCCCCCGTATCCAAGAAGAGGGGGCGTCATGAACTCCGTATCCGCTGAACCGGGAATCTCCGAGCCTTATCTGCTCGGTTTCCTCACCTCTGTCGGGCTCGATGTCGAATACACGCGGGCCGAGGGGAATACGCTGTACTTCCGCGGCGAGGACGGGGAGGAGGTCCCGGTCCTGGACGCGGCGGGCGGCTACGGCTCGCTGATCTTCGGCCACAACCACCCCGAGCTCGTCGCGCGGGCGCGGCGGCTGCTCGACGAGGGTGCGCCGGTCAACGCCCAGTTCTCGCGCAACTCCGGTGCCCAGAAGGTGGCCGCGCTGCTCAGCGGCATCGTCCGGCGGGAGACGGGCTCGGCCGAGCCGTACGCGGCGATCTTCGCCAACAGCGGCGCCGAGGCGATCGAGGCGGCCGTCAAGCACGCCGAGCTGGACCGGGTGCTCCAGGTGCAGGAGCTTCTCGCGGAGGTGGCGGAGCACACCGCCGCCGCGCGGGCGGCGGTCGAGGCCGGCGAGGCGGTCCTGCCGGGCGGCGGGAACGAGGACTTCGAGGCCCTGGCCGAGGAGGTGTCCCGAGCGAACGACGAGGTCGTCGCCAGGCCGCCGGTCTTCCTGACCCTGGAGGGTTCCTTCCACGGAAAGCTGGTCGGCAGTGTCCAGTTGACGCACAACGCCGCCTACCGGACTCCGTTCACCGCGCTGGCGAACCGGGCCCGGTTCGTTCCGCTCGACCGCCCGGCCGCCGTCGGCGAGATCATCGCCGAGGAGAGTGCCGCGCTGCGTGACGTCGTGGTGCGTGACGGTGTGGTCACCGTGGTCGAGCGGCCCTTCCCGCTCGTCGCGGCGTTCCTGCTGGAGCCGATCCAGGGCGAGGGCGGGATCGTCCCGCTGACCCGGGAGTTCGCGGCGACCGTCCGCAGGGAGTGCGACGCCGCCGGCGTCCCGGTGGTGATCGACGAGATCCAGAGCGGGATGGGCCGCACGGGCGCGTTCCTCGCCAGTTCCCTGATCGGTCTGCGCGGCGACTACTACGTGCTGGCCAAGAGCCTGGGCGGTGGTCTGGCGAAGACCGCGGCGATGCTCGTGCGGAGCGGACGGTACCGGAACGAGTTCGAGCTGGTCCACAGCTCGACCTTCGCCAAGGACGGCTTCTCGACCCCGATCGCGCTCAAGGTCCTGGAGATGCTGGAGGCGGACGGCGGCCGTGCCTACGAGCTCGCGCGGGAGCGGGGCGCCCGGCTCGCCGAGGCCCTGGAAGGGGTTCGCTCGGACTTCCCGGACGTCGTGAAGGAGGTGCGCGGGAAGGGGCTGATGCTGGGTCTGGAGTTCCACGACCAGTCGGAGTCGTCCTCCGAGGTGGTGCGGGAGGGGGCCAGGTCCGGCCTGCTGGGCTACACCCTGTCCGGCTATCTGCTGCGGGAGCACCGGGTGCGGACGTTCCCCACGGCGAGCGCCGGGAACACGCTGCGGTTCGCACCGTCGGTCCATCTGACGGACGCGGAGATCGAGCGGCTCGCGGACGCCCTGCGCGCGGTGGCGTCCGTCCTGCGCGACCAGGACGAGAAGCGCCTCACCGGTGGGGTCGTGTGACGGCCTCCGAGGGGCGTGAGACTCCTCGGTCCGGGTGATCCTGTTGAAGCGAGCGGTGTGGCCCGTCCCGTCCGGGACGGGCCACACCGCCGGTCGTCAGCCGTACTGGCGCTCGCCCTGGACCCGTTCGACCGGTTCGTGCGCGCCGGGGCCTTTCCCCGGATGGCGGTGCTCCGCGAGGCGCAGCACCGCCCGGCCCGGCCGACCACCGGGGCTCCTGCCCCCGCCGGCCGTGATCGCGCCCACCGCACCGGCCGCCGTCTCCTGCGTGTCCCCGGGCGTGGCGGCGGACAGGAGTTCCTGGAGGCGCTGTTCGGCCGCGTCCGAGAGCGGTTCGAGGGTGAGGGTGGTGGCCTGGCGGCTGCCGCTGCCCCAGTCGGGGCGGCGTTCGAGCAGTTCGGGGCGGGCGGCCGCGATCACCACGAGGGGCACGGCGCCGACCCTCTCCGGGAGCTGTTCGACGCAGTCGAGCAGCCTGTCGTCACCCCGGTGGAGGTCGTCGACGACGATCACGAGGGGCCGCTCCTCGGCGGCGAGGCCCACGAACTCGTACCAGGCGTTGAGGAGTTCCGAGACCATCGGCTGACGTATCTCCGAGCCCTCGGGGTCGACCAGCGGGCTGAGGTACGGCAGCAGCCGGCCCGCCGTCTCCTCGCACTGGACCAGCTGGTGGAGCGTGCTGGCCAGTTTGGCCCGGGCGGACTTGCCCGAGTCTCCCTGCTGGATCCCGCAGCAGGAGGCGAGTATCGCGATCTGCGCGGAGAGCGGGTGGTTGCCGTAGAGGAGGGTGGCCCGGGTCGCCAGGAACAGGGGCGCGTGGGGGCGTCCCGTGATGCGGTGCTCCAGCTCCACGATGAACCGGGTCTTCCCCACGCCGCCCTGACCGAGGAGGGTCACGAGGTGCGGGTTGCCGCGGTGCCGGGCGAGCTCCAGGAGTCCGCGCAGCACTTCGAGTTCGATCTCGCGGTCGACGATCGGCACGCCGTGGTGGTCGGCCGGTTCCTCGCCGGCGCACCTGACCCGCCAGCCGCTCGACGGATCCTCGGCCGGCTCGTAGGCGATGACGGACTCGGTCTCCCGGAAGGTGCTGTCGCTCACCCTGATCTCGCCCTGGGGCACAAGGGCGAGAAGCCGGTGACACTCGTCCATGAGCGCGCCGACGGCCGACGGAGGGGTCTCCTCGTCGCCGGGGAGGTAGCGCACCAGCGCCTCCCCCACCTCGACGGCCGCCTTGACGGCGAGCTGCTGGGTGGGGGCGAGCCGGTCGCGGATGGCGAGGGCCGCGCGGACCGCGCGTTCCGCGTCGTCCGCGCGACCGCGGTGCACGCCGAACAGGGCCAGCGAGAACGGGCCGACGGAACCGGCGACGGTCCCGCCGTGGCGTTCGATCTCCTCCTGGACCGCGGCGGCCGTCCCCTGGAGCAGGCGGTCCGCCTCGATGCCCGTCTCGGAGGCGTGGGCGTGGAGTTCGGTCCTGAGGAGGACGACGCCGACCTTGCGGTGCTCGGAGACCACGGCCTGGTGGGCTCCGGGCGGGCTCGCCTCCACGGGACCGGCGACCGCCCCTTCGGCCGGGGCGGGCGACGGGCCCGAGCCGGCCCGGTAGGCGGGGGCTCCGGCGACGCCGCGCAGCGCGACCGCGTGCTCGGTCGTGGCGGCGGCCTGGGTGAACTCGTACGAGGTGGATCCGCCCTGCAGGGTGAGGACGGGGTCGTGGGTGAGGATGGCCTGCTGGAGCGTGCGGAGTTCGTGGCCGGGCTCCAGGCCCAGGTTCTCGACGAGGGCCGAACGGATCCGGCCGTACACGTTGAGCGCGTCCGCCTGACGTCCGCAGCGGTACAGCGCCAGCATGAGCTGGCTGCAGGCCCGTTCGCGGAGGGGCTCCTGCTCGACGAGCGTCTCCAGCTCGCCGAGGACGGAGTGGTGGCGTCCGAGGGCGAGCTGCGCCTCGAAGAAGTCCTCCATGGCGTCGGTGCGGGCGCCCTGGACGGCCGACAGTTCGGGCCAGGAGATCCCGGTCTCGACCAGGTCGGTCAGCGCGGGTCCGCGCCAGAGGTCGAGCGCCTCCTTCAGGAGTCGTGCCGCGGACTCGGTCCGGCCCGCTTCCAGTTCGGCCCGCCCCTGGGTCGCGCGCCGCTCGAAGCGGAAGAGGTCCACCTGCTCCGGTTCGACGCGCAGCATGTAGCCGGGTGCCTGGGTGAGCAGGGCGGGCGCCTGCACGGTCCGGTTGCCGGGACCGGCCTGCGCGCCGTTGTGCAGGATGCCGCGGAGTCCCCAGACCGCGTTCTGCAGGATCTTCCGAGCCGAGCTCGGGGCGTCGTCGGCCGACCAGACGGCGTTCAGCAGCTGACTGGTGGCGACGACCTTGTTGGCTTTGAGCAGAAGGAAGCCGAGGGTCGCCCGCTGACGGGATCCCCCTAGTGAGACGGTCCCCCCGCCCTCGGAAACGACCTCCAACGGCCCCAACATATGAATGTGCATGTGTCCCCCTGGACTGCGCAAGATCCAACAATTGTCCCCATGGCCCCACTCACGTCCCCGTGTCGGCGTCTCGGCCGTATCACTCTCTTCCGCCAGCGCGTCGCCATGCTCCCCCGCAATCGGACATCATTAGTTCTTGGCTGGATTTTACTGTTTCTTGGCTTGAAACATTCAGCCACCTGGAGTTTGGTCGGAAATCCAGGACATAACGGCCGCGCATTTCACCGCCGATTGCCATGATTTCACATCGGTGGGCCGTTCTCCTTGAGAGGCTTGCCGGGGAACCGGGGCCGGCGGCCCCCCGCCGCCGGACGCCCCGCGCGCGCCGTGCCTGGGCCGAAGCCCCCGACGGCGCCCCCGGACCCCGAGTCGTCGGCGTCGCGGTGCTCCTCCACCGTCGTCGAAGATCCCCACTGTTCGAGCACCGGCGGGAAACCGTCCCCTCTCCGCCCGCTCACCCCTCTCCTATTACCGGCCCGTGAGCAGGCATTGGGCAGGACTCGGCGACTCCTCGGCTACTTTCGCACCGGCACGGCCATTCGGCTCAATCCATTCGCTCGCCGTCCGGGAATCGTTCAAATCCGAACGGCTCAGGGGCGAAAGCGGAACATCTCATTACGCCTCTGTACGTCTCAGTACGCGGCAGAAACATCGAGGAGACATCGTGAACACCGACAGGACGCCGCCGCGCTCCGGCGCTCACCGCCCGGTGGGCCGCCGTACCGCCCTCAAGGCCACCGGTCTTGCCGCGGTCGCCGCCTCGGCCGGCTCGCTCGCCTTCGGCGGCACGGCACACGCCGGCCCCGCCCGGGTCACCGAGGACGCCCGGACGAACTACGACGTCATCGTCGTCGGCGCGGGCTTCGCCGGCGCAGCCGCCGCCCGGGAGCTCCGCTCCCGCGGACTCCAGGTCCTGGTCCTCGAAGCCCGTAACCGCGTGGGCGGCCGGGTCTGGACCGACAGCTACCTCGGCCGGAAGATCGAGCTCGGCGGACAGTGGATCCACCCGGCGCAGACCTTCGCCATGGAGGAGCTCGACCGCTACAACATCCCGCTCACCACCGAGATCCAGCCGGAGGTGGCGATCTACCCCACCGCGAGCGGCCCGACGAGCTTCGCGCCCGGCGAGGTGTTCGGCCGGCTCGGCGAGATGCTGGCCCAGCTCTTCGAGGGCTCCCAGCAGTACTTCGAGCGGCCACGCGACCCGCTGTTCCGCGCCGACCTGCTGCGCTCGGTCGACCCCCTCTCCCTGCACGACCGCATATCCCAGCTCAACCTCTCGGCGCAGGACGCGGGTTGGCTGAGCTCGCAGGTCGCGGGCTTCGCCGGCGGCTCCAGCAGGGACGGCGCGCTCACCTCGCTCGCCCAGTGGTGGGCGCACACCGGCTGGAACGCGGACGGCTGGTTCTCCCTGATGTCCCAGCGCGTCGGCCTCAACGGCATGAGCGGGCTCGTCCGCGCGATGCTGTACGAGGAGCCGCTGACCATCAAGCTCAACACCCCGGTCACCGCCATCGCGGACACCGGCAGCGGCGTCTCGGTCGTCACGGCCAACCGCGGGACCTTCCGTGCCTCGCACGTCGTCGTGGCGGTCCCCACCAACGTGTGGAAGGACATCCGCTTCGCGCCGGGGCTGCCCAAGGTGCACGCCGACGCGGCGGTCGAGGGCATCGGCGTGCGCCGCACGATCAAGCTGTGGATGCAGGTCCGGGGTGTCACGCCGCTCACCCTCTGCCAGGGGTACGAGGGCCAGCGCATCGAGAGCCTCTTCCCGACGGCCAAGCTGACCGACGGCAGCCACCTCATGATCGGCTTCGCCTTCGACCCGACCTTCGACCCGACGAGCCTCTCGCAGGTTCAGGCCGCGGTCCGGGAGTACCTGCCGACCGCCCAGGTCGTCTCCGTGCGCTCGCACGACTGGGGCACCGACCCGTACGCCAAGGGCGCCCAGGCGCTCCGCCGTCCCGGCCAGCTGCTGCGTCAGCTCCCGGACATCCAGCGGCCGTACGGCCGGATCGCGTTCGCGGGCGGCGACCTCGCGAGCGTGTGGAACGGCTTCGTCGACGGGGCGATCGAGTCCGGCCGGGCCGCGGCCCAGGTCGTGGCGCCGAGAGCGCTCGCTGCGCAGCGCGTCAGCGCCTGACGGGCCGGGAGGGGGGAAACCGGATGAACAGAACGTCCTGTCCGTACGCCGCCGATCCGAGCGCCACCGATCCGCAGGCCGCCGATCCGCAAGCAGTCGATCCGTACGTCACCGATCCGTACGTCATCGATCCGGCCGGCCGTGACATCCACGGCGAGGGCGCGCTGCTGCGCGCCCGGGGTCGCGCGACCCGGGTGGAGCTGCCCGGTGGCGTCGTCGTCTGGGCCGTCACCGACTACGAGCTGGTCAAGGAGCTCCTCACGGACTCCCGGGTGTCCCGCGACACCCACCAGCACTGGCCGGCCTGGGCCAGCGGCGAGCTGGGCGACAGCTGGTCGCTCGCCATGTGGGTCTCGGACCGCAACATGATCACGGCGTACGGGGCGGAGCACACCAGGCTCCGCAAGCTCGTCGCCAAGGCGTTCACCTACCGGCGGACCGCCGCGCTGCGCCCGCGCGTCGAGGAGATCGCCGCCGAACTGCTCGACCGGATAGCCGGGTCCCACGGGGGTGAACCCGTCGACTTCCGCGCCGAGTTCTGCCATCCGCTGCCCACGCAGGTGATCTCGGAGCTGCTCGGCATTCCCGTGGAGATGCGGCCGGACCTGATCCGGCTGATCCACGCGATCCTGCAGACCTCGGCCTCCCTGGAGGAGGCGAAGGCCACCGAGCGCGAACTGTACGAGCTGATGGGAGAGTTGCTGGCGGCCAAGCGGCGCGAGCCGGGGGACGACCTCACGAGCGGTCTGATCTCGGTGCGGGACGACGGTGGATCCGGGCTCACCGAGAGGGAGTTGATCGACACGATCCTGCTGATGTTCACCGCGGGCCACGAGACCACGGTGAACCTCCTGGACCACGCCGTGCACGCGCTGCTGACCCATCCCGACCAGCTGGAGCTGCTCAGGGACGGGACGGCCGGCTGGGACGACCTGGTCGACGAGACGCTGCGTCTGGAGGCGCCGTTCGCCAATCTGCCGATGCGGTACGCGATCGAGGACATCGACCTCGGTGACCTGGTGATCCCGAAGGGCGACGCGATGATGATCGCCTTCGGCGCGGCCGGCCGGGATCCCGGTCCGCACGGGGAGACGGCCGACGCCTTCGACGTCACCCGCCCGACGCGCCGCGAGCACGTGGCCTTCGGCCACGGCGTCCACCACTGCGTGGGCGCGCCGCTGGCCCGTCTGGAGGCGACGATCGCCCTGCCCGCCGTGTTCGAGCGTTTCCCCGGCATCAGGCTCGCGGAGCCGCCGGAGCGGATCCTGCCGTTGGAGTCGTTCATCTCCAACGGTCACCGCACGCTGCCCGTCCTCCTCGGACCTTCGCCGTCCTGAGACGCCGGTGGCCCGCGGGGCGGCGATGCCGCTCCGCGGGCCACCGGCCTTCGCTCACTGCTGCGGCGGAACCGGCTGGATGTGCTGGGTGAGGCCACCGTCGACGACGAGCTCGACACCGGTGGTGAAGGTCGCGTCGAAGGCGAAGAAGAGCGCGGCCGTGGCGACCTCCTCCGGCGTGCCGTGGCGCTTCATCGGGGTGAGCTCGTCGCCCACCGCGCTGAGGATGGCGCGCTCCTCGGCCGTGGCGTCCGCGATGCCCATGGTCGGGGTGTGGATGAAGCCCGGGCTGACGGAGTTGACCCGGATGCCGCGGGGCAGGAGCTCGGCGGCGAAGACCTGCGCGAAGGAGCGCACGGCCGCCTTCGCACCGGAGTACACGCCCATGCCGGGGGTGCCGGTCACATTGGCGATGGAGGTGGTGAAGACGATCGACCCGCCGTCGTTCAGGAGCGGGGCGAGCTTCTGCACCGTGAAGAACACGCCCTTGGTGTTCACGTTGAACTGCCGGTCGTAGGTCTCCTCGGTGACGAGGGCGATCGGCTCGAGCGCGGCGTAACCGACGTTCACGAAGACGGCGTCGACGCCGCCGAGCTTCTTCTCGACCTCCGTGCCGAGCTCCGCGATGTCGTCCATGCTCGCGACGTCCGACCGCAGGACGTGTACGGCCTTGCCGTCCAGGTCGCGGCGGGCGGTCTCGATGTTGTCCTTGTTGCGCCCCGTCAGCAGGACCTCGGCCCCGCCGTCGAGCAGCCCCTGCACCATGGCGAGGCCCATGCCGTGCGTCCCACCGATGACCACGGCCTTCTTGCCGGCGTACTTGCCCATCACAACTCCTGAAGACGTCAAGCGACTCACTGAACGACACCGACCGTAACCGGGCCGGTATCACTGTGTGATCACTGACCGGTAACCGGTGCCCCACCGCGTCGGCGGGGCACCGGAAGTCAGGCCCTACGGTCCGGGAGCGAAGGAGAGCATGCGGGCCTCGTGGTTCGCGTCGTCGCCGGAGACCCCGCTCGGTGTGATCACGATCCGGCCGTTCGCGTAGGCCAGGCGTCCGGCGAGCATGCGGCGTTCGGTCGCACGGGCGGTCACGGGGTGCCGGAGCACGTCCTTCTTCGTGTCCACGCCGCCCGGACCGAAGCGGGTGATCTTGCCTGGCTCCTCGTCCGTGGGCGCCTCGTAGACGAGCGCGGACGAGCCGCCGTCCGGGCGCAGGGGGTGCAGGGTGCCGGCCGACGACTTCACGCCCCAGACCAGTTTCCCGGTGTCGAGGCTGTAGCCGCCGACCCGGTCGGTGCCGCCGAGGAAGACGATGTCCTTGCCGACGGCGGTCCCCGGGCACAGCTGCATGTTCCCTCCCGAGTCCCCCGCGTCGGCGCAGTACGCGAAGCCCTTGGGCCGGGCGTCGATGGTGACGCGGGGCTTCCCGCCGGGCTTCAGGGCCACGACCCGCCAGTCGTCGAAGAGTTTCTTGTGGTGGTAGGTGGTGAAGACGACCGGGTCCACGGAGAGCATCTTCCCGACCGACCAGCCGGCCTGGGTGCGGTAGCGCCAGCGGACCTTGCCGGTACGCGGGTCCAGCTCACGGAGCTGGTGGTAGGACTTGCCGCGGTCGACGTTGATCGCGCACGTGGAACTCACCACGAGCCGGGGGCCGCCCGCGACGTCGTCGGGGTAGCACTTCCCGGGGTTCTCCAGCGGGATGTCGTAGAGCTTGGCCCCGGTGTCGACGCGGTACGCGGCGGCCTTCATGCTCTGGACGATCGCGAGGGTGCCACCGCTGACGGCGCTGTTCACCATGATCGTGCCGTCCATGGAACCCGTCTCGGTGAGCTTCTTGCGCCACCCCGCCTTCCCGGTCCTGAGGTCGATCATCTGGAGCTGGTTGCACTTGTTGCCGGTCCAGTTCCGGTCGCTCCGGTACACCACGACGATCTTGCCGTCGGGGGTCGGGTTGGCCGGCGCCTCGCAGACGGAGGCGGGCAGGGGCACGCTCCACACCTCGGCGCAGTCCGAGAGACGGCGGGCGGTGACCTTCTCGTACGCGGCCTGGACGACGGTGTCGCCGACGATCCACAGGGGGTAGAGCTTGACGGACCGCCGGGGCAGGTCGGTCCGGTCGTCGGCGATCCACGCCGTGGCGTCACCGGCCGCGCGCCCGGCGTTGAGCTCCTCCGACGTCGGGATCCGCTGCGGCTCCGGAGTGCGGACGGCCGGCGTCCGGGACGGCGTCGGCTTCGCGGACGGTCCCGGCGCCTTGTCCGCCACGGGCCCGGCGGACCGGTGCCATGGGCCGTCGACGAGGGCGTACACCCAGCCGCTCGCCGCCAGGAGCGACAGGAGGACGACCGTCGCGACCAGCGGCCCCCTGCGGAAGCGTCTGCGGCGGGGCGGCGGCTCCTGCGGGGTGTAACCCCCGGGGGCGTACGGGTTGTCCGGGACCTGCTGCTGGGGCTGGTGCGGCCGGTACCAGGGCTGTGGCGGGTGGTGCATCGGTCTCCCCTCGGCACCCGACATGACGAGTCCCACACTGGGGAGAGGCTCTGCAGCGCGGATGAATTCCCGCTGATGCAGGAGACTGGGCGCCTGTGCGGGCAGGGAACACGGGGACACGGGGCATCGGAGTGGGTGTGGAGGCAGCGGGGCCGGGTCCGGCCGGGACGGTCGGGCGGCTGCGGATCGAGCTGCTCGGGCCCGTCCGCGCCCGGCGCGGCGAGACGTCGTTCGGTCTGGGTCCGCTGCGGCGCCAGGCGGTTCTCGCCGCCCTGGTCCTGCGCGCACCGGCCTTCGTGACGTACGGGCAGCTCCTCGACGACGTCTGGGGCGGCGAACCGCCGGGGACGGGCCACCGGGTCCTGCCGAGCTATGTGTACGGGCTCCGCAGGGCGCTCGACGTGCCGGGCGCCGGACCGGCCCGCTCGGTGATCGAAGGGGGCCGCGGCGGCTACCGCTTCGTGCCGGGCGCGGCCCGGACCGACCTCGCGGACCTCGCCGAGCACACAGGTCTCGCGCGGCGCGCGAAGGCCGCCGGCGACCTCGAAGCCGCCCTCGACCACGGCGGCCGGGCCCTTGAGCTGCTCCGCGGCGAACCCCTGCCCGGTCTGCCCGGGCCGCTCGCCGACAGCGAGCGGCTCCGCCTCGCCCGCCTGCGACTGGCCCTGCACCAGGACCGCGCCGAGTGCCTGCTGCTGCTCGGGCGGTACCAGGACGCCCTGGACTCCCTCATGGCGGCGCCGCCGGCCCGCCCCCACGACGAGCCGCTGGCGGCCCTGCGGATGCGCGCCCTGTACGGCAGCGGCCGGCAGGCCGAGGCCCTGGCCGTCTACCAGGAGACGCGGCGGCTGCTCCGCGACGAACTGGGCGTGGAGCCGGGCGAGGAGCTGCGCCGTGTCCACCAGGCCGTCCTGCGCCGGGAGGACGGGCTGCTGCTCGGCCGGGCTCCGCGCCCGGGCGCGGGCGGGGACCCGCACCCGGGCTCACCGCCGCGGCACGACCACCCCACGGATCCGGCCGACCCCACACCCCGGCCCCCCGCGCACCCCGGTCCGCGCCGCAACGAACTGCCGGGCGACACCGCCCGGCTGGTCGGCCGTGAGGCCGAACTGGCCCTGCTCACCGCCCCCGTGGCGCCCGGCGCGGTGTCCGTGGCGACGGTCGACGGCACGGCGGGCGTCGGCAAGACGGCCCTGGTGGTGCGCGCCGCCTGGACGCTGGGCGACTCCTACCCCGACGGCTGCCTGTTCGTGGACCTGCACGCCTACGGCGCCGCCCACGAGGCCGTCGGCCCACAGCGGGCCCTGCGCCGCCTGTTGCGCACGGTGCGCTCCTCCGGTCACGAACTCCCGCACGAGTCAGCTGACTTGGACGATATGCCGGAGCTGGTCTCGGCCTGGCGGGCGGCGACGAGCGGCCTGCGGCTGCTGCTGGTCGTGGACAACGCCCGCAGCGCCGAGCAGGTACGGCCGCTGCTGCCCGCGGGCCCGGGCAGCCGGGTCCTGGTGGCGGGCCGGCAGCGCCTGCCGGGGCTCGACGCCGACCTCCGGCTCACCGTGGAGCCGCTCGGTCCCGGTGCCTCCGTCGGCCTGTTCCGCGAGCTGATCGGCGGGTCCCGGGCGGACCGCGAGCCCGAGGCCGCCCGCGAGCTCGCCCTGCGCTGCGGCGGTCTCCCGCTGGCGCTGCGCATCGCCGGCGCCCGGCTGCAGAACCGCCCGTCCTGGACGCTGGCCTTCCTGGCCGGCCGGATGTCCGACGACACGCGCGGCCTCGGCGAGCTCCGGGCCGGGGACCGCAGCGTGGAGGCCGCCTTCCGGATGTCGTACGAGCAGCTCGCGCCCGAACTACGGCGCGGATTCCGGGCCTTGGGGTCGGCACCGACCGCCCGTTTCGACGGGCTCACGCTCGCCGCCATGCTGGGCGGGTCCGTCGAGGAGGCCGAGGCCGTCCTGGAGGACCTGGTGGACGCGAGCCTGCTCCAGGAGCCCCACCCCGGCCGCTACCGGCTGCACGATCTCGTACGGGCGCACGCGCGGCGACTCGCCGCAGAAGCGCCGCTGGAGGCGACCGCCGACCGCACCGCGGTCCTGCGGCTCTTCACGGCGGCGGGCCGCGCGGCGAGCGACTGGGGCCCGGGGGCCTTCCCCGACCGGCACGCCGTCACCGAAGGTGACGCCGTGCACGGCGATGCCGTCGCCGACCCCGCGCCCTTCCCCGGATGGGCCGAGGCCTCCGCGTGGCTGGACGCGGCCGGCGGAGACCTGGTCGACGTGGTGGCCTTCGCGACCGCCGCCGGCGAGTACGACCACGCCTGCCGGATCGCCGAGGCCCTCGTCGACCACCTGGCGCGCCAGGGCCACTTCCACGAGTGCCGTACCGCGCTCGAACACGCCCTGGACCACGTGGACCTGGCGACCGACCCGCGCATGGCCTCGTCCCTGCGCGTCTGCCTGGGGATCGTCGACGTGTACCAGGGACGGTTCCGGCAGGCGGTCGCGTGGTTCACCGAAGCGCTGCGGTACGCCCGCCGCCAGGGCGATCCGCGGGACCGCGCCCGGGCGGTCGGCGGCCTGGGTGTCGCGAGCTGGCCACTGGGCCGGACCGAGGAGGCCGTGGGCCACCTCACCGAGGCGCTGTCCCTGACGGCCGGTCTCGACGACGACTGGCTGACCGGGACGGCGCACTGCAACCTCGGCGCGATCCACTCCCGGCACGGGCGCCACGAGGCGGCGCTCGACCACTACGCCACCGCCCTGGCCCTCGCCGAGAAGAACGGCCGCCCCCGGGCGATCGGCAGCACCCTGTGCTTCGCCGCCGACGCCCTGGCGGCCCTCGGCCGGCATTCGGAGGCCGCGGAGCTGCTGCGGCGGGCGGCGGAACTGGCCCGCGAGGCGGAGGACGTCCCGCTGCGCGCGGCCGGCCTGTCGCAGCTCGCGGCGGCGGAGCACGACCGGGGAGACCTGCGTGCGGCCGTCGACACCCACCACGAGGCGCTGTCGACGCTGACCGGGCGCACGAGCACCTGGCTGGAGATGGTGGTCAGGATCCGCCTCGGCGGCACCTACGCGGCGGCGGGCCGCCATGCCGAGGCGTGCCGGGAGTTCCGTACCGCCCTCGCCCTCCCGGGAGCGGAGGACCACCCCCGGGAGCACGCGAGGGCGCGCGAGGCCCTCGACCGGTCCACCGCGCACCTGGCGTAGGGCCACCGCGATCTGGGGCAAGGTCCATCCCTCGCCGGGTGGTCCGGGGAGGGGAGGGAGAACCCTGAAGGTCTTCGTCAGATGGGCGATACCGGATGCCGCGCGGCCGACGGTTCCGGCCCGGCCTGCTGGAGTCCGGCCTCTGGCACATCAAGCCACTCGCGAGAACTACCAGAACATCTCCGACTCAGGTCACTAGGCTGAACACGGGCAGGACAGCGACGAGGTCCGGGGGGCGGCTGTGACGCAGGGGGCGCGACCGGGTCAAGTGATCGGAGGCCGATACCGGCTGGTCTCCGAGCTTGGGTCCGGAGGGTTCGGGCGGGTGTGGAAGGCCTATGACGAGACCCTGTGCATCGACGTCGCGGTCAAGGAGTTGTGGCTGTTCCCGATGATGTCCGAGGACGAGCGGGCCCAACGGCTGGCCCGCGCGACCCGCGAGGCCCGCAACGCCGCCCGGCTGCGCGACCATCCGAACATCGTCGGGGTCCACGATGTCGTCGTCGAGAACCGGCTCCCCTGGGTCGTCATGCAGCTGATCGACGGCTGCTCCCTGCAGGAGCGGCTCGACGCCCACGGACCGCTGTCGGTGGAGGAGACCGCAGGGATCGCGGCGAAGCTGCTCGGGGCGCTCGGGGCGGCGCACGAGGCGGGAACCGTGCACCGCGACGTGAAGCCGGCCAACGTCATGCTCGCCGGGACCGGAGAGGTCCTCCTCGCCGACTTCGGTATCGCGGTCCACCACAACGACACCGCCCTGACGGCCGCGGGGACGGTCATCGGCTCCATGGAGTACATGGCACCCGAGCGGGCGCGGGGCACCGACGGACTCGCGGCGAGCGACCTGTTCTCGGCCGGGACGACGCTCTATCAGGCGGTCGAGGGAATCTCGCCGTTCCGGCGCGGCACCCCCACCGGCTGCCTCTCCGCCGTCCTCTTCGAGGAGGCCCCGCCGCCCACCCGGGCCGGACGGCTCGCACCGCTCCTCGCGGGTCTGCTGGAGAAGGACCCGGACCGCCGCCTGACCGTCCCGGAGGCGCTGGCGGCGCTGGCTGCCCCGGACGCGCGGGAAGCGCCGGACGCACCCGGTATGCCGGAGGCGCCAGGCATACCGGACGCGCCCGACGGGCCGGGTCTGCCAGACCTGCTCACCGTCACCGCGCCTCGCCCCGGTCTCCCGGCGACGGCGCCCACCGGGCCGCCGCGCCGCTCTTCCGCGCCGCGTCGGCGGGCCGTCGGAGGCCTCGCGCTCCTGCTGTGCGGCGCGGCGATGGTGTGGACGGCCTGGTCGGTCTGGCCCTTCGGGAACACCGACGACCCCCGAGCCGCCTGCGACGACGCCTTCCGGGCCATCGGCGCGTTCCAGGAGGCAAACCCCTCGTACGCCGAAGGCCTCCGCCTCGGCGATCCGGCCGTGACAAGCGAGGCGCACCGGCTGGCGAAGCGGCTCCGCGACGCGTCCGACAGGACCAAGAACCCCGGCGTGACCACCGCCCTCGACGGCTACGCGCGCACCTTCGAGGAAAGGACCGGCGACACCGTGCGGGACTCCGCGTACGTCGATGTCGTCACCGCGTGCGAGGAGGTGGGCAGCGGTGCCTCGAGTCAGTGATCCGATTCGGTTTTCCGGTCGTTCTCGCGAGTGACCTGATGTGCCGGAGGCAGGACTCCAGCAGGCCGGGCAGGATCTGGCGGCCGCGCGGCATCCGGCTGATGCCCGCCCATGTGGCGAAGAACTTCCGACTCAGGTCACCTAGGACCTGTCCGGCCGATCATGTGGGGCCGGATTGCATGCCTCGGGCGGCCTTGGCGTACGGCCTGCTCGGGCTCGGGCTGCTGGGGCTGATCGTTTCCACACCGTTCGTGCTGGCCGCTGTGGCTCCGGCGAGCACGGACTGGGGGAAGCTCAGTGACATCAGCCAGACGTACGGGGCCGTGTCCGTCGTGCTCTCAGCCATCGCTTCGGCCGGTGTGGCTCTCTCGCTCCTCTTCCAGGTCCGCCAGGCGCGCACGAGCAACGAGCAGGCCATCAGGGGCAGCCATCTCCAGCTCGCGACACTCGCGCTGAGTGATCCGCATCTGCTGCAGGCCTGGTCACCACCCGTTGCGCCGGTGGCCTTGAAGCGGCATCGGCAGCATCTGATCACGTCTCTCGCTGCCGTTGGTCGGCGTGTAGGCGAACTCGACGTTGTTGGCGACGGTCCAGTCGCCGACCCGGATGTCGGACGAAGGACAGTCGTGGGGCGGCTTGCGTCGTAGGTTTGGCAAGTGACGCCTACTGCATCGCAGGCAGCATTTCTGCAGGCGTTCCACGCCTAGCACCCGGCGGTGACCGCAGAAGCGTTCGGCCGCGGCCGCGCTCCAGGCGGGGTCTATGGGGTGGATGGATCTATCACTGGTTCACTTCGAGGTTCGTCAGAATGAGCGGGCTCGCAGGAGCTGGGTGGCGCGGGCGGGATCGGTGAGTCCCCGTGTCCGTTGCGCCAGCCGGTGCGGGACTCGGTCCGTCCGCCTCACTCGGCACCGGTCCTCGCAGCGGCCTCGGCCTCGATCAGCTCCTGCAGCAGACGCTCGGCAACCTCACGCACGAGCTCAAGACCGTCTGCCGAGCGTAGTGACTCCAGCAGGCGAAGTAAGTCATGCCGAGACAAAGCCGCCGTGCACTCCTTTGGTTGAACTGACCCTTCACCAAGGACATTTGCCCGGTGGCCAGCCTGTTCTCAGGGATCATTCAACGACCGCCGATGCACGCGGGCACACCGCGACGGCGCACTTCCCAGCCAAGATCAGCTACACCACGCGATGACGTGTTTCTGCTAGACCTCAACGGCGGCTGCTGACGCAGGTAGGAAGTCAGCTCCCGCTCGGGCCGGGTTCGGGCCCACGCTCCGGACCGGCTTCCGGGCGTGCTCAGCCGGTGGTGACTCGTGCTGTGGCCCGGCGTTCGTCAGCGCGGCCTGGATTGCCGAGGTCAACGAAGATTCCGGCGAGTCCGTCGACCAGGTCGGGGGACTCTTGCAGCGTTCCTGGCCGGTCTTTGCCGGTGCGGGCATCCAGCATCAGGGCTTCGCCCCTGAGGTACCCGTACACGACGCCGTGCCACGCCGAGGTGAAGCGTGGTGCATCCCGGTCATTCGTCGGCAGTGACCAAAGCTTCTCGCCGGTTTTGGCGTCCAGTGCGAACATGCCGTATGACCCGTACTTGTACTTGCCGCAGACGATAGTTTCCGCCCGGTCGTGGGAGCAGGCGTCCGGGGCCACGGTGACGCCGGTTTCAGTCACCTGACGCCCTGTGCGAGTCTCCACGAAGTCCATGCGGGAGACGGTCAGGTCCTCGCCCCGAACGATGAGTAGATGCCGTGGCCCCGCGGCGATGAACGTAGGGCTGGATTCCAGCAGGCCGGTCTTGAAGTCCTTGTTCCAGACCTGCTGTCCGGTCAGCACGCTCAGCCCCAGCAACTGTTCCTCGCCGATCCCAGTCGACGAGGAAACCACGATGGCGCCGTCGCCCACGGTGATCACCTTACTGATGTTCGGCTTGTCCCACAGAGTCTTGCGGGTGGCGAGATCGACTGCCCAAAGGGAGCTGCCGTACCCGATGACCGCGATACCCCGGTCTACGCCCCAGATCTTCAGATCGACATTTTCGGCGAAAGCCTCTTCCAGTGGGATTTTCGTGCTCCATGCCTTCTCCTTCGTCGCGGCGTCGGCCGCGATCAGTTCGATGGCGAACTGTGTGCGCTGGGTTCCGCTGCCTGCTATCTCGAGTGCCGCAACCGTCGTTACCAGTCGAGTGCCTCCGACGTCGGCCACGACGGGGGAACCCCGTTCCGGTTGCTTGGTGGCACGCTGACCGTTCAGCTTGGAGACCACGGTCTTCTCGGTGGCGATCTCGATGGCTACCAGGCCTTCCCAGGCAGATACCCATGCCGTCCCGGCGTCCAGCGCAACCGCCCCGTCGGGAAGGATGATGTGCTCGTCGTTGAACGCGGTGACCGGATCGTGACTGCGGTCCGCGGCGGGAGCCGGCTCACTCTTGGTCGGCTGCGGCGCTGAGGCCGAGGAGCCTCCCGGGTTCTGGGGCCCCTTGGCAGGATCCGGGTGCGAGCATCCCGCCAGAACGATCAGGCCCAGTGCCATCCAGCCGGCCGTCATGCGGTGGTCGTACTTCCGTAAGCGCATCAGTCTCCTCGATCTCTGAACTTTCCCTCCGAGTGGTCAGTTTGACGCTCAGGATCTGCCGTCGAACAGGGTTACGAACTCATCCGTTCCTCGAACATCGGGCGTGACCGCGCCGTGAGCGCGGCCCTTGGTCAGCTACACCATGGGGGGACGCCATCCCGATGCGAGGGTGATCTGGACTGGGTCGTCTCGGTCGACTCGACCATCGTGCGCACCCACCAGAACGCGGCGGGGGCCCGTAAGAAGGGGATCCGGCAGACGAGCCCGACCACCATGCGATCGGACGCTCCCACAGCGGCCTGAGCACCAAGATCCATGTTTCCGATGCTGGGACACCTGCTGCCGCACGCGGACACCGCCAGACGTGTTCGCGGACTTCGGCCCGCGCGGACCGAATCGCGGTCAGGGCCTTCGGTCCGGCCGCGGCGAGGCTGTCGATGAGCCGCGAGACGGTCGGGTCGGAGGCCACCGGACCGAACACGGCCGGCTCGGCCCGCAACATCCCCACGTCGGCCAGGCAGTCCCCGCCGAGGGCGACCGCGAGGGCCATGTCCAGCAGGACCTTGCCCGGATCGTGCACCGCCCGAGCCTTCCGCCACGGCGCAAGCGCCGTCGATATCGACGTGTCCAGCCCGCCCGGCCTTGCGAACCGTCTCGACCAGCAGGACGGCACCGGCCTGGGAGACCACTGCCCGGCCGCCGCCCTCGACCCGGACACGCGGAGAGAACCCGATACGCTTCTTCACCTGAGGAGTGCTTCTTTCCACGCGCCGACCTGGACCCTAGCCAAGTCCTATCGTTGCTGTTCAGGGGCACTCGGCGCGTTTCTGATCAGGCCTCGGCCTCCCGCGCGTGCGATAGCGGGAGGCTAGGCCGGTGCGTCTGCACCAAGCCGGGCGCGCCGTGTGCGGTTCCGTCGGTGAGCAATGAGCGGCAGGGCAGATCCGATCAGTGCCATGACGACGGCGGCGACCCAGTGCCGCGTTTGCTGGCCCATGAGCAGGCACGAGACGACACCGAAGCAGGCACCCGCCGCCGGGACCAGGGCCGCGTGCCGACCGGCGGTCGTATCGGTGAGGGAGGCCACGCTGAAGTAGGCGACGATGAATCCGGCAAACAGGGCGAGTGTGTACCATCCTCCGCCGTCAGGGAGGGCGTAGCCCTTACGGGTTCGCTCCAGTCCCAGGTCAACGGCCCCGGCGACTGCCCAGAAGAACGCGCTGGACGCCACCACGCCGAGAGTGACGCGCCACGCCGTATTCGTCATGCCGGGATCGTATGAGCAATGAGTGGAGTGCGGCCAGGGCGTTGTCCGGCCCGCCCGGCACAGAGCGACGTGGCTTCGGCGTCGAGGATGGCGAGCAACTGCCGGGGCGATGCACCGCCTCACCTGAAAAGTGTCGCCGCCTCGTACGGGACCAGAACCTCAGCAATCTCCATCCTCGCTGTTCAGAGGCACTTCCCACGTCTTTGATCACGTGCCGGACAGACCGCTTCGTGAAAGCGCGAGGCCAAGTCCTGTCGTCAAACTCCCGTCGCCCGCCCGGAGGGCGGGCCCTGCGGCAAGAGTGCGTGCATGGCGTCGCAGGCAGGCGGGAGTTTGACGACAGGGCCTAGGCCCCGGCCCGCTTTTCGGAGGGCCTCCCCGACCCGCCTCGCGCAGGCCTCCCGGTTCACCCTTCGCCGAGCGCCCCGGCTCGCCCTTCGTACGGCCTACCGAACTCCTCGATCAGCACGGGGTACTGCTCCCCGCCGTGCCCGGCGGCGATCGCCCGGTCCGCCATCGTCTTGATCAGTCGGGGCAGTTCGGCGTTGACCCCCATCGCCTCGCTCTCCTCGATCAGGTGCTCCATCGCCCGCGCGTCGGTCTCCAGCGCGGCCACCTCGGCCGGGAAGGAGCCCTTGTCGATCTGTTCGGCGTACCCGGGCAGCCAGTCGGCCACTCCGGCGGCGATCTGGCGGGCGAACGGCGCGTACGTCGCGGCGTCGACACCGGCGGCGGCGAGGAGGGCGGTGCCCTGGAGCCAGGCGTTCAGGACGCTCCACATCATGGCCAGGCCGGCCACGTCGTACAGGGACGCGAGTCCGGGGTCCGCTCCGAGGTGGGTGACCGTGCCGAGGGCGGCGAGCGTCGGCTCGTGCGCCGCGAAGACCTCCTCGGGTCCGCTGTGGAGGATCACCGCCTCGGCGGTGCCGATCACCGGCGGGACGGCCATGAGGGCCCCGTCCAGGTAGCGGGCGCCGCGCTCCTCGGCCCATGCGGCGGCGGCGCGCGCCTGGGCGGAGCTTCCCGAGGTCAGGTTGACCAGTGTCGTGCCGCCCAGCTCGACGCCGGGCGCGCCGAGCAGCTCGTGCACGGCGTCGTAGTCGGTGAGGCAGACGACCGTCAGGGGGCTCGCGGTGAGCGCCTCGTGGAGGGTCGGTGCCGATCGGGCTCCCTCGGCCACCAGCGGGGCGGCCTTGGCGGACGTGCGGTTCCACACGGTCGTGGGGTGTCCGGCTCTCAGGAACGCGCCGGCGAGGGCCTGGCCCATCAGTCCGAGTCCGATGACCGTCACGGGCGCGTGGTGTGTGTTGTTCATGGCAGCATCGTCAACGTTGATACCGGTGTGAAGGTCAAGCGAGGTTTCGATGCGGATCGGGGAACTGAGTCGGCGGACGGGCGTCAACGCCCACCAGCTGCGCTACTACGAGGCCCAGGGTCTGCTGGTGGCGGACCGGGGCACGAACGGCTACCGCGAGTACGACGAGAGCGCCCTGCTGCGGGTGAAGCAGATCAGGCACCTGCTCGGGGCCGGGCTGTCCTCCGAGGACATCGCGTACCTGCTGCCCTGCGCGGTGGGCGAGGCCCCGGAGCTCGTCGGCTGTCCCGAGCTGCTGGCCGCGATGCGCTCGCGCCTGCGGCGGCTCGACAGCCAGATGGACCGGCTGTCCCGGTCCCGTGAGGCCCTCAACGGCTACATCGACGCGGCGGAACGCCTGGGCGGTGAGAACTACCCGCTGCTCACCGACCCCGTGGTGAGGTCCGTCGCCTCCTGACCGTCCTGGCCGGGCCCACCGGGCTTCCGACCCCAGGCGGTGAGCATCCCGGCCGACAGGGCGGCGCACACGTCGGAGTCCAGGTACCGGACGGCCGCGTCGACGGCCGCGTCGTCGACGAGCCCGGTGGCGAGCATCGCCGCCCGGCTCCGCTGCCAGGTGTCCGCCCAGAAGCGGCTGATGGGGCTGCCGGGTGACAGCGGCGGTACGTGGATCTCGGCGGCCACGGGCCGGAGGCCGGCCCCGCGGAGCAGGTGGGGGTACGAGGGCACCCAGCCGACGTCGGTGCCGATGGTGTCGCGCAGGCCCTGCCACATCGCCCGCATGACCGCGGTGTACGGAGTGCCGGGTGCCACGGAGTCCGGCAGGCCGCTGGTCAGGTCGACGGCGTCGCCGAGCACCAGCACCCCGCCCGGTTCGACGAGTTCGGCGAGCCGGTGGATCAGGCGCTCGTGCTCGGGCAGGTGCATGAGCACGAAGCGCGCGTGCACGAGGCGGAACCGGCCGGGATCGAAGTCCGGGGCGGTGACGTCGGCCTCCAGCACGTCGAGCCCCGGCAGGGGCCGGTCGCTCAGGAAGCGTACGTCGCGGTCGACGGCGAGCACGCTCGTGACCCCGGCCTCGGCGAGCAGCCGCCGGGAGACCGTGCCGGTGCCGGCCCCGACGTCCAGGCAGCGCCATCCCGGACCGGCGCCGAGGGCCCGGAGCCGGGCCATGGTGACGCCGTCGTAGGCGAGGGCTCCGTAGTCGATGCGCTCGCCCTCGCCCGCCTGCTCGGGGCGGAAGACGTCCTCGCCGTAGCGACCGCCGTGCTGTTCCATGACCGGACCTCTTCGTGCCTGGGGGGTGGTGCCGGGCGGCCCGTGCCGGGCCGCCCGCCCACCGATGCTCCCCCGGCGGCCGTCCGCGCGGCCGAGGCGCGCCGCGCCTGGGCCGATCGGCCGCTTCCGGTACCTCCGGCCGCGGCCGGAGGAGGTGGTCCGTTCCGTCAGGAGATGCGGTGCAGCCAGCCCTTGGGGTCGGGGGTGGTGCCGTGGTGCAGGCCGACCAGGGCGTCGCGCATGGCGAGGGTGACGGGGCCGGGGGTGCCGTCGCCGATCGTCCAGTCGCCGTCGCGGTCCTTGACGTGACCGACGGGGGTGACGACGGCGGCGGTGCCCGAGGCGAACACCTCGGTGATGCGGCCCTCGGCGCACTCGCGGCGCCACTGCTCCAGGGAGACCTTCTCCTCCCGGGGGACGTAGCCCATGCCCTCGGCGAGCCCGAGGAGGGTGTCACGGGTGACGCCGGGCAGGAGCGAGCCGCTCAGGGACGGGGTCACGATCTCGGCCCCGGGGCCGGTGCCGCGGACGAAGAACATGTTCATGCCGCCCATCTCCTCGACCCAGGTGCGCTCCACCGGGTCCAGCCAGACGACCTGCTGGCAGCCGGCCTCCTGGGCCTGGAGCTGGGCGACGAACGAACCGGAGTAGTTTCCGGCGCACTTGACGTTGCCGGTGCCGCCGGGGATGGCACGGCTGTGCTCGTGGCTGACCCAGACCGACACGGTCTCCATCGCCTTGCCGAAGAAGCCGCCGGCGACGAACGCCATGACCAGGTACTCGTAGGTGTGGGAGGGGCGGAGCATGAGGTTGGCGTCCGCGCCGAACATCAGCGGGCGGAGGTAGATGCTGTGGCTCGGGTCGTCGGAGAGCAGGCCCTGGTCGGCGCGGAGCAGCTGCTCGATCGAGTCGACGAAGACGTCCTCGGGCAGCTCGGGCATGGCCAGCCGGCGGGCCGAGCGCTGGAAGCGGCGGGCGTGCTCCCAGGGCCGGAAGACGGCGATCCCGCCGTCGGTCTGCCGGTGGGCCTTGAGGCCTTCGAAGATGACCTGGGCGTAGTGGAGGCCTATCGTCCCGGGGTGCAGGGTGAGGTCGTGCAGGCGGGAGAGGCCGGGCTTGTGCCAGCCGTCCGTCTCGTTCCACGACATGGTGAACATGTGGTCGGTGAACGCGTCGCCGTGGCCCGGGGAGCGGACGGGCTGGGGGGCGGAGGCGGCGGAGTTCTGGTCGAACGTGATGGTCATGACGATTCCTTACGGGTCTGGTCGGGTCGGTGGGTGCGTGCGTGCGTGCCTGTCTGCCGGGGCCGGGGCTTTGGCCGGAGCCGGAGCCGGAGCCGGAGCCGGAGGTGGGCCGGTCAGACGAGCGGCGCGAAGAAGAAGGTGTCGCGGCGGGCGAAGCGGCCGTCCGCCGTGAGCTGGAAGAAGTCGGCGAAGCGCAGCCCGACCGTGGTGCCGTCGTGGAGCTCGCCGTTGAACTCGCCGTGCACGGCGATGTCGGAGCCCTCGACGAGGACCTTGGTGAGGGTGTGCCGCCCCGTGCGGATGACGCGGGCGCCGCCGTAGAAGCGGGTCAGGCCCTCGTGACCCTCGAAGGGTTCGTAGCCCGGGCGGTGGTAGGTGGCGTCGGAGGTGAACAGGCCCACCAGGCCGGGGACGTCGCCGGCGTCGACCAGCTCGTAGTAGCGGCGTACGTCGGCCTCGGCGGAGGTGGCGGTCGTGGTGGCCGTGGTGGTGGAGTCGTCGGTCCGCATGCGGGGTCTCCTGGGCGGTGGGGTGAGCGGGACGGGTGGGTCGGGATCTCAGGTCGCCGGCGGGGTGAGCCGGTCGATCAGCGCGTCGGCCAGCTGCGCGAGCGCGTCGGGCCGGGTCATGTCGCCGTGCGTGAAGGGAAGTTCGTGGACGTCGAGGCGGCCCGTGAGGTACGGGCTCCAGTCGTCGGGCCGCGGGCGGCGGCCGGTCCGGCCCTCGGTGGCGGCGAAGAACAGCAGGTCGCCGTCGAAGCGTTCGGGGACGAACTCGTGCCGCAGCCGGACGTTCGAGGAGAACACCTCGGCCAGGGCGGCGAGGGCGGGGCCGTCGAACCGGGCGAGCGGGCCGTCGGTCTCCCGTACGGTCTCCGCGAACCGCGCGAAGGTCAGGGTGCCGGCCGGGACGGGGAGGCCCAGGGACTCCAGCAGGGCGGCAAGCGTCCGCGGGCAGGAGGCGGGCGGCGGTCCGCCGGGGACCCAGGACGGAGGCGGGTCGGTCTGGGTGCCGGACGGCTCCGTCACGAGGTGCGGGTAGGCGTCCATGAGGGCCAGCAGGGCCACCTCCTGCCCCTCGGCGCGCAGCCGGGTGGCCAGCGCGTGGGCGACGAGCCCGCCGAAGGACCAGCCGAGGAGGTGGTACGGCCCTTCGGGCTGCACCGAGCGGAGCTGCGCCAGGTAGTCCTTGACCATCGCGTCCAGCCCGGCCGCCGGCAGCTCCGGCGGGGTCAGGCCGCGGGCCTGGAGCCCGTACAGCGGCCGCTCGGGGTCGAGGTGGCGCAGCAGGCCCGCGTACACCCAGCTGATGCCGGCCGCGGGGTGGACGCAGAAGAGCGGTGCGGCGTGGGCGAGGGCGCCGCGCGGGCGCAGCGGCAGGAGGGACCCGAAGGTGTCGCCGGTCGTGGGGCCGTCGTCGGCGAGCCGGGCGGCGAGGCCCGCGACGGTGGGCGCTTCGAAGACTGCCTGGATGCCGAGGTCGACGCCGAAGGCGCGGCGGATGCCGGCGATCAGGCGGGTGGCGAGCAGGGAGTGGCCGCCGAGGTCGAAGAAGCCGTCGTCGATGCCGACGGTCTCCACGCCGAGCGTCTCCGCGAACAGCCCGCACAGGGTCTCCTCCCGGCCGTCCCGGGGCCCGCGGACGGGTGCGGTGTCCGCGCGGGCGGGCCGGGGCAGGCGACGGCGGTCGAGCTTGCCGCTGGGGCTCAGGGGCAGTTCGGCGAGGCCGACGAACTGTCCGGGCACCATGTGGGCGGGCAGGGCACGGGCGGCGTGGTCGCGCAGCCCGTCCGTCTCGCCGACGACGTAGGCGACGAGGCGCTTGTCGCCGGGCCGGTCCTCGCGGACCACGACGGCGGCCTGGCGGACGCCCGGGTGGCGGGTGAGCACGGCGGTGATCTCGCCGAGTTCGATGCGGAAGCCGCGGATCTTCACCTGGTCGTCGGCGCGGCCGAGGAACTCCACCACGCCGTCGGCGCGCCACCGGGCGAGGTCGCCGGTGCGGTACATCCGGCTGCCGGGCGGCCCGAAGGGTGCGGCGGTGAAGCGTTCCGAGGTGAGGGCGGGGCGGCCGAGGTATCCCCGGGCGAGCTGGACGCCGGAGAGGTAGAGCTCGCCGGTGACTCCCGGCGGCACCGGCCGCAGCCCGGCGTCGAGGACGTGCACGCCGGTGTTCCAGACGGGCCGCCCGATGGGGACGCCGGCCGCGCCGGACGGGGCACCGTCGCGGGCCGGGTCGAAGCGGTGGGCGGTGACGTCGACGGCGGCCTCGGTGGGGCCGTACAGGTTGTGGAGTCCGGCGGCGCTGACGGCGGCGAAGCGTTCGGCGAGCACGGTGGGCAGGGCCTCGCCGCTGCAGATGACGCGCCGCAGGGAGCGGCAGGCGGCGACGTCGGCGGCGCCGAGAAACGCCTCCAGCATCGAGGGGACGAAGTGGGCGGTGGTGATGGAGTGACGCTGGATGAGGGTGGACAGGTAGTCGGGGTCCTTGTGGCCCTCGGGCCGGGCGACGACCAGGGTGGCGCCGGTGACGAGGGGCCAGAAGAACTCCCAGACGGAGACGTCGAAGCTGGACGGGGTCTTCTGCAGGACGCGTTCGCCGGGTTCGAGTGCGTAGGTGTGCTGCATCCAGAGGAGCCGGTTGACGATGGCCTCGTGGGTGACGACGACGCCCTTGGGCCGGCCGGTGGACCCGGAGGTGTAGATGACGTAGGCGGGGTGTCCGGGCAGGGCCTCGGGCAGTTCGCGTACGGCGCCGGGGGCGGGGGCGGCTTCGAGTTCGCCGAGGAGTTCGGGGGTGAGGACGAGGGCGGGCTCTGCGTCTTGGAGCATGTGGGCGACGCGGTCCCGGGGGTAGTCGGGGTCGACGGGCAGATAGGCGGCGCCGGCCCTGTGCACGGCGTACAGGGCGACGATCAGCTCGACGGAGCGGGGCAGGGCGACGGCGACGACGCGTTCGGGCCGGGCGCCGTGGGCCACGAGGTGGCGGGCGAGGTGCTCGGCGCGGGCGTCGAGCGCGGCGTAGTCGAGGCGCTCGTCCTCGAAGAGGACGGCGGTGGCCCCGGGAGTGCGGCGGGCCTGTTCGGCGAAGAGCCGGGGCAGGGTGGTCGCGGGGACGGGGACGGTGGTGTCGTTCCACCGGTGGGCGACCTGGTCGTGTTCCTCGTCGGTGAGGAGGTCGACGGCGCCGAGGGCCTGGTCGGGGTCCTGGGCGAGGGCGGAGAGCAGGACCGAGAGCCGGTGGCCGAGGAGCTCGACGGTGGGGTGGTCGAAGAGGTCGGAGGCGTATCCGAGCGTCCAGTCCAGACCCGCCGGACGGCCTTCGGAGTCGTACCGCTCCTCGATCCCCACCGTCAGGTCGAACTTCGCGACCCACGTGCCGACCGGGACGACCTCGGTGCGCAGGCCGGGCATGGACTCGGCCTGGCCGGAGGCGGTGGGGTCCTTCTTCACGAGGAGGACCTGGAAGAGGGGGTGGCGGGCCAGCGAACGGGCCGGGTTGAGCTCCTCCACGAGCCGCTCGAACGGCAGGTCCTGATGCGCGAACGCCTCCAGATCCGCATGCCGGACCCGGGCCAGCAGCTCACGGAACGACGGATCACCCGACGTGTCCGTCCGCAGCACCAACGTGTTGACGAAGAAGCCGACCAGCTCGTCCAGCGCCTCGTCCGTACGACCGGCCACCGGCGTGCCCAGCGGAATGTCCGTCCCCGCCCCGAGGCGGGTGAACAGAGCCGCCAGAGCCGCCTGACACACCATGAACACCGTCGCACCCGACGACCGCGCCAACTCCACCACCCGCCCGTGCACCCCGGCATCGAGCGTCACCGGCACCGCGTCACCACGATGGCTCGGCACCGCCGGACGCACACGGTCCACCGGCAGCGCCAACTCCTCCGGCAGCCCCGCCAGCACCTCCTTCCAGTGCCGCAACTGACCCGCCGCCACACTCCCCGGATCCTCCACACGCCCCAGCACCTCCTGCTGCCACAGCGTGTAGTCCGCGTACTGCACGGGGAGCGGCCGCGCGGGGGACGGCCGGCCGGCGGCGTGGGCCGTGTACCCGGCGGCGACCTCCCGGGCGAGCGCCCCCATCGACCAGCCGTCGCAGACGATGTGGTGGAGGACGAGGAGCAGGACGTGGTCGTCCTCGGCGACCGTGAACAGGGCGGCCCGCAGGGGCATTCCGCCGGTCAGGTCGAAGGGGCGGCGGGCGGCGTCGCTGAGGTCGGCCTCAAGGCGGGCGGGGTCCGTGGCGTGGAACTCCCAGGGAACCAGGTCCTGGGCCTCCTCGGCCGGGACGACGTCCTGCCAGGGGCCGGTCCCGGACTCCGGGAAGCGGGTGCGGAGCGACTCGTGGCGGCGGACCGCGTCGGCGAGCGCCGCCCGCAGGGCCTCGCGGTCCAGGGTGCCGCGCAGGCGGAGGGCGAACGGCACGTTGTAGAGCGGGCTGTCGTCGACCCGTCCGAAGAACCAGAGCCGCTGCTGGGCGAAGGAGAGCGGCGGTGTCGCGGGGCGGGCGACCGGGCGCAGGGCGGGGCGGGCCCGGACGGCGGCGTCGAGGCGGCCGGCGAGGCCGGCGGGCGTCGGCGCCTGGAACAGGTCGCGGACGGTCATCTCCACCCCGAGTGCGGCACGGACCCGGGTGATGAGCCGGGCGGCGAGCAGGGAGTGGCCGCCGAGGTCGAAGAAACCGTCGTCGGCGCCGACCGCGCCGACGCCGAGGAGTTCGGCGAACAGCCCGCAGAGGATCTCCTCGCGCGGGGTGCGCGGGGCCCGTCCGCCGGGTGCGGCGCTGATCTCGGGGGCGGGGAGGGCGCGGCGGTCGAGCTTGCCGTTCGGGGTGAGGGGCAGGGCGTCCAGGGTGACGAACGTGGACGGCACCAGGTGGTCGGGGACGCGTGCGGCGGTGTGGGCCCGCAGGCCGGCCGGAGTCGTGCCGGCGCGGACGGGGACGACGTACGCGACCAGGCGCCGGTCGCCGGGCCGGTCCTCGCGGACGACGACGGCCGCCTGCCGGACGTCGGGGTGCGCGGTCAGGTGGGTCTCGATCTCGGCCGGTTCGACGCGGAAGCCGCGGATCTTGACCTGGTCGTCGGCGCGGCCGAGGTACTCCAGGACGCCGTCGGCCCTGCGGCGCACGAGGTCGCCGGTGCGGTACGCCCGCTCGCCCGGTGCGCCGTACGGGTGCGCCACGAAGCGCTCCGAGGTGGCCGCGGGGCGGTGGAGGTAGCCGAGCGCGAGTCCGGCGCCGGACAGGTACAGCTCGCCCGGCACACCGTCGGGCACCGGCCTGAGCCGGTCGTCGAGGACGTGCGCGTACTTGCCGTGGACGGGTGTCCCGACGGGGATCGGCGAGCCGGTGAGGTCGGCGGCGGTGATGGTGTGGGAGGTGGTGAAGCCCATGCTCTCGGCGGGGCCGTAGCCGTTGGTGACGCGGACCCCGGGGAACCGTTCGAGCACCTGGGCGGTGTGGGCGACGGAGGCCGCCTCGCCGCCGGTCATGGCGGCGTGGAGGCCCTGGAAGGCCTCCGGGTGCTCGTCGAGCAGGTGGTTGAAGAGGCTCGCCGAGGCCTTGAGGACGGTGACGCCGTGCCGGGTGACCAGGGCGGCCATGGTGGCCGGGTCGGGGCGCTGCCCCGGCTGGAGCACGACACGGCCGCCGTTGAGGAGCGGGCCGAGGAGTTCGGTGGCGAAGGCGTCCCAGGACATGGGGGCGCTCTGCAGCCAGGTCTCGCCTGCGCCGAAGGGTGCGTACTCCTGGCCGGTGAGGGTGCCGGTGAGGGCACGGTGCGGGGCGACCACGCCCTTCGGGACGCCCGTGGAACCGGACGTGAACATCACGCAGGCGGGCGCCTCGGCGCTGTCGGGACCGGCGGGGAGGAGGTACGCGGGCTCGGGGGCGTCGTCGGGCGCGGCCGGGTGGACCGGCGGGACGCCGGTGGCCGCGAGCCACTCGGGGACGTCGGGGGCGGTGACGACGGCCGTGGCCCGGGTCCGGTCGAGGACGGCGGACAGCCGCTCGGCGGGAAAGTCCGGATCGAGGAGGGTGTAGGCCGCTCCCGCCTTGAGTACGGCGAGGAGGGCGCGCACCAGGTCGGGCCCGCGCTCCAGGTGTACGGCGACGATGTCCCCGGCCCGCACCCCGCCGGCGTGGAGGCGGGCGGCGAGCCGGGTGGCCTGGGCGTCGAGCGCGCCGTACGTGACGGTCTCGCCGTCGAAGAGGAGAGCGGTGGCGTCGGGGGTCCGGGCGGCCTGGGCCTCGAAGACCCGGTCGACGCGGCCGGGTGTCACTGCGGGCCGTTCGTCGCCCGGTGCGGGGAGCAGCCGGCGCCGTTCCTCGTCGGTGAGGAGGTCGACGGCGCCGAGGGCCTGGTCGGGGTCCTGGGCGAGGGCGGCGAGGAGGATCGAGAGCCGGTGGCCGAGGAGCTCGACGGTGGGGTGGTCGAAGAGGTCGGAGGCGTATCCGAGCGTCCAGTCCAGACCCGCCGGACGGCCTTCGGAGTCGTACCGCTCCTCGATCCCCACCGTCAGGTCGAACTTCGCCGAACCGGTGCCGATGGGGAGCGTCTCGACGTCCAGGCCTGGCCAGGAGGCGGAGCGGCCCCCGGGGCCGCCCGCGTCCTTCTGGACGAGCATCACCTGGAAGAGGGGGTGGCGGGCCAGCGAACGGGCCGGGTTGAGCTCCTCCACGAGCCGCTCGAACGGCAGGTCCTGATGCGCGAACGCCTCCAGGTCCGCATGCCGGACCCGGGCCAGCAGCTCACGGAACGACGGATCACCCGACGTGTCCGTCCGCAGCACCAACGTGTTGAGAAAGAAGCCGACCAGCTCGTCCAGCGCCTCGTCCGTACGACCGGCCACCGGCGTCCCCAGCGGAATGTCCGTCCCCGCCCCGAGGCGGGTGAACAGAGCCGCCAGAGCCGCCTGACACACCATGAACACCGTCGCACCCGACGACCGCGCCAACTCCACCACCCGCCCGTGCACCCCGGCATCGAGCGTCACCGGCACCGCGTCACCACGATGGCTCGGCACCGCCGGACGCACACGGTCCACCGGAAGCGCCAACTCCTCCGGCAGCCCCGCCAGCACCTCCTTCCAGTGCCGCAACTGACCCGACGCCACACTCCCCGGATCCTCCACACGCCCCAGCACCTCCTGCTGCCACAGCGTGTAGTCCGCGTACTGCACGGGGAGTTCGGGCCATTCCGGCGCCTGTCCTGAAGCGCTCCGGGTCGTGTAGGCGGTGGCGAGGTCCCGGACGAGCGGGCCGAGGGACCAGCCGTCGGCGGCTATGTGGTGGCAGACGAGAAGGAGGACGTGGTCGTCGTCGGCGACCTTGAACAGGGTCGCGCGGAGGGGGAGTTCGGCGGTCAGGTCGAAGACGTGGCGGGCGGCGTCGCCGAGGTCGGCGGACAGCCGGTCGGGGTTCGTGGCGACGGACTCCCAGGGGAGGTCGATGTCTTCGACGGGGACGATGTCCTGCCAGGGGCCGGAAGCGGTCTCGGACCCGGTCTCCGGCTCGGACCCGGCTTCGACCTCGCCCTCGGCGCCGGTCTCGGTCTCGGCCTCGGGGAAGCGGGTGCGCAGGGCCTCGTGACGGCCGAGGACGTCCAGGAGTGCCAGGCGCAGGGAGTCGGCGTCCAGGGTGCCGCCCAGACGGAGGGCGAGCGGCACGTTGTAGCTGGGGTTCGGCTGCGTGCGGCTGAGGAACCACAGCCGCTGCTGCGCGTACGACAACGGGATCATGGATTCTCCTCAGGAGCGGGACCGGCGCCGCAGGGCGGGCCTGGCCTTCTCGGCACCGACCAGTCGCTCGGCGAGAGCCGCCGGCGTGGATGCCTCGAACACGGTCTTGATGGACAGTTCGGTGTCGCAGACCGCACGAATGCGGCTGATGAGCCGGGTGACGAGCAGGGAGTGGCCGCCGAGGTGGAAGAAGTCGTCGTCCACTCCGACGTCCGGGATCCCGAGGACCTCGGCGAAGAGATCGCACAGGAGCTTCTCCTGCTCCGTGCGCGGTGGCCGGCCGGTGGGAGAGGAGGTCAGGTCGGGGGCGGGGAGCGCCTGGCGGTCGAGTTTGCCGTTGGGGGTGAGCGGCAGGGTGTCCAGGACGGTGAAGCTGCTGGGCCGCAGGTGCTCGGGCAGGTGCGCGGTGGCGTGGGCACGGGCGTCGGCGGGATCGAGTACGGTGCCGGGCTCGGCGACGAGGTAGGCGGCGAGGCGCTTGTCGCCGGGGCGGTCCTCGCGGACCACGACGGCTGCCTGCCGGACGGCGCCGTGCCGCATCAGGACGGCCTGGACCTCACCCGGCTCGACACGGAACCCCCGGATCTTCACCTGACCATCGGCCCTGCCCAGGAACTCCAGGACACCGTCCGCGCGCCACCGCACCAGGTCACCGGTCCGGTAGACCCGCTCACCGGGAGCGCCGTACGGATGGGCCACGAAACGCTCGGACGTCAGACCCGCCTGACCCACATAACCCCGGGCCAGACCCACACCCGCCATGTACAGCTCACCGACCACACCCACCGGCACCGGCCGCAGCCGCTCGTCGAGCACGTACACCCGCTTGCCCGCCACGGGCCGGCCCACCGGGATCGACGCAGCGGACGCGTCCCGCTCCTCCACCGTGTGGCAGCAGGTGAAGATCATCGACTCCACCGGCGAGTACCCGTTCACCAGCCGCAGCCCCGGATACTCCCCCAACGCCTTCGCGACATGCGCCACCGACAACGGCTCACCACCCGTCATCAACTGCCGCACCCCGGCAAAACACCCCGGATACTCGTCCAACAGGAAGTTGAAGAGACTCGACGACACATGGACGCTGGTGACCGCCCGAGCGGCGATCAGGCCGGCGATCACCGAAGGCTCGGGCCGCAGGCCGGGCTGGAGGACGCAGACACCTCCGTGGAGCAGCGCGCCGAACAGCTCCAGCGCGAACGCGTCCCAGGAAACGGGCGCGCACTGCAGCCAGACCTCGTCGGGTCCGAAGGACACGAAGTCCTGGCCGACGAGCGTGCCCGTCATGGCCCGATGCGGAGCCACCACACCCTTCGGCACACCCGTGGACCCCGACGTGAACATCACGCACGCCGCGTCCTCGGGACCCGAAGTCCGCCCGAGCACCGAGTCCGCGCACTCCGCGACCCCGGCCGCTTCAACCTCCCCGTCCAGCCGTACGAGATCGGCCGTCGAACCGAGACCGTCACCGAGGACACCGGACGTGACCACCAGGGACACACCCGCACGGCCCACGACATCCCGCAGCCGCTCCACCGGGAACCCCGGATCGAGCAGGGTGTACGCGGCACCGGCCTTCAGCACCGCCAGCACCGCCACGACCAGCCGCGGCTCACGCTCCAGCAGCACACCCACCGTGTCACCACGCCGCACACCACGACCCACCAGGTACCGGGCGAGCCGGTTCGCGTCCCGCTCCAACTCCCCGTACGAAACCCGCACATCACCGTCACCGAAGACGAGCGCCGTGGAGTCGTGCGAGGCAGCGGCGCGCCGCTCGAACAGTTCGTGCACGCACATCTCGTGGGCATCCGGGTCGCCGGCTGTGGCGTTCCAGTCGCGCAGCAGCAGGTCCCGTTCGCCGGGTTCCAGGACGTCCAGGTCACCGATCCGGGCGTCCGGTTCCGCGACCGCCGCCTCCAGCAGCCGCACCAGCCGCGCCACCAGCACCTCGGCGCTGCCCCGGTCGAAGAGATCGACGGCGTATTCGAGGGCGCCCGTGATGCCGGACGGCTTGCCTTCGCCGTCGCGGGTCTCGGTGAAGGCGGCCGTGAGGTCGAACTTGGCGGTGCCGTTGAGGACGGTCTCCATCCGGGCGTCGAGTCCGGGGAGTTCGAGTGCCGCTTCGGCGTTGTTCTGGAGGACGAGCATGACCTGGAAGAGCGGGTGCCGGGCGAGCGAGCGCGTCGGGTTGAGCTCCTCGACGAGGTGCTCGAAGGGCACGTCCTGGTGGGCGTACGCGGCCAGGTCCGTCTCCCGGACCCGGGCGACGAGCTCCCGGAACGTCGGATCGCCCGACGTGTCGGTCCGCAGGACCAGCGTGTTGACGAAGAAGCCGACGAGGTCGTCCAGGGCCTCGTCCGAACGGCCGGCGACGGGTGTACCGAGGGGGACGTCGGTCCCGGCCCCGAGCCGGGTCGCCAGCGTGGCCAGTGCGGCCTGAAGGACCATGAACAGGGTGCCGCCGGAGCTCCGGGCCAGGTGCAGCAGGTCCTGGTGGAGGCGCGCTTCGAGGTGGACGGGCACGGTGTCGCCGCGGTGGCTCGCGACGGCGGGCCGGGGCCGGTCGGTGGGCAGGCCGAGGGTGTCGGGGACTCCGGCGAGCGCGGCCTTCCAGTGGGCGGTCTGGCGGGCGAGGAGACTGTCGGCGTCCTCCGGATCACCGAGCAGCTCACGCTGCCACAACGCGTAGTCCGCGTACTGGACGGGAAGCGGCGACCACTCCGGCGGCGCACCACCGCCCAGACGAGCGCCGTACGCCGTCGCCAGATCCCGCACCAGCGGAGCCAACGACCAACCGTCACAGGCGATGTGATGAACCACCAGCAGCAGCACGTACTCCCCCGCACCACCACCCTCCGGCCCGAACAGATGCGCCCGCAGGGGCAGATCCGTGGCCAGGTCGAAGGTCCGCGCGGCTTCGGCGGAGAGGGCGGCCGACAGGCCGGCCGTTTCGAGCGTCTCGGCCGTGGCGGCCGCTTCGACCGTCGGCACGGACGTCACCGCGAGGTCCGGGCGTGCCTCCTCGGGCGGCAGGACCAGCTGCCGCACGCGGCCGTGCTCCTCGGGGAACACGGTGCGCAGTGCCTCGTGCCGGTGGACGAGGTCGGAGAGCGCGGCGGTGAGGGCCTTGCGGTCGGGCGGGCCGTCGAGGCGCAGTGCGTGGGCGACGTTGTAGGACGCGGCTCCGTCCTCGGCCCGGTCGAGGAACCACAGCCTCTGCTGGGCGTAGGACAGCGGGAGTTCGGCGGGCCGCTCGGCGGGGAGCAGTGCGGGGCGGGCCCGGTCGGCGGTGTCGAGGCGTTCGGCGAGCGTCGCCACGGTCGGGGCGCCGAAGAGGTCGCGGAGGGTGATCTCCGCGCCGAGGGCGGCGCGGACGCGGGCGGCCAGTCGGGCGGCGAGGAGCGAGTGGCCGCCACGGTCGAAGAAGTCGTCGTCGATGCCGATGTCCGGGAGCCCGAGGAGTTCGGCGAACAGCCCGCAGAGGATCTCCTCGCGGGGGGTGCGCGGGGCTCGGTGCGTGGCGCCGGCCGCGAAGTCGGGTGCGGGCAGGGCGCGGCGGTCGAGCTTGCCGTTGGGTGTGAGCGGGAGGGCGTCGAGGGGGACGACCGCGGACGGCACCATGTGCGTCGGCAGGGTGGCCGCCAGGTGGCCGCGCAGCTCGGCCGAATCGGCGGTGCCGACGACGTAGGCGACGACGTGCCGGTCTCCGGGCCGGTCCTCGCGGACGACGACGGCCACGTTCGCGACGCCGGGGTGGCGGGCGGCGACGGCCTCGATCTCGCCGGGCTCGATCCGGAAGCCGCGCACCTTGACCTGGCCGTCGGCCCGCCCGGCGAACTCCAGCTCGCCGTCGGCGCGCCAGCGGACGAGGTCGCCGGTGCGGTACATCCGGGCGCCGGGCGGCCCGTAGGGGTGGGCGGTGAAGCGTTCGGCGGTGAGGTCGGGGCGGTGGCGGTAGCCGTGGGCGAGGCCGTCTCCGGAGACGTACAACTCGCCCACGACGCCGACGGGGACGGGCTGGAGGTGTTCGTCGAGGACGTACACCTGGGTGTTGGCGAGGGGGGTGCCGACGGGGACGACCGTGCGTCCCTCGTCGTCCGCCGTGACCTGGTGGCAGTTGGTGAACACCATGGATTCGACGGGGCCGTAGCCGTGGACGATCCGCAGGTGCGGGAAGTCCCTCCGTACGCGCAGGAGATGGGCCACGGAGGGGGCCTCGCCGCCGGTCATGACCTGGCGGAGGGTGTGGAAGACCTCCGGGTGGGTGTCGGCCATGACGGCGAAGAGTCCCGCGGACAGCCAGACGGTGGTGACGTCGTGTGCGGTGACGAGGGCGGCGATCGCGGCGGGTTCGGGGCTCTGGCCGGGGGCGAGGACGCAGGTGCCGCCGTGCAGGAGGGCGGGCCACATCTCCAGGGTGAGGCCGTCCCACGAGACGGGGGCGCACTGGAGGAAGACCTGGTCGGGGCCGAAGTCGATGTAGTCCTGGCCGAAGAAGGTGCGGACGGTGGCGCGGTGCGGGGAGGCGACGCCCTTGGGGCGCCCGGTGGAGCCGGAGGTGAACAGGACGCAGGCGATGTCGTCGGCGTGGACCCGCACGTCGGGGGCGGTGGCGGGGCGGCCGTCGATGAGCCGGCGGTCGTGGGGTGCGTCGGTCCGGACGGCGGTGAGGTCTCCGGGCAGGCGGTCTGCGAGCCGGGTGTGGGTGACGACGGTCCGGACGTCGGCCTCGGCGACGAGGGAGCGGGTCCGGTCCTCGGGGTGGCCGGGGTCGAGGGGTACGTAGGCGGCGCCGCACTTGAGGGCGGCGAGGATGCCGGTGACGAGGTCGGGGCCGCGGTCGACGAGGACGCCGACGAGGTCGCCGTGGGTGACGCCGAGGTCGATGAGGTGGTGGGCGAGGCGGTTGGCGCGGGCGTCGAGCTCTCCGTAGCCGATCCGTTCGTCGCCCGAGACGACGGCGACGGCGTGGGGGGTGCGGGCGGCCTGTGCGGCGAACAGCTCGTGCAGGCCGCGGTCGTGGGGGTAGTCGGCCGCGGTGTCGTTCCAGGTGGTGAGGGTGGTGTGGCGTTCCTCGGCGGAGAGCACGTCGAGGGTGCCGAGGGGGCGGTCGGGGTCGGCGACGGCGGCGAGCAGGAGGCGCTCCAGGCGGGCGAGGAGCGTCCGTACGGTGTCGGTGTCGAAGAGGCCGGTGGCGTACTCCAGGCCTCCGTCGAGTCCTGCGGGCGCTCCGTCGGCGTCGTGGGTCTCGGTGAGGGCGAGGGAGAGGTCGAACTTGGCGTCGGTGTTCTGGACGGGCTCGGGGCGCGCGGTGGCGTCGCCGAGGCGTACGTCGGTCTCCTCGGTGTTCTGGAGGACGAGCAGCACCTGGAAGAGGGGGTGCCGGGTGAGCGAGCGGACGGGGTTCAGTTCCTCGACGAGGCGCTCGAAGGGCACGTCCTGGTGGGCGTACGCGGCCAGGTCCGTCTCCCGGACCCGGGCGACCAGCTCCCGGAACGTCGGATCGCCCGACGTGTCGGTCCGCAGGACCAGCGTGTTGACGAAGAAGCCGACGAGGTCGTCCAGGGCCTCGTCCGAACGGCCGGCGACGGCCGTGCCGAGCGGGATGTCGGTCCCGGCTCCGAGGCGGGTCAGCAGGGCGGCGAGGCCCGCCTGCACGACCATGAACAGGGTGGAGTGGGTGTCCCGGGCCAGTTCGCGAAGGCGCCGGTGCAGTTCGGCGTCGAGCCGGAAGGGCAGCAGGGCGCCTTCGTTGCGGGAGTCGGCCCACGCGTCGGCGGTGCGCGGCCGGTCGGTGGGCAGCGGCAGGTGGTCGGGCAGGTCGGCCAGGGCCCGGCGCCAGTGATCGAGTTGGCGGGCGAGGAGGGCGTCCGGGTCGGATTCGTCGCCGAGGAGCTCGCGCTGCCAGAGGGTGTAGTCGGCGTACTGGGCCGGGAGGGGCGTCCAGCGGGGTTCGTCGCCGGCGGCGCGGGCCGCGTAGGCGGTGGCGAGGTCGCGGAGCAGCGGGTTCATGGACCAGCCGTCGGCGGCGATGTGGTGCATCACGAGGAGCAGGACCTGCTCGTCCGTGCCCGCCGCGTCCGTCGTCTCTGCCGTTTCTGCCGTTTCTGCCGTTTCTGCAGTGAACAGGTGCGCGCGGAGGGGAAGTTCTGCTGCCAGGTCGAAGCGGTGGGCGGCGGCGGACCGGAGGGTGGCGGTGAGCTCCTCGGGGGTGCGGGGCCGGTCGTCGACGGCGAGGGCGGGCCGGGCCCGCTCGGCCGGGACGACGGACTGACTGGGCAGGCCGTCGACGGCGGGGAAGCAGGTGCGGAGTGCCTCGTGCCGGCCGACGAGGTCGCCGAGCGCGGCCTGGAGTGCCTCCGGGTCGACGGTGCCGTGGAGGCGGGCGGCGAAGGTGAGGTTGTACGCGGTGCCGCCGGTGCCGCCCTGGGCCTCGTCCAGGAACCAGAGCCGCTGCTGGGCGTATGAGAGCGGGAGCTGCTCGGGGCGGGCGAAGGGCCGCAGGGCCGGCCGGGCCTGCTCGGCGCCGTCGAGGCGGCGGGCGAGCGCGGCGACGGTGGGCGCCTGGAAGAGGTCGCGGATGCCGGCCTCGACACCGAGGGCGGTGCGGATGCGGCCGATCAGGCGGGCGGCGAGCAGGGAGTGGCCGCCGAGGTGGAAGAAATCGTCGTCGACACCGGTTTCGGGGAGCCCGAGGACGTCGGCGAAGAGGCCGCAGAGCACCTCCTCACGCGGGGTGCGCGGGGCACGGCCGCCGGATGTCGTCGTGGGGTCGGGGGCGGGCAGGGCGTTGCGGTCGAGCTTGCCGTTCGGGGTGAGCGGCAGGGCGTCGAGGACGACGACCGCGGAGGGGACGAGGTGCTCGGGGAGCAGACCGGCGGCGTGGGCGCGCAGCTCGCCGGGGGACGCGGGGGCGCCGGGGGACGCGGGGGCGTCGAGGACGACGTAGGCGACCAGACGCTTGTCCCCGGGGCGGTCCTCGCGGACCACGACCGCCGCCTGTCGGACGGCGCCGTGCCGCATCAGGACGGCCTGGACCTCACCCGGCTCGACACGGAACCCCCGGATCTTCACCTGACCATCGGCCCTGCCCAGGAACTCCAGGACACCGTCCGCGCGCCACCGCACCAGGTCACCGGTCCGGTAGACCCGCTCACCGGGAGCGCCGTACGGATGGGCCACGAAACGCTCGGACGTCAGACCCGCCTGACCCACATAACCCCGGGCCAGACCCACACCCGCCATGTACAGCTCACCGACCACACCCACCGGCACCGGCCGCAGCCGCTCGTCGAGCACGTACACCCGCTTGCCCGCCACGGGCCGGCCCACCGGGATCGACGAAGCGGACGCGTCCCGCTCCTCCACCGTGTGGCAGCAGGTGAAGATCATCGACTCCACCGGCGAGTACCCGTTCACCAGCCGCAGCCCCGGATACTCCCCCAACGCCTTCGCGACATGCGCCACCGACAACGGCTCACCACCCGTCATCAACTGCCGCACCCCGGCAAAACACCCCGGATACTCGTCCAACAGGAAGTTGAAGAGACTCGACGACACATGGACGCTGGTGACCGCCCGAGCGGCGATCAGGCCGGCGATCACCGAAGGCTCGGGCCGCAGGCCGGACTGGAGGACACAGACACCTCCGTGGAGCAGCGCACCGAACAACTCCAGCGCGAACGCGTCCCACGACACCGGCGAGCACTGCAACCACACCTCGCCCGGCCCGAAGGACACGAACTCCTGACCCACCAACGTCCCCACCATCGCCCGATGCGGAGCCACCACACCCTTCGGCACACCCGTCGAACCCGACGTGAACATCACACACGCCACATCCTCAGGACCCGCGATCCGACCCAGATCACCACCGTCCAGACCGGCCACCACCCCCGCCTCCGCGTCCAGGCGTACGAAGGGGACGGCGCTGTCCCGCCAGCCGTCGGCGGGCTCTCCGGTCGTCACGACCAGCCCGGCGCCGGCGGTGGCGACGACGGAGCGGAGGCGCTCGACGGGGAACTCCGTGTCGAGGAGGGTGAATCCGGCTCCCGCCTTGAGGACGGCCAGGACCGCGACGACGAGGTCGAGGTCCCGGCCGAGGAGCAGGGCGACGGTGTCGCCGCGCCCCACGCCGCGGTCACGGAGGTGGCGGGCGAGGCGGTTGGCGGAGGCGTTCAGCTCGGCGTAGCCGATCTCGCGGTCCGGGAGCACGAGGGCCGTGCGCTCGGGGGTGCGGGCCGCCTGCCGCTCGAAGAGCTCGTGTACGCACGGGAGGTCGGTGACGGCGGCCGTCCCGGGCGTGGTGGCGTTCCAGTCGACGAGGAGCGTGGTGCGTTCGTCGGCCGCGAGCACGTCGAGTGCGCCGATGGGCAGGTCCGGGCGGTCGACGGCGGCGGTCAGGAGACGGACCAGGCGCGCGGCAAGCGACTCGGCCGTGCCTCGGTCGAACAGGTCGGTGGCGTACTCCAGGAAGCCGGAGATCCCGGCGGGGGCGCCGTCCCGGGTGCGGTGCTGTTCGGCGACGAAGGTCAGGTCGAACTTGGCGCTGTGGCGCGCGGGGTGCTCGACGGCGGCCTCGCAGCCGGGCAGTGCCAGGGGCGGCGGGGCGTCCTGGAGGGCCAGCATGATCTGGAAGAGGGGGTGCCGCGCCAGTGACCGGACCGGGTTCAGCTCCTCGACCAGCCGCTCGAACGGCACGTCCTGGTGGGAGTACGCGGCGAGGTCGGTCTCACGGGTGCGGAGGAGGAGCTCGCGGAAGGTGGGGTCGCCCGAGGCGTCGGTGCGCAGGACCAGGGTGTTCACGAAGAAGCCGATGAGGTCGTCGAGCGCCTCGTCGAACCGTCCGGCGACCGGTGTGCCGAGGGGGACGTCCGTACCGGCGCCGAGGCGCGTGAGGAGCGCGGTCAGGCCTGCCTGCACCACCATGAACAGGGTGGAGTCGTTGCTGCGGGCGAGGTCGAGGAGCCGCCCGTGCAGTTCGGCGTCGAGCGTGAGGGGCACGCTGTCGCCCCGGTGACTCGCGACGGCGGGCCGGGGCCGGTCCGTCGGCAGGGCCGGGGCGTCGGGTGCCCCTGCCAGGGTCTCCCGCCAGAAGTCCAGCTGTCTGCGGGCCAGGCTGTGCGGGTCGCGCTCGTCGCCCAGCAGTTCGCGCTGCCACAGGGTGTAGTCGGCGTACTGGACGGGCAGCGGTGCCCAGTCCGGCGCGACGCCGGCGCAGCGGGCCACGTAGGCGGTGGTCAGGTCCCGGGTCAGCGGGGCGAGGGACCAGCCGTCGGCGGCTATGTGGTGGAGGACGAACACGAGGGCGTGGTCGTCCTCGGCGACCCTGAGGAGGGTGACCCGCAGCGGAGGCTCGGCAGCAAGGTCGAAGCGGTGGACGGAGGCTTCGTGGAGGGCCTGGGGGAGGTGCTCCTCGGGGCAGTCGGCCGTGTGCCACACGGTTGCGGCCACGGCGTCCGGGGCATCGCCGGTGGCACGGCCGAAGGCGTTCTCGCTGTCGCTGTCCACGGCGAGGACGTGCTGCCGGGGCTCGCCGTCCGTCGTGGGGAACACCGTGCGCAGGGCCTCGTGGCGGGCCGTCACGTCGGTCACGGCTCGGCGGAGTGCGGCGCAGTCGAGTGGTCCGCGCAGGCGCAGGGCGAGCGGCACGTTGTAGGAGGCGTTGGGTTCCTCGACCTGGTCGAGGAACCAGAGCCGCTGCTGGGCGAAGGAGAGGGGAACATGGTCCGGCCGCTCGGCTGCCGGAAGGAGGACGGGACGGGGGGCTTCGGCGCCCTTCGACGCGTCCGTTCCCGATCCGGATCCCGTGCCCGTAACGGTGCTGGTGCCGGTGGTGGCGGCTCCGGTGTCCGCGCTGTCGAGGCGCTCGGCGAGCGCGGCCATCGTGGGGGCGTGGAACAGCTCGGCGATTCCGACGCGGACGCCGAGGGCCGTGCTGATCCGGCTGATCAGGCGGGCCGCGAGCAGGGAGTGGCCGCCGAGGTGGAAGAAGTTGTCGTCGATGCCGACCTGCTCGACGCCGAGGACCTCGGCGAGGAGCTCGCAGAGGAGTTCCTCCCGTGCGGTGCGCGGTGGCCGGCCGGTGGGAGAGGAGGTCAGGTCGGGGGCGGGGAGCGCCTGGCGGTCGAGTTTGCCGTTGGGGGTGAGCGGCAGGGTGTCCAGGACGGTGAAGCTGCTGGGCCGCAGGTGCTCGGGCAGGTGCGCGGTGGCGTGGGCACGGGCGTCGGCGGGATCGAGTACGGTGCCGGGCTCGGCGACGAGGTAGGCGGCGAGGCGCTTGTCCCCGGGGCGGTCCTCGCGGACCACGACGGCCGCCTGCCGGACGGCGCCGTGCCGCATCAGGACGGCCTGGACCTCACCCGGCTCGACACGGAAGCCCCGGATCTTCACCTGACCGTCCGCGCGGCCGACGTACTCCAGGACACCGTCGGCACGCCACCGCACCAGGTCACCCGTGCGGTAGACCCGCTCGCCGGGGGCACCGTGGGGGTGGGCGACGAAACGCTCGGCCGTCAGGGCCGCCTGGCCCAGGTATCCGTGAGCCAGGCCGGCACCGGTCAGGTAGAGGTCTCCGACGACGCCCACCGGAACGGGGCGGAGCCGCTCGTCGAGCGCGTACATCCGCTCGTTGCCGATCGGCCGGCCGATCGGGATCGCGGGGCGTCCGGTGTCCCCCTCGGTGATGTGGTGGGTCGAGACGAAGATCATCGCCTCGACCGGCCCGTACCCGTTGACCAGTCGCAGTCCGGGATACTCGGCCAGCGCCTTCGCCGCGTGGGCGGGGGAAGCGGCCTCGCCGCCGCCGATGATCTGGCGCATCCCGGTGAAGCAGCCGGGGTACTCGTCGAGCAGGAAGTTGAGGAGGCTCGCCGACAGGTAGGCCGAGGTGACGTGGTGGCGGGCGATGAGTTCGGCGATCACCTCCGGTTCCGGCTTGCCGCCGGGCTGGAGGACACAGGCGCCTCCGTGGAGCAGCGCGCCGAACAGCTCCAGCGCGAACGCGTCCCAGGAAACGGGCGCGCACTGCAGCCAGACCTCGTCGGGTCCGAAGGACACGAAGTCCTGGCCGACCAGCGTGCCCGTCATGGCCCGATGCGGAGCCACCACACCCTTCGGCACACCCGTGGACCCCGACGTGAACATCACGCACGCCGCGTCCTCGGGACCCGAAGTCCGCCCGAGCACCGAGTCCGCGCACTCCGCGACCCCGGCCGCTTCAACCTCCCCGTCCAGCCGTACGAGATCGGCCGTCGAACCGAGACCGTCACCGAGGACACCGGACGTGACCACCAGGGACACACCCGCACGGCCCACGACATCCCGCAGCCGCTCCACCGGGAACCCCGGATCGAGCAGGGTGTACGCGGCACCGGCCTTCAGCACTGCCAGCACCGCCACGACCAGCCGCGGCTCACGCTCCAGCAGCACACCCACCGTGTCACCACGCCGCACACCACGACCCACCAGGTACCGGGCGAGCCGGTTCGCGTCCCGCTCCAACTCCCCGTACGACACCCGCACATCACCGTCACCGAAGACGAGCGCCGTCGAACCCGGGGAGAGCTCGGCCCGCTCCTCGAACAGCTCGTGCACGCACACCTCGTACGGCGAGGTGCCCACCGTCGTGTTCCACTCCCCCAGCAGCAGTCGCCGCTCGTCCACCGCCAGGACGTCCAGGTCGGCGATCCGGGCGTCCGGATCCGCGACCGCCGCCTCCAGCAGCCGCACCAGCCGCGCCACCAGCACCTCGACGCTGCCCCGGTCGAACAGGTCCGCGGAGTACTGGGCGGAGCCGCGGATGCCGGTGGGACGACCGGTGTCGTCATACGCCTCGGTGACGTCGAAGGTCAGGTCGAATTTGGCGACGTCGAGGGAGAGGACGTCCTGCCGGACGAGGTCGAGGCCCGGCAGCAGCGGCGTGGCGACGGCGTTGTTCTGGAGGACGAGCACGACCTGGAAGAGCGGGTGCCGGGCCGCCGAGCGGACGGGGTTCAGTTCCTCGACGAGGTGCTCGAAGGGCACGTCCTGGTGGGCGTACGCGGCCAGGTCCGTCTCCCGGACCCGGGCGACGAGCTCCCGGAACGTCGGATCGCCGGACGTGTCGGTCCGCAGGACCAGCGTGTTGGCGAAGAAGCCGACGAGGTCGTCCAGGGCCTCGTCCGAACGGCCGGCGACGGGTGTGCCGAGGGGGACGTCGGTCCCGGCCCCGAGCCGGGTCAGCAGGGCGGCGAGCCCCGCCTGCACGACCATGAACAGGGTGCTGTCGTCACGACGGGCGAGGTCGAGCAGTCCTCCGTGCAGCTCGGCCGGCAGGTCCACGGGGACGACGCCGCCCTCGTGGGAGGGCCGGAGCGGGCGGGGACGGTCGGTGGGGAGCGCGAGCTCGTCGCCGAGTCCCGCGAGGGCCTGCCGCCAGTGGGCGGTCTGGCGGGCGAGGAGACTGTCGGCGTCCTCCGGATCACCGAGCAGCTCACGCTGCCACAACGCGTAGTCCGCGTACTGAACCGGCAGTGCAGACCACTCCGGCGGCACACCACCGCCCAGACGAGCGCCGTACGCCGTCGCCAGATCCCGCACCAGCGGAGCCAACGACCAACCGTCACAGGCGATGTGATGAACCACCAGCAGCAGCACGTACTCCCCCGCACCACCACCCTCCGGCTCGAACAGATGCGCCCGCAGGGGCAGATCCGTGGCCAGGTCGAATCCCTGCCGGGCCGCGGAGGCGAGGGCCTCGGCGAGGCCGGCCTCGCCCGGGGAAGTACGGGTCCAGGTCACGCGGGCGTCCCGGGGGCTCAGCACCTGCTGGCGGGGATCCCCGTCGGGCGCGGGGTAGCGGGTGCGCAGCGCCTCGTGGCGCTCCACGACGTCGTCGAGGGCCATGCGGAGGGCGTCGGTGTCGGGGGTGCCCTGCAGGCGGAGGGCGAGCGGGACGTTGTACGTGGCGCCGCCGTCCCCCGCCGGGGAACCGGAGCGCTCGGTCTGGTTGAGGAACCAGATGCGCTGCTGGGCGTGGGACAGCGGGAGTTCGGCGGGCCGCTCGGCGGGACGCAGGGCCGCGGGGGCCTGCGCGGCGCCGTCGAGGGCGCGGGCGAGGCCCGCGGCGGTCGGGTCCCGGAACAGTTCACGGATGCCGATCTCGACACCGAAGGTGCGGCGGATCCGGCTGATGAGGCGGGCGGCGAGCAGCGAGTGGCCGCCGAGGAGCAGGAAGCTCTCGTCCGCGCCGACCTCGTCCACTCCGAGGACGTCGGCGAACAGCACGCACAGGGTGCGCTCGGCAGGCGTCTCGGGGGCACGGCCCACGGGTCCGGTGCGGAGGTCGGGGGCGGGCAGGGCGTTGCGGTCGAGCTTGCCGTTCGGGGTGAGCGGCAGGGCGTCGAGGGCGACGACCGCGGAGGGGACGAGATGCTCGGGGAGCAGGCCGGCGGCGTGGGCGCGCAGCTCGCCGGGGGACGCGAGGGCGTCGAGGACGACGTAGGCGACCAGACGCTTGTCCCCCGGGCGGTCCTCGCGGACCACGACCGCCGCCTGCCGGACCGCGCTGTGCCGCATCAGGACGGCCTGGACCTCACCCGGCTCGACACGGAACCCCCGGATCTTCACCTGACCATCGGCGCGCCCGATGAACTCCACGACGCCGTCGGGCCTCATCCGCACGAGGTCACCCGTGCGGTAGAGGCGCTCGCCGGGAGCGCCGTAGGGGTGGGCGACGAACCGCTCGGCCGTGAGACCGGCCTGTCCCGCGTAGCCCCGGGCCAGCCCGACGCCGGCCATGTACAGCTCGCCCTCGGAGCCGGGCGGGAGGTGTCGGAGGCGTTCGTCGAGGACGTATACCTGCTTGCCCGCGACGGCGGATCCGACGGGGACGGCCGATCCTTCGGCGTCCTGGTGGGTGATGTCGTGGCAGCAGGTGAAGATCATCGACTCCACCGGCGAGTACCCGTTCACCAGCCGCAGCCCCGGATACTCCCCCAACGCCTTCGCGACATGCGCCACCGACAACGGCTCACCACCCGTCATCAACTGCCGCACCCCGGCAAAACACCCCGGATACTCGTCCAACAGGAAGTTGAAGAGACTCGCGGAGACGTGCACCGTCGACACCGCGTGAGCCGTGATCAGCCCGGCGATCACCGAAGGCTCCGGCCGGACACCCGGCTGAAGGACACACGTCCCCCCGTGCAACAGCGCACCGAACAACTCCAGCGCGAACGCGTCCCACGACACCGGCGAGCACTGCAACCACACCTCGCCCGGCCCGAAGGACACGAACTCCTGACCCACCAACGTCCCCGCCATCGCCCGATGCGGAGCCACCACACCCTTCGGCACACCCGTCGAACCCGACGTGAACATCACACACGCCACATCCTCAGGACCCGCGATCCGACCCAGATCACCACCGTCCAGACCGGCCACCACCCCCGCCTCCGCGTCGACGGAGACCGGTCGCACCGCCGTGCCGTCCCAGCGGTCGGCGAAGCCTGCGAGGGTGACGACCCGGGTGACGCCGGCCGAGGAAGCGACGGCGCGGACGCGCTCGGCGGGGAGGACGGGGTCGAAGAGGGTGTATCCGGCGCCCGCCTTGAGGACGGCGAGGACGGCGACGACCAGCTCGGTGTCCCGCTCCAGGAGCACACCGACGGTGTCGCCGCGCCGCACGCCCAGGGCGAGGAGGTGGCGGGCGAGCCGGTTGGCCCGGGCGTTCAACTCGCCGTACGTGGTGTCCCGTTCCCCGAGGACCACGGCGGCGGCATCGGGGGTCCGGGCCACCTGCTCCTCGAAGACCTCGTGGACGCAGTCCATGGACACCTTCATCAACTCCATCACTTCGGGCTGTCGGTCGGGGCGGGGCGGGCGGGTGTGTCCTGCAGGAGGGCCGGTCAGCCGGCGGCGGTCTCGGCGATGAGGCTCGCCGGGCGCATGTCCGTCCAGTGGGTGTCGACGTAGTCGAGGCAGGCCTGCCGGGAGGTGGCTCCGTGGACGGCGGTCCAGCCCTCCGGGACCTCGATGTCGGCCGGCCACAGCGAGTGCTGGTTCTCGTGGTTGACGAGGACCAGGTATGCGCCGTCCGCGTTCTCAAAGGGATTGGTGGTCATCGGAATTCTCCCGATCTAGAAGCAGTTCTTGTTCTTCGGGGGCAGTGAAAAACTATCGGCGCCGTGAATTCCCGAAAGGCAGGAACCCGGGCAGCTGGGCGGCAGTTGTGCGGCGGCAGTAAATGGGCGCGCGGCTCAGCGGAGAGGAAGATCGCGCAGAACTGCCGGTGTGCGGCGCTCGCCGCAGCAGCGTTCGGCGAGGAGCGCGTACGGCAGGAGCTCCGGGAGGTCGGCAGGGCCGAACAGTGAGACGCCGATGGGCAGTTCGCCGGAGAATCCGGCCGGCACGGCGATGTTGGGATGTCCGGCCAGCGCGGGGAGGGTGGAACTGGTCCGCGTGAAGGGGTCGGGGCCGTCGTCGATGCGCCAGGCCGGACCGCTGGTCGCGGCCATCAGGACGTCCACGCCGTGATCGGCCAGGGCTGCGGCGAGCAGGTCCCGGGCCTGCCGCCGGGAGCGGCGGCGACGGTCGGGGGCGAGCCTCCGGTCCGCTTCGGTGAGCGCGGCGCACCGCTCGAAGAGGTCCTGGCCGAAGAGGGCGAGCTCGACGGGGTCCAGGCGGTTCGCGGCGATGATCTCGTCGAGGGTGGCGGGCGCGCCGCGCCGGCCGCTCAGGTACTGCTCCAGGGACGGGGGGAACTCCGCGCAGAGCGCGTCGAGTCCGTCGACGAGCATGTCCCTGGGCAGGGCGAGCTCGACGGGTACGACGACGGCGCCCGCGTCCCTCAGCCGTTCGGCGGCGCGTTCCGCGACGTCCTGGGCTTCGGGTGCCATGCCCTTGACGTGCCACAGGCCCACCCGTACGGACTCGGGCGGGGCCGGTGCGGTGGGCATCGGGTGGCCGGTCAGGACCGCGAGGCAGAGTGCCGCGTCCTCCAGCCGTGCGGCGAGCGGCCCGATGGTGTCCTGGACGGTGGAGATCGGTACGACCCCGGTCACCGGGAGGGTGCCGGGGGCGGGTTTGATCGCGGCGACCCCGCAGACGCCTGCCGGGCAGACGAGCGAGCCGTCCGTCTCCGTGCCGAGGGCGAGCGGGGTCATCCCGGCCGCCACGGCGGCCGCCGAACCGGCGGAGGACCCCCACGGGCTGTGCTCGGGATCGTGCGGGTTGCGGGTCTGGCCGCCGACGGCCGACCAGCCCTCGATGCTGGCCGTGGAGCGGAAGTTGCCCCACTCCGTGAGGTTCGTCTTGCCGAGGACCACGGCCCCGGCCGCGCGCAGCCGGGCGACGACCTCCGCGTCGCGGTCGGGCGGGGTCCCGGCGAGCAGCCGGGAGCCCGCGGTGCCGGCGAGGCCCGCGGTGTCGATGTTGTCCTTGAGGAGGACCGGGATGCCGTCCAGGGGGCTCCGTGGGCGGCCCGCGGCGTGCCGGCGGTCGGCGGCACGGGCCTGGTCCAGGGCCGTGGCGTCGACCGCGAGGACGGCACGGACCACCGGGTCGACGGCGCTGATCCGGTCCAGGGAGGCGCTGACCAGCTCGGTGGCGCTGAGCGCGCAGGAGCGCAACAGCCGCGCGAGCTCGGCGACGGGCCGGTCGGTCTCGATGGCGGGGCGGCCGGAGTCGGCGACGGGACGGCCGAAGGCGGTGGCGTCCGGGCGGGTCTCGGTGGCGGGGCGGCCGAAGTCTGCGGCGGCCCGGCGGGTCTCGGTGGCGGGGCGGTCAGTCAAGGCGGGCCTCCCGCAGGAGCGGGGTGAGGGCGACCGTGACGACGGCGATCAGCGCGACCAGGGCGTGCAGCAGCAGCGCCCAGGTCATTCCGGCCCACTCGACGAGCACGCCGATGACGAGGTTGCCGAGGGGGGCGGCGCCGAAGATGAGGAGCGCCTGGATCGACACGACCCGGCCGCGTACGGATTCGGGGGCCCAGCGCTGTACGCAGGACACCAGCACGGTGCCGACCAGGGCCGAGACGAAGCCCAGGCCGACGTACGGGGCGAGGGCGGCGACCATGGAGGGCGCCCACGCGAGCGCCGCCAGGCACAGGGTCTGCCCGACGGTGCCCAGGATCAGGACGCGGCCCGCGCGTCGGCGGGCCGGCCACACGAGGGACAGCAGGAACCCGGCGGCGGCGCCGACGGTGAAGGCGGTCAGGAGGAGGCCGGCGCCGGCGGCGGCCGAGCCGTTCCGGTCCGCCATCAGTGCCACGCCGATGTTGATGGGTCCCGCGCCGGCGAACTCGGTCAGTCCGATCACGGTGATGACGGCCCGCAGCCGTGGCGTGGCGGCCACGGCTCGGAGCCCTTCGCCGATGCGCGCGGCCAGGGACGCCCGCGGCTCGACGGCACCGGTACCGGCACCGGCACCGGCTTGCCCCTTCCCCTCGTCCGGCGAGGCCGACGCGCCGGCCTCCACCTCCGCACCCGCACCCGCGTCCGCGTCCGCACCGTCGGGCTTCGCCGGCGTCGCCGTCTTCGGCGCCACCGTGCCCCGTGCCCGTACGCGGAGAACGGCCAGGGCCGAGATCGCGAACGTCACGGCGTTGACGGCCGCGACGAGCGGGATGCCGCCGAGGGCCATCAGCACCCCGCCGAGGGGACCGCCCGCCGCCTGGCCGCCGCGGAGGGCGCCCAGGTAGAGGGCGTTGCCGCGGACCAGGTGGCTGTGGGGCAGCAGCCCGGCCCGCAGCGCACCGGAGGCCGGGATGAAGAACGCGCCGAACAGCGAGAGTCCGGCCGCCGCCACCACGAGCAGCGGTACCCCGGGGCCCAGGGCGAGAGCCCCGGCCGTCGCGAGGACCATGACCGCGCAGCGGGCCAGGTCGGCGCCCACCATGACGCGGCGCGGGCCGACGCTGTCGACGACGGCACCCGCGCCGAGGAGCGTCACCAGCCTCGGCAGGGAGGCGAGCGCGAGGACGGCGCCCGCCCGTGCCGGGCCGGTGTCGGAGGTGACCGACCAGGCGAGCGTCACGTACCAGGCGGCGTCGCCGAGCGCGGACAGGCCCATGGCGAGGGCGAATCCGAGGTAGCCGCCGTCCGTGAGACCGGGGCCTCCGGTCCGGGTGCCGGCGGGCGCGGCGCCCGTGGCCGTGGAGCCGGTCACGGCTGGGTGCCCAGGGGTGCGGCGAGCGAGGGGTCCTGGTGCGGGAGGCCGGTGCCGGCCGCCCACACGTCCTCGTACGCCAGCGCGCCCGCCTCGTACTTGCCCAACGCGCTGATCAGCAGGCGCAGTTCCAGGGACAGGGCCTCCACGAGACGTTCGAGGCCCCGCTCGGGGTCCTCCTCGACCGCGAGGAGCGCCGCGCGGCCGAGCCCGACGGCAGTGGCGCCGAGGGCGAGCGCCTTGGCCGCGCGGGTGCCCTCCCACATCCGGCCGGACACGAGCAGTCCGCCGTCGGGGCGGCCGATGCGGCGAAGGCACTCGCCGAGCGGCAGTCCGACCCCGTCGAGGAAGCCGAGCGGGGCCCAGCCGGTGCCGCCCTCCGCGCCGTCGACGGTGACCGCGTCGGCGCCGGCCGACCAGGCGACCGCGGCGGCCTCCCGGACGTCCCGCCCGGGGTGGAGCTTCACCCAGACGCGGGCGCGCGGGAAGTTGTTGCGCATCAGGCGGATCTGCTGGCGCAGGATCTCCTCGGTGAAGGTGCCGGGGCTGCTGCACCGCAGGACGCGCTCCTCGCCGCCGAGGACGTCGTCGACGGCGTACTGCTCCGCCACGCGGGCGGCGGCCGCGCGGTCCAGGACGGTCATGCCGCCGAGCCCGGGCTTGGCTCCCTGGCCCACCTTCAGCTCGAAGGCGAGTCGCCCGGATTCCAGCAGCGGGCGGGCGGAGGGATCGCTGTAGACGAGGTTCCACACCTCGGCGTCGGCGTCCTCGGTGCTCTGCTGCACGGCGACGCCGCCGCTGCCGTCGGGGAGTTCGTCGAGGTAGGCGCGGATGCGGCCGAGCAGGGAGCGTTCGGCTTCCCCGGCGGGGGCGGTGCCGCCGAGCCGGCCGTAGCCGTTGACGGGGACGACGTTCTCGCCGATCACCATGGGGAGGCCGAGCCGTCCGGCCTGCCGGCTGGCGGCCGTGCCGAGGTCGGCGCTGGCCACCTGGGTCGATCCGAAGGCGGAGAGGTAGGCGGGGAGCGGGGAGCGGAGCGCGCCGACGACGGTGGTGAGGTCCACGTCGTGGTGCATCGGTTCGCGGGCGAGGTCGATGAGCTTCTCCAGGCGCCGCGGCATGAAGACCGGCGGCACGAGGCGGAGCGCGTCCAGGAGGTCGGCGTCCGCGACGGCGTGCGCCGGGGGCCTCGCGGCGCCGAACAGGGTCCCCCCGTAGGTCTCGACGGGCGGGAAGAGGGCGGCGGTGCCGCGACGGGCCCGGTCGCGCACGGCGTCGGCGGGGAAGGTGTCGGCCCTGAGGCCGGGGCCGTCGTGACCCGCTCCGGGGCGAGCCTCGGTGCCCGTCCCGGGGTCCGCGGCGCCGCTCGCCCCTTGGTTCCTTGCGCCGCTCGCCTCGTGGCCCGCTCCGAGGCCCGTGCCGGGACTCCCGTCCGTGAGTCGTCCGTTCACGGGGCGATCACTCCCGGCACCTTCGGGTAGGCGCTGGCCTGCCACACCGCGTCGAGTCCGGCGAGGTAGCGGGTGAAGCGCTCCAGGCCGATGCCGAACCCGGCGCTGTCCGGTATGCCCTCGCGGACCATCTGGAGGTACCAGCCGTACTTGGCGGGGTTCTCGCCGGTCTCCCGCATGCGGGCGACGATCCGGGCGTACTCGAACTCGCGCTCGCTGCCGCTGCACAGTTCGCCGTAGCCCTCGGGCGCGATGATGTCGAAGTTGCGGAGGGTGCCGGGCTCGTCGCGGCTCTCGCGGTCGTAGAAGCCGCGGGAGCCCTTGGGGTAGTCGGTGACGAAGAAGGGGCGGCCGGACTTGGCGGAGAGCAGGGCCTCGCCCTCCCAGTCGATCTCGGCGTCGGCGCTCTGGTCGTGTCCCAGGTCGCGGAGTTCGGCGACGGCCTCGGCGTGGGTGCGGTGCCCGAAGGACTGACCGAGGAGCTCGGCGAAGGCGCCGGTGTCGCGGCCGAGGATCTCGAACTCCTCCGCCTGGTGCTCGCTGACCTCGCGGACGATGTGCCGCACGAGGTCCTCGCCGAGGCGGGTGATCTCCTCGCGGGAGGCGCCGGCGACCTCGACGTCGATCTGGTGGAACTCGGCCAGGTGGCGGCTGGTGTTCGCGGTCTCCAGCGGTTCCAGGCGGACGCAGGGCGCGATGGAGAAGATCTTGTCGAAGGCGAGCAGCGAGGCCTGCTTGTAGAGGATGGCGCTGGTCATGAGCTTGTAGCGGTGTCCGTAGTAGTCGATGTCGACCTGCTTGGAGCCGCGGGTGCCGGGGTCGGTGACGGGGCCGATCATCGGCAGCAGCATCTCGGTGAACCCGTGGCCGCGCAGGAAGTCGCGGGCCGCCGTGAGCACGCCGTTCTGGAGCCGGACGACGGCGCGGGTCGTCGGGTCGGTCAGGTGCCGTGCGGGCGCCTCGGGCAGGCGGTCCGTGGCGGTGGGGCCGGTCGCCGGGTCCGTGGTGTGCAGCATGGGGTGTCTACCGTCCTTCTTCGGTGAGGGCCGTGCGGTTCGTCGGCGGGCGGTGCCCGTCGTCGAGGGGCCGGTGGGCGGGCGAGGGGTCGAGGGCCGTGGCGTCGAAGCGCTGTTCCACGTGGCGGAGGGCGCTGAGGAGGCCGCTGGAGGTGAGGCGGGGCTCGTGGCCTAGTTCGACGATGCCGCCGAGCGGCATGGAGCCGATGGCCGACCAGCGCAGCCGTCCGTCGCTGTCGAGGTAGCTGCGGGTGCGTTGGGCGTTGTCGGGGTGGAGGCAGTAGGGGACGTCGAGGTAGCCGCGTTCGAAGGCCACCGGCAGGGCGCGGCCGAGGTCGGGCGAGATCTCCAGGACGGCCTGGACGAGGGCGGAGGCCTCGGCGTGGATGCCCGTGTCGGGGACCCGCCCGGCGGAGGTCCGCCCCGGGGCCGTGTCCGGCTCGACGGCGCTGCCGGGGGCCGTGCCCGTGCCGAGGCCCCTCAGCGAGGCCGCCTCGGCCTCGGCGGCGCGCGCCGCGGCCTCCAGGGCGGCGGCGTTCTCCCGTACGGTCGGGATGCGGTGGGCCTCGGCGGCGGTCTTCACGATGAGGCGGGCCGCGCCGGTGCGGACCGCGAGCCGGGCCGACTCCTCCAGGAGGAGCCGGGCGCCGTCGGGGGTGCGCGGGTAGACGCCCATGTACGTGTAGACGACGACGTGCCGGTCGAGGTCGGGCAGGAGCACGTCCGCGAGTCGCCGCAGGGCGTGCAGGGCCTCCTCGTCCTGGGCGGGGTCGGTGCCCTGGGCGTAGCTGAGGGAGACGCTGCGCAGTCCGTGCTGGGCGAAGAAGAGGGCTTCCAGGACGCTGAGCGCGACGAGCAGGCTCGGCGGGCACAGCTGGCCCATCATGCAGCCGCCGAAGGTCTCCAGGTGGGGTTCGGCCCCGTGGTCGCGGGTGCGGGCGAGCAGTTCGCAGGTGCGGGCCCAGTTGTCGACGGAGGTGGTCAGCGGCGTACGGCCGTAGGGCAGGCAGTAGGAGACGGGGCCGCCCTCGGTGGCGTCGAGTCCGGCGCGGAGGAGCGCGGCGACGATGTCCTGCGGGGCGGCGGAGCCGTGGCGGACCTGCACGGGGAAGGTGGGGTCCTGGATGCCGTCGAGGACCGAGCGGGTGACGGCGGTGTCGTAGGTGACGAGGGGGTAGCCGTTGAGGGGGACGCCGTCGGCGAGGGCGCGGCGGGCGGCGGTCTGGTCGCCGACGCGGGTGTAGCTGTCGATGGTGACGGTGCCGACGGTGGTGGCGTCCGCGGCTCTGGTGGCGGCGAGTCCGGCCCGCATGGCCCGCGGGTCGCTCATGCCCATGCGGGGCTGGACGACCAGGCGGCCGGCCGCCCGCGCGGCGGAGACGAAGGCCCCGAAGGAGCCCGGGGGCAGGGGCCGGGGCAGGGCCGCGGGGGTGGCGGGTGCGGGGCGGCGGGTGGGTACGGTCATGTCGTCACGCCCGCCGGGATGGATCTGAGGAACGATCCGAACGACGCGAGGCCCGCGCCTTCTTCGAAGACGGCGTCGAAGCCGGCTTCGAGGAGAGCGGCGTGGTCGGTGCTGTCGGCGCCGTCGATGCCGAGCTTGCCGCCGATCACGACGGGGATGGCGGCGGTTTCGGGATGGCCGCGGAGTTCCCGGATGACCCGCCGTCCGTCGTTGGCGCCGTGGCCGTTGACGCTGCTGATCACCACGAGGTCGGGGCGGCGGCGCCGGCACTCCTCGACGAGGAGCTCGTCGGGCACGCAGGCCCCGAGGTTCGCGACCCGGTGGCCCAGCTCCTCCAGCAGCAGTTGCAGAAACACGAGGTTCCAGGTGTGCGCGTCCGACGCGACGCTGGAGACGATCACCTTGAGTCCGGATGCGGACCGTACCTCCGTAATCGGGGTCTGTACCGGGGTGACCGGGGTGCCCACTTTCATAGCCTGCCTTCGTTCGACATGACGGATGGCGTCTTCTCGCCCGCGATTCCCGGTCGTCGCCGAATTCCTGCCCGTCTCCGGATCTCCGGTCGTCACCGAATCTCCGGACGTGACCGAATTCGTGGTCGTCTCCGATTCCCGCCGTATTCCTCACCTGTTTCTGGTGGCGGCGGGAATGTCCGGTCGGGGCGCGGTTTCACCGTAGGGGCCGCTTCGGGGGCCGGAAGGAAGTCCGAGCGGCAGGTGTCCGGCAGAATCGGCCGTGGGACGGGTGTCGGCGGGGAGGGCTTCAGGCCACCGCGCAGACGGACGGCGCCCCGGCGGCGCGCCCGGTGGGGGTTGCGTGTCCGGCGGGATGCCGGGCGTGACGGCAGGCGAGGACCGACCGGACCCGGTGCAGGACGCGGAAGCGGTCCCGGCCGTCCTCGTCGGCGGTGCGGACCAGGCCGTGGATGAGCAGGCCGTACACGGTGGCGGCGGTGTCGGCGAGGGAGGTGCCGGTGAGGGGTGCCGCCTCGTCCAGGGTCCAGCTCCCGGGCAGCGCGCTCAGCGCGGACAGCCTGTCCCGCAGGGCTGGTTCCAGTACGGCGAGACTGCGGGCGACGGCTCCGGGGCCGCCGGCCGAGGCGGGGCCGGGGCCCCAGGCGGCGGGCGGCGCCGAGAAGTGCTCGGGGTCCCGGGCGAGCGAGTGCAGCAGCTCTTCCGGGGCGTGTACGAGTCCCCAGGCGGCCGTGGTCTCCAGCGCGCCCGGGACGCCGTCCAGCGCGCGGCACAGCTCGGCGACGGCGGGGGTCGCGGCGGGGCGTGGGGCGTAGGGGCGCAGCCGCCGCAGGTGGGACAGGAACAGCCGGACGGAGGGGAACTCGTCGAGCGCGGCGGCGTCGCGGTCGAGCGCCCGTCCGGGGACGGGTAACGGCGCGATCGGCATGACCTGTTCGCCGGCCAGGCGCGCCGGGGTGGGTGCGGTGACGACGACGCGCAGGCCCGGCCCGCGGGCGAGGAGGTGGTGGACCAGGGTTCCTTCGGCGCGGTGCGCGAGGCCGTCCAGGACGAGCAGCACGTCCTGCCCCCGACCGCCCCGGGTACCGCTCACGGCCGCTTCGAGGTGGCGCAACTCCCCGAGGTCGTAGGAGAGTCCGGCGGCCTGGACCCACAGGACCTGCCAGCCGTGACCGTCCCGGAGGACGCCTGCCGCCTCCCGGACGATGCGGGTCTTGCCGACGCCGCCCAGGCCGACGACGCTCACGAGCCTCTGGTGATCCACCGTCAGGAGCTCGACGAGGGAGTGGATCTCGTGCCGGCGCCCGAAGGTCGTGCCGAGCAGTGCGGGCGGCGGGCAGGTCTCGGGCCCCGCGGTGCGGGGCGTCTCGGGCGCGAGCCGGCTGCGCGCCGCCTCGTGGAACGCTTCGCGGGACGCGCCGGTGAGCCGGAGGACGTCGGCGAGCAGCCGGGCGGTCTCCTGCCGGGGGCGGCGGGCGCGGCCGCTCTCCAGGTCCCGTATGGCCCTGACGCTGAGTGTGGCCAGATCGGCCATCTGCTGCTGGGTCATGCCGCTGCGCCGGCGGTGGTCGCGCAGCAGCCCGCCGAACTGGTCCGTCCCGATGGCTGTGGTCATGGGTCCCCTCCCTTGGTGTGTCCTGGCGCCACCCATGGTCGGAACGGTCGGCCGCGCACCGCATGGGTCGGCCGCCCCCAGATTTGGGAGCCGGACCGGCCGGGGTTCCGCGCGAGTGTTTCGCGGGTGTGTCCACGGTGCGGCGAGGGGTCGATCGGGGCGGTACGGGGTGGTGCCCGGCCGTGCGGGGGTACGGGAATCGGCGCCGGGTACGGGGCGGGTGCGGCGGGTCCCCGGGGAGGAGTGCGGGGGTGGTGCGGGGGGTGTGGGGCAAACATGGGGGCGATGCCCCCATGTGGGACCGGGGGATGTCCTGCGAACGTTGCGCACGTGACCATCACCACCTCCACACAGGACGACACCACGACGGGCCTGGCCCCGGGCTGGTGGGCTCCGGCCCTCCATCTGCGGGAGCGGCTCGCGGCCCCCGGGTCTCCCACCGGGGCGCTCTCCCGCCGGGCGGCGGAGCGGCTGGCGGACCGGGTGACGGCCCTGGGCCAGGACGAGGCGTTCCTGGCGCGGCTGGCCGAGCTCGGCGTCGACGTGCCGACGGTCGCCGCGCTGGCGGCGGAGCCCTCGGCGCGGCTGGCGGCCAGGACGGCGCGGCCGGCGTGGGCGGAGTTCGTGGAGCGCGCGGTGGCCGCGGCGCCCCTGTGGGCGCAGACGGACGACGAGCAGGGCCCCGGCGCGCCGCGCGACGCATGGCGGCGGGCGTTCGCCGGTTCACTGGCGCCCCTGACACGTGCGGCCGGCCGCACGCTGGCCGAGCGGCTCCGGGCGCTGCCGGGCGCACTGCCCGGCCGGATCGACGAGGCCTCCGTACGGGCGGGGTTCGAGCGGCAGCTCGGCCACCGGCTGGTGGCTCCGGCGGCGCGCACCCTCGTCCTGGAACTGAACCGCGCGCGCGTCGAGGGACGGCTCGAAGGGGCCACGCCCGAGCGCCGGTTCGCCGGCTTCGCCGAGGAGCTCGGCACCCGCCACCCGCTGTCCGGGCTGTTCGCCCGCTATCCGGTGCTCGCCCGATTACTGGGCACCGAGTGCGTCCACGCCACCGCCGCCACCGCCGAGCTGCTGGCCCGGTTCGTCGCCGACCGGGCGGCGATCGTGGCGGAGCTCCTCGGGGGTGTCGACCCCGGCGCGCTGACGGGCGTGGAGCTCGGTCACGGGGACACCCACCAGCAGGGCCGCTCGGTGGCCCTGCTCCGCTTCGCCGACGGCCGCACGGTCGTGTACAAGCCCCGCCCGCTCGACCAGCACGCCGGCTTCGACCGGCTGGTGGCCTGGCTCGACGAGCGGCTGCCCGGCCTGGGGCTGCGCACGGTGGCGTTCCTGCGCCGCGAGGGCTACGGCTGGCTGGAGTTCGTCGGCCACCGCCCCTGCGGTTCGGTCGGTGAGGCCGATCTGTTCTACCGCCGGCAGGGCGCGCTCCTCGCCCTGGTGTACGCGCTGGACGGCGCGGACATGCACTGCGAGAACCTCATCGCCTGCGGGGACCAGCCGGTGCTGGTCGACGTGGAGACGCTGCTGCACCCCTCGGTGCCCGCGGCCACCACGGCGGGCCCCGACCCGGCCGCACTGGCCCTGGCCGCCTCCGTGCACCGCACCTGTCTGCTGCCCCAGTTGCTGATCGGCGAGCACGGGGCACTGGACATCTCGGCCCTCGGCGGCGGCCAGGCAGCACTGTCCCCCGCCGACGCCGTCGACTGGGCGGACGCCGGAACCGACACGATGCACCTGGTGCGGCGGCGGGTCCCCTACTCCGGAACCCCCAACCGTCCTTCGCTGGACGGCCGGGACATCGACCCGGGGGCGTACGGGGCGGCGCTGCTCACCGGATTCAGGCTGGGCTACGACACCTTGGTCGCGCACCGGACGGAACTCCTCGCGCCCGATGGCCCGTTGGCCCTCTTCGGATCCGCACAGGCCCGTTTCGTGGCCCGGGCGACCCGGCTGTACGGGACGCTCCTGGACGAGTCGGCCCATCCCGACGTGCTCGGCGACGCCGTCGACCGGGACGTGCTGTTCTCCCTGCTGTACGCCGAGTCCGCGGGCGACCCGGTGCGGCGGCGGCTGGTGGAGCACGAGATCGCGGACCTCTGGGACGGCGACGTCCCGGTCTTCGCCCACCGGCCCGGGAGCGCCGACGTCTGGTCGTCCCGCGGGGCCCGGCTGCCCGGCCTGCTGGCCGGGCCCGCGCTCGTCGCCACCGAGGAGAAGATCTCCGCCCTGGACGAGGTGGACCGGCACCACCAGGAATGGCTCATCTCCGCCGCGCTGTCCACCCGCCGGGCCCGCCCTGTCACGCACCGCGCCGACGCGCCGGCCCTGCCCACGGCGCCGGCCGCGGTGCCGGAGCCGCGCCGTCTCCTCGCCGCGGCCTGCGGCATCGCCGACGAGATCGTGGGGCGTGCGGTCCGCGACGACTCCCGGGCCAACTGGATCGGCCTGGAACTCGTCGACGGCAGGCACTGGACGGTGACCCCGATGGGCGCCGGTCTCGCCGACGGATACACCGGAGTGGCCCTGTTCCTCGCCCAGTTGGGCCGGCTGACCGGTGTCGGCCGCTACACGGACCTGGCGTCGCGGGCCGTCCGTCCGCTGCCCCGGCTCATCCACGCGCTCGCCTCCGACCCTGAGCTGAGCCGTGCGGTGGGGCCCGGCGGGTTCCACGGCCTGGGCGGGCTCTGCTACGCGCTCGCCCGGCTGACCACCCTGCTCGGCGACGAGCGGCTCGGCGACTGCCTGCCGCTCGCGCTGCGGGCGCTGGCCGCCTCGGCCCGTACGCACGACCCGGCCGGTCCCCCGGCGGACGTCGGCACCGGGCTCGCGGGAGGTCTCGCGGCGCTGCTCGCGGTGCACCGGGAGACCGGGATGCCCGAAGCCGCCGCGCTCGCCGCGGAGTTCGCCGGCCGGCTCCTCCCGGCGGCCGGCGCTCTCCCGGACGGGTTCCTGCGGGGGCGGGCGGGGGCGGACTGGGCGCTGGGCCGCTACGACGCGGCCGTCCCCTCGGCCGAGGGGGCGACCGCGTCCGCCGGCCGGGTCCTGCTCGACCCCGCGTCGCCGGGCGCGGGCTCGCCCACGGCAACGGGCACGGGCACGGGCACGGACATCGGCTGGTGCTCGGGGCTGTCCGGCTCCCTCCTGGCCGCCGTGGCCGGAGCGGCCGGGGCCGGTGCCGCCGGAGTGCCCGAGGCCGCGTGGGACCGACTGGCCGGGGACCGCCCGCCCCTGAGCGATCTCAGCCTCTGTCACGGGGAGTCGGGCACGCTGGAGGCCCTGGCCGTCGCCGCCGCGCACGGGCTCCCCGGGGCCGCGGGCCGGCTCACCCATCGGGCCGGGCTGGTACTCGGGGCGCTGGACGGGTACGGACCCCGGTGCGCCACTCCCGACACGGTGCCCTCCCCCGGGCTCCTCACCGGATCGTCCGGTATCGGCTACGCCCTGCTCCGGCTGGGCTTCGCCGAGACCGTACCCTCCGTGCTCCTCCTCGACCCCACTCCCGGGGAGCGGTGACCCGCCCCCTACGTGAGGCCCGTACGAAACGCACCGCACGCACTCCACGCACCACACGCACGGGACAGACCACTCGCACCGCACGCACGACACGCACCGCAGGCACGTCCATCCGACCGCACCTCGAAAGGATCCCCATGAACCCGCAGACGCCGTCCCGCGAGACCGCCACCGCCCTCACCGACACGACCGTCGAGGGAACCGGCGCCACCGGCGCGGTGGAGCCGGCCGGGCGGATCGCGCTCTCCGGGCGCGACCGGGCCACGGCCCGCGCCCGGGCCCTCGCGGGTCTCGCCCTCGGCACCGGACTCGTGGCGATCCTCAACGACATCGACACCACCGTGAGCTTCCCGATCCTGCCGGTCTGACAGGCCCGACCTGACATTCCCGTCCCCGGCGGCCGCCCTCCGAACCCCGCGGAGGCGGCCGCCGGGGCCGTGCGTTCGGGCACCTGATCGAAGCGTCACTTATGCCCTGGCATGAACGGGTAAATTCTCGGGTATGCATCCCCGAGCCCCTCTCCTCGTCGGACGTGACGCGGAAATCGCCCAGTTGGACCGCGCCCTCGACACCGCTCGCGGGCGGCGCGGCAGCACGGTGTTCCTGGTCGGCGACGGAGGCATCGGCAAATCACGGCTCGCGGCCGAGGCGACGGGCCTGGCGTTCTCCGCCGGGATGCGGGTGCTGCGCGGCCGGGGCAGCACGATCGGCCCCATGGTGCCGTTCCGCCCGCTCACCGAGGCCCTGATGTCGCTCTTCCGCGGCGGCGAGCCGTGGGAGGAGGCCGAACTGGGCCCGTACCGGCCGGTCCTGGGCCGGCTGGTCCCCGACTGGGCGGGCGAGGCGCAGAACGGCGGCTCGCTGGTGGTGCTCGCCGAGGCCGTGCTGCGGCTGCTCTCCGTGGTGTCCAGGGAGCACGGCGCCCTGGTGGTCCTGGAGGACCTGCACGACGCCGACACCGAGACGCTGGTGGTGCTCGAATACCTGGTGGACAACCTGGAGCACCTGCCGGTGGTCCTGCTCGCCACCACCCGCGCGGAGCCGTGCGCGGCCCTGGACCTGGCGCACTCGGTGACGCAGCGGCGGTCCGGAGTCCTGCTCGGCCTCGGGCCGCTGGACCGCTCCGAGGTCGCCCGGATGATCGCCTCCTGCCTGGACACCGAGGCGGACCGGGTGCCCCAGGAGGTCGTGGAGCGGCTCTGGGACACCAGCGTCGGCAATCCGTTCGTCGTCGAGGAGCTGCTCCACGGCATGATCGGCAACGGCTCGGTGGTCCACCGGGGCGTCTCCTGGGAGGTCGTCGGCTCGCTGCGCACCGAGGTGCCGAGCACGCTGGTGCGGGGCATCGCGCACCGGACCGACCGGCTGGGGCCGCAGGGCCGGATGCTGCTGTCGGCCGCCGCCGTGCTCGGCCGCCGCTTCCCGCTGCCGGTGCTCCAGCGGATGTCCGGCATCGACGACCACGGCCTGCTGAGCCATCTGCACGCGGGCGTGGCGGCCCAGTTGGTCGTACCGGACGAGCCGGCTCCCGACTGGTACGCGTTCCGGCATCCGCTGACCGCCGAGGCCCTCCTGGCCCAGCTCACCCCCACCGACCGGGCGAAGCTGTCCGGCCGGGCGGCCGAGGTGGTGGAGGAGCTCCACCCCGGCCTGCCGGGCGAGTGGTGCCCGCTGGTGGCGGCGCTGCGCCGGGACGCCGGCGACCGGGTGGGGGCGGCGCGGCTGCTCACGGAGGCCGGCCGGCGGGCGCTGGCGGACGGTGCCGTGGGTTCGGGGGTGTCGCTGCTGCTGGGCGCCGACGAGCTGCTGGCGCACCGTCAGGACTGGTCGGTACGGGCCGAGGTGCTGGAGTCGCTGCTGCCGGCGCTCGCGGAGAGCGGGGAGTTCGACCGGGCCTTCGAGCTGGCGGAGGACCTGCACGAGCTGGTCGGCGCGGGAGTGGAGGCCGGCCGGCTCGCCGCGCTCCACACCCGGCTCGCCAAGGTGGCCCACCTGGCGGGCCGTTGGGCCGACGGCAACGCGCAGATCGCCGAGGCCCGGGCATTGCTCACGACCGTGCGGGACCCGGCGCAGTCGGCCGCCGTCGACGTGGTGGCCGCGTACCTGGCGCTGGACACACCGGGCCCCGACCGTACCGAGACGGCCGAGAAGCTGGCCCGAGCCGCGGTGTCGGCGGCCGAGGCCGGGCCGCAGCCGGCGGTGGCGTGTCAGGCCTGGGAGCTGCTCGGGGTGCTGGCCCGGGAGCGCGATCTGGACGAGGCGCGGCTGTGCTTCGAGCGGGCGCGGCGGATCGCCGAGCAGCACCGGCTGCCGATACCGCGGGCGTACGCGCTGGTGCGGGTCGGCGGGAACGAGTGGCTGGCGGACGGGGAGACGCGCTCCCTGGAGCTGGCGCGCGAGGAGGCGTTACGGCTGGGCGCGGTCACCATCGCCTACTCGATCGACGCGATCCTCGTCCTCCAGGCGGTGCTCCGCGGCCGGTTCGAGGAGGCCGCGCGGCTCGGCGAGGAGATATCGACGACGGCGGCCCGGCTGCGGCTCGCGCCGGTGGCGCGGTACGCGCTGATGACCCGGGCGACGCTGGCGGCGCACCAGGGCGACCGGGCGGCGATGGAGGGGGCGCTGCGGGAGTTCACCGGCTGGGACGGGGCGGGCTCTCAGGAGGAGCCGCTGTGCATCGGTCTGGCACGGGCCTTCTGCGCGCTCCTGGAGGAGAACCGGCCGCTGGCGCTCCGTGAGCTGGACCGGGCGCGCGCGCAGGAGTCGGACAGTCCGACGACGTTCCATCTGAGCGGTCTGCACGGGCTGCGGCTGCTGCTCGACGTGCTGGCCGGCGAGGCGGACTGGGACCACTACCACCGTACGGCGGCCACGTCGGCGAGCCGGATGCGCTGGAACCGGCAGTTCGTGCTGCTGGCCCACGCGGTGCTGCTGGGCCGGTCGGGCGAGGCGGAGTCGGCGGCGTCGGCGGTCGCCGAGGCGGAGCTGCTGGCCGCCCCGTATCCGACCGCGCTCCATCTCGGGCTGCGCCTGACGGCGGAGGCGGCGCTGGAGAACGGCTGGGGCGATCCGGCCACATGGCTGCGGCGGGCGGAGGAGCACTTCCACGCCGCCTCGGTTCCGCACGTGGCGGGTGCCTGCCGGGCGCTGCTGCGCCAGTTCGGGGTCTCGGTCCGGCAGCGGCGCAGCGGCGCGGACCGCATTCCGGCGCCGCTGCGGACGCTGGGGGTGACGGTCCGTGAGTACGAGGTCTTCCAGCTGCTGGCGGAACGTTTGAGCAACAAGGCGATCGCGGGGCGTCTCTACATCTCGCCCCGGACGGTGGAGAAGCACGTGGCGGCGCTGCTGACCAAGACCGCGCGCCAGGACCGGGAGGCGCTGTGCGACCTGTCGGCGGCGGAGGCGGCCGAGGCTGCGGCGGGGAGGCGCTGACGCGTAGGGGCCGACGCGAAGGTGCTTGGATGTCCCCCATGTTGAGTTCCGCGAAATCCGCTGCCGCGCTCCGGACGGCCGCACGTGTCTCCGCCGAATCGCTCCTCGTGCTGTTGATGGCCGCGGTGACGCTGTGGCTCGTGGGCCGCATGTGGTCCATAGTGTGGCCGTTGATCGCGGCCCTGTTCCTCACCACGCTCACCTGGCCGCCGGCCCGGTTCCTGCGGCGGCACGGCTGGCCGCCGGCCCTCGCCGCGGTCACGGTGACCGTGCTGTTCCTCCTGACCGTCGCCGGTATCGTCGCGCTGATCGCCGTGCCGATGGCGTCCCAGTCCGGTGAGCTCGCCGACGGTGTGGTCGACGGGATCGGGTGGCTGCGCGAGTGGGCGTCCGGCCCGCCGCTGAACATCAACGACACCCAGATCACCGGAGCGCTCGACACCGCGGTCGCCCGCCTCCAGGACAGCATCGGCAGCATGGTGACCGCCCTGGCGACCGGGCTCGGCACCGTCTTCAACGGCGTGGTCACCGCGTTCCTCGCGCTCTTCCTGATGTTCTTCTTCCTCAAGGACGGGCCGCGGTTCCTGCCGTGGCTCACGCGCCAGCTGCCCGGCCGGCTCGCCACCGACATCCCGGTCGTCGCCGAGCGCGCCTGGGACACCCTCGGCGCGTTCGTGCGCTCCCAGGCGTTCGTCGGCCTGATCGACGCCGTCCTCATCGGCCTCGGGCTGTGGTTCCTCGACGTGCCGCTGGTGCTGCCGCTGGCCGTGCTGACGTTCGTCTCCGCGTTCGTGCCGATCATCGGCGCGCTGTTCGCGGGTCTGGTCGCGGTCCTCATCGCCCTCGTGTCGAACGGCCCGACCGACGCGCTGATCGTGCTCGCGCTGATCGTGGTCGTCCAGCAGCTGGAGGGCAACGTCTTCCAGCCGATGATCCAGAGCCGCGGCCTGGGTCTGCACGCGGCGGTCATCCTGCTGGCCGTGACGTTCGGCGGCAGCGTGGCGGGCATCGTGGGCAGCCTGCTCGCCGTCCCCGTGGCCGCGCTGATCGCGGTGGTCTGGAACTACGTACGCACCCAGCTCGAAGTGCCCCACCCGGAGCCGGACCCCGACGTGCCGTCGGCGGAGGAGCCGCCCGCGGGCGCACCCCTGGGCACGGCCGCGACCGCCTAGGACCGACGGGGCCCGGTCCGACACAGGTGGCACGTCGGGTCGGGCCTTGGGATCATTTTCCCCGGAGGTCAGCCATGGCTCCTGACGCGCACCCGTCCCCGCCCGACGACTCACCGGACGACCCAACGGACGACGAGAAGACCGAGGACCCCGGGAAAGCCGAGGGTCACGAGAATGCCGGGCGTGCCGAGAAGGCCGGGGGCGCCGGGAAGACCGAGGACCCCGACAAGGCCGAGGCCCTCGCGCCCGAGCACGCGAGCGGCTCGACCAGGGTCCGTCGGTCGGTCCGGCTCACGCTCCCCGGCTGCTGGGGGGCGATCCTCCTCGCCTGTCTCTCCTTCACCCCCTCCCTGCTGCCCCGCGGCGGCGTGCTCCAGGGACTGATCTGCGGCATCAGCGCGGCCATCGGCTACGGACTCGGTGTGATCGCGGCCTACGTGTGGCGCGCGTTCGCCGACCGGGACCCGCGGGACCCCTCGGGCCGTTCGTGGCGCGTCTTCGGGATCTGCGCGGTCGCGCTGTTCGGCCTGGCCTTCGGGTTCGGCCAGTACTGGCAGCACGAGATCCGCTGGCTCATGGGGGTCACCGACTACGACGTCCTCACCACCGTCGCCTGCCCGTTCGTGGCCGCGCTCGTCTTCTGGCTCCTGCTGCTCGCGGGCCGCGGGCTGCGGCGCCTGTACCGGTGGCTCGCCCGTCACCTCCGGCGCTGGATCGGGCCGCGCGCGGCCGGGGTGGTCGGCTGGGTCGTGGTGGCGGCCCTGGCGTGGTCCGTCATCAGCGGCGTCCTGCTGGCCGGCTTCGTGAACGCGACCAACGAGGCGTTCTCGCTGCGCGACACGGAGACGCCGGAAGGCGTGCACCAGCCCACCTCGTCCCTGCGCTCGGGCGGACCCGGTTCACTGGTGCCGTGGGACACGCTCGGCTACCAGGGCCGGGCCTTCACCGGCACCGGTCCGACGGCCCGGGACATCGGTGCCTTCACCCACCGCCCGGCGCAGGAACCCGTCCGGGCGTACGCGGGGCTGGAGACCGCCGACGACACGGAGGCGCGCGCCGAGCGGGCCGTCGCGGACCTCCGGCGGGCCGGTGGCTTCGAGCGGGCGAACCTGCTCGTCATGACGACCACGGGCAGCGGCTGGGTCGACCCCGCCGCCGTGGACTCGTTCGAGTACCTCGGCGACGGCGACGTCGCCACGGTGGCCCTGCAGTACTCGTACCTGCCGTCGTGGCTCTCCTACCTGGTGGACCAGTCCAAGGCGCGCGAGGCCGGCCGTGAGCTCTTCGACGCGGTCTACGACGTCTGGTCCAAGCTGCCCCAGGACCAGCGCCCGCGGCTTTTCGTCGCCGGCGAGAGCCTGGGGTCGTTCGGCGGCGAGGCGGCCTTCAGCGGCGAGTACGACCTCCGCAACCGCACCGCCGGCACCCTGTTCGCCGGTCCGCCGAACTTCAACACCCTGTTCCGCGAGTTCAGCGACCACCGCGACCCGGGGAGTCCCGAGATCGAGCCCGTCTACCGGCAGGGGCGGACCGTGCGGTTCACCGACGACCCGACCGCCGGGATCACCCCGGAGGGCGCGCCCTGGGACGGCACCCGGGTGCTCTACCTGATGCACCCGTCCGACCCGATCGTCTGGTGGAGCCCGTCGCTGGCGCTGTCCGAGCCCGACTGGATCGGCGAGGCGCCCGGCGGCGACGTGCTGGAGGGCATGTTCTGGATCCCGTTCGTGACCTTCTGGCAGGTCACGGCGGACCTGCCGTTCTCCACGGGTGTGCCGGACGGCCACGGTCACACGTACAAGGCCGCGTACGTCGACGGCTGGAACGCGGTCATGCGGCCTTCGGGCTTCACGCCGCAGGACCTGGACCGGCTGCGGGACGTCATCCAGCCGCCGGAGAAGTGAACCCCCGCGGGCTCAGCGCAGCAGGAATCCGGTGACGTACCCGAAGGCGTTGACCGCCCAGTGCAGTCCCATGGGGGCCAGCAGGCTGCCGCTGCGGCGTCGCAGTTCGCAGAAGAGGACGCCCGAGGCCGCCGTGAACAGCACGGCGCCCGCGACCGCGAGGACGGAGCCGAGCACGGAGTCCCCCAGGACGGAGGTCAGCGCGGGCTTCGCGGACGCCAGGTGCAGAGACGGCAGTACGTGCCAGAGGCCGAACAGCACGCTCGACACGGCGGTCGCCCAGACGGTCCCCCGGGCCCGGCGCACGAGCCCGTAGAGCACACCGCGGAAGGCGATCTCCTCCACCAGGACGGTGCCGACGGGGACCACCACGAGCACGCGCACCGCGAGTTCGCCCGCCGTCATCCCGTCGTACCGCCGGTCCTCGAACAGCGAGCGGGTGTCCGGAAGCAGCGCGCCCGCGGCGAACACGAGCGCGACCAGGCCCATCAGGACCAGCGCCCACCTCGCCCCGCGGCCCAGTGTCCCGGGCGCGAGCCCCGCGTCCGCCAGGGTGCCGCCCGCACGGCGGAGCACACCGAGCAGCAGGGCGCTGACGGCGACGGCCGCCAGCAGGCGGAGCGGGCCGGTCCAGCGGTTCAGCAGCAGGTTCGCCGCGACGAGGACGACGACCACGAGGACGACGGCCGTCCAGGTCCCGATCGGCCCACGCCACCGGCCGCGCTCCCGGGCGTGCTCCCGCCCGTGCTCCTGGCGACGCTCCCGGCCGGGGCCCTGGCGGCGCTCCCGGCCGGGCCGCTCGACGCCGTCCGACTCGCGGCGGTGCACCTGAGCGGTTCTCCAGGACGCGTTACGAGCGGTCGCGTTTGAGGGAGTCCCTGATGCCTTCGGCCCGGTGCCGTACGTTCGTCACCTTCTCGTGGATCTTGGCCTTCATCTGGTCCGTCCTGCCCTCGGCCTCAAGGCGCTCGTGACCGGTGATCTTTCCGGTGATCTCCTTGATCCTGCCTTTGGCCTTGTCCATCGCGTCACCCATGACCGCGGTCCCTCCGTCCGTGCCCCTCCGGCTGATCTGTTTCCCACCCTCCACGCTAGGTTCGGGCGCCCCAACCTGCCCGTCGGCGCCGATCGGACCTCCCGGTCCCCCTCCGGCAGGTCCGCCCGAGGCGGAGTTGTCCGTGAACTCTCCCGGAAGTGTCCGCGTTCGGTAACGGACGCATCCCCCGGCCGCCCGCCACCGTCCTGACACGTGGTCGCCACGCGACCGGGAGCCGGTGAGGGACTGCGGGAGAGGTGGGGCGGACATGGCGCGGCACGGTGCTGGGCGGAACTGGTACGGCAAGCTGGTCGGGGCGGCACTGGGGGTGACGGTCCTGGCCGCCGGCGCCTCGGTCTGGACCGCGCAGGCGGGCCCGGCGAACGACGTGCCGCCGAAGGCGAGCAAGCCGGCCGCGCCGCGGGCCGTCAAGCCGGTCGCGATATCCATCGCCCACGCCTCGGAGGCCGGGGCGCGGGGCGTCAACATCACCATCGACGACGGCCCCGACCCGGTGTGGACCCCGCAGGTCCTGGACGTGCTGCGGGAGTACGGGGTGAAGGCCACGTTCTGCATGGTGGGGACACAGGCGGAGGCCCATCCCGACCTCGTCAAGAAGGTCGTGGCGGCCGGGCACCGGCTGTGCAACCACTCCGTCTCGCACGACACCGCCATGGACAAGGCCTCCGAGGCCTACCAGAAGCAGCAGATCCTCGACGCCGAACGCATGATCACCAAGGCGTCCGGAGGCGTACGCCCCGTCTACTACCGTGCGCCCGGCGGAGCCTTCACCCCCTACAGCCGCAAGCTCGCCGCCTCGCGCGGGATGCGCCCGCTCGGCTGGAACGTCGACACGAAGGACTTCGAGCGCCCCGGCGCCGCCGCGATCGTCGCCACGGTCGAGCGCGAGCTCCCCAACGGTCCGACGCTCCTCTTCCACGACGCCGGCGGCGACCGGTCCCAGACGGTCGAGGCCCTGCGCCGGCTCCTTCCCCGGCTGAAGGAGCAGGGCCACGTCTACGGCTACCCGGTCCGCTGACCGCCGCGGGCCAGCGCGAACACCCCGAGGACGATCAGGGCGACGCCCGCCAGCTGGGGCAGCAGCCACCAGCCGGTCCGGACGTGCTCCTCGTACAGCAGGACGCCCAGGCTCAGGCTGACGGTGGCGTCGCCGAGGGTCAGGGCGGGCTGCGAGGCGACGAGCGGACCGCCCTGCATGGCGTGTTCGAGGAGGAGGACGGCCGCGATGCCCGCCGCGCAGAAGGCGTAGGTCTGCCAGGCCGTCAGGAACGCGCCGACGCCGTCGTCGCCGAGGATGTGCATGGACGTCTTCATCAGGGCGGCGGTGAGGGCGTAGCAGATCGCCGTCGCCGCGCCGAGACAACCTGCCCTCGCGCGCCCCGGAGGCCGGCGCAGGCCGGTGGCGGCGAGCACCGTCACGGCGACGGCGCAGACCACCAGGACGGGCACCCAGCGGTCCAGTTCCACCCGGGTGCGGTTGCCGGTGGGCGAGGCGGCCACGAGCGCGACCCCCAGTCCGGCCACGACCCCCGCGACGGCCGCCCAGAGCCGGGCGGGCAGCCGCTCGCGCGTCAGGAGGGTGGCGATCAGCAGGGCGAGGGGCAGTTCGAGGACGAACAGGGGCTGTACGAGGGCCAGCGGGCCGGTCGCGAGGGCCGCCGCCTGTCCGACGCCGGCGGCGATGACGGCGAGGATGCCGGCCAGCCACAGGGGCCGGTGGAGCAGGTCGAGGATCAGTCCGGGCCGGAAGGAGTCGGACTGCGGGACGGTGAGGGCGGCACGCCGCTGGAGCACCGTGGCCAGCGCGTTGCTCAGCGCGGCGAACAGCGAGAAGAGGACCGGCAGGACGACGCCCATGGCCCGATCCTCACCGGGCCCGCCGCCGCCCGGGCGGCCGACACCGGGGGCGGGCCTGCGGAGGACCCGGTCGGGCCAATGCCGTGGGTCTCCGGGCGTGGCCTAGGGCGTGTTGCGAAAGTAGCGCCGGCCGCCCGAAGGGCGGGCCCGACGGCGTCTGGTGCGTGCGATCGCAAGGCGGAGGGTCGCCCCGATACTGGATGTATCGGGGTGATCCCGACAACGCGGCGAGCGTGCGTGCCAGGCGCCGTCGGGCAGGCGGGACTTTCGCAACACGCCCTAGAGTGCGGTGGTGCCGTCATACAGCATTGGGCAGGCAGCGCGGCTGCTCGGAGTGAGTTCGGAGACCGTTCGCCGGTGGGCGGACGGCGGCAGGCTGGGCATGGAGCGGGACGGCTCCGGCAAGCGGGTGATCGAGGGGGCGGCCCTGGCCCGCTTCGCGCGGGAGCGGGGAGCCGGATTCCATGCCGTGCCCGAGGACGATGTGCCCACCTCCGTGCGGAACTCCTTCGTCGGGATCGTCACGGGCGTGCGGGTGGACGACGTGGCCGCGCAGGTGGAGGTCCAGTCGGGTCCGCACCGGCTGGTGTCGCTCGTGACCCGTGAGGCCGTCGAGGAGCTGGGGCTCGACGTCGGGGTCACCGTGACCGCCCGGGTGAAGTCGACGAGCGTGCACGTCGACCTGCCCTGACCGCTCCACGAACGCGAGCCCTTCGACCCGGTCTCCCCCGGCGGAGGGCACGGGAGGTCGGTCGATAGACCGGGAGGATAGGAGCTCTCGTCTCGTATCAAGCTCACGAATACAGGCCTGAGGGCCGAATGCGAGTGGCAGACATGGTTCTCCGCTCCCCGGGTCGGGTATCACTGCGCGCAGCCGCCGTACCGACCTGCCCGAAGGGACCGACGATGAGCCGACCGATCGCCGCACCGCACGCCACACCCGCCACCGCGCCCGTTCCCCCCGGGGCCTTCGCACTCTGGGGGGAGGTGGCCGGGCCGGCCACCCTCACCGTCGCCGACCTGCGCGAGGGGTGGCGGCAGCACCGGGCCGAGGTCGTCTTCGACTGCGCCTCGGCGGGGCCGCAGCACCACACGTTCGCCGGGCCCCTGCTGCGCGAGGTCATGGCCGTGGCCCGCCCCGGCTTCGACCCCGCCCGCCGCAAGGAGCGCTCCCGCTTCCTGGTCTCCGTGAGCGGCGGCGACGGGCACCACGCCGTCCTGTCGTGGGCGGAGATCGACGCGGACTTCGGCAACACCCCCGTGCTGCTCGCGACCCGCATGGACGACGAGGACCTCGACGCGGCCGGTACCCAGCTCGTCGTCCCGTCCGACCGCTGCGGCGCCCGCTACGTCAGCGCCGTCACCGGGATCTGGATCGGTGCCCACCGGCTGCCCGGAACCCCGCCGTCCGAGGGCTGAGACCGCCGGGCGCTCCGCTCGTCCCTTCATCCGAGGCGCCTCACATCCGCCATGGAGACTCCCACGACGTTATTGCAGATGAGCATGAATGCGGCCTACGGTGTCGCATATGCCACCCCGCATGTGGCACCGGGACGCCTCGGCCGTCGGCGCGACCGGCCCGCTCCCGCCTTTCCGCTCGCCCCCAAGGAGTTCCGACCTCATGTCCCTCACCCTCACCGGACGTCGCGCTGCCGCCGCGGTGCTGACCGCCGCCCTGCTCGTGCCCCTCGCGGCCTGCTCGCCGGGCGACGACTCCGAGAAGGACAGCGGCAAGTCCGACGCCTCCGGCTCCGGCTCCGCGAGCGCGGCGCCTCAGGCGAAGCTGACGGTCCTCGCCGCCGCCTCGCTCACCAACGTCTTCAAGACGGCGGGGGCCGCGTACGAGAAGTCCCACCCGGGCACGAAGATCACCTTCTCGTTCGCCGGCTCGCAGGAGCTCGTCGCCCAGGTGTCGCAGGGTTCGCCCGCCGATGTCCTGGTCACGGCCGACACCAAGAGCATGGACAAGGTGAAGGCCGAAACCGGCGCGCCGACGGTCATCGCGAAGAACCGGCTGGTGATCGCGACCGGCGAGGGCAACCCCTTCAAGGTCGACGAGCTGAAGGACCTGGCCGACACCAAGCTGAAGGTCGTCCTCGCGGCCCCCGAGGTGCCCGCGGGCAAGTACAGCAAGAAGATCCTGGACGCCCAGAAGATCACGGTGAAGCCGGTCTCCCAGGAGCCCAACGTCCGCGCCGTGCTGAGCAAGGTCGAGCTGGGCGAGGCCGACGCCGGCCTCGTCTACAGGACGGACGCCGAGAGCGCGGCCGACAAGGTCGACGCCGTCGAGATCCCCGACGGGCAGAACGCGATCGCGCAGTACCCGGCGGCCACCCTGAAGGACTCGAAGAACGTGGAGGCCGCGGCCGCGTTCGTCGCCTGGCTGTCCTCGCCCGAGGGCCAGAAGATCCTCCAGGACGCCGGCTTCCAGAAGCCGTAACCGTCCGGGGACGAGCGGAGGGGGTGCCCGCATCGGGGGAACGGGCAGCCCCTCCGCTTCAGCCGGTCACTTCTCCCGGTACTTCGCGTCGGCCACGAGCACCGACGTGAGGTGGACCGGCAGGCCGTTCGCGTCGCGCGGCACCTCCTGGGAGGTGTCGCGGGTGAAGGCCAGGGTGACACCGGGGATGTACGGGGCCCGCGGGTCGTCGTTGTTGACGTGCCAGCCCTTCCGGGCCGCGTGGGCGAAGACCTCCTCGGCCGGGGTGCGGAAGACGTCGATCCCGTCGAGCAGCACCTGCACGTCCGGGTCCTCGTCCTCGTCGGGTCCCCAGACGGTGACCGCGGTGACCCGGTGGTCGCGTTCGAGGGCGGCCTGGAAGCCGATGCCGTCGTACTCGGCGGAGACCAGGTCGAAGTCGCGCACGGCGTCGGCCGGGTACACGCGCGGAGCGCCCCAGGCCGACACCGCGGCGACCGTTTCGTCGAGCGTCATCCCCAGGTGAACGGGAGCCACGCCGCGCGGCGGGTCGAGGACGAACTGCATGAGGGGGCCCTTCTGGTCGGTTGGGATCATTTCAGTATGTCGTAGTCGATCGTCCAGCCCCGGCGCTCCAGCATCGCCTGGAACTTTCTGTTCTCCTTGAGGCTCGTGATCATGTCGGCGATGTGCTGGTCGTACTTGTCGCCGTACTTGGCGCGCACCTCGTCGATGTCCATCTTCATGGCCAGGTCCCAGCGCCCGGCGTCGATGTGGGCACGCTGGTCGGCGCGCCACTGCACGGAGTGCGCCCAGGAGCCGGTCGAGGACATGTCCCGGTGGTCGGCCTTCTCCATGCGGATCGCCGGGCCCATGCCGGCGTCGTTGATGAAGCCCTCCTCGTCGAGGTGCGCGTAGGAGGCCTTGGCCGGTATGTGGTTGATCTCCATCTTGACCGGGTACTTCGGCTCGCCGTCCTCGTCCTTGAGGTTGGCCGGGGTCATGCCGCCGTACCAGCCGCCGTCCTCGGTGCAGCCCTTGGCGATGAGGCCCAGGGGGTCGGTGAGGGTCCAGGGGTTGGTCACGTAGGCGACCGCGTTGGCCGCGGGTGCCAGGCCGAGCGGGTCGGGGCTCGCGTACCGGGCCGTCTCCGGGTCGTAGTGGCGCAGGTAGTTGTAGTGCAGGCCGGTCTCGGGGTCCTCGTACTGACCGGGGAGGCGGAGGGGGGTGTACGCCGTGGCCGTACGGTTCCAGCGGGTGCTTCCCCAGGTCGTCCTCCGGGACTCCCAGGCCACGTCGCCGTCCTCGTCGACGAGTTCGGTGGGCGCGCCGACGAGGTCGGTGACGATGGCGAAGAACCGTGTGTCGTACGCGTCCTGACCGGAGTTCCGCGGGCGTCGTTCGAGCTGGCTCAGCGGGCGGTGGTCGTGGGCGTCGTACTCCCAGGTGAGGGTGGTGGCGGTGGCCGTGTCGGTCTGTTCGGCGAGCCGCGTGCCGTCCCAGGTGAAGTACGTGGACTGCTCGACGGTCGTGCCGTCGGGCGCCATGCGGTGCTTGGCGGTGCGGCGGCCGAGGGGGTCGTAGGCGTAGCGCCAGGTGACGCCGTCGGGCGTCCGGCAGGCGACGAGCCGGTTCTCCGCGTCCCAGGTGTAGTGCCAGGTGTCGGGCTTGCGGGAGAGACGGGTCTTCTGGCGGAGCACCATGCGGCCGGCCTCGTCGTACTCGTAGCGGATCCGGCCGGCCCGGAGCAGCCGGTTCCCCGCGTAGGCGCGTTCGCCGCGGGCCTCGTCCCGGAGCGCGCGGTCCGGCCAGTCGGCCTGGGCCTGGTTGCCGGCCGCGTCGTACGCGTACGTCTCGCTCCAGCCCTCGGCGGCGACCCTCAGGGGCCGTCCCACCGGGTCGAGTTCGAAGGTGACGTCGGTGCCGGCGAGGTGGTCCGTGATCCGTTCGAGGTGGCCGTCCGCGCGGTAGCCGTAGCCCCGGGAACGCACGGCCCGGTCCCCGGCGGTGACGCTGCGGGCGGAGAGCCGGCCCATGCGGTCCCAGGCCGAGGCGAGGGTGACGGACTCCGGGCCTTCGCCCAGGGTGCGGGCCACCTCGCGGCCGCGTTCGTCGCGGGTGACGAGCATGTCGTGGCCGTCCGCGGACAGCAGGGCGCGGCGTCCTGCCGCGTCGTTCGCGTAGCGGGAGCGTGCTCCGCCGGGGGTGGTCCGGGCCGTGAGGGCCCCGGCCGCGTCGTACTCGTACCGGGTGGTGCGGCCGTCGACGGTCTCGGCCAGGAGCAGCCCCGTCACGTCCCGTTCGAGGACGACGGTCGACGTCGGGGAGGTGAGCGAGACCGGGCGGCCCGCCCGGTCGTAGGCGTACCGGGTGGTCCCCGCGGCGCTGTGGTGCTCGACGACGCGGTCCATGGCGTCGTAGGCCGTGGTGAGGCGCTCGCCGAGCGGGGTCGTCCGGGCGGTCGTGCGCCCGGCGGCGTCGAGTTCGTACGTCACGGTGCGGCCGTCGAAGTCCTTCTCCGCGACCAGGCGGCCGGCCCCGTCGTACGTGTAGGTCCAGGTCAGCCCCTGCGGGCCGGTGACCTCGGTGAGCCTGAGCTCCTTGTCGTAGCGGAACTCGTAGCGCGCGCCGTCCGCTCCCGTCCGGGCGGCGAGCTTCCCGAAGTGGGTGTACTCGAAGCGCGTGGTCGCACCCGTCGGGTCCGTGTGGGAGGTGCGGTTGCCCTCGGCGTCCCAGGTCCAGGACTCGCCGCCGCCGTCCGGACGCGTGGCGCGGGTGGCCCAGCCCTCCGTGCTCCACTCCGTCGTGTGTTCCGCGCCCAGCGGGTCGGTGCCCCGGACGGGGCGGCCGAAGGAGTCACGCGTGAGGTGGTAGGTGTGGCCCAGCGGATCAGCGTGGCTGAGCGTGAGGCCCGCCGCGTCGTGGGTCATGCGGTGGGTGGCACCCGACGCGTCCGTGCGCGAGGTGAGGGCACCCCGCTCGCCGTAGGTGGAGCGGGTGGTGGCGCCGTCGGGGGCGATGACGGCGGTGAGGTTGCCCCGGGTGTCGTACTCCCGCCGCCAGACGCTGCCGTCGGGGCCGGTGACGGTGACGGGCAGGTGGAACTCGTTGTACGTGGTGAGGGTCCTGGTGCCGTCGGGGCGGGTGACGGAGGTCAGGTTGTCGTGCTCGTCCCAGGTGAACGTCGCGGTGCGGCCCAGCTGGTCGGTCCGCGAGAGCAGGTTGTCGTGGGCGTCCCACCGGCGGTACACGGTGTGTCCGAGCGGGTCGGTCTCCGCGACGACCTGGCCGAGTTCGTTGAGGCGGGAGGTGGTGACCGCTCCGGTGGCGTCGGTGAAGCGGGTGACCCGCTCGGCGGCGTCGTAGGAGAAGCGGGAGGAGAGGAAGCCGTCGGGGCCCACGGTCTCCACGACCCGGCCGTCCGCGTCGTAGACGTAGCGGTAGGTGGAGTCCAGCCGGTCGGTCCACGACGTGACCCGGCCCGCGTCGTCGTAGGTGAAGCGCAGGACGGCGGGCTCTCCGTCGCTGCCCCGTGCGTCGGAGACGGTGGCGAGCCGGTCCTCGGAGTCGTACGCGAACTCGCTGACGGTCCTGGGGCCTTCGGCGGTGCGCAGGGCGAGTCCCGTGACGCGGCCCTGCTCGTCGGTGCCGACGGCGACCTGATAGCCGCCGCTGTGGACGACGCCGACGGGCGTTCCGGTGACGTCGCGCTGGATGCCGACGCTGTTGCCGTTGCGGTCCTCGACACGGGTCAGCCAGTAGAAGCGGTCGCCGTGGTAGGGGTTCCCCGTGAAGAGGCGGGTCCGGCCGGAGTGCGGCTCGTCGACGGCGAAGGTGACGGTCCCGAGGCCGTCCCGGGAGCGGAGGCGCAGGGAGGCCGTGCGGTTCCCGGTGACGGGCAGCGAGGTCTCGTCGGCGTCCGGGAGCCGGGGGTAGAGGAGGAGGGAGCCGTCCTCGCGCACCCATGCCACGGTGCCCGAGGCGTCGACGGATATCTCCAGCCGCTCGTCGAGCGTGGAGGCCCACTCGGCGCCGAAGCAGCGCCCGTAGTGGTATCCCGACACATGGGTGCGGCGCAGGACGAGCGGCAGGGTGCCGGGGAGTCGCAGGTCGGTCTGCGGGAGCACCATCTCGCCGCTGGCGAGGTCGACGGGGTCGGTCTTGCAGCGGCGCTTGTCGAGGCTGACGCCCTTGCCGCGCGGGTCGTCGAGGGCGTCCCGGGACGAGTCGGGCGTCCTGCGCCCGCCCTTGCCGCCGTCGCGGCCGGAAGGGCCGCCGCCGTCGTGGTCGCCCTTGCGCTGGCGGGCGATGCGGAGCGCGGTCTCGTCGTCGTTGTTCTTGTGGTCCTTGGAGATCTGCTTGACGGCCTTGGGGAGCGTGTCGCCGATGTGGTCGCCCATGGTCTTGGCCGACTTCACGAGGGCGCCCATGGCCTTCTCGATGACCGGGTCGAGGGCGTTGGCGATGTCGTCGCGGCCCTTGTTGCGGCCCTGGTGCCCCTTGGCCCGGGTCAGCTTCCCGGCCGTCTTGCCGTGGATGCCGGCGCTGACACCGTTCAGCCGGGTCCCGGCCTGGTCGTGCTCGTCGTGCTCGATGTGGAAGCCCGGGCCCCCCGCACGGCCTCCGCCGCCGGCTCCGGCGGAGGCGAGCTTCAGACCGTCCTTCGCGCCCTGGACACCCTCGTCGAAGCCCTCCTTGCCCGCCTGCTTCGTCTGGTCGAGGTTCACCCCGTTCTGGACGCCCAGCGCGTCCATGCTCACCTGCACGACCAGATCGGCCGCCATGTTCTCCAGCGCCGCCACGACCGGCTCGGTCATCACCGAGACGATGTGGCCGACCGCCTCCTCCATCGCGCTCGTGATCAGCTTCAGCAGCTGCTTCTTCGTGAACGCGATCGCACCGGCGCCGAGCAGGGCGGACAGACCGCCCGTCACGGGGATGAGGGCCATGGCGAGACCGGTCTGGCCGGCCAGGATCCCCAGCTCCGCGACGGCCTTCCACTTCATGCCCTCGATCGCGCCCGCCGCGAGGTCGAGTGCGTCCGCGATCGTACGGGCGGCGGACACCAGGTCCTTGAGGTGCTTGCCCTTGACCTTGGTCCAGTGCTCGTTCAGCGCGTCCATCGCCTCGCCGTGACCCGACGACAGCAGACGTTCCATGTGATTGTTGGCGAGCTGACCGTCGTCGGCGAGGTCGTCCGCGAACTCCCGCAACGCGTCCGCCATGTCGCGGTACGCGTCCTCGTCGACGTTCGGCCAGTTCACCCCCACCAGATCCAGCAGGGTGTCCGCCCAGTCCGGCACCGTGACAGCCACGATTCCTATCCCCCGTCGACATAGACCGATGAGCCCGAACAGGTCTACCACGCGGCTCGACTGACGGGTAATCCGCGATAGCAAACCGGGCCGCCACCTTCACAGCCGGCGGTTCCGACGCGTGCCCGCATCACAGCAGGCCGCCACTGCCGGCGGCAGGCACGCCTCCGATGCCCGGCCCGGGAGCCGGGTCGTTGGGAATGCGATGAGGGAGTCCTCGGGGACGGGACGGGGACTGTGATGCCCATCTCGTACGCCGGGCGTTTCGCGGCGATTCGTCCTCATCCCTGTTGCGGCGACATGAACAGCGCAACACTTCAGACATCCAAGGCAATACAGCGCCTTCACCTTTGAATCTGATGGATTGCTCCCTCGTCGATCTTTCGATCTAATGCATGATGTCCGGAGCGGCGACCCCGCCTCCGAGGTGATCCAGGGCGTTCCCCCACAGTCGGCGCGCCCCGAACGAGTCAGGAGTACGGCGCGTGGCAGCGGTATCGGTGGTGGACGCGTTCCGGCGTGACCGGGTCGGGATCGTCTCGTTCTGCGTCGTCGCGTTCTGCGGCCGCATGCTGGTGATGCGCGACGGCGAGGCACCCGAAGAAGGCCCGACCGAGCACCTCCTGAGGACCCCGGCGCGCCCCTGCGCATCCACACGGGCCTGAACAGGGCCGCACACGGGAAGCGGGCGGCGGAGCTCCTGGAGCAGGTGGGTCTGTCCGCGCACCACCTCCCCCGCGACCCGCACGAGTTCTCCGGCGGCCAGCGTCAACGCATCTGCATCGCACGGGCGTTGGCCCTCCGGCCACGTCCGGTCATCGCCGACGAGCCGGTGTCTGCGCTGGACGTCCCGGTCCAGGCACTGGTCCTGAACCTCCTGATGGATTCGACTCGCCCGCAGCGCCGTACACCAGGGAACTGCGGGGCGCGTTCCCGCGCCACCACCATCCACCCGCCGACGTCCGCCCTCCGCAACCTGCCTGATCCCGTCCCACGGAAATAGAGGAACCCTCATGACGAACACGCCGAACGAGCCCGACGCCGTCCCCGAGCTGCCCGAGAAGCCGGCGAAGAGGAGAGCCGGTCTGATCACCGGACTCGCCCTCGCCGCCGTGGCGGTGCTCGTGGCGGTCGGCCTGCTGATCTCCCAGCTGACGGGTGGCTCCTCGCGGGCGGACGCGTCCGGACGCGTCACCGTGAAGATCGGTACGACCGACCAGAGTTCGGACTTCTGGCCCGTCCTGACCCGGCGCGCCGCCGAGGAGGGCATCGACATCGAGCTGGTCAACTTCACCGACTACACGCAGGCCAACCCCGCGCTGTCGCAGAAGCAGATCGACCTGAACCTCTTCCAGCACCTGCTGTTCCTGGCGAACCACAACGTCGCCGACAAGGACACCCTGACGCCCGTCGGATCGACCGTCGTCGTGCCCCTGAGCCTCTACTCGAAGAAGCACAAGGCGCTTCAGGACATCCCGGAGCACGGCCGGGTGGCGATCCCCAACGACCCGACCAACCAGGCCCGGGCGCTGCTCGTGCTCCAGCAGGCCGGCCTGCTGGAGCTGAAGGGCGGCGGGTCCGTGCTCGCGACGCCCGCGGACGTGGACACCGCGGCGTCGAAGGTCACGGTCACGCCCGTGGACGCCGCGCAGACCGTCGCCTCGCTGCCGTCCGTCGACGCGGCGGTGATCAACAACAACTTCGCCCTGGACGCCCGGCTCGATCCCTCGAAGGCCCTGTACGGCGACGACCCGTCGAAGCCCGATGCCGAACCGTACATCAACGTCTTCGCCGCCCGCGCGGCCGACAAGGACAACCCCACCTACCTGAAGATCGCCGGGCTGTACCACGAGGAGGCGGTGAAGAAGGCGGCGATCGACGCCTCGAAGGGAACGGCGGTGGCCGTGGAGCGACCGCGTGCCGACCTCGAACGCATCCTCGCCTCCCTGGAGAAGACGGTGCGCGCGGCGCACTGACCGCAGCACGTGACGGGGCGTCCCCCACGGACGCCCCGTCGCCCCGTCGATCCATCGCCCCGTCGACCCCGTCGACCCTTCGCCCCAGGCCCGATCCGAGACAGGGACTCATGGCACCACCACTGATAACGCTCGACAACGTCAGCAAGACGTTCAGTTCGCGGTCGGCTACGGCCGTCCCCGCTCTCGACTCGATCGACCTGGAGATCGAAGCCGGGGAGATCTTCGCGATCATCGGACACTCGGGGGCGGGGAAGAGCACCCTGGTGCGGCTGATCAACGCGCTCGAACACGCCACCTCGGGCACGGTGACGGTCGACGGCGTGGTGATCACCGGACAGCGCGAGAAGGACGTCCGACGGATCCGCGCGCGGATCGGCATGATCTTCCAGCAGTTCAACCTCTTCCGCTCCCGGACGGTGTTCGGGAACATCGCCTACCCGCTGAAGCTCGCGGGCTGGTCCAAGGAGCGGCAGCGGGCCCGGGTCGCGGAGCTCCTCGCCTTCGTCGGCCTGACCGACAAGGCGTGGGCCTATCCCGACCAGCTCAGCGGCGGGCAGAAGCAACGGGTCGGCATCGCACGGGCGCTGGCCGGCAACCCGGCGATCCTGCTGGCCGACGAGTCGACGAGCGCGCTCGATCCCGAGACCACCCAGGACGTCCTGCGCCTGCTCCGACGCGTCAACTCCGAACTCGGCGTGACCGTCGTGGTCGTCACCCACGAGATGGACGTGGTGCGGAGCATCGCCGACCGGGTCGCCGTACTGGACGCGGGCAGGCTCGTCGAGGTCGGCACGGTCTTCGACGTCTTCTCCGCGCCCCGGACCGAGACCAGCCGCCGTTTCGTGGAAACGGTACGGAGGGACCGCCCCGACGCGGACACCGTCGCGCGGCTGCGGAAACAGCACGAAGGCGCGCTCGTCTCCGTCTCCGTCGACGGCGAGGCCGCCGTCGGCCAGGTACTGACGGAGGCCGTGCGCGGCCACGACCTCGGTTTGGAGATCGTGCACGGCGGGATCGACACGCTGCAGGGCCGCTCGTTCGGCAACGTCACGTTCGCGCTGTCCGGAGCGGAGCGGGACATCGAGGCGACGGTGGCCCGGCTCCGCGCGGTGGCCACGGTGGAGGTGCTCGCGTGAACACGGACTGGAACACGCTCTGGCCGGTGTTCACGGCCTCCATCGGGCAGACCCTGTGGATGGTCGCCGCGACCATTCTCGTCGGTGGGCTCCTCGGCCTGCTCCTCGGCATCCTGCTGTACACGACGCGCCGCGGCGGACTGCTGGAGAACACCCCGCTCCACACGGCCCTCAACCTGGTGGTCAATTTCGTCAGGCCGATCCCCTTCATCATCTTCATCACCGCCGTGGGTCCGCTGACCCTGAAGGTGGTCGGCACCACCATCGGCACCGCCGCCGCGACCTTCCCCCTGATCGTCGCCGCCACTTTCGGCATCTCCCGCATCGTCGAACAGAACCTGGTCACCGTCGACACGGGGGTGATCGAGGCGGCCCGGTCCATGGGAGCCGGCCCGGCCCGCATCATCACGACGCTCCTCATCCCCGAAGCCCTGGGCCCCCTGATCCTCGGCTACACCTTCGTCTTCGTCTCGGTCGTCGACGCGACGGCGATCGCCGGCGCGGTCGGCGGCGGAGGCCTCGGCAACTTCGCCATCGCCTACGGCTACCAGCGCTTCAACTGGACGGTCACCTGGATCGCCGTCCTCACCATCGTGGTCCTGGTGCAGGTGGCCCAGTTCCTGGGCAACTGGCTGGCGGGGAGGACGATGCGGCGCTGACGCTGAGGGGCTGAGCACGGGGGGGGCGGCCGGGGCATGCGTTCAGGCGGAGGCGCCTCTGCTGAACCAGCCGCTGAACGTCTCCTCCTCCGCCGCGGGCGCACGCCGCTCGGCCCGTGACAGCACCCTCTCGGCCTCCGCTCGCCACCCGGCGGCGTCCGCACGGGGCGGCGGCAGGAACGCGCCGCGCTCGACCGCTTCGGCGGCGGCTCCGAAGAAGTCGCCGCCCTTGCGTCTGAAGTCGTCCGTCCCCCACGCGCGGCCGGCCTCGCGCGGGGGCGTCTTCCGCAGGTGGGGGACGTGCTTGGCGCAGTGGATGTACGCCTCCTCGACGGCGACCTCCACCCAGACCGTGGCGCGGCGGCCGGGCACGGGGTCGTACGCGAGACCGAAGTGCGCACGCCGCATCTCGTCGTCGGCCACGACCCGTGCCGTGCCGTTGACATGGAGTCCGATGCGGTCCTGGAGGAAGTCCATCATCAGGATGCCGACGTGGGGGTTCTCCTCGATGTTGCCGAGGCTGGCCTGGACGCCGTTGCCCCGGTACTCGGGGTAGGCGAGGGTCCGGTCGCCCAGGACGTGGAGGAAACCGGGCGGCCCGGCCCGGAAGGTGTTGTCGCACTCGCCGTGCCGGTCGGCGGTCGCCAGGAAGAACATCTCCTGCCGTGCCGCGAACTCCCGCATCCGGGTGTTGAGCCGGTCGAGGACCTGGTCGGCGTAGAACCTGTCGGCGCGCTCGGTGGTGCCCATGCGCTGCTGGACCCGGTGCTCGCCGTCGCTCCCCGGGCGAGTGGTGCGTACCGGCGCCGCCTGCCGGAGCCCCGCCTGTTCGCGTTCGAATGTGCTCAATTCCTCGCCCCGACCAGTTCCTCGATGGAGTCGTGCCGAATGCGGTGGGCGGGTATCCCGACGTCCACCAGGGTGTCGACACCGCGGCGGATCATGCCGGGCGGTCCCGAGAGGTACGCGTCGTAGGTGTGCCACGGGCCGTACTCGTACACGGCCTCCGGGAGCCGGGCGCCCAGGCCGCCGCCGGGGCCGTCGTCGACGACCGGCCGGACGGAGAGCCAGGGGTGCGACTGCTGCATCCGGAGCATGGTCTCGATGTCGTACAGGTCGTGGTCCCGGCGGGCTCCGTAGAACACCTGGACGGAGCGTCGGCGGCCGTGCTGGGCCACGTCCTCGACCAGGGCCTTGATGGGTGCGATGCCGGTGCCGCCGCCGAGGCACAGCAGCCCGTTGTCGGTGCTGTGGTCCACGGTCATGGATCCCGCGGGGGGACCGAGCCGGATGACGTGCCCGGGGCGGGCGCGGTGCACGAGGGCGTTGGAGACCCAGCCCGCCGGCACGGCCTTGACGTGGAAGGAGAGCAGGCCGTCGGAGCGGGGGGCGCCCGCGAAGGAGTAGTGCCGCCAGATGCGCGGCCACCAGGGGGTCTCCAGGGTGGTGTACTGCCCGGCGAGAAAGGGGTACGGCTGGTCGGGCCGGACCGTCACGACCGCGACGTCGGGCCTACGCATGTCATGGGCGACCACCTCCGCCCGCCAGGAGGCGGGGGCGCGCAGTGCGTCCGCGGCCGCCGCGTCGATCATGATCTGGGAGATCGTGGTGTAGGCGGCCACCCAGGCGGCCTCGGTCCTGGGCCCCCAGCTCCGCGGGGCGTAGCGGGCGAGTGCGCCGATGAGGCATTCGCCGACGGCAGGATAGTGCTCGGGAAGGGTGCCGTACTTCCGGTGTCCACGGCCCAGACCGGAGAGGTACGCGGTCAGGGTGGCGGTGTCGTCCGCGTGGGTCGCGGCGGTGAGCAGCGCCTTGAAGAGGCGGTCGCGCTGGGTGTCCATCGCGGCGGGGAAGAGCTCCCGCAGGTCGGGGTGCCGGAGGAAGAGAAGGGAGTAGAAGTGTGAGGTGACCTTGTCGGCGATCGGCTCGATCTCGGCCATGGTGCGCCGCAGGAGACCTGTGCCGGACGTGTCCTCCGGGGCCTCGTGCCCTTCGTGCCGGCCGTCGTGGGGGTGCTGCGGGCTCGCGCCGAACCAGCCGTCGCCACCGGCGGACGTAGGGGTCGGAGCATCCATCGGTTCGCCTCGCCTCGAACAGCTTTCGATCGTCTGCGTACGCGGGGTCCGAGTGTGTCCCCGTATCCCTCTCCGTATCGGAATTCCCGCCGCTTCTCCCGGCCGGGAAATCCGCTGACGGCGCCCGAGCATTCGAGCGGGGTCGACCATACCCCCGCCCGCGCGCCCCACATGAATCGTCCCGCGAGCCGCCACCGCGCCCCGGCGCCACGGCGTTTGAGCAGGTCAAAACGGTGCACGGGCGAGAAAACCGGGCCCTGTGACGAGTTACCGGCGAGTTCGAGCGAGAGGTCGAGCCGTTTTCCACAGGCTCATGAGGAAATTCCCGACGGAAATGAAGAAGGGTGACCCGAACCCCTCACACCTCATTCCCGGATTCTTCACCCGGCCGTGAGCACGCGGTCCGCGTGCCCGGCCGTTCAAAAAGGCACGTCTCCCGGGGCAGGGACCTGCCCCGGGAGACGGCCTTCAGGGCCTGGGGACTCAGGGCGTCATCTCGTACGCGCCCGACAGGGCCTCGACGCGCTGCCAGACACGCTCCGACCGCGCCTCGTCGACGACGGGGCGCCGGACGGCGCCGAGCGCCCAGAGCTGCTGCGGCTCGGTCGCCGAGTCCTTGCCGTGCAGCTCGACCGCGTGCGCGGAGAAGTCGCGGACGAGGACGGCGAGCAGCTCGTCCAGCACGTCCTCGTCGAGACCGGTGAGGGCGGCCTGCTCCAGGACCAGCTGCCCGTGGACGACGAGGGCGAAGAGCTGGCCGACGGCGAGGAGGAGGTCGAGGTCGCGGCTCTGCTTCTCGTCGGGGGCGGCCTTGAGAACGAACTCGCAGAGGGCGTCGGCCTGTTCGCGGAAGCGGGCCACGTTGGGCAGGTGGGCGTACGCGTCGTAGGCCGCGCGCCAGTCGTGGAAGCGGACCGAGCCGAGGCCGCGGGCCGGCCCCTGGCGGAAGAGGAACGTGTCGTCGGCCGCGTCGACACGGGTCGGGACGGGCTCGTACGCGACCGGGTCGAGGAGGTGGTTGCGCATGAACTTCAGGATCAGCGCCAGGTTGACGTGGACCGTGCCCTCCAGCTTCGGCAGACCGCGGATCTCCACGGCGGCCTGGGCGAAGTAGTTGTCCTTCTCGAAGCCCTTGGCGGCGATGACGTCCCACATGAGGTCGATGACCTTCTCGCCCTCCGTGGTCACCTTCATCTTCGTCATCGGGTTGAAGAGGAGGTAGCGACGGTCGTCGGGACCCGCGGTGCGGAAGTAGTCGACGGCGCGGTCGCTGAACAGCTTCATGCCGACGAGCCGGACGTACGCGTCGGTCAACTCGCGCCGCACGTGCGGGAACGCGGTGACCGGCCGGCCGTACAGGATGCGGTTCTGCGCGTGGGTGACGGCCTCGTACATCGCGTGCTCGCAGATGCCGATCGAGGCGGTGCACAGGTTGAACTTGCCGACGTTGACGGTGTTGAGGGCCGCGTCGAAGGCGGCGCGACCGGTGTGCAGGACGTCCTCGGCGGCGACCGGGTACTCCTCCAGGCGGAACTCGCTGACGTACTTCGAGGAGTCGACGACGTTCTTGACGAGGTGGTACGCCGGGTGGCGGCTGTCGGCGGCGAAGAAGACGTAGGCGTCGGGGCCCTCGACGTCGGTGCGGCGGCCGAAGACGGAGACGAGCCCGGCCTTGTTGCCGTTGCCGATGTAGTACTTGGAGCCGGTGGCGCGGAAGCCGCCCCGGCCGTCCGGCTCCAGGAGCATGTCGGTGGAGTAGATGTCGGCGCCGTGGGACTTCTCGGAGAGCCCGAAGGCGAACACCTCGCCCTGGGAGAGGAGTTCGGCGGCACGCTCCCGGGCGGCGGCGTTGTCGCTCTGCCAGACCGGGCCGAGACCGAGGATGGTGACCTGCCAGGCGTACCAGTAGTCGAGGCCGTAGAAACCGAGGATCTCGTTGAGGGCCGCGATGCGGGCGGTGTCCCAGCGCTTGTCGGCCTCGTGCTCGCCGGCGGAGGAGGACGGCGTCAGGAAGGTCGCGAAGAGCCCTTCCTCGGCGGCGAAGGCGAGGAAGTCGCCGAGCCAGGCCCGGGTCCGGTAGTCCTCGATGATCCGGCGCTTGCCGCGCGCCTCGAACCAGTCGACGGTGGCGCGCAGGAGCCGGCGGGTCTCCGGGTCGAAGTGCGCGGGGTCGTAGGTGTGCGGGTTGAACAGCAGCGGGTCGGCCATGACGGCGCCTTTCCGGCTCGGGATGAGGGTGGTGGTGCTGGATGTGGTGGTGCGTACTGGGGGCGCTCGCACGAGGGAAGTCGCGCGGATTCGGTCGTACGAGGTCATGCGGGCCCCGTCGGACGAGGGAGGTCGCGCGGACCCGGTCGGACGAAGGAGGTCGCGCGGACCCGGTCAGGCGAGGGAGGTCGCGCGGACCCGGTCGGGCGAGGGAGGTCGTACGGACCTGGCCGGACGGCTCGGTTCACCGTCCTGCGGGGAACCGGCCGAGCGTGGCGAGGACGTCGTCGAGCCAGGCGATCATCATCCGCTCGTACGCGATGCCGCCGCGCAGTACGACGTGCTGGAGCTCCCGCTCGGCGTCGAGCGGTCCGCTCTCCGGCGGCTCCCCGAAGTCCCGCGCCTCGCCAGCGAGGTAGTGGGCGAGGCGCTCCGTGTGGGCCTGCCGGTGCCGCCGGACCTCGCTGATCAGCGCGGCCGGATCGTCGAAGGCGGCACCCCGGATCTTCACCGCGAGGTCGTGCCGCACGCTCTCGGGCTCGATGGGTTCGTGCAGCCACGTGGAGAGCGCGACCCGTCCGGGCCTGGCGACGGAGTACTCCTTCTTGTCCGGGCGCCCCTGCTGCGGCACGTCCCGGACGTCCACCCAGCCGTCGCCCTCCATGCGCTTGAGCACGCGGTAGATCTGCTGGTGGGTGGCGGTCCAGAAGTATCCGATCGACCGCTCGAAGCGCCGGGCCAGCTCGTAGCCGGACCCGGGCTTCTCGAGCAGGGACACGAGGATCGCGTGATCGAGCGCCATGCGCCCGATCTTGCTATGCAACGAGTTGCATAGCAAGACGGACGGGGCCCGCTGAGACGCGGCTCACGGTGCTCCCGCAACTCGGCCGACCCGGGGCACCGCTGGTTCCGCGACCACCTGGCCGCCGCCGTCCCGGCCCCGCCGGGACCGTCGACGACGGCCGCCCGCAGGGCCGGACACACCCCCGCCCCGAGCGGGCGGGGGGAATGAACACCCCGGGTCAGCGCACCCGGCCCCGGGCCTTCAGCTGGGTCGCCGGGAGTTCGGGGGCGTCCAGGCGGTCGCCGTCGTAGCCCTTGACGTCGCCGAAGCGGCCGGTGGTCATCCAGTCCTCGCGGGCCTGGCGGATCTCGTCGTCCGTGCGGCCCACGAAGTTCCACCACATGACGATCTCCTCCTCGAACGGCTCTCCGCCGAGGAGCATGAGGCCGGCGTCCGAGACCGCGCGGAGGGGGAGCTCGGTGCGGCCGCAGCCCAGGTAGAGCATGGAGCCGGGCAGGACCGGTACGCCGTCGACGTCGGCCTCGCCCGACATGGACAGGACCGCGTACTCGAAGTCGGGGTCGAGCGGGAGGTTCGTCTCGGTGCCCGCCGCCAGCGCGAGGTCGGCGCCGACGAGCGGGGAGTACGTGGTGCCGGGCGAGACGGCGCCGTCGAGGGCGCCGAGGACGACCGTGGCCGTGAGCCCGGGGGCCGTGACCACGGGCAGGTCGGCGTGGTGCTGGAAGTGGGGTTCCACGTGGCGGTGGGCGTCGGGGAGCGCGACCCAGAGCTGTGCGCCGTGGAGGAGGCGGGCGTGCGGCCTGGGGCTCTCCTCGGAGTGGGAGATCGCCCGGCCCGAGGTCATCAGGCCCAGCTCGCGCGGGCGGACCGTCTGGAGGCTGCCGGTGGAGTCGCGGTGCAGGACCTCGCCCTCGTGGAGCCAGCTCACCGTCTGGAGCCCCATGTGCGGGTGGGGCGGGACCTGCATGCCCGGCTCGTCGGCGATGTCGTCGGGGCCGTAGTGGTCGACGAAGGCCCAGGCCCCGACCATGCGCCGGCCCAGGTTGGGCAGGAGGCGGCGAACCTCGGTCGACTCCCCGAGCTGGACGCGGCGGGGGCTGAGCAGCTCCCGTACGGGCTCGGCGACGACGAAGCCCCGGCCACCGCACACCGTCAACGCGGCCTGACGATCAAGATTGCTCATGACGCACAACCAATCGTAGTGGAATGTTCAACCATCCAGGCTTGTTGACCTGGTCGACCGTCACACAGGGTGGCAGATCCGGCAAGCCGGAAGGGAAGAGCAAGTGAGCGACACGTACTACGAGTTCGGAACGGCCGGGGAACGCTGGGACCGCGCGCGGCTGTTCTTCGACGCGAAGGAGTACCCGACCGCCGTTCGGATCCTGCGCGGCCTCGTCGCCGAGCACCCGGACCAGACGGCCCAGCGGCTGCTCCTCGCCCGCGCCTACTACCACTCCGCACAGCTCTCCCGGGCCGAGACCGAGCTGCGGGCCGTCCTGGACCGCGACCCCGTCGAGCACTACGCCCGGCTGATGCTCGGGCGCACCCTGGAGCGCCAGGGGCGTACGGCCGAGGCCGCGCCGCACCTGCGGATGGCCGCCGCGATGGCCGGCGAGACCCCCGCCTGATCTTCGGGGACGGCCGGACCGGCCTTCGGGACGGCCGCCCCGGACGGCTCCCGCGCCGACGCGGTACTGACGCGGTTCTGATACCCCGGCACGGTATGGTCGGACCAGGAGGTCCTGGTCTTGCGTACACGTCGGGCGACACGCGGCATGCGAGCAGGAGGTGCCCTCGCGCACCTCCTGCTCGTCGTCGTGCTCGCGCTCGGGGTGTTCCTGATGCACGCCGTCGGCCATCCCGAGGGCTCCGGCGGTACGGGGGCCTCCGCCTCCGCCCACCACGGCTCCCCCGGGGCCGGCGCGCCCGCCGCCGAGCACGGTGCCGGCGGTTCCGACGCGCGCCACGACTCCGGTACGGGGATGGACATGACCACGCTGTGCGTGGCCGTCCTCGGTGCCTGGCTCCTCGCCGGGCTCGTCCGGGCCGCCCTGGCCCGACGTCCCGACTGGCTCGCCGTCGTCCTCGCGCGGCTCGTCCCCGCCCTCGGACCCCACGCGCCGCCGCGCAGACCTCCCGACCTCGCCCAGCTGTCGATCCTGCGGATCTAGGCCCTGTCGCCGCGGGCGCCTCGCGCTGCCCGCGTACGCCCCCTGCCTTTTTCCACCTGTACGGGCCTGCGTTCCGTACGGACAGACAGCACACGAGGTATCACTCCCATGCGCACCTTCACGCGTCCCACCGCCAAGAAGCTCGCCCTCGCCGGCGCCGTCACCGCCACCGCGCTCCTGCTCGCCGCCTGCGGGACGGAGGACGGCGGGACCAACGGCATGAGCGGGATGGATCACGGGGCGAAGCCGGCCACGGCCTCCGCCTCCGCCGCGCCTTCGGCCCCTGCGACCGCCCCCGGTTCCGCCGCCGCCCCCGGGGCGTTCAACGACGCGGACGTCATGTTCGCGCAGATGATGATCCCGCACCACGAGCAGGCCCTGGAGATGGCGAAGCTCGCCGACGGCCGCGCCCAGGACCCCGAGGTCAAGAAGCTCGTCGCCGCGATCGAGCGGGCGCAGGACCCCGAGATCCAGAAGATGAAGGCCTGGCTGAAGGGCTGGGGCAAGCCCGAGTCCGCCGGGGCCGGCCACGGCATGGCCGGGATGATGTCCGCGCAGGACATGAAGGACCTGGCGGCCGTCGAGGGCGAGGCCTTCGACCGCAAGTTCGCCGAGCTGATGATCGCCCATCACGACGGTGCCGTCGCCATGGCGGAGGACGAGCGGAAGAACGGCCGGAACGCCTCGGCGAAGAAGCTCGCCGACGACGTCGTCCGGACCCAGTCCGCCGAGATCGCCGAACTGCGGAAGATCCTCGACCGGCTCTGACCCCGGTCCGCACGGCGCGGCCGGTCTCCCACCGGGGCCGGCCGCACCGCGCCCGCGCCCTGATTCCTTCCTCTCCTCCGGCGAAAGAACGATGAAGAAGTACTTCCCCGGGCCCTCGGCCGCTGCCACCGCCGCCCTCGCCCTCACGCTCACCCTCACCCTCACCCTGACCGCCTGCTCGCAGGAGCCGGCCGCCGACGACTCCCCCGGCGGCGCCCTCAGCCACATCCACGGACTCGGCGTCCGCGGCGACACGCTCTACGTCGCCACCCACGACGGCGTCCACAGCCCGGACGCCGACGGCCGCCCGACACGCGTCGGCGACCGCAGGGACGACTTCATGGGGTTCACCGTCACCGCCTCGGGGGTCTTCCTCGCGAGCGGTCACCCCGCCCCCGGCTCCGGCGGGCCCGCCGACCTCGGCCTCGTCGAGTCGACGGACTCGGGACGGACCTGGCACGAGAAGTCCCTCGCCGGCGAGGTGGACTTCCACTCCCTCGACACCGCCTCCGACGCGACGGTCTACGGGTACGACGCCACGAACGGGCTCCTGCGGGTCAGCCCCGACGGCGTCACCTGGGAGGACCGGGCCGCGCTGCGCGCGCTCGACCTCGCCGTCTCCCCCGCCGCCCCCGGCACCGTCCTCGCCACCACCGAGACCGGCGTGGCCCGCAGCACGGACGGCGGCAGGACCTTCGCCCCCGGCTCGGGCCAGGTCCTCTCGTACGTCTCCTGGGGCGATCCCGACGCCCTCTTCGGCATCGACGGGAACGGGGTCCTCTTCCGCGGTACGGACACGGGGACGGGGACGGGGACGGGGACGGCTCAGGGTTCCGGTCTCCGCTGGGACCGGGTCGCCACCGTGCCCGGCGGGGCACCTCAGGCGCTCACCGTCGTGGACGCCCGCCGGGTGCTCGTCGCCACCCAGGACGGGGTGTACGAGTCGCGCGACGGCGGGCGGACCTTCGAGCGGCGGGTCACGGTGACCTCCGGGAAGGAAGGCCACTGACCCCGCGCGGGCATCAGCCCGCGCGCCGCTCCACGACCACCTCGCCGCCGACGACGACCGTCTCCGCCACCGTGCCCGGGATCTCCTCGGGTACGACGCGGAGGATGTCCCGGGAGAGGACGACGAAGTCGGCGAGCTTGCCCACCGTCAGCGAGCCCCGCTCCTCCTCGAGGAAGTTGGCGTAGGCCGAGCCCATCGTGTAGCCCTCGACGGCGGCGGCGACGTCGATCGTCTCCCCCGCCGTCCAGCTCTCCCCGCCGCCGGGCGGGCGGCGGGTGACGGCCGCGTGGATGCCCACCATGGGGTCCATCTCGGCGACGTTCCAGTCGCTGGAGAGCGCGAGGACGGCCTGGGCGTCGCGCAGGCTGCGGAGCGGCCAGGCCTTGTGCCAGCGGTCCGGGCCGACGTTATCGGCCCAGTCCTTGCCGGGGCCCGCGATGTCGGGGGCAGCGTGCCGGGGCTGCATGCAGGCGACGACACCGAGCTCGGCGAAGCGCGGGGTGTCGGCCGGGTCGAGGCACTCGACGTGGACGATCTGGTGGCGCGCGTCGCGCGGACCGTTCACGGCGCGGGCCCGGGCGACGGCGTCGAGGACGGTGCGGATGCCCCGGTCCCCGGTGGCGTGGACGAAGCACTGGAAGCCGCGCGCGTCCAGGCGGGTGAGGAGCTCGGCGAACTCCTCGGGCGGGTAGAAGGTGTCGCCGCGGTGGTGGGAGCAGCCCGCGTACGGCTCCAGGAGGGCGGCCGTGCGGGGTTCGACGACGTCGTCGATGTACAGCTTCAGCGGGCCGACCCTCAGCCGGTCGTCCGCGAACTCCTTCGCCGCCGCCTCGAAGTCGTCCAGGTCGTCTTCGGTCGTGCCGCGCGGGTGGAAGAGCGCGGCGACGATCCGCGAGCGCAGCCGGCCCTCGGCGCGGGCGCGCTGGAAGAGCGCGAGGTCGTCGAGGGAGTTCTGGGGCTCGACGACGGTGGTGATGCCGTAGCCGATGGCATCGTCCAGGCTCTTGGCGAGCCGGCCGTACTGGCGGTCGGGCGAGGCCCAGGGCAGGCCGAGCTCGCGCAGCGCCCGGTGGCCTTCGCGGGAGAGGCCCTTGATCGCGAAGTCCTTGACGAATCCGGTGGGCTCGCCGGTGCCGGGGTCGGTCACGGCGCGGCCGAAGGGCAGGTCGGTGTGGTCGCGGTCGACACCGAGCCTCCGCAGCGCGGCGGTGTTGAGCCAGGCGGTGTGCACGTCGTAGCTGAGGACGAGGGCGGGGGTGTCGCCGGTGGCCGGGTCGAGGTCGGCCGCGGTGGGCATGCGCCCGTCGGGGACGGCCGAGTAGTCGAAGGCCTCGGCCTCGATCCACTCGGCGTCGGGGTGCGCCTCGCGCCAGGTGCGGATGCGCGCGTGGACGTCGTCGAGGGTGCGGGCGCCGGCGAGTTGGACGCAGGCGTCGTCGGAGCCGAGGCGGACGTGGTTGTGGGCGTCGACGAAGCCGGGCAGGACGAGCCGGCCACCGGCGTCGAGGACCCGGGTGCCGGGGCCCGTCCAGGCGCCCGCTCCGGCGTCGGAGCCGATCCAGACGATGCGGCCGGCGCGGACGGCGAGGGCCTGCGCCTCGGGGAGCGCCGGGTCGACGGTGTGGATCCGGGCGCCGGTGAGGACGAGGTCGGCGGGGAGGGGCGTGGTGTCGGGCATGCGGGGTGGCTCCGTGACGTACGTACCGCTGGGTGCGCGGAAGGGGTCTGCGGGGGTGCGGAAGGGGGCTGGGGGTGCGGAAGGGTGCCGAGGGGGGCTGCGGGCGTGCGGCCGGGGGCTCAGGCGGCGGTTCAGACGGCGCGTGCCGGCCTGACGGACCTGCCGGCGAGGAGCACGTACACGAGGGCCGAGACCACCGCGCCGAGCAGCGTGAGGTCCGCGCCGCCGAGGGGCTCGACGAGCGGGCCGGTCCAGAGCTCCGAGTCGCAGGTGAGCGCGGAGAAGAGGAGACCCGCGAGGAGCGCGGTCGTGCCGGCCGGGTGCCAGCCGGAGCGGTACCAGTACGCGCCGCCCTCGCGCTGGTGCAGGGCCTCGGAGTCGTACGCGCAGCGGCGGAGCACCATGTCGGCGAGGAAGACCCCTCCCCAGGGGGCGAAGACGATGATCAGGAGGGAGAGGAAGGAGAGGAGCGAGGTGGTGAAGTCGGTGAGGAAGAGGGCGCCGAGCGAGCCGGCGGCGGTCACGACGGCGCTGATGACGATGGCGCGGGCGCGGCTCCACGGTATGCCGAGGACCTGGAGGTTCAGGCTCGACGAGTAGAGCGTGATGATCGAGTTGGTGACCGAGCCTCCGAGGACGAGGGCCAGGAACAGGGGCTGGAACCAGCCGGGGAGCAGGCTCTCGGTGCCCGCCACCGCGTCGGTCATGTCGGCCTGCGTGGCGGCGGCCACCCCGGCGACGCCGAGGGCGACGGAGGAGAGGAAGCCGCCGAGCGCGCCGCTGAGGGTGACGGCCTTGAGGGAGGTGGTGCGGGGCAGGTAGCGGGTGTAGTCGGCGGGCATGGGGACGTACGAGAAGGGGCCGGCGAGCATGACGACGAAGGCGATGCTCCAGCCGGCGGCGCCGGGCGCGGCGGAGGGGGCGGAGGTGTCGGCGCCTGGCAGGACGAGCGCGAGGAGCACCGCGAAGCCGACGGCGAGGACGTATGCCATCCAGCGTTCGGCGAACTGGACGGTGGCGTGGCCCCAGAGGGCGACGGCGAAGGTCAGGGTGAGGGTGACGGCGAGGGCGAAGGCCCTGGGGAGGTGCCCGCCGTGCCAGCCGAGGTCGGCGAGGAAGGCTTCGAGGGCGAGGGTGCCGACCACGGTGTTCACGACGGTGTAGCCGATGCTGACGATCCAGTTGAGCAGACCGGCCGGCCAGTTGCCGCGGACGCCGAAGGCGGCCCGGGAGATCACGAGGGTCGCGGTGCCGGTGCGCACGCCGCTGAGGCCGGCCGCGCCGATCGCGAGGAAGGACAGGCCGCCGATCACGACGACGGCGGTGGCCTGCCAGAAGGAGAGCCCGAAGGCGACGGCGAGGGCGCCGTTGATGACGTAGGTGAAGGTGAGGTTCGAGCCGAACCACAGCCAGAAGACGTCCTTGGCGCTGCCGTGGCGTTCGGCGTCGGGGATGGGGTCGATCCCGTGCTCCTCGACCTGGAACACCTCGTCCCGGCCCGTGGTCGCCGTGGTCCCCGTGGTCACGGGCGCCTTCTCGTGTCCGATCACGACCACACTCCTGTCTTGAATGTCGTTCTAAGTCTTTGAATGGCATTCAAGATGGGCGATGGATTCCGGCCACGTCAAGGGCTTCGCACGATGCGGTTAAGGTCGACACGACGGAGAGCGGGACTACGGGACACGGATCGGGTCGGATCGGGACGCCGATCGGGACAGGGATCGGGGGCGGCGGCGGTGGCAGGGGCGGCTCGACGGCGGGACGGGAACGTCACCCAGGAGCGGATGCTGGAGGAGGCCATGGCGGTGATCGCCGAGGAGGGTCTCGCCTCGCTCACCATGTCGGCCCTCGCGGAGCGGCTCGGCACGAGCGGCGGCCACATCCTGTACTACTTCGGCAGCAAGGACCTGCTGCTGCTCGCCGCCCTCCGCTGGAGCGAGGCCGCGCTCGCCGGGGAGCGCGCGGCCCTGCTGGCCCGGCGCGTCCCGGCCGAGCGCAAGCTCGACCTCTTCCTGCGGCTCTACCTCCCGCGCGGCCCCCGCGACCCCCGCTGGACCCTGTGGATCGAGCTCTGGGCCCGCACCCCCGGCAACACCGCGCTGCGCGAGGCCCAGGACGCACTGGACCGGGGCTGGCACGAGGACCTGGAGGCGCTCCTCGCGGCGGGGGTCGCCCGCCGGCGCTTCGCCCCGCTCGACGCCACCGCCCGGGCCTCCGAACTCCTGGCCCTGCTCGACGGGTTGAGCACCCGCGTCGTCCTGGGGCAGGAGTCCGGCCGGGACGCACGCCCGGCCCTGGAGGCGGCGCGCTCGGCGGCACGGCTGCTCATCACCCCGTACGCACCCTGAGCGCCCCGCACGGAAGGACCATGACGACGCGTCAGTACACGTCGTCCCCGGATCCTCAGCCCCGGTAGGCCTCCAGGAGCCGCAGCCACGCCTCGCTCAGGGTCGGGTACGACGGTACGGCGTGCCAGAGCCGGGCGATGGGGACCTCGCCGACGACGGCGACCGTCGCCGAGTGGAGCAACTCGCCGATCCCCGGGCCGACGAACGAGGCCCCGAGGACGACCTCCCGTTCGAGGTCGACGACCATCCGGGCCTGGCCCTGGTAGCCCTGGGCGTAGAGCCCGGCCCCGGCGACCTGCCGCAGGTCGACGTCGACGGCCCGGACCCGGCGGCCGGCCCGCTCGGCCTCGGCCAGGGTGAGCCCGACGGCCGCCGCCTCGGGGTCGCAGAACACCACCTGCGGCACGGCCGCGTGGTCGGCGGTGGCCGTGTGCGCGCTCCAGCTCGCGTCGGCCGGCGGCTCGGTGCCCTCCGCGCGGGCGGCGATGGCGGCGCCGGCGATCCGGGCCTGGTACTTGCCCTGGTGGGTCAGGAGCGCGCGGTGGTTGACGTCCCCGACCGCGTAGAGCCAGTCGCTGCCGGTGACCCGGAGGCTGTCGTCGACGTCGAGCCAGGAGCCCGGCGCGAGACCGACCGTCTCCAGGCCGATGTCCTCGGTGCGCGGGGCCCGGCCGGTCGCGAAGAGCACCTCGTCGCCCTCGACGTGGTCGCCGCCCTCCAGGACCACGGTCACCGGTCCCGTACCCCCGTCCCGCACCACCGCGGCGACGTCGACACACGTGCGGATGTCCGCCCCGCGCATCGCGAGCGCCGCGGCGACCCGCTCGCCGACGAACGGCTCCATCCGGGGCAGCAGGCCCCCGCCCCGTACCAGCAGGGTGACCTGCGCGCCGAGCGCCTGCCAGGCGGTGGCCATCTCGACGCCGACGACTCCCCCGCCGACCACGGTCAGCCGCGCGGGCACCCGCCCGGAGCTGGTCGCCTCGCGGCTGGTCCAGGGCCTGGCCCCCGGCAGGCCGGGGAGTTCGGGGAGGACGGCGCGGCTGCCGGTGCAGACGGCGACCGCCTGCCGGGCGGTCAGGACGTGCTCGTCCCCCTCGGGCCCCGTGACGGCGACCCGGCGGGGCCCGGCGAGGCGGCCGTGGCCTCGGAAGAGCCGTACGCCGATCGAATCCAGCCAGTCGACCTGGCCGTCGTCCTTCCAGTGGCCGACGACGGTGTCCCGGTGCCGGAGGACCTCCAGGGCGTCGAGCGGACCGTAGACCGACTCGCGGAGCCCGGCGACCTTGCGGGCGTCGGAGCGGGCGATCGCGGGGCGCAGGAGCGCCTTGCTGGGCATGCACGCCCAGTACGAGCACTCGCCGCCGATCAGCTCGCCCTCGACGATCGCGGCGGTGAGCCCGGCCGCCCGCACCCGGTCGGCGACGTTCTCGCCCACCGGTCCGGCCCCCAGGACCACCACGTCGTACGTGCTCTCTTCCACCGTTCGCGTCATGATCCCAGTCTGCTGGCAGGGGTCCGGAATAGCGCGGCTCGATACGCCGTTGTGCCGGGCGAGTCCCCAGGGGACCGTGAGGACACCGCCAGGAGACCCCGAAAGGTAGGCACCATGAGCACCGTAGAGCTCACCAAGGACAACTTCGACGAGATCGTCAGCGGGAACGAATTCGTCCTGATCGACTTCTGGGCTTCGTGGTGCGGTCCCTGCCGTCAGTTCGCCCCGGTCTTCGAGGCCGCGTCCGAGCGGCACCAGGACCTGGTCTTCGCGAAGGTGGACACCGAGGCGCAGCAGGAGCTGGCCGCCGCCTTCGAGATCCGCTCGATCCCGACGCTGATGATCGTCCGCGACAACGTGGCCGTCTTCGCGCAGCCGGGCGCCCTGCCGGAGGCCGCCCTGGAGGACGTCATCGGGCAGGCCCGCAAGCTGGACATGGACGAGGTCCGCAAGTCCGTGGAGGCCGCCCAGGCTCAGCAGTGACCCCGTGACGGCGGGGCGAGAGGGGTGCGGGAGAACCTCCCGTACCCCTCTCGCGTACGTGCGTCGGGTCAGCGTTCCAGGACCAGCGCCGGGCCCTGGTCGTCGGTCAGCGCTCCAGGACCAGCGCCGGGCCCTGGTCGTGGGTCAGCGCTCCAGGACCAGCGCCAGGCCCTGGCCCACCCCGATGCAGAGCGCCGCGAGGCCCGTGCCCGAGCCGGCCGCGGCGAGCTGGTGCGCCACGGATCCGGCGAGCCGGGCGCCCGAGGCGCCCAGCGGGTGGCCGATGGCGACGGCGCCGCCGCGCGGGTTCACGATCTCGGGGTCGAGTTCCGGCCATTCGGCGAGGCAGCCGAGGGCCTGGGCCGCGAAGGCCTCGTTGAGCTCGAAGGTGGTCAGGTCGGCGAAGGAACGACCCGCCTTCTCCAGGGCCCGCCGGACGGCCGCCACCGGGCCGAGGCCGAAGAGCTGGGGCTCGATCCCCGTCACGGCCGACGTGCGGATGCGGGCGAGCGGCTCGCGGCCCGTCTCGCGCAGTCCTTCCTCGTCCACGAGGAGCAGGGCCGCCGCTCCGTCGTTGAGGGGCGAGGAGTTGCCCGCCGTGACCGTGCCGCCCGTGGGGCGGAAGGAGGGCTTGAGCTTGGCGAGCGCCTCCATGGAGGTGGTGTCGCGGATGCACTCGTCACGGGTCAGGTCGACGCCCGCGTACGGGACGACCTCGTCGTCGTACAGCCCCTTCGCCCACGCCTCGGCGGCCTTGCGGTGGCTGGCGAGCGCGAAGGCGTCCTGCTGCTCGCGCGTGAGGCCGTGCTTGTCGGCGACGAGTTCCGCGCCCTCGCCGAGGGAGACCGTCCACTCGGCCGGCATCCTCGGGTTCGTCATGCGCCAGCCGAGGGTCGTGGAGTGGAGCTGCTGGTGGCCGGCGGGGAAGGCCCGCTCGGGCTTCTGCAGGACCCACGGGGCACGGGACATGGACTCGACGCCGCCGGCGATGGCGACGGACGCGTCGCCCAGCGCGACGGCGCGGGCCGCCTGGATGACGGCCTCCATGCCGGAGCCGCAGAGGCGGTTGACGGTGACGCCGGGGACGCTGACGGGGAGTCCGGCGAGGAGGACGGCCATCCTGGCCACGTCGCGGTTGTCCTCGCCCGCGCCGTTGGCGTCGCCGAAGTAGACGTCGTCGACGCGGGCCGGGTCGAGCGCGGGCGAGCGGTCGACGAGGGCGCGCACCACGTGGGCGGCGAGGTCGTCCGGGCGCACGCCGGCGAGCGCGCCCCCGAACTTCCCGATCGGTGTGCGGACGGCGTCGACGATGTAGACGTCGCGGATGCTCATCGGTTCTCTCCCACGTGACCTTCGGAACGACTCTGTTCGCCTGGTGCGGAGACTTCTCGTCTCCGGAGTGCGCCGCCGAGTCTGTGCCCGTCGCCGCACGGTGTCAACGGGCCTCTTCGCGCCGCACCGGAACCGGCCCGCCGGGGAGAGTGCCAGGTCAGGTCGGCCGCGAGGGTGGACGGCGGGCGCGGCTGGCCGTGGGCGGGTTCCGGTCAGGCGCGCGCCGTGCGGGGCGGCGGGTCGGCCGTGCGCCGCGCGGGGCGGCGAGTTGGCCGCGCGCCGTGCGGGCCGTGAGTCGGCCGCGCGCCGTGCGGGCCGTGAGTCGGCCGCGCGCCGTGCGGACGGTGGGTAGTCGCGTGCGGGGGCGGCGGGTCAGCCGCGGGCCGCCGGGCGGACGAGGGCCGTGAGGCCGTAGTCGAGTTCGCGGCCGTCGACGAGCAGGGCCTCGACCGTCCGCGTCTCGGGGTCGATGTCGGCGACGATGCCGTGTCCCTCGTAGATCGGATAGCCGGAGGCGCCGTGCCGCCCGGTGGCCTCGACGACGGCCGTCCGGACGGCGCTGTCCACCACGGAGGCGCCGCCGCGGTCCTCGACGTGCGCGGGCACCAGCAGGATCTCGTAGCGCTTCGGAACTGTGCTCATGCCCCGACGCTAAGCGCTCAGCTGGACTCCCGCCGGACGACCCGCGAGTCGAGGAGCCGCCGGGAGCGGGGCGGGGCGTCCGCGTCCCGCACGGCCTGGTCGACCAGCTCGGCCAGCTCGCGGCCGAGGACCATGTCGATGTGGACGGTGCTCAGCCGCGGTCGCAGCAGCCGGCCGAGGAGCAGGTCGTCGGCGCCGACGACCGCGGTCTCGTCCGGTACGGAGATCCCGGCGTCCTGGAGCGCCCGCATGAGGAGCATCGCGTACTCGTCGTTGTAGGCGAACACGGCGTCGAGCCCGAGCTCGCGCCACCGCCCGGCCAGTTCGTCCGCGGACCCCTCGTCGTACCGCAGCGGCAGGGGTACGACGGTGACGCCGGCGGCGCCGGCACCGGCGCCGGCGTTCCCGGCCGCGCGCCGGGCGCCTTCCAGGCGGGGTCCCGAGAACATCCCGAGGCCGGGTTCCTCCGGGACGACGACCCCGATCCGGCGTCGGCCGCTCTCGACGAGGTGGGCGACGGCGACCTCGCCGATCCGCCCCTGGTCCATGGCGAGCGAGTGGGTCCCCGGGACCTCCTGCGTGCCGAGCGTGATCACGGCGCGGGCACCGGAGCGCTTGAGGAGCTCGACCGACTGCTCCGTGAGCTCGACCTCGCCGAGCGAGACCACGGCGACCGGCCGCAGCTCGGCCCAGGCGCGGGCCGCCTCGTCGGGCTTCAGGCCCACGGAGCCGTACTGCACCACCGTGTAGTCGAGGCGCCGCAGCTCCCACTGGAGTTCGTTGAAGAACTGGCTGTAGAGCGGTCCGACCGGGATGTGCGCGCTGGGCAGCAGCACCATCCGGCTGTGGCCGGCGCGCAGGCTGCGGGCCGCCGCGTGGGGGACGTACCCCAGCTCCTCGGCCGCCTCGCGCACCCGGCGACGGGTGGGCTCGCTGATCCGGACGGCCGAGGTGTTGTTCAGCACGTACGAGACGGTGGCCCGGGAGACGCCCGCGAGGCGCGCGACGTCGGCACTGGTCGGGACCGCTTGGCCGGTGGGGCGTTCGGGGGTCTGTTCGGTTGAGTGGCTCATCGCTCCGGCATCTTTCCAGAACAATCCGGCACGAGGTCTGGCGGATGGCCGGAATTGAGTGCTACACAGTGCTCACACGTGTCACTGACACGTGTAACTGTATCGCTCATTCCGCTCCTCGCCCCCTCATCGGGCGATCTCTCCCAGGAGGGCACCGTGGCCCTTTCCTCCTCCGGAACCGGCTCCGCACCCGGCACCGGCCCCACCGGCTCCGCATCCGGCACCGCCGGCCCCGACTCCCCCGAGACCGGCCGGCCGACGCGGGGCCTGCTGCCGCTGCTCCTCGCCGGGAACTCGGCGATGTACGCCTTGTACATCGGCGTCGCCGGGATGCTCCTCGCTCTCCAGATCGAGGAGATCGACCCCGTGAACAAGGTGGCGAACTTCGGTCTCGTCGCCGGTATATCCGCGATCTTCGCGACCGTCTTCAACCCGGTCGCGGGCGCGCTCTCCGACCGGTCCGGACGGCGGAACCCCTGGATCCTGGGCGGCGGTCTGCTCGCCGTCCCGGTGATGCTGCTGCTCGGCAGCGTCGACACGATCCTGCTGGTCACGATCGCGTGGTGTCTCGGCCAGGCCGTCATGAACATCTACCAGGCGGCCATCACCTCCGTGGTCCCCGACCGGGTCCCGATGGACGCGCGCGGCAAGGCCTCGGCGGCGGTGGGGCTCGGCCTGCCGATCGGCTCGACGATCGGCGCCCTCATCGGTGCGGCCTTCTCCGAGGACTACCGCACCGGCTACCTCGTCCTCGGCGCGATCGTCGCCGCCACGGCCGTGCTGTTCACCGCCTGCGCCCGCGAGGAGCGCATGCCCCCGAAGGCCCCGCTGCCGGTCAAGCAGCAGATCGCGGCCTTCGGCAGCGCCCTCACGCACCACGACTTCCGCTGGGCGTTCATCGGCCGGGCCCTGCTGGTCCTCGGGTACTTCGCGGTGGCCGGATTCCAGCTGTACATCCTCAAGGACCACACGGAGCTGCCCGCCGGGCTCTCCGCCGAGGAGGCCGTGGCCGTCCTCACCCCGCTGAACGCGGTCGCCATGGTGGTCTCCACCGTCCTCGGCGGCTGGCTCTCCGACCGCTTCGACCGCCGCAAGCTCTTCGTGGGCGCCTCGGCCGTGCTCGCCGCCGTCTCCCTGGTCATCCCGGCCGTCTCGACCAGCTGGACCGCGATGCTCGCCTTCTCGGTCGTCAACGGTCTCGGCTTCGGCTGCTACATGGCCGTCGACACCGCGCTGGTGACCATGGTGCTGCCCAAGGCGGAGGACGCGGCCCGTGACATGGGCGTCCTCAACGTCGCGAACGCCGGACCCCAGATCATCGCCCCGTTCGTGGCCTCGCTCGTCGTCTCGCTGAGCGGCGGCGGATACACGGTCCTGTTCCTGGTGGCGGCCCTGCTGTCGGTGCTCGGTGCGCTGGCCGTGCGCCCCATCCGCGGCGTGCACTGACCTGCGGCCGGTACCGTCCGGGGGTGTCCGGTCGGACCAGGGGGACGCCGATGCCTCCGGTCCGCCGGGCAACCCCCGCACGCGTCGCCCCACTTGGAGCCGCACGACGGGATCTGACGTACCGTTGATCCATGGACGAAGCGTCGATGGACTCCTCGATGGTGGGCCTGCTGGGCCGGGTGACCGGCGTGATCGGGCCCGGCCTCGTCGGTGAGGTGATCGTCCGGATCCGGGGCGGTGCCGAGCACTTCCTCGCCTATCCCGCGTCGCCGAAGGAGCGGATCGAGACCGGGACGGTGGTGATGGTCATGGAACATCTCCCTCCACGCACCGTCTATGTCACAGCCGCGTACGACAGTTGACCGGACCGTTGAGTGCCGCCCGGCGGGGGCGCACACTCCCTTCACCGGATCCGCACGGCTCCGGTGAAGGGGGAACTGCCCATGGGCATCGGCATTCTGGCGGGCGTCGTCGTCGGCGCCTTCGTCCTTCTGGTCATCGTCTTCAAGATGATGTGGCGCGTCGCGGAACCCAACGAGGCGCTGATCATCTCCGGTTCCAACCACAAGAACGAGGGTCTCGGCGCGGGGATGGGGTTCCGGATCGTCACCGGTCGCGGCACCCTCGTCCTGCCCGGCGTCCAGGCCGTGCGCAAACTCTCGCTCGACCTCAACGAGACGCAGCTGTCCGTCGAGTGCGTCACCCACCAGGGCATTCCGCTCAAGGTCCGCGGTGTGGTGATCTTCAAGGTCGGTGACGACTTCGTGTCGATCGCCAACGCGGCCCGCCGCTTCCTCGACCAGCAGAAGCTCATGTCGGAGCGGGTGCACATCGTCTTCGCCGGCCATCTCCGCGCCATCGTCGGCGGGTTGACCGTGGAGGACATGATCCGTGACCGGGAGAAGCTGACCGGGCAGGCGCGTTCGGCCTGTGGCACGGAGATGGAGAAGCTCGGCCTGATCGTCGACTCGCTGCAGATCCACGAGATCGAGGACCCGACCGGGTACATCAAGAACCTGGCCGCCCCGCACGCCGCCGCCGTCCAGCGGGACGCGCGGATCGCGCAGGCGGAGGCGAACCGGCGGGCGACCGAGGCCGAGCAGCAGGCCGCTGCGCGGATGTCGGAGGCGACCCGGGACAGCGAGATCCTCCAGGCGGGCTACCAGGCGGAACGGGACCAGGCCTCGGCCCGGGCCCGGCAGGCCGGCCCGCTCGCCGAGGCGGCCTCGCGCCAGGAGGTCGTCGTCCAGGAGACCCGGGTGGCCGAGCTGGAGGGCCACCGCAAGGAGCAGCAGCTCCAGGCGGAGGTCCGCAAGCCGGCCGACGCCATGGCGTACGAGACCCGGACGCTGGCCGCGGCCGAGCGTGACGCCCGGATCTCGGCGGCCGAGGCCGACGCGAAGGAGACCGAGCTGGCGAGTGCGGCCAAGGCGACGGCGACCCGGCTCACCGGTGAGGCGGCGGCGCAGCACGCGAAGGGGCTTGCCGTCGCCGAGGCGACGCGGGCGAAGGGTCTGGCGGAGGCCGAGTCGATCAAGGCCCGAGCGGCGGCGCTCGCCGAGAACCAGGAGGCCGTCGTCGCCCAGCAGCTGGCGGAGAAGTGGCCGGAGATCGTGTCGGCCGGAGCGTCCGCCTTCGGGAACGTCGACCAGATGGTGCTGCTGAACGGCGCCGACGGAATGGCGGACGTCTTCGCCAAGGCCCTGACCATGGGCGGAACGGGCCTCGGCCTGGCCCGCCAGCTCCTCGCCACGATGAACCCGGGCGCCCCGGAACAGCTCGGCGGCGTCCCCGCGGCTCCGCGTTCGGAGGAAAGCGTGGAGATCACGGTCGGCGACACGGAGTAGCCGACAGAAATCGGGCCGACCCGCACGACCGGGCCCGGCGCCGTCACGGCGCCGGGCCCGGTCGTGCGGTCCGTCGGCTCGGGTGGAGGTCTGGATTCTCGGGCGGGACGTGCCTCTGGCGGGCGTCGGCCTCGTCGGGTCGGTGTCCGGCCCGGCCTCGTGTTCCGGGCTCGGTCGCGTCGTGGCGTCAGCCGCGTTTGTCCGTCGGCTGCGGGTGCGCGCGCCGGGTCCGTGCGGGCCTCAGTTGTGGCCGAACTTGCGTTCCTTGCGGTGGGACGCGTGTTCCACGAGGGGCATCTGGGGCTCTCTCGTGGGGGTCGACGCGGTCTTCTCCTTCGCCGCCGCCTCGGTGCGGTGTTCGTGGCCGCCGGTTCGGGCGCCTCGGTTGGTCCGGGTCTGTTTCTTGCCCACGATCGTGCCTCCCGTGAAGGGGTGTCGGACTTGGTCCGTATGCCCTCAGCCTTGCACGGGGGGACGAAAGCCGCATGTCAGGCAGGGCTGCCGAGGATTCGGGCGAAGGCGGCTCGGGTGCGGGCGCCCGAGGAGCGGTCCAGGACGGCGAAGACGATCTCCTCGAAGTGGCCGGCGAACCGGCCGTCGCCCGTGAGCAGCGCCTTGAATGCGGCGGCGACCACGGCCGGGTCGTTCTGGAAGACCCCGCAGCCCCAGGCCCCGAGCACGAGCCGTCGGTAGCCGGCCGCGGCGGCCGTCTCCAGGACCCGTTCGGCGCGGGCGGCGAGGGCCGAGGGGAGCTCGGCGGCCCGCTCGGGGGTGCGGCGGCGGACGACGCCGGCGTTGGGTGCGGGTGAGGTGAGGAAGCCGACCGCGAACGGCTCGTCGAGCAGCGCGCCGCGCTCGTCGCGGAAGACCGGGACCCCGGGCGAGTGGATGACCCGGTCGGTGTAGAAGACGTCCGGGTCCGCGCGGTGGTGGGCGTAGTAGTCGGGGGCGCGCAGCAGCGTGGCGTGGAGGGCGGAGGCCCGGCAGAGCGCCTCCTCCTGGGCCTGGGCGCCGTTGAGGTAGCCGCCGCCGGGGTTGCGGGCGGAGGCGAAGTTCAGGACGGCGACCGGGCGTGCGGGGTCGGCCCGGACCATCCGGCGCGCGGCGGCCAGGCTGCTCTCCCCCGTGACGTCCAGGGTGGCGGTGCGGTCGGTGCCGGGGGTGACGGGGACGGGTTCGGGGCCGTGGAGGCGGGTTCCGGCCAGGGCTGCGGCCAGGGCTTCCGCGAGGGAGACGGTCCGGCCGTCGGGGGCCACGTACCCGCCCGCGGCCACGATCTCCTCGGTCCGCCGCGCGATCTCGCGCAGTCGTGCACTCATGACCGTCAGCATGATCGTTTCCCCTGGGTGGGGACAACGGATTTTCCCAGGTTTCCGCCGCTGGTGGAGGTTTCGGGCCAATGGGGGCACAGGGGGCGCGTGCGGTGGGTGCGGGGCGCTCTTGCACGCGGGTCGGCAGTGGCTTTAGGTGGAAGCAGCGACATCCGGGGCCGGCCCTTCCGGGCGTTGTCCGATGGATCAGGAGGTGCACGGATGGCAGCGAGCGGCACAGCGCGTGGCGGCCCCCCACTCACCGAGGCGGAGGCGGAGGAACTGCTGCGCGGCATCTGTTTCAAGACAGGTCCGCCCCGCACGGTCGGGGCCGAGCTGGAATGGCTCGTCCATGATCTGCGCGACCCGCGTCTGCCCGTACGGCCGCCGAGACTGGCCGCCGCGCTCGACACCGTACGGTCCCTGCCGCTGGTCTCGTCGCTGACCTTCGAACCGGGCGGGCAGCTGGAGCTCAGTTCGCGTCCCGCCGGGTCGCTCATGGAGTGCCTCGACTCGCTCGCCGCCGATCTGCGCGCGGTGCGGGAGGCCCTCGGGCCGCTCGGCCTCACCCTGAACGGTTACGGGGTGGACCCCTGGCACGCGCCGCGCGGGCGGGTGCTCCACGAGCCGCGGTACGACGCCATGGAGATCGCGCTCGACCGCACGGGTCCCGCCGGGCGGGCCATGATGTGCGACTCGGCCTCCGTGCAGGTCTGCCTCGACGCCGGGCTCGACGAGCCGGGTCCGCTCGGCTACCAACGGCGCTGGCGGCTGTCCCACGTCCTCGGCGCGGTGCTCGTGGCGGCCTTCGCCAACTCCCCGCAGCACGGCGGCCGTCGGACCGGCTGGCGCTCGACGCGCCAGGCGCTGTGGACGGACCTCGATCCCCGGCGGGCCCTCGCGCCCCTGGCGGACGGGAAGCCCCGAGACGAGTGGACCGCGCACGTGCTGGACACCCCGGTGATGTGCGTACGGGCCGACGAGGGGCCGTGGGCGGTGCCGGAGGGGCTGACCTTCCGCGAGTGGCTGCGCACCGGTCTCCCCCGGCCCGCAGGCCTCGACGACCTGAGCTACCACGTGACGACGCTCTTCCCGCCTGTCCGGCCGCGCGGCCATCTGGAGCTGCGGATGATCGACGCGCAGCCCGGCCCCGACGGCTGGATGGTGCCGGTGGCGGTGACGACGGCCGTCTTCGAGGACCCGGAGGCGGCGGAGGCCGTGTACCGGGCGGTCGAACCGCTCGCGGAGCGGGCCGGTCCCGGGCCCGCGCCGCGCAATCCGCTGTGGCTCGCGGCGGCGCGTGACGGCCTCACCGATCCCGGGCTGCACACCGCCGCCCGGGCGGTCTTCTCCGCAGCGCTCGACGCCCTGCCCCGGATCGGGGCGAGCGAGAGGGTACGGCGGGCGGTCGTCGCCTTCCAGGAGCGGTACGTGATCCCCGGGGGCTGCCCGGCCGACGAGCTTCAGGTGGTGACGTCATGACCGGGACCGAGCAGACCGCCGGCGGGAGCGAGCAGACCGTCGGCGGAACCGATCCCGTCGATCCGGTCGATCCGGTCGGCACCGTCGATCGGGCCGGCACCGTCGCTCCGGTCGATCCCCTCGGCACCGTCGATCCGGAGGCGCTGCGCGCGCGGGCCGTGGACGCCCTGACCGTCGCGCGTGAGCGCACGGCGCTCCTCACCTCCTGCGTCGACGACGAGGAACTCACCGCCCAGCACTCGCCCTTGATGTCGCCGCTGGTCTGGGACCTGGCGCACATCGGCAACCAGGAGGAGCAGTGGCTGTGGCGGGCCGTCGCGGGACGGGACGCGCTGCGCCCGGAGATCGACTCCCTCTACGACGCCTTCGAGCACCCCCGCGCCGCCCGCCCGTCGCTCCCGCTGCTCCCGCCGGCCGAGGCCCGCGCCTACGCGGCTGACGTACGCCTGCGCATCCTCGACGTGCTGGAGAGCGCCCCGCTGGAGGGCCGGCCGCTGCTCGACGACGGCTTCGCGTTCGGCATGATCGCCCAGCACGAACAGCAGCACGACGAGACCATGCTGATCACCCATCAGCTGCGCCGGGGTCCCGCCGCACTCACCGCGCCCCCGCCACCGGTCCTGCGGTCCGGGCCGCTGCCTCCCGAAGTCCTCGTCCCGGAGGGCCCGTTCACCATGGGCACCTCGGACGAGCCGTGGGCCCTCGACAACGAACGCCCGGCCCACGTCCGGGTCGTCCCGGCCTTCTTCGTCGACACGGCCCCCGTCACGAACGGCGCCTATCTGGCCTTCATGGCGGACGGCGGCTACACGGACCGGCGCTGGTGGCGGCCCGAGGGCTGGGCGCAGATCCGGGAGCACGGCATCGGGGCACCGCTGTTCTGGCGCCGGGACGGCGGGCAGTGGCTGCGCCGCCGCTTCGGGGTGACCGAGCCCGTACCCCTCGAGGAGCCGGTCCTGCACGTGAGCTGGTACGAGGCGGACGCGTACGCGCGCTGGGCCGGGCGCCGGCTCCCCACCGAGGCCGAGTGGGAGAAGGCCGCCCGCCACGACCCGGTCTCGGGGCGCTCGCGCCGCTATCCGTGGGGCGACGCCGGACCCGGTCCCGAGCACGCGAACCTCGGGCAGCGACACCTGGCCCCGGCGGCCGCGGGCAGCTACCCGGAGGGCGCTTCCCCTCTCGGGGTAAGGCAGCTGATCGGTGACGTGTGGGAGTGGACGGCGAGCGACTTCCTGCCGTACCCGGGTTTCACGGCCTTCCCGTACAAGGAGTACTCGGAGGTGTTCTTCGGGCCCGAGCACAAGGTGCTGCGGGGCGGCTCGTTCGCGGTGGACCCCGTCGCCTGCCGGGGCACCTTCCGCAACTGGGACCTGCCGGTCCGGCGCCAGATCTTCTCGGGCTTCCGCACGGCGCGGACCGCGGAGCTCGACTGATGTGCCGTCACCTCGCTTACGTGGGCGGCCCGGTGGCTCCGGCAGAACTGCTGGTCCGGCCGGAGCACGCCCTGCTGCGCCAGTCCTGGGAGCCGCGGCGCCAGACGAGCGGTGTCGTGAACGCCGACGGCTTCGGGGTGGGCTGGTACGCGGAGGACGATCCGGTGCCCGCACGGTACCGGCGGGCGGGGCCCATCTGGAGCGACCTCTCGTTCGCGGACCTCGCCCGGGTGGTCCGCACCCGTGCGCTGCTCGCGGCGGTGCGGGGTGCCACGCTGCCCGGCGCCGACGGGGAGGCCGCGGCGGCCCCGTTCACCGCCGGCCCCTGGCTGTTCAGCCACAACGGCGCCGTCACCGGCTGGCCCGGGTCCCTCGCCGCCATGGCCGGGGCGCTGCCGGCCGAGGCGCTGTTGCGTCTTGAGGCGCGCACCGACTCGGCGCTCCTGTGGGCGTTCGTGCTGCACCGGCTGCGGGCCGGGGACGCGCCGGGGACGGCCCTGGCCGACACCGTGCGGGAGGTCGCCGCCGCGGCTCCCGGCTCCTCGCTGAACCTGCTGCTCACCGACGGCACCACCGTCACGGCGACGACCTGGGGGAACAGCCACTGGTACCTGCCTGGCCCCGACCGCGTGGTCGTGGCCTCCGAACCGTACGACGACGATCCGCGGTGGCGCGAGGTCCCCGAGCACACGCTCGTGACCGCCGGCCGCGGCGACGTCACCCTCACCCCGCTCAAGGAGCCGTCCGCGTGAGCCCGTTCCAGCTGACCCGTACCCTCGCCCCGGACGCCGCGGGCGCCGATCTGCGCGCCGACGTCCTCCAGGGACTGACCCGCTCCCCCAAGACGCTGCCGCCGAAGTGGTTCTACGACGCCCGGGGCAGCGATCTGTTCGAGGAGATCACCCGGCTGCCCGAGTACTACCCGACGCGCGCCGAGCGGGAGATCCTGATCGCCCGGGCGCCGGAGATCGCCGCGGCCACCGGGGCCAGGACCCTGGTCGAGCTGGGCTCCGGCTCCTCCGAGAAGACCCGGTTCCTGATCGACGCGCTCCTGCCCGCTCTGGACAGCTACGTACCCGTGGACGTCAGCGAGTCCGCGCTGACCGGGGCGGCCGAGTCCCTGCTCGCGGACCGGCCGGAGCTGCGGGTGCACGCCCTGCTCGCCGACTTCACCCGGGGGCTCGCGCTTCCGGGGACGCCCGGCCCGCGGCTGGTGGCCTTCCTCGGCGGCACGATCGGCAATCTGCTCCCCGCCGAGCGGCGGACCTTCCTGCGTTCGGTGCGGGCGATGCTCACCCCGGGTGACGCGCTGCTGCTCGGCACGGACCTGGTGAAGGACGAGGAGACGCTCGTCGCCGCGTACGACGACGCGGCCGGGGTGACGGCGGCGTTCAACAAGAACGTGCTGTCCGTGATCGACCGGGAGCTCGGAGCCGACGCGGATCCGGGCGACTTCGACCACGTGGCGGTCTGGGACCGGGACCACGAGTGGATCGAGATGCGGCTGCGCGCGCGGCACGCGCTCTCGGTGAAGATCCCGGAACTGGATCTCGTGGTGCCCTTCGCGGCGGGCGAGGAGGTACGGACGGAGGTGTCGGCGAAGTTCCGTCAGGCGGGGGTACGGGACGAGCTGGCGGAGGCGGGGCTCGACCTGTCCCGCTGGTGGACGGACGACAAGGGCAGGTTCGCGCTGTCGCTCGCGACCGCGCGCTGAACGACCGCGCGCTGAACGACCGCGCACGGGGCGACCGCGCACGGGGCGACCGGACGCCGAGCGACGGCGCGCTCGGCCGCGGCGGCCAGGGAGCGGCGGTCCGGGTAGCGGGCGCGCGGGAGCGTTTCGAGGGTCCGTACGTCGGCGGTGACCCCGCGGGTGGTGACGAGCCGCCACAGGGAGGAGCCCAGCGGGTCGTCCCCGACGTAGGCGGCGGCATCGGTGGGCCGGTAGTCGATGCGTACGGGCTGGACGTCAGCCCCGCCGTCCAGCGCCGCCTGGAACGCGGCCGGCCGGAAGCGCCCGCCGGCCCGTCCGCACCAGGTCGACCCTTCGGGGAAGACGACCACCCGGCCGCCGCCCGAGAGGACCGCGGCCATCGCCCGCACGGTGCCGGGCAGCGCCCTGAGCCGGTCCCGGTCGATGAAGAGGGTGCCGCCGAGCACGGCGAGAGCGCCGAGGACGGGCCACCGCCGGACCTCGCTCTTGGCGACCATCCGGCCGGGGAGGACGGCCGCGAGGAGCGGGATGTCCAGCCAGGAGACGTGGTTGGCGACGACGAGGAGCGGCCTGCCGGCCGGGGCGGGCCCGCCCGTGAAGCGGACCCGCACGCCGAAGGCGCGGACCACGGCCCGGACCCAGTACCGGACGAGGGCCAGCCGCGCAGGCGTCGGCAGGAGCCGGGCGGACGGCACGCACAGGACGCCGAGGAGGACCGCGCCGATCCCGGCGGCCAGGCGCACCACGGCCAGGGCGGTGCTCGCCGCGTGCGCCGAGGGGCCGGCGGCCGGGTCCGGGTGGGCGGCGCAGCGGCCCGGGGTACAGGGCGCCGTGGGGAGCCACGGCGAGGGTGCCGTGGTCCCGGTCACGGGGCGGGGGCGAGCGACAGGAAGTGGTTGAGGTAGCGCGGGTTGGTGCGGCGCAGGGAGAGCAGGACGTACAGGTCGGCGGTGCCGAAGTCGGGGTCGTGGGCGGGGGCGCCGCAGACCCAGGCGCCGAGGCGGAGGTACCCGCGCAGCAGGGGCGGGAGTTCGGTGCGTCCTTCGGGGCGGGTGATGCCGTCGGCGTTCCAGAGCCGGTGCGGGGTGACCCAGTACTCCTCGGGGGCGAGGTGCTTCGCCTTGACGGTGTCCCAGGTGGAGGCGGCCAGGGTGCCTCCGTCGGCGAGGGGGATCGAGCAGCAGCCGGCGAGCCAGTTGTGGCCGGTCCGGGTCATGTAGCGGGCGAGTCCGGCCCAGATGAGGGAGATGACGGCGCCGTTGCGGTGGGCGGGGTGGACGCAGGACCGGCCGACCTCCACGAGGTCGTGGCGGACGGGGGCGAGCCGGGTGAGGTCGAACTCGCTCTCGGAGTAGAGGCGTCCCGCGACGGCGGCCCGCTCGGGCGGCAGGATCCGGTAGGTGCCGACGACGTCGCCGGTGGCCTCGTCCCGTACGAGCAGGTGGTCGCAGTACGCGTCGAAGGCGTCGGAGTCGAGGCCGGGCTCCGGGCCGTCGAGCCGGGCGCCCAGTTCGCCGGCGAAGACCTGGTGGCGCAGCCTCTGGGCGGCCCGTACGTCCTCCTGGTCACGGGCGAGTCCGACGACGTACCGGGGCGTGGGCTCCGCGGCCCGGGCCTGGGCCTGTGGCTGCGGCTGGGCCTGTGGCTGTGGCTGGGCGGGGACGGATACCGTCCCGGCGGGGACGGGCGCGGCGGTACGGGACCCCGCGGTGAGGGTCCCGGTCCCGGTGAGGGCGGCGAGCGTGGGCGACGGTGCGGTCATGTCGGGCTCCTCCGGCGGACGGAAGGGGAAGGGGCGGGACCGGGCCGCGTGCGCGGTGGCCCGGCTCCTTACTTCTTCCGTCACCGGCTGGATTCGACATGACCGTCCGGGGGCTCGCGGATGTGCGAACGCTGAATGCTATTCGGCGAGCGTGTCCGAGATGTCCGCCGAGGCCTTCTCGGCGGCCGTCTTGGGGTCCTCGCCCTGGAGGACGGCCGTCATGTACGGCTTGATGGGGTTGTCGCCCTCGACGTTCGCCCACTGCGGGGAGTTGGGGGTGGCCCGGCCGCGTGCGGCGGCCGCCGCCATGACGGCGGTCGCCTCCTGGCCGGAGACGACGGAGGCGAGCCCCTTCTTGTTGGGCACGTACCCCATGGCGCGGGCGAGTTCGGTCTGCCACTTCTCGCCGGCGAGCGCCTTGACGACTTCGAGGGCGGCGCCGCGCCGGGGGGCGTTCTCCGGGATGATGAGGTCGGAGCCGCCGGTGAAGACGACGCAGGGCTGTTCGGCCTTCTTGCCGGGTATCGCGAAGTAGCCGAGCTTGTCCTTGAGGTCCGGGTTGGCCTTGAGGATCGGCGCGACGGCGCTGGTCGTGGCGATGATCTGGGCGACGTCGCCCTTGGCGAAGACCTCGGCCTGCGGCGGGTTCTGCTCGTCGGCGTTCTTGGGGCCGGTGCCGAGGGACTGGAGCTTCTTGTAGAAGTCCATGCCGCGCAGGGCCGCGGGACTGCCGAGGGCGCCGGTCCACTCGCCGCCCTTGTCGACGGCGAGCTCGCCGCCCTCCTCCCAGATGAATCCGGAGAGGGTGTACCAGTCCTGGCCCGCGAGGTAGATGCCCTGGGCGCCGTCGCGGTTGAGCTTCTCGGTGTCCTCGAGCCATTCGGCCTGGGTGGTCGGGGGCTTGTCGATGCCGGCGTCCCGGAACAGGTCCTTGTTGTAGATGACGATGCGGTTGGCCGCGTACCAGGGGATGCCGTACTGGGATCCGCCGATGCTGCCCGGCTGGGCGAGACCGGGGAGCCAGTCCTCGCTGCCGAGGTCGCGGACGGACTCCAGGGTGAGGTCGTAGAGCTTGTCGGTGTCGGCGTACTGGGCGACCTGGGTGTTGCCGACCTCGATCACGTCGGGGCCGCCGGAGCCCTCGATGGCCTCGGTGACCTTCTTCCCGATGCCGGTCCAGTCCTGGATCGTGATGTTGAGCTCGACCCCCTCGTGCTCCTCCTCGTACGCCTCGGTGAAACGTGTGAGGAAGTCCTCGCTGGCGCTGTCCCGCATGAGCCAGATGTTGACGGTCTTCGTCTGGCCCCCGCCCGGCAGCATCCCGCACCCGGCGAGCGCGAGCGCGGTGGCGGCTGCCAAGGGGCAGGCGAGATGGCGGTTCTTCACGTAGGTCACCTTCTGCGGTTCTGCACAGGTTCGTGCGGAATTGTGGGCTGACCCGACGTGGGGGGACCGAACGGGGTGTTCGCGCGGGTATGTGGCCTGGATTCTGGTCTGGACCAACGGAGTGGTCAAGTCCTGGACCATCTCGTTCCGACCGTCGGACGGGAGGCCCGGCCCGCCGCCTCGATCCCGCCTCGGCCCCGCCTCGGCCCCGCCTCGGCTCTTACCTTCGGTAATCGGAGGGGAGTCGTACGGCGGTCGTCCTGTCGCGCGCCGACGCGGCCTGGGGCACGGTGGAGGGACGCACCGAGAGGAGTTCGGCCCCCATGTCGAATCACACGTACCGCGTCACCGAGATCGTCGGGACCTCCACCGAAGGCGTCGACGAAGCCATCCGCAACGGCATCAACCGCGCCTCCCAGACGCTGCGGGGCCTCGACTGGTTCGAGGTCACCCAGGTCCGCGGCCACATCGTCGACGGCGCCATCGAGCACTACCAGGTCGGGCTGAAGGTCGGATTCCGCCTGGAGGACGAGACCTGACCGAGGGCCGGACCCGAATCAGGCGCCTGGACCCGGCACGGGATCAGGCGCCTGATCCCGGCGCGGCATCGGACCCGGCCCCCGTGCGCCATCAGGTCCGGGCCCGGCGCGGCATCAGACCCGGGCCGGGATCAGGCGGCCGGGCCCGGCGCGACTTCAGGCCCGGGCCCGGCGCGGCATCAGACCCGGGTCCGGCGTGGCGTCAGGCCCGGGTCCGGCGCGGTATCAGGTCCGGCCCTCCTTCTCCTGGGCCTCCGTCAGTGCCTCCGACGGGACGGCCCAGTCGGCGCGTACGACGCGGAACCCGGCCGCCCGCGCCGCGTCGCACACCAGCACGTCGTCGTCGACGAGCATCCGGACCTCCCGGTCGGCCGAAAGCCGCCGCAGGACCTCGACCTTGGTCACGCGGGCCGGCCGGAAGTCCCGGTTGCTCCGCATGTGGATCCGCCCCTCCGGCAGGCCCTGCGCGGCCAGCCAGGCCACGGTGGCCCGGCGGCACCGCTCCGGCCGCCCCGTCAGGTAGACCACCTCGCACTCCTCCGCCGCCTTCCGGCACAGCGCGACGCCCTCCTCCAGCGGCGGGTCGTCGGGGGCCGCCTTGAAGAAGCCGTCCCAGTCCTTGGGCCGCCCTTCCAGGAAGTGCTGGCGATGGGCGGTAGCGGCGAGGGTGTTGTCCAGGTCGAAGACGGCCAGCGGCCGGTTGTCTCGTGTCACGGACCCAGCGTAGGAGCCCCGCCCTCCCGGGCGTCGGGGAGAGCCAGGAGGAGCGGAGAGCTCAACCGGGCGTCCGGGTGCATCCGCAGCAGCTGGTGGACCACCCCGGACAGCCCCGGGAGCAGCCCCGGTGCGAACGCCTCCTTGGCGAGGCCGCCGACCGGGCCGCGCTGTTCGATGCCGGTGAGCAGTTCGGCGTCGGCCTCCGTGCCGGACGGTCCCTCGTACCCCTCCAGCCCGCTCAGGCGGCCGAGGAGTTCCCGGAGTCCGAGGTCGCCGTGGCAGAGGGTGTGGCTCCAGCCGAAGCCCTCGCGCAGGCCCGCCGGTCCCGAGCGGAGCGCGGTGTCCAGGTGGCGCGGGTCGCCGGTGCGCCCGTGGAGGTCGACGGCGGCCAGGCCTATGCCGGTGCTGCCGTGGCACCAGGCGGTGGGGTGGTCCACCACTCCGCCGACGCGCGCGTCGGCCCAGGCCCGTACGTCCGGCGCGTACAGGGTCTCCTCGAAGTCGAGTGCCAGGGAGCCCAGTTCGTACCAGCGGCGGCGGTCGGCGGCGTTTCCGGCGGTGGAGAGGGCGAGCCTGGTCAGCGCCCAGCCGGCGCCGGTGGCGCCGTGGGCGAAGCCGCCGATGCCCTCCGGGAACATCGCGGTGGACCAGCGGGCTCCACGGTCGTCGACGACGGCGGTGTGTTCCAGGCGGCGTCCGGCTTCGGCGGCGACGGCCGTCCACCGGTCCTCGCCGGTGAGTTCGGCGAGGCCGAGCAGGGGGACGATCACGCCGGCCGCGCCGCTGAGCACGTCGAGCGCCCGGTCCTCGGCGATGAGCTCCGGGGTCAGCAGCGCGGCCCTGGCGCGGGCGCGGTCGAGGAGTCCGGGGGTCCCGAGGATCCGGTGGAGGGCAGCCCAGGTCCACACCTGGGAGGCGATCCCGGTGAACCCGCCGAGCTGGCGGGTGGGCGTGGTGTCCTCGGTGGCGGCCAGCACCTCCAGGGTGCCGTTCAGCACGGACCCCAGCCCGGCCACCGGGTCGGCCCGGCCCGCCCGTTGCTCCCGCTGGTACTCCGCGAGGGCGAGGGCGACGCCGCCCTGGCCGGTGTAGAGGTCCGCGCCGAGCGGGCGGACGGCCCAGCCGTAGTCCGTGAGCACCGGGCTGATCCAGGTCGCGGTGGCGTCGGTGCCGCGCACGGCCGCCGCGCCGATCGTCTCGACGGCCGCGGCCGCCAGGGCGCGACGGCGCCGGTCCAGGTCCTCGGCGTTCGGGGACAGGGCGGGTGTCCGGACGCGGTCGGGGAGTTGACGTTCGTTCAGATAGGCGCCGACCAGAGCGCTGCGGATGGTGTCGCGCTCGCGTGCGAGGTCCGCCTGCCGCCATCCGGTCAGGGAGGCGGCCAGTCGGCGTCCGTCGACCCGCTCGCCGAACACGGGGACGTCACCGATCAGCAGGTCCGCGATCTCCCCGTCGATCACGGCGGGTTCGCGGGGCGCGCCGGGGGCGGCGAGGGCGTTGCGGTGGAGGATGTCCCGGGCCCGGGCCAGGGCGGCCTCGGGGTCGTGGAGCGAGGCCGGGTGCCAGAGCATCCGGCCGATGTCCGTGTACGTCTGCGTGGGCCGGCGGATCCTGCGGACCTGGCAGCCGTCGAAGACCTGCATCAGCGTGGCGAGTTCACCGGCGGTGTCGAGTTCGGCGAGTGCCGCGGTGAGCGTGTCGAATCCGGTGAGCACCTGGTCCCAGTGGCGGATCAGGACGGGTTCGGGGCTGGGGTGGTTGCCGGCGGGCGGGAGGTCGACCACGCCGACCTCCATGCGGGCGGTGTCCAGTCCGCCGTCCACGATGAGCGGGACACGGATCTGCGGCTGCTGGCCGGGCAGGCCGCCCGCGGCCGAGAGGTCGACCCCGGCGAGGGCGTAGCCGTCGGTGCGGAGCGGCAGGATGCCGGTGCGCAGGACCGTGTTGCGGATGGTCCGGGCGGCCCGGTCGACGGCGTCGCCGCGGCCGCTCGGCGGGACGTCGACGTCGGGTGTGAACAGGGCCTCGGCGTCGACGACGGCGGGCACCGGGCCGTGGGCCACCAGGTTCTCGGCGTGCAGGTCCGTCCCGCCGAGGAGCCGCATCACGGCCAGCCAGCCGCCCAGGGCGCGGTAGAAGCGGGCGAGTTCCGCCTCGTCCCGGCAGTACCGGTGCCCGAGGTGCTCGGTCCAGCCGTAGCCGTCCCGGACGGCAACCCTCGGCACGCCCAGGTCCTCGGCGCCGGGGACGGCGGCGAGGAAGGAGCGGAGCGCCGCGTCCACCTCCGTCGGCCGGGGCTTGTACATGACGCTGCCGGCGTCGAAGAGCACCCGGGCCACGGCGCGCCCGCCGTGGTGGGTGTCCCCCCGGGCGAGCTCCAGGCCGCGCAGGGGGCCCGGGTCGTCGCCGAGCAGACCGGCGACGGCCTCCCGGTCCGTGGCGAGCCGGGTGCCCAGTTCGAGTGCGCCCTCGATCAGGAGGCGCCCGGAGGCGAAGGCGCGGTCGAGCAGTGCCGGGTACCGCCGGTGCAGGGTCTCGGTGAAGGCGGGGGCGGAGGCGTGCCGGAGGAAGGCGTCCCAGCGGGCGGCCGGGTCGGCGCCGGGCAGTGCGCCGGTCAGGGCGGCGGCGCGCAGCTCCAGCAGGAGCACCCGGTTGAGGCGGAGCTGGAGGGTGCGACCGAGGGCCTCGCGCGTCGCCTCGTGCAGGACCGTCCGTTCGTCGGGGGTCAGCCCGGCGAGCTCGGGGATCCGGTCGGCCAGCTCCGCGAGCAGCGGTCCCGCGAAGGTGTTCACCGGTGCCGCGAACCATCCTTCGGGCGGTGCTCCGTCGGACGGCCGGGCCGCTGCCACCGGTACCCCCATGCTGCATCCTCTCCTGACGCCTCGTCCACGTGCTCCGGTCTGCGGTGGTGACGCGGGCCGGGGAGCCCGTGCGGGCTCCCCGGGTGTCGCGTGCGGTGCTGTGTGCCGTACCCCGGTGCGTCAGCAGCAGTAGCTGTGCCACGAACCGGTACAGCTGCTGCACCCGGTGAGCAGCGCCTCGGTGGCGTCGGTCAGCGCGGCCTCGCCGGCCGCCCCGCCCACGTAGAGCGGTCCGGCCGGGTTGTCGGCGCCGAAGGCCGTCTCGGCGCCCTGGAGCCAGGCGGTGACGATCGCGTCGGTGCGGGTGGCGGAGATGACGGGCATGCGTTTCCTCCTACGAGCCTGGATTGCGGGAGCTACAGAATCCACCGGAGGATGTCCGTCCGAGACCTGCCAGAACCGGTCAAACTTCGACCGTGCGCTGCGGCGCGTCCGGCTCCGTCCGGGAGTCGCCGAGGCCGTGCGGTCCGGGTGTCCGCCGCGCGGTGCGCCGGAGCGCGAGCCGAGGTGGGTGACGGTGCCGGGCCCGCGCGGCCCGGTCCGGCGGAACCGCCCGCGCGGGGGCGGGACGGACGGTGCCCGTACCCGTCAAGTGGTGGGCGCCCTCCACATTTCGCCATTCGATCTCCGACATGCGGACGCTTCGCGCGCCCCACGGGACCCGCGGGAGCGGTCCGCGGCGGGGCGCGCACGGCCCGGCCACCCGACCGGGGCAAACGGGAATCGGTGGCTAAAATCGTCGCATGCACGACAGCCCCCAGGATCCGTACGTCCGTGTCCGCGGCGCCCGCGAGCACAACCTCGCCGGGGTCGACGTCGACATCCCGCGCGACGCGCTCGTCGCCTTCACCGGGGTCTCCGGTTCGGGCAAGTCCTCGCTCGCCTTCGGGACGATCTACGCGGAGGCGCAGCGGCGCTACTTCGCGTCGGTCGCGCCGTACGCGCGGCGGCTGATCCACCAGGTGGGGGCGCCCGCGGTCGGCGAGATCAGCGGGCTGCCCCCGGCGGTCTCCCTGGAGCAGCGCCGGTCCTCGCCGAACGCCCGCTCCTCCGTCGGGACGGTGACGACGCTCTCCAACTCCCTGCGGATGCTGTTCTCCCGGGCCGGCCGCCATCCGGAGGGCGCGGAGCGCCTCGACTCCGACGCCTTCTCCCCCAACACGGCCGCGGGTGCCTGCCCTTCGTGCCACGGCATCGGCCGGATCCACGAGACGAGCGAGGAACTCCTCGTCCCCGACCGGAACCTGTCCATCCGTCAGGGTGCTGTCGCCGCCTGGCCGGGGGCCTGGCAGGGGAAGAACCTGCGGGACGTCCTGGACGCCCTCGGGTACGACGTCGACCGGCCGTGGCGCGAGCTGGCCGCGGAGGACCGCGAGTGGATCCTGTTCACCGAGGAGCAGCCGGTCGTCACCGTGCATCCGGTGCGGGAGGCGGACCGCATCCAACGCCCTTACCAGGGGACGTACATGAGCGCCCGGCGGTACGTGCTGCGCACCTTCGCGGACTCGAAGAGCGCGACGCTGCGGGCGAAGGCGGAGCGGTTCCTGACGAGTGCGCCCTGTTCGGCGTGCGGCGGCAGCCGGCTGCGCCCGGAGGCGCTCGCGGTGACCTTCGCGGGGCGGACGATCGCCGAGCTGGCCGCGCTCCCGCTGACGGTCCTGGCCGGGCTGCTCTCGGCGACGCCGGCGGAGGGCGCGGAGACGGCCCGGGTCCTCACCGAGGATCTCGTGGCCCGGATCGCGACCGTCACCGAACTCGGCCTGGGCTACCTCAGCCTGGACCGCGCGACCCCCACCCTCTCCAACGGCGAGCTCCAGCGGCTGAGGCTCGCGACCCAGCTGCGCTCGGGGCTCTTCGGGGTCGTGTACGTGCTCGACGAGCCGTCCGCCGGTCTGCACCCGGCCGACACCGAGGCACTCCTCGTGGTCTTGGACCGGCTGAAGGCGGCCGGGAACTCGGTCTTCGTCGTCGAGCACCACCTCGACGTCGTCCGCCACGCGGACTGGCTCGTCGACGTCGGGCCGCGTGCGGGGGTGCACGGCGGGCACGTCCTGCACAGCGGCCCGCCGGAGGGGCTGGCGGACGTCGAGGCCTCGGCCACCCGGCGTTTCCTCTTCGACCGGGACCCGGCGCGCGCCCGGTCGGTACGGACCCCGGTGGACTGGCTGCGGACGGGGCCGGTGACCCGGCACAACCTGCGGGCGGTCGAGGCGGCCTTCCCCCTCGGGGTCCTCACCGCCGTGACGGGTGTGTCGGGTTCGGGGAAGTCGACGCTCGTCGGCGCGCTGTCCGAGGAAATCCCCGGTGTGGAGCGGATGGTGACGGTGGACCAGCGTCCGATCGGCCGGACCCCGCGCTCCAACCTCGCGACGTACACGGGGCTGTTCGACGTCGTGCGGAAGCTCTTCACCGAGACGGCGGAGGCGAGGGAGCGGGGCTACAAGGCGGGCCGCTTCTCCTTCAACGTCCCCGGCGGACGCTGTGAGACCTGCCAGGGCGAGGGCTTCGTCTCGGTGGAGCTCCTCTTCCTGCCGAGCACGTACGCGCCCTGTCCCGACTGCCACGGCGCCCGGTACAACCCGGAGACGCTCCAAGTGCGGTGGCGCGGTCTGACCATCGGCGAGGTCCTGGACCTCACCGTCGAGTCGGCCGCGGAGCTCTTCGACGACACCCCCGCCGCCGCCCGCAGCCTGCGGACCCTGCTGGACGTGGGCCTCGGCTACCTCCGGCTCGGGCAGCCGGCGACGGAGCTGTCCGGCGGCGAGGCGCAGCGCATCAAGCTCGCCTCGGAGCTCCAGCGCCCGCGCCGCTCCGCGACGCTGTACGTGCTGGACGAGCCGACGACGGGGCTGCACCCTGCGGACGTCGAGGTCCTCATGCGTCAGCTCCACGGTCTCGTGGACGCGGGCCACTCCGTGGTCGTGGTCGAGCACGACATGGACGTGGTCGCCACCGCCGACTGGGTCCTCGACCTGGGCCCGGGCGGCGGCGACGAGGGCGGCCGGATCGTGGCCGCGGGCCCTCCGGAGCGGGTGGCGCGGGCGGCGGAGAGCCGCACCGCGCCGTATCTCCTCCGGGCCCTGGGGCCGACCGGACGGACCTGAGGTCCGGCCCCGGGACGGGGGAGCCGCCGGACGGACCGGATGTCCGCCCGGCGGGGTCAGGCCGCCGTGTCGAAGGTGTAGTGGCGGGTGTGGTCCAGCATGTCCGCCGGGGTGACGTCGTTCCACGGGCGCATGGTGTCGCGGAGGTCGACGACGTTCGCGGTGCCCGCGGCCGGCAGGTACGGGGACTTGGGGTGGCGGGCCTGCCAGTCGGCCCACAGCTTGTCGATGAAGGCGTGGTGCATCCAGAACACGGGGTCGTTCGGGGAGACCCCGGTGCCCATCTGGCCGCCGACCCAGACGTGGACGCGGTTGTGGAGGTTCACCCCGCGCCACCCTTCGAGGTGGTTGCGGAAGCCGTCCGAGGAGCTGTTCCACGGGGCCGTGTCGTAGGTCTCCATGGCGAGGACGGAGTCCACCTCGGCGCGGGTGGGGAGCTGGCGGCCGCCCGCGCCGAGGTCGCGCCGGAGGTAGTCGCGGCCGTCGACGCGGACGTTGATCGTCCACCGGTTGCCGCTGCGGGCGAACGGGCCGTCGGTCACCTGGCCGTCGCGGGCCCGCCCGGTGCCGCCGAGGAAGTCGGGCGCCCACAGCGAGGAGCGGGGGGTGCGGTCGGCCGTCCAGTCCCAGTAGGGGAGGTTGACGGTCGGGTCGACGGACTGCAGCGCCTGTTCGAACTCGATGAGGAAGCGCCGGTGCCAGGGCAGGAACGACGGCGAGCGGTGGCCGACGCGGTCGCCGTTGTCGGTGTCGCTCATGATGAAGGCGTTGTGCGTGGTGACGAAGGTGTCGTACCGCCCGGAGCGCTTGAGCTCCAGGAGGGCGGCGACGAAACGCCGCTTCTCGTCGGCGGTGAGGGAGGCCTGGTTCTTGCGTACGGTCATGACGGGTGCCGTTCCTGGATCGATCAGCCGAGGGTGAGGGGTACGAGCGGGGCGCCCTGGAGTTCACGGACGGCCGCGCGGGCCAGCGACCTGGGCGTGGCGACGGGCTCGTAGTGGTTGATGACGCTGATCCAGGTGCCGTCGGCGTTCTGCATGACGTGCAGCTCCTCGCCGTCGATCGTCACGGAGTAGCCGCCTCCGTGGTGCCCCCCGTGGTGGCCTCCGGCGTGTGCGGGCCCGCCCTTGATGCGGCGGCCCTGGTACACCTCGTCGAAGGACGCCGGGGCCGGGCCGGCCGCGGCAGCGGCGGCCCGGGGAGCGTCGGCGACGGCGGCGCCGGCCAGGGCGAGGCCCGCGGCGGCCCCTGCGGCCCCGGCCGCGACGCCGAGAACCCGGCGTCGGGTGATGCTGGACATGAAACCCCCAAATGGTCTGTGCGACCGGGGGTTTGGTCATATGCCCCCGGCAGTGCTCATGACTACCCGGGGGTGGGCGTGGGGCGGAAATCGCCGGACACCGGTTGGCTTCGAAATGGACAACTCGTCGCAAAATGTACAGAATTGAACGGAGTTGATCTTGCTGCCCACCCGGCGGACGGAGCCCCCGAGCAAAGATCTTACGGAGAAAGTGATCATTATGTGAATGATCTTTCGCTCAGGGGCACACCGTGTGGCGGAGCCCACGCCGCGAGGCTGTCCGGATCCGGACTCCGCCGGACGGGCCCTACCCCTTCACCTTCCTCCGCGCCCGCAGCCACTCCCTGTTCATCGCCGCGATCGACGGCAGCGGGATCCCCTTCGGGCAGGCCGTCGCGCACTCCCCCGTCAGCGTGCAGCCGCCGAAGCCCTCCGCGTCCATCTGGGCCACCATGTCGAGGACGCGGGTCTCGCGCTCGGGCGAGCCCTGCGGCAGGACGTTGAGGTGGTTGATCTTCGCCGAGGTGAAGAGCATCGCCGAGCCGTTGGGGCAGGCCGCCACGCAGGCCCCGCAGCCGATGCACTCCGCGTGCTCGAAGGCCGAGTCGGCGTCGGCCTTCGGGACCGGGGTCGCGTGGGCCTCGGGCGCGGAGCCCGTGGGGGCGCTGATGTAGCCGCCGGACCGGATGACCCGGTCGAAGGCGGAGCGGTCGACCACGAGGTCCTTGACCACGGGGAAGGCGGCCGCGCGCCAGGGCTCGATGTCGATCGTGTCGCCGTCGCGGAAGGAGCGCATGTGGAGCTGGCAGGTGGTGGTGCGCTCGGGTCCGTGCGCGTCGCCGTTGATGACGAGGCTGCACGCGCCGCAGATGCCCTCGCGGCAGTCGTGGTCGAAGGCTACGGGGTCCTCGCCGCGCAGGATGAGGGCCTCGTTGAGGGTGTCGAGCATCTCCAGGAACGACATGTCGGCGGAGATGCCGTCGACGTCGTAGGTGGACATGGCGCCCGGGGTGTCGGCGTTGCGCTGGCGCCAGACGCGCAGGGTGAGCTTCATGCGTAGCTCCGCTGGGTGGGGTGGACGTACTCGAAGGTGAGGTCCTCCTTGTGGAGGACGGGTGAGGCACCGAGCGCCGCGCCGTGTTCTCCCGGGGGACGGCTTCCGGCCCCCCGGAACTCCCAGGCCGCCACGTACGCGAACTCCTCGTCGTGGCGCGCGGCCTCGCCGTCCGGCGTCTGGGACTCCTCGCGGAAGTGGCCGCCGCAGGACTCCGCCCGGTGGAGTGCGTCGAGGCACATGAGCTCGGCGAGCTCCAGGTAGTCGACGATGCGGTTGGCCTTCTCCAGGGACTGGTTGAACTCCTGGCCCGTGCCAGGGACCTTGATGCGCCGCCAGAACTCCTCCCGGATCCGGGGGATGCGGGCGAGGGCCTTGCGCAGGCCCGTCTCCGTGCGAGCCATGCCGCAGAACTCCCACATGAGTTCGCCGAGTTCACGGTGGAAGGAGTCGGGGGTGCGGTCGCCGTCGACGGCGAGGAGGAGGTTCAGCCGGTCCTCGGTCTCGGCGAGGACCTCGCGCACCGCCGGGTGGTCGTCGGTGACGGGCTCGGCGTGGGGGTGGCGGGCGAGGTAGTCGTTGATCGTGGCGGGGAGGACGAAGTAGCCGTCTGCGAGGCCCTGCATGAGGGCGGAGGCGCCGAGCCGGTTGGCACCGTGGTCGGAGAAGTTCGCCTCGCCGATCGCGAAGAGGCCGGGGACGGTCGTCTGCAGGTCGTAGTCGACCCAGAGGCCGCCCATCGTGTAGTGCACGGCCGGGTAGATCCGCATGGGGACCTCGTACGGGTTCTCGGCGGTGATCCGCTCGTACATGTCGAAGAGGTTGCCGTACTTCTCCTCGACGGCCTCCCTGCCCATGCGGCGGACGGCGTCGGCGAAGTCGAGGTAGACGCCCTGGCCGCCGGGGCCGACGCCGCGGCCCTCGTCACAGACGTTCTTCGCGGCGCGGGAGGCGATGTCGCGGGGGACGAGGTTGCCGAAGGAGGGGTAGATCCGCTCCAGGTAGTAGTCGCGCTCGTCCTCGGGGATGTCGGCGGCGGGACGGGTGTCGCCCTTGGCCTTCGGGACCCAGATGCGGCCGTCGTTGCGCAGCGACTCGCTCATCAGGGTCAGCTTGGACTGGTGGTCGCCGGTGCGCGGGATGCAGGTGGGGTGGATCTGGGTGAAGCAGGGGTTGGCGAAGTACGCGCCGCGCCGGTGGGCCCGCCAGACGGCGGTGGCGTTGGAGTTCATCGCGTTCGTCGACAGGTAGAAGACGTTGCCGTAGCCGCCGCTGGCGAGGACGACCGCGTCCGCGTAGTGGGTGGAGATCTCGCCGGTGATCAGGTCACGGGCGACGATGCCGCGGGCCCGCCCGTCGACCACGATCAGGTCGAGCATCTCCGTACGGGCGTGCATCTCGACGTTCCCGGCGGCGATCTGCCGGGACAGCGCCTGGTAGGCGCCGAGGAGGAGCTGCTGACCGGTCTGGCCGCGGGCGTAGAAGGTACGGGAGACCTGGACGCCGCCGAAGGAGCGGGTGTCGAGGAGTCCGCCGTACTCGCGGGCGAAGGGCACGCCCTGGGCGACGCACTGGTCGATGATCTCGACGGAGATCTGGGCGAGGCGGTGGACGTTGGACTCGCGGGCCCGGAAGTCGCCGCCCTTGACGGTGTCGTAGAAGAGGCGGTGGACGGAATCGCCGTCGTTGCGGTAGTTCTTGGCGGCGTTGATGCCGCCCTGGGCGGCGATCGAGTGGGCGCGGCGCGGGGAGTCCTGGAAGCAGAACTGGACGACCTGGTAGCCCTGTTCGGCGAGGGTGGCGCCGGCGGAGCCGCCGGCGAGGCCGGTGCCGACGACGATGATGCGGTGCTTGCGGCGGTTGGCGGGGTTGACCAGCTTCGCCCGGAAGCGGCGGGTGTCCCAGCGCTCGGCGATCGGACCCTCCGGGGCCGTGGTGTCGGTGAGCGGGGCACCGGTGGCGTAGTCCGCGTAGTCGGTGGGGTTCATGTCAGCTCACCACTCCGGTCATGACGGCGACGGGGACGGAGACGAAGCCCGCGGTCAGGACGAGCGCGAGGGTGTTGGCGAGGGCCCTGAGGAGGCGCTCGCGGCGGGCGTTGCCGACGCCCAGGGTCTGGGCGGCGCTCCAGAAGCCGTGGCGGACGTGGAGGCCGACGGCGAGCATGGCGACGATGTAGATGACGTTGCCGTACCAGGTGGAGAAGGTGTCGACGACGTTCTGGTAGGGCTTGCCCTCCTCGAAGCCGCCGGGGTGGACGGTGCCGGTGGTGAGGTCGAGGATGTGCCAGACGATGAAGAGGGCGAGGATGACCCCGCCCCAGCGCATGGTGCGGGTGGCGTACGAGGCCCGCCTGCGGCGGTGGACGTACGCGGTGGGGCGGGCCTTCACATCGCGCCGGCTGAGCTGGTACGCGGAGACGGCGTGGGCGCCGACGGCGGCGAGGAGCACGATCCGGACGAGCCAGAGGGCCCACTCGTGGTGCAGGACGGGGGCGCCCATCACCCGCAGCCAGTGGCCGTAGGCGTTGAACTCCTCGGGGCCGAAGAAGACCTTCAGGTTTCCGGCGACATGGGCGACGAGATAACCGAGCATGAGCAGCCCGCTGACGGCCATGACCGTCTTCTTGCCGAGGGTCGATGACAGGAATCCGCGTGACGGTGTGGGGGACGGCGGGCGGCCCGTCGTCCGGTCCCTCGTGGGTGCCAGAGCCATGCCCACGACGCTAGGGCCGAAGGACCCCAGAGGTCCAAGACATGGTCCGGCTGATCTCGATAGGCATCACCTATCCATGTCGCCTACGCTGGGGCCATGCAGTTCCAGCAGCTCCTCTACTTCGTCGCCGTCGCCGAGACCCGCCACTTCACGCGGGCCGCCGAGCGCGTCCACGTCTCGCAGCCCTCGCTCTCCCAGCAGATCAAGGCCCTGGAGCAGGAGCTGGGCGCGGAGCTGTTCAGCCGGGCCAGGGGGAACATCACCCTCACCGACGCCGGCGAGGCACTGCTGCCGCTCGCGCGCCGGATCCTCGCCGACACCGAGACGGCCCGGCTGGAGGTGCAGGAGCTGGCGCAGCTCAAGCGGGGCCGGGTGCGGCTCGGCGCGACCCCGAGCCTGTGCACGGGGCTCCTGCCGGACGTGCTGCGCGCCTTCCACGACCTGCACCCGGGGATCGAGCTCCTCATCGAGGAGGGCGGCTCGCACGATCTCGTACGGGAGCTGGCGCGCGGTGCGCTCGACCTGGCGCTCGTGGTGCTCCCGCTGCCGACCCCGTCGCCGGCCCTGACGACGGTCGAGCTGCTCCGGGAGGACCTGGTCGTGGTCTCCTCGGCGTCGGCGCCCGCCCCCCGCCGGCCGGTGCGGATCACGGACCTCAAGGACCAGCCCCTCGTGATGTTCCGGCACGGCTACGACCTGCGGGAACTGACCGTGGCGGCCTGCCGGGCGGAGGGCTTCGAGCCCACGTTCACCGTCGAGGGCGGCGAGCTGGACGCGGTCCTCGGCTTCGTCCGGGCCGGGCTCGGTCTGGCGGTCGTGCCCGCGATGGTGGCGGCGCGCGCGGGCCGGGACGTCCGCGTCACCGCGCTCGCCCGGCCGGGGCTGCGCAGGACGATCGCCCTGGCCCACCGCAGCGACGTGGCACCGCCGAGGGCGGCGCGGGAACTCCAGCGCATGCTGCTCGCCTCCCGCCGGGGCGGCCCCGCCCGGACGGCGGAGACCGTCTGACCGCGGCCCCGTCCGAGGAGACCTCGGCCGCGTGAGGGAGAGCGCGGCCGGGTGACGGCCGCCGCGGCCCCGTAAATCCGCGTGCGGGTGGCGGGCGGCGGCTGCGAGCATGCGCGTATGGTCCACGATCTCGAACACCTGGTCGTCCGGCACACCCGCCGTCTCCCCTCCCCCACCGGCCCGGCCGGGGACGGGGCCGCCGCCGCGCACCGGTTCGACGCGGCCCTGATGACCGTCGGGTTCAAGCTCTCGGCCGAGGTGATCGAGCGGCTCTCGGGGCTCGCCGAGCCGACGGTCGTGGAGACCGCCGTCCGCACCCTCGTAACGGTCCGCGAGCTCGTCGGCGACCACGTCCGGCACAACGTCTACTTCGTCGACTTCCCGGCCAACGTGCCGGACACGCCGGACTTCTGGGCGGCCTGCGTCGCCGAGGCGCTCGCCGACGCCGACACCCGCGACGCGACGCTCGACCAGCTGAGCGCGGGCGTCCTCGACCTGCTGACCCTCCCGTCGTACGGCCGGTACCGGCACACCTACGAGGAGATGATCGCCGCGCACGACGAGCTGATCGCGGCCGCCGGGGACCGGCTGACCGTGCTGCACCTCGGCGCGGACGCGGAGACCGAGGTCACCGCGCTCTACCTGGCCCTGGCCGGGAGCACGACCCCGCTCGGCGAGGAGCACCTGCACGACTTGGCCGTGCTCGCCGAGCACGCCGCCGACGGCCCCCAGCCCGGGGAGATCCCGGTCCGGGAGAGCCGCGCCGTCGTCAACCGCGCCCGGCTGCGGGCCGGCGCGGCCCCGCTCCTCGACACGGTGACCGACGTCCTGCGGCTGGCCTGCGCCCTCGCGGACGGCGACGTCACGCTGCGCGAGCCCACGCGCTTCCGCGCGCTGTCCCGCCCGTACCGCCGCGCGCTGCTCGCGGGGCTCGACGCCGTCGTGGCCGCGTCGCCGGCCAAGCTGTCGGACGTGAACGCGCACACGGAGGCGTGGAAGCGCCTCGGGGAGCGGCTGCACCCCCACGAGTACCCGCACTGGCCGCACGCCGCCGACGTGTTCGCCGTCGCGCGGGGCGAGCGGAAGGCCCGGTCCTTCGACAGCCGTGTGGAGGAGATGCTGGCCCGGGGTGACGTCGCGGGCACGGCGGAGCTGCTGGCCTCGCACGCTCCGGGCCGCCTGTTCCGCGCCCTGGACCGGCTCCTGCGCCTCGCGTCGGAGGGCAAGGAGCGGGAGGCGGTCCTCGCGGCCGTCGAGCGCGCCGCGCCGGAGGTGTCGGGCCGGGTCGTCCTGTCGATGCGCGAGCACATCGAGAACCGCACGGGCGGGAGCGGCGCCGTGCGCCGGGTGTTCGTGAACCGGGAGGCCTCCGCCTGGATCACCGACGACGCCCGTCCGCCGCTGGAGGACGCCGACCGCGAGCGGCTCGTCGCGGTCCTCGACGCCGAGACCCGGCGCCGACTCCCCTCCCCCGAGCGGCTGTTGATCGACCCGGACATGCTGGACGTGGCGCTGCCGCTCAGCGGCCGGGCCGCCTCGGCGGGGCTCGGCGTGCTGCCGCGCGGCTCGGTCTCGCCGGTCGAGGGAGAGCTGCTGCGCTTCTTCACGTACTGGCGGCAGGCGCGGCGCACGACGGACTTCGACCTGTCGGCGCTGGTCCTGGACGAGAACTTCGCGACGGTGACGTGGCTCGCGTTCACGGCCCTGGCCGACGTCGAGGGCCGGCACTCGGGCGACGTCACCGAAGCCCCGGACGGGGCCTCGGAGTTCATCGAACTGCGCCTCGGCGCGGTGCGGGGCACGTTCGTCGTCCCGCAGGTGTACGTCTTCTCGGGCGAGCGCTTCGACGAGGTGGCGGAGGGCTTCTTCGGCTTCATGCTCCGCGAGGGCGAGCAGGGCGGCCGGCCGTTCGAGCCGCGTACCGTGCGGATGAAGTCGGACCTGCGGGGCACCGGCAAGGTGTCGCTGCCGCTCGCCTTCCGGCGGGACGACGAGGGGCGCTGGCACGCGCACTGGCTGCACCTGTACCTGAAGGGAGCGCCCTCGGCGAACCAGGTCGAGGGGCACCGGGTGACGATCTCGGGCATGCTGCGGGGTCTGCTCGGCCGCACGTACCTGACGGTTCGCCATCTCGTGGACCTGATGGAGCAGTCGGGGACGCGGGTCACGGTGTGGGACGGCCGGTCGGTGCCGGAGGGCCCGGTCACGTACATCGGCCTTGAGCGGCCCGAAGGACTCGCTCCCGGCTCGCGCGTACTCACCCCCGAAAATCTGCGCGACCTGCTGCCCGGCTGAGTGCTACGGTCGTTCCGGGGCGAGGCCATGGAGAGGCTTCCTTCTACTCACTCCTTGAAATAGCCTCTCCGCTTTCCTCCCCCGTACCTCTTCCCGGCCTCCCCGCTCCGCGCGGGGAGGCCGGTTTCGTACGCGCCGGGTCTCAGACCGCGTCGGCCAGGAGCAGCGAGTGGATGCGGTCCGGGGCGCCGGGGCGGGCGTAGTACCAGCCCTGCGCCGTGTCGCAGCCGAGGTCGCGGAGCCGGCGGGCCTGGGCTCCGGTCTCGACGCCCTCGACCGTGACGGCGAGCTCCAGGCTGTGCGCCAGGGAGACGATCCCCTCGACGATCTTGAGGTCGACCGGGTCCACGGGGTGCTGCTGCATGCCCCGGGTGAAGGAGCGGTCGAGCTTCAGGACGCTCACCGGCAGGCGGCGCAGGTTGGCGAGGTTGGAGTAGCCGGTGCCGAAGTCGTCGAGCGCGATGTCCACGCCCATCTCGGCGAGTTGCCGCAGCGGCTTGAGCAGGTCCTCATCGGCGCCGATCAGCGCCGACTCGGTCACCTCCAGGCAGAGCGCGCCCGGTTCGAGCCCCGACCGCTCCAGGACGTCGACGGTGTCGGCGACCAGCCGCGGGTGGTGCAGCTGGGTCGGGGAGAGGTTGACGTTGATCCGCAGCGGGCCGCCGTCCGAGTGCCGCGCCTGCCAGAAGCGGGCCTGGCGCACGGCCTCCTGGAGCACCCAGCGGCCGAGCGGCACGATGAGGCCGGTGTCCTCGGCGAGCGGGATGAACCGGTCGGGGCCGAGGACGCCGTGCTGCGGGTGGCACCAGCGGACCAGCGCCTCCGCGCCGTGCACGCTGCCGTCGCCGAGGTGGACGAGCGGCTGGTACTCGATGAAGAACTCGCCGCGCTCCAGGGCCGTGGGCAGCGCCGTCGTCAGTCCGTGCCGGGTGATGGCGCGGGCGTCGGCCTCGGGGTCGGCGAGCTCGAAGCGGTTGCCGCCGGCGGACTTGGCCCGGTACATGGTGATGTCGGCGCTGCGCAGCACCTCGGCCGGGGTCCGCTCCCCCGCCGGGCCCTCGACGACACCGAGGCTGCCGCGGACGGTGAGTTCGCGGCCGTCGATGCGCAGGGGCGTGGCGAGGGCGCCCAGGATGCGGTCGGCGAGTGCGGTGACGTCGCGCTCGCCGGCGCATCCGGTGGTGAGGGCGACGAACTCGTCGCCGCCGAGCCGGGCGACCATCTCGCCCGGGCCGGTGACGCAGCTCTGCAGCCGGTCGGCGACCTCGACGAGCAGCCGGTCGCCGGCGGAGTGGCCGAGGCTGTCGTTGATGACCTTGAAGCCGTCGAGGTCGAGGTAGCAGAGGCCGAAGCGGGCGTTGTCGCCGGAGACGAGCGCCTTCTCCAGGCGTTCGAAGAACAGGGTCCGGTTCGGCAGCCCGGTGAGCGCGTCGTGGGTGGCCTCGTACCGCAGGCGGAGGTGGAGCAGCCGCCGTTCGGTGGTGTCCTCCATCAGGGCGAGCTGGTACTGGGGCCGTCCGTCGGCGTCACGGAGGAGCGAGACGGTGAGGTTGGTCCACAGAACCGTTCCGTCGCCCCGGTAGTACGGCTTCTCCACGCGGTAGGACTCGCGTTCGCCGCGGACGAGCTCCTCGTACAGCTTCCAGACGTGCGGGCCGTCCTCCGGGTGGACCCACTCGCTGACCTTCCGGCTGCGCAGCGGGCCCTCCATCCCGCCGAACATGCGGGTGAGGGTCTCGTTCACCTCCAGGACGTTGCCGTCGAGGTCGGCGATGCCGATGCCGATGGCCGCGCCGTCGAAGACCGCGCGGAAGCGGCTCTCGGTGGCGTGCAGGGCGATCTCGGCGGCGCTGCGCGCGGAGAGCGCGGAGCGGGCGATCGCCTCCTGCTCGGCGCGGGTCCGCTCGCGCAGGGCCTGGGCGTAGCCGGTGGCCATGGCGTGCTGGAGCCGGGCGCAGCGGGCGCGCAGCTCCTCGGCCGGGAGGTCGGACTCCGTACCGCAGTAGAGGACCAGGTACGAGTCGACGACGCCGAGGCTGCGGCCGAGGGCGTCGGGGTCGGTGCAGTGGGCGGCGACGAGGGCCGCGCCGGCTCCCTGGGCCGGGGCCGTGTCGAAGGGCCGGGCGTGCAGCGCGTCGCACAGGGTGCGGGCCAGCGGCAGCAGGTGCCCCTCGAACTCGGCGCGGGTCAGCGAGGTGGCCGTCACCGGGAAGATCGCGCGGCTCCAGATGGTGACGAACCGCCTGAGTCTGTCCTCCGGACCGTCCGCCTCCGCGACGGCGGTGGGCTGCGACGGGACCTTCACGCCTTGCGCCCCACCCCTGCGAAGCCGGAGAAGGCGTAGGGATCCTCCTCCTCGACCGGACTGTCCGGTCGCCAGGCGGGCATCGGGACGAGGCCGGGCTCGACCATCTCGGTGCCGTCGAAGAAGCGGGTGATCTCGGCGCCGGACCGCATCACCAGGGGGTTGCGGATGTTCCGGTAGACGCCGACGGTGCCGCCCGCCAGCTCCTGCGAGAGCGGGATGCCCTCGTACGAGGCGTGGGTGACGACGAGGAGGCTGCCGGGCGCGAGGGCGTCGAGGAGCTGGGCGACGGCCTCGTAGGGCCGGTCCTCGTCCTCCAGGAAGTGGAGGACGGCGACGAGGAGCAGGGCCACCGGCCGGTCCAGGTCGAGGAGCCGGGTCACCTCGGCGCTGTGCAGGATGTCGGCCGGCTTGCGCAGGTCGGCGGCGACGACCGCGGCGGCCTCGTCCCCCTCCAGGACGGCCCGGCTGTGGGCGACGGCGACCGGGTCGTGGTCGACGTAGACGACCCGCGCGGCGGGGTCGGCGGCCCGGGCGACCTCGTGCACGTTGCCGAAGGTGGGTATGCCGGAGCCGATGTCGAGGAACTGGGTGACGTCGTTGTCGACGGCATGGCGGACGGCGCGGCGCATGAAGGCACGGTTCGCCTGCATGATCTTGGGGAGGCCCGGCATGAACTCCATGGCCTTGCGCGCCGCTTCCCGGTCCACTTCGAAATTGTGCGAGCCGCCCAGATAGAAGTCGTACATACGGGACACGCTCGGCACCGAAATGTCGATACCCGGCGGAGCCCAGGCGGGACGCTCCATCAATGTCTCCAACAAGTCGCCATGGGGGATGCGGCCATGTGTTCGCGGCCGGTGTTCGAGGTGAGGCTACTGATCGCCCGCCGGGAGAGCGAGTAGAAACGGAAATTAGCGGTCCGTTCTTGGTCACACGACATTGGCACATGCTCGTGAAGCGCAGAGTTCACGCCTTCAGCCCGTGCAAATTCACGTGCATATGAGTGTGCGTCGACTTCCCGGCCGGTGTCAGCCGCACCTTACGGGGGCCCAGGCCCTTGGCGCACCTCGGTCGTTGCCTTCGGCGGGGCCCGGACGACGCCCCGGGACGCCTGGCCGGCCGGCGCCCCCGGCAGGGCGACAACCGGACACTTCTGCCGCACGGGCCCCCTGGGAGTCCTCCGAAGTGCCGTCGGAGTCCTGACGGGACCACGACTAAGTCAGGTCGAGGTCCGACCGAAGCGGAGAGCGGCGCGGCCGGCGAATCGATCGGCTCGGCGACACCCGGTCATTGCGCCGAATCCACCTCCGGGCGCCGAAACGTCAAACCACGCGTCCCTAGAACCCCACCATCCGGCGAATCCCCGCCGATTCGGCCCCGGCTCGCCGCGTCTGTGATCAAGCTCGACGGCGTGTCTCTGTACGGATCACTCCTCGCGCGGTCGGTGGCGGCCCTCGGACTGGTGTGGCTGCTCGCCGCACCGGTCCCCGCCGCCGCCGACTCCTGCGCCTACGCCACGGCCGGCCCCGACGGTTCGCACACCTCGGTGGCGGTCATCGGGCCGGGCGCGTGCTCACCCACCCCCGCTCCGCCTCCGCCGCCCACGAAGCCGGCGCCGAGGCCCACGACGCCGAAGCCGCAGCCCCAGCCGCAGCCCCCGACCGTCCCGGCGCCACCCCCGCCTCCCGTACGGACGACGCCGCCGCCTCCCCCGGTGACCACCCCCGCACCGCGCCCCGAGCCCGCCTCCCCGGCACCGGCCACCCCGGTCCCGCCGGAGCGCGCCCCGGCGCCCGCGCCCCCGGCGTCGTCCGCCGCCCCGGCGCCCGCGCCGGCGCCCCCGCCCGCCGCGCGGCCCCGGCCCGCGGCCCCCGGGCCCGTCGCGCTGCCCCACTACCGCCGGGCCGCGCGCCCGCAGCCGAAGGGCGGCACGTCCGTCGTCACGATGACGCTGGTGATCATCGCCCCCGCAGTGCTCGCGACCGCGATCCTGCGCCCCCGCTCCCGCTGAACTCCCCCTGAGGTCCTTCCATGTCCGAATGGCTCGTGCTCACCCTCGCGATGGCCGCCGCCTGCGCCGTCGTCCTGACCATCGTCGTCATCAACCACCGTCGTATCCCGGAGGACGACGACCCCAGCGAGACCCCGGACGTCATCGAGTACATGACGATGATGATCGGCGTGATCTACGCGATCGTCCTCGGCCTCGCCATCGCCGGCGTCTGGGAGGCGCGCGGGTCCGCCCAGGAGACCGTGCGGCAGGAGGCCCAGGCGATGCACGAGATCTCGGCCCGCGCCGAGGTCTACCCGCTGGACGTGCGCACCAGGATCCGCGCCGACGTCGACGCGTACGTCTCGTACGTGGTCGACGAGGAGTGGACGTACATGTCCGAGAACGGCGAACTGAGCGAGGAGGGCACCGCCCTCCTGGAGAAGGTGCGCCGCAGCGTCACGGACTACCAGCCCGCCAACGACTTCGAGGGGCAGGCCTACCAGCCGCTGGTCGACCAGGTGGCCGCCGCCGACGACGCCCGGGGCGCGCGCGGGCAGAACGCGGGGGCGACGATGCCGGGGGTGGTCTGGTTCGGCCTGATCATCGGCGCCCTGGTGACCGTCGGCCTGATCTTCACGCTCCAGATCCGCAGGACGGGACGGGAGTTGCTGCTCGCCGGGCTGTTCAGCGTGCTGATCGCGTTCCTGCTCTTCCTCATCTGGGACTTCGACGCGCCGTTCGGCCGGGGCATCTCCGCCACCGCCGCGCCGTTCACCGATCTGTTCCCGCAGGTCACCGGCTGAGTCAGGGCGTGCCAATGGGCCGCACGGGGGACAAGCGTGCCCCATTCGCACGTCTGGGATCGCGGCTGTGATAGTGCGCTCCTAGCGTTTCGGGCATCGAGGTGCACGCAGCCCTCGCGGAAATCCCGTTCCGCGGCTGCCCCTCGGGACCCGGAGGATTCACCATGCGCGCGATACGTGCCGCGTCCACTGCCCTGCTGGGGGCGGCCGCCCTCGCCCTGGCCGCCCCCGCCACCGTCGCCCTCGCGGCGGAGGGTGCCCCCGCCACCAACCCGCGGGCACCGGGAGCGAAGGCACCGGGCGATTTCGTCGTGTCGCCCTCGCTCGTCGCCCCGGGCGGCCGGGTGACGCTGAGCGCCCCCGGCTGCGCCAGCACGGCGACGGCCTCGGCCGGCATCTTCGACACCGTCGTCATCGCCCCGAACTCGGCGGCGACCGCCACCGTGGACTTCGACGCCCGGCCCGGCGCGGTGTACACGGTGTCGTTCAACTGCACCGGCGGCGTGCAGGACACCGTGGATCTGACGATCAGCGGTACGCCCACGGCCACCCCGACCATCAGCGCCACGCTGCTCACTCCCCCGCGCGGGGTGCGGGGCGGTCTCGGCGGCTCGGTGGACGAGGTGGACACGGTCATGCTCGCGACCGGTTCGGCCCTGGTGCTCGCCGCCGCCGGCGGCGTCGTGTACGTGGTCCGGCGCCGCTCCGGCACCTCCCGCCGTCACTGAACGGGAGCGGCCGGGTGCGGCGCGGACCGGCGGCCCCGGACGCCCGTCGCCCCCGGGTCCTGGCGAGGACTCGGGGGCGACGGGCACAGCGGGCCGGACCGGGAGGTTCGGCCGGTCAGACTCCCGCGCCGGTCATACGGCGACGACGGATGATGAAGAGTCCGCCGCCGAGTGCGGCTGCGGCGACCAGGCTGCCGCCGATGGCCATCTCGGTGGAGCTGGGTGCCAGGGAACCGCCGATACCGCCCTGCGCGCCGCGGCCCGGGAGGACGCGGAACGACTCCGTGACCACGTTGGAGCCGCCGTTGCACCTGACAGCCAGGTTGTAGTTGCCGGGCGTGGCGTTGTTGTGGACGCGGGCGACGGCGGTGTTGAGGTTGTTGCCGCCCGAGAGGGTGGCGTCCGGGAAGGCGTTGGACGTGACCGTGCCGCCACGGTTGCAGCCCCTGGCGGTGATCGTGAGCGTCGACCCCTGGTGGACCTCGAAGGGGCTGACGGTGACGTCCCTCGGGGTGTTGTTGGAGCCACCGGTGACGACGTTGGCCGGCTCGTTGGTGGCGGCGGCGAGAGGGGCGGCGAGCCCGACCGCCGCGAACGCGGTGGCGGCCACCGCCAGAGTGCGTGCAGCACGCATGGTTGAACCTCCAGTGGAAGACGCCCCAAAGCGGTGCTCCGGGAAATTCGACGAGTACGGCTTCCATGACGAACCATCACAAGTCGGGGCGATCCGTGCACGTCGGCACTGGTCCACCCCAGTGAGGCGACACGCCCGGAATCGACCCCGCGCACGGGATGGAACCGCAGGTCACAGCTTTCCGGGGTGCTTATCTGACGAATACTCGGATGGGTCATCCCCTTGTCACCCGGCTGTCCCCCTGGGAAGCCCGCCGCCGGAGCTCGCCCGGCGGTCCGCGCCCGCCGGTTCTCCGGCCGCTCCCCGCGCCCCGGCACCCGTCCGGCGGCGCCCCCCACCCGTTCGCCGCGTCCGGGGCGACGGACCGCGCTGCCGCCCTTACCGTTCTGACGACGCCACGAAGGGAGAACCATGCCCCCGAAGGACTTCCGCGTCTTCAACCGCAGGAGACGCCAACCCTGGGGCGTCCTGGCCCTCGCCATGCTGTCCGGGCTCGCCATGATGCGCAACGGGGTCGATGTCGCCCTCGGACCGCCCCAACCCGCCGCGGCCGCACGCCCCGTGGCGCGACCGGTCGTCCCGCCGTCGGCGGAGGAGACCGCCGGTCTGGAGCCGCTGCCCTTCGCTCCGGCCTCACGGATCAAGATCCCCGCGATCCGGGTCGCCGCGCCGATCATGGACGTGGGCCTGGACGCGGACGGCTGGGTGGCGGCTCCGCCCCCGCAGGACGCCAACCTCGCCGGCTGGTACCAGAACGGCATCTCCCCCGGCCAGCGCGGGACTTCGGTCGTCGTCGGCCATGTCGACAACGCGCAGGGCCCGGCGGTCTTCTACGGCCTCGGCTCGCTGGAGAAGGGACAGCACATCGAGGTCGAGCGGTACGACGGCCGGGTCGCCGTCTTCGAGATCTACGGGGTCGAGGTCTACTCCAAGAACGACTTCCCCGGCGTCCAGGTCTACGCGGACACCGGGCAGCCCGAGCTCCGGGTGATCACCTGCGGAGGCGGCTACACACGGGCGCACGGCTACGACGGGAACGTCGTCGTGTACGCCCACATGGTGGGCTCCCGCTGAGCTTCGCGGCGCGTGAAGGGCCCCGGCACCCTCAGGTGCCGGGGCCCTTCGCGTACGGCCTCGTCAGCGTCTCGGGACGGTGATGTGGTAGCCCGCGTCGAGGAGTTCGGGCAGATAGCGGCGGAGCGCGGCCACGCTCTGGGTGCGGTCGCCGCCCGCGTCGTGGGAGAGGACGACGGCGCCGGGGGCGGCGCCGTCGAGCACGCGGCGGACGATCGTGCCCGTGCCGGGCTCCTTCCAGTCGAGGGTGTCGACGGTCCAGGCGAGCGGCTCCATGCCGAGCTCGGCGCCGATCTCGAAGGAGTGCCGGTTCCAGGCCCCGTAGGGCGCGCGGTACCAGAGCGGCGCCGCGCCGAGGGTCCGCTCGACGACCTCGCTGGTGGAGCCGAGCTCGTCGCGGATCAGGGAGGGCCGCAGCTTGGGGATGAGGGGGTGGGACCACGAGTGGTTGCCGACGACGTGTCCGTCGGCGGCCATCTCCCGCAGCAGGTCCGGGTGCTCGACGGCCATCTCGCCGCAGACGAAGAACATCGCCCGGCACTCGTACCGGCGCAGGGTCTCCAGGACGGCGGGGGTGTAGCGGGGGTCGGGCCCGTCGTCGAAGGACAGCACCATCGAGCGGCCGACCCCGGACATGCTGAGGAAGGGCCGCTGCCGGACGGGCGGCACCGCGCGCCGGAAGGCCGGGGGCGCGTACGCGGTCATCGGCTGGAGCCGGTACGCGGAGGGGCGCAGCCGGGCGGTGCGCGCCGCCTGCGGACCGGCGGCCGGGGCCGTTCCGGGCGGCACCGCGCCCGGTGGCCCCTGGGGTGCGGGGGCCGCGCCCGTGGACCGCGCGGGCTCGCCGAACAGGTCCGCCGCGAGGTACCCGACGGTGGCCGTGGCGCCGAGCGCCGCGGCCAGACGCAGTACCGCCCGACGCCCTTGAGGCATCTGATCCTTTTTCATGACCAATGGTTCGTCCGGGCGAAGGGCCACCCGGCTCATCGACACCGGCACCCCGGCCGAAAACACCCGATGAGCCGATAGCCGGCCTCCCTACTTCCCCATGGTCAGGCCGTCCTTGTCGGCTCCCCTGCCGAGCACGACCTGCCGGATCGTCTCGCGGATCGAGGTGTGGCGCGGATCCCCGTCGTCCGCGGCGCCGAGGTTGACGACCCGGCCCCGGCCGGTGTCGAACCACTGCGGGACGAACTCCGCCTTGGTGACCTCCCAGCGCGCCCCGGGCGCCTTGGGCGGGGCGAAGGTGAAGCGGCCGAGGGTGCCCTGGTTGCCCCGGGGGTCGTAGGCCCCCTCGTGGTTGATCATGTCTCCGGCGATCTGGTCGCCCATCCCGTAGACGATCCAGGTGCCGTTGACCTTCTCGTAGGCCTGCGGGACATGGGCGTGCGTGCCGATGATCAGGTCGATGTCGGGGCGGCCGCCGCTCGTGGAGGCGGTGAGCGCGCGGCCCAGGGAGAGCTGGCGTGCGTCGGCGCCGGTCTGCCACTCGGTGCCCCAGTGGACGCTGACCACGACGACGTCGGCGCCGGCCGCGCGGGCGGCGCGAGCGTCGGCGACGACCTTGGACTCGTCGAGCAGGTTGACCGCCCAGGGCTGCCCCTCGGGGAGCGGGTAGCCGTTGGTGTCGTAGGTGTAGGCGAGCTGGGCGACCGTGGCGCCGCCCGCCTTCATCAGCGTGGGGCGCGCCGCCTCCTCGGCGGTACGGGCGGAGCCGGCGTGCCGGACGCCGGCCGCGTCCAGGGCGTCGAGGGTGCGGCGGAGCCCGGCCGCGCCGTCGTCGAGGGTGTGGTTGGAGGCGGTGGAGCAGGAGTCGTACCCGGTGGCCCTGAGGGCGGTGGCGACCTCGGGCGGCGACTTGAAGGCGGGGTAGCCGGTGTAGGGTCCACCCTCCTTCCCGTACACGGTCTCCATGTGGCAGATGGCCAGGTCGGCCGGGGCGACGACGCTCTTGGCCCCGGCGAGCATGGGGCCGAAGTCGTAGCCGTCGCCGCCGGCGTCCTGGGCCGCTCGGCGGATGATCGAGTCGTGCGGGAGGACGTCGCCGGAGGCGACGAGGGTGAATCCGGTCGGTGCGGAGGCTCCGCCCGGGGCGGCGGACGGCGGTGCGGCGCTCCGCCCGGCGGCGGGGTTCCCGGCCGGGGTGCCGGGGGTCGGGGTGCCGCCGCCCGGGACGCCGCCTCCGGCGCAGCCCGTGGCCGCCGCGACGAGAAGGGCGGCGACGGCCACTGCCGCCGGTGTGGTGCGTGAGGTCATCTGCGGCACTCCGCTCAACTCTTGTTATGAACATCTGTTCTGAAGAATTGATCGCGCCGGAAAGCCGCAGTCAAGGGTCAAGGCCGCACAAGCGCATGAACCGCACCGAAACGGACGCAAGCGCTCCGCCTGACCGTTCGCCGTACCATTCACCGCTCCGTGCGACCGTTCGCCGCACACCGATGCCCCTTCCCTGTCCCTGCTCTTCCGGATGCGTTCGGATACCGCCGGGACGAGGAGCCGAGGGAGAGGCACGGAGCATGAGGACGGCGACGACCGACGAACGGAACCTGGCGGAGCTGCAGCGGGACCACGGCCCGGCGCTGCTCTCCTTCCTGCTCGGGCTGACCCACGGGGACCGGCAGCGCGCCGAGGACCTCGCCCAGGAGACCCTGGTGCGCGCCTGGCTCCACCCCGAGGCCTTCGAGGGGCCCTACGAGTCGATGCGGCCCTGGCTCTTCACCGTGGCCCGCCGGCTGGCCATCGACGCCCGCCGCTCACGCCTCGCCCGGCCCGCCGAGATCGGCGACGGCGTCCTCGCGGTGACGCCCGACCCCGCCGACGCCACCGCCTCCGCCGAGGCCGCGCTCGACGTACGGGCCGCCGTCCGCGGACTGAGCCCCGAGCACCGGGAGGTGCTCGTCCGGATCTACTTCCACGGCCTGACCGTCAACGAGGCCGCCGTCGACCTCGGCATCCCCGCCGGGACCGTCAAGTCCCGCTCCCACTACGCCCTGCGGCAGCTCGGCAGGTCCCTGCCCGGCTACCGCCCGCACCGCACGGGCGTTGCCCGGCCGCGCGCGGCGGCCCCACAATGACGCCGTGACGCTGACTCCCGACGCCGCGGCCCTCACTCCCGCCGCCGCCGAAAAGATCCTCGCCGACAACTTCGCGCCCTGGGTGCTCGACCTGGGGCTCTCGGTCGCCTCCGTCGACGGCTCCGAAGCCGTGCTCCGGCTCCCCTGGTCCGACCGGCTCGCCCGGGAGGGCGGCGGCCTCTCGGGCCAGGCCCTGATGGCCGCGGCCGACACGGCGACGGTCATCGCCGTCGCCGCGACCCGCGGCGGCTTCGTCCCGATGACCACCGTCCAGCAGTCCATCACCTTCCAGCGGGCGGTCCTCGGCAGCGACGTCCTCGTCCGCGCCCGGCTGACCAAGTCGGGCAAGCGGATGGCCTTCGCCGACATCACGATGACGGCCGACGGCACGGAGGAGATCGCCGCCCACGCCACCGCCGTGTACGCGCTGCTCGGCTGAGCCGGCCGCCCCACCCCCACCACTTCTCCCCCGTTCGCCACCTGTGGCAACAGGAATCCCAACGGCACCTATCCGGCCGGGAAACGTATCCGAATCCACACCGGCGAGTTGAGCAAAGCGGGACCCGCGGGGGCCCTTCACGGTGGAGGCTCTCCCCCGGGCCCCCGACGTCCGGGGCCCGACGTCCGGGAGAAGAAGGTGGGAGCGTTGCTGCCCGAGAGCACGAACGGCACCGGCGGCACGAGCGGCGGCGGACTCGCCGTCCCGATGGCCTGGCTGTGCGCCGAGTACCTGGCCGACGAGGTGCTGAGGACCGCCGCGCTGGTGGCGCCCGGCTCGCTGGAGTACCGGGCCGGCCTCCAGGCCCTCGCCCTTACGGTCCACCTGTCGGAGCACACCGACAGCGCCGGGGCCGGGGCCGGGAGGCCGTACGGGGCCGGGGGGTCCGGCGGCGGCCGCGACGCCCCCGTACGGATCGAGGCCCTGCTGCACCGTACCGCGCACGACCGGCCCTGGACGTCCTGGGTCGAGGAACGGCTCGAAGAGCGCCGCAGGGCGGAGGGCGAGGGCCCCGACCTGGCCCTCGCGCTGACCGCGTGGCAGCGGCTGCGCGACACCTGGGTGCGCGCCGCCGACCTGGACGGCCCGTCCACCGGCGGTTCCGGGGCGGTTCCGGAGGTTCCCGTCACGGTCGACGAGCAGGACCAGGTCTGGCTCCCCGCCTGGAAGCTGGGCCTGCCCCTCGCCCACCTGTCGCTCTACCTATGCTGAACGGTGCACACCCGGGCGGTACTTGGGGATGCGTACCGTCACCTTCATCCCCGCGCCGACCCCCGTCTCGATGACGAGACCGTGCTCCGCCCCGTAGACCTGGCGCAGCCGCTCGTCCACATTGGAGAGACCGATGCCGGATCCCGCCGGGTGCTCCCCGCGCAGGACGGCCCGCAGCAGCTCCGGATCCATGCCGACCCCGTCGTCCTCGACGGTCACCACGGCCTCGGCGCCCGCGTCCCGGGCGGCGATCGTCACCCGGCAGCCCCGCTCGCGCTCCTGGAGACCGTGCTTCACCGCGTTCTCCACGAGGGGCTGCAGGCAGAGGAAGGGCAGCGTCACCGGCAGCACCTCGGGGGCGATCTGGAGCGTCACCTTCAGACGGCTCCCGAAGCGCGCCCCCGCGAGGGCCAAGTACTGCTCGATCGAACGCAGTTCGTCGGCGAGCTGGGCGAAGTCGCCGTGCCGGCGGAAGGAATACCGGGTGAAGTCGGCGAACTCCAGGAGGAGTTCCCTGGCCCGCTCGGGGTCGGTGCGGACGAACGAGGCGATGGCGGCGAGGGAGTTGAAGATGAAGTGCGGCGAGATCTGCGCGCGCAGCGCCCTGATCTCCGCCTCCACGATCCTGGTCCGCGAGCGGTCGAGCTCGGCCAGCTCCAGCTGGACGGAGACCCAGCGGGCCACCTCGGTCGCGGCCCGCACCAGGACGGCCGACTCCCGTGACCCGTAGGCCACGAGCGCGCCGAGGACCCCGTCCTCACCGGTGAGGGGGGCGGTCACCGCCCAGCGCAGAGGGCAGCCCGGGTCGTCGCAGTCGGTGGGCGCGGACCGGCTGCGGCCGGTGTCCAGGGTGTCGGCCGCCAGCGCCGGGACGTGCGCCCGGTGGTGGTCACCGCCCGGCCCGTCCCAGGCGAGGACCGCGCCCCGGTCGGTGAGGCAGAGCGCCTCGGTACCGAGCAGCGAGCGCAGCGTGCTCGCCGCCTTGCGGGCGGTCTCCTCGGTGAGCCCGGCGCGCAGCGGCGGGGCGGCGAGCGAGGCCGTGTGCAGGGTGTGGAAGGTGGCCCGCTCGACCGGCGTGCCGAGCCCGGGATCGGCGGAGCGCCCCCCGCGGCGGGCGGTGAACCGCCCGAGGACGAAGCCGACCGCGAGCAGCACCGCCCCGGCGGCGCCCGCGGCGGCGAGGGCGATGCCGGTCATCGGCGTGCCCCTCGGGCCGGGGCGGGGACGGTCATCCGCGCACCTTCCCGCGTCGGGGCGGGGACGGTCATCCGC
>NZ_JBIBVC010000003.1:0-203816 GCF_043080005.1 Streptomyces sp. NPDC015130 | reverse complement strand
CCGCGCACCCTCCCGCGTCGGGGCGGGGACGGTCATCCGCGCACCCTCCCGCGTCGGGGCGGGGACGGTCATCCGCGCACCCTCCCGCGTCGGGGCGGGGACGGTCATCCGCGCACCCTCCCGCGTCGGGGCGGACGGTCGTCGCGGCGCCTGCCGGGAAGGAGCGGGGCCGGTCATCGGCGTGCCTCCTGGGCGGGGACGGTGCCGGTGAACTCCTCCGGCAGGTGGAGCCGGGCGAGGAGCGCCGGGGTGCCGGGCGGTATCCGCGCGGGGGTCGCGAGCGAGACGAGGACCATCGTCAGGAAGCCGAGCGGCACGGACCAGACAGCGGGCCAGGCCATCAGGGTGTGGGCCCAGCCCTCGGGCGCGAGCCCGGCCCGGGTCGCCATGACGGCCGCGAGCGCCGAGCCGCCGCCGAGCAGGAGCCCGGCCATCGCACCGGGTGGGGTGAGCCGCCGCCACCAGATGCCGAGGACGAGCAGCGGGCAGAAGGAGGAGGCGGAGACCGCGAAGGCGAGGCCGACGGCGTCGGCGACCGGCACCTTGGACGCGACCACGCCGACCCCGAGCGGCACGGCGGTGGCCAGCAGCGTCGCGAGGCGGAAGTGGCGTACCCCCCTGGAGGGCAGCACGTCCTGGGTGAGGACGCCGGCGACGGACATGGTGAGCCCCGACGCGGTCGACAGGAAGGCGGCGAAGGCCCCGCCCGCGAGGAGCGCGCCGAGGACCTCGCCGGCGAGACCGCCGAGGATCCGCTCGGGAAGCACGAGCACGGCGGCGTCGGCGGAGCCCGTGAGGGCGAGTTCGGGGGCGTAGATCCGGCCGAGGGCTCCGTAGAGCGGCGGCAGGAGGTAGAAGACGCCGACGAGGCCGAGCACGACGAGGGTGGTCCGGCGGGCCGCGCGGCCGTGGGGGCTCGTGTAGAAGCGGACCGCGACGTGCGGCAGGCCCATGGTGCCGAGGAAGGTCGCGAGGATCAGTCCGTACGTGGCGTACAGCTGGTGTCCGTCGTGCCCCCCGGCGAGCGGCTGGGACCAGCCGAGGGGGTCGGCGCCGCTGGCGGCCCGCTCGGGCAGCACCGCCCCCGGGGCGAAGGCGAGTTCGGTGCCGGCGAGGACGTGGTGGGTGCCGGGGGCGAGGGTGACGGTCCGCCGCTCGTACGGGACGGCGTCGACGCGACCGGTGACGGTGACGGTCAGCGGCGCGTCGAGGCCGATCCGCACCGTGTCGGCGACCCGGACGACGGTGTGCTCGCGGAGGACCGCGGGGGCGTCGAAGCGGGCCCGGGGCGCTCCGTCCCCGTACCAGGCGGCGAGCAGGAAGAAGGCGGGGACGAGCAGGGCGGTGAGCTTCAGCCAGTACTGGAAGGCCTGGACGAAGGTGATGCTGCGCATCCCGCCCGCCGCGACGGTGCCGGTGACGACGAGGGCGACGAGCAGCCCGCCGACCCAGTCGGGGGCGCCGGTGAGGATCTCCAGGGTGAGCCCGGCGCCCTGGAGCTGCGGCAGCAGGTAGAGCCAGCCGATGCCGACGACGAAGAGGCTGGCGAGGCGGCGGGCCCGGCGGGATTCGAGGCGGGCCTCGGCGAAGTCGGAGAGCGTGTACGCGCCGGAGCGGCGGAGCGGGGCGGCGACGAGGACGAGCAGGACGAGGTATCCCGCGGTGTAGCCGACCGGGTACCAGAGCATGGCGGGGCCCTGGACGAGGACGAGGCCGGCGATGCCGAGGAAGGAGGCGGCGGAGAGGTACTCGCCGCTGATGGCGGCGGCATTGAGGCCCGGCCGGACGGTCCGGGACGCGACGTAGAAGTCGGACGTGGTGCGGGAGATCCGCAGGCCGAGGGCGCCGATGAGAACGGTCGCGAGGACGACGGCGGTGACGGCCACGACGGCGTAGGTCTGGTTCACGCGGGGTGCTTCACCGTTCGACGAGACCGGTGAAGTCGCGCTCGTTGCGCTCGGCCCGGCGGACGTACCAGTGGGCCGTGGCCCAGACGACGGGGTACACCCCGGCGCCGAGCACGATCCAGACCAGCGCCTCGGGCGCGGGCAGCGCGAGCAGCAGGGGCAGCGGGCCGACGAACAGCGCGAGCGCGCCGAGGGCGGTGAGCGCGGCACGCAGCTGGCTGCGCATCAGGGAGCGGACGTAGGTGTGCCCGAGGGTGGTCTGCTCGTCGATCTCGGAGCGGGCCGGGGCGTGGGCGGGGGGCCGCCGGCCGGGCCCGGGGACGGCACCGTGGGCTCCGCCGGTTCCATGGGCTCCATGGGCCGAGGCGTACGTGACGGTCTCGCGCCGGGGTCTGCGCGGCGGGTGGGGCTCCGGCATCGGCGTCCGCTCTCTGACTGGCTGCTGGGACAGGCCCCAGGCCCGTGGAGTGTAGGCAGATGCCGATCGGCGCCGGTAGGGGGTGCGGTCAGCCGCCGGCCCGGCGCATCAGCAGGTCACGGAGGTGGCGGGCGTGGCGTCGGCTGACGGCGAGGTCGGTGTCGCCGAGCCGGACCGAGGTGGCCCCTCCGTCGAGCCGGAGTTCGTCGATCCGGTCGAGGGCCACGAGATGGCTGCGGTGGATGCGGACGAAGCCCCGGGCGGCCCACCGCTCTTCGAGGGTGGACAGCGGGATGCGGACGAGATGGCTGCCGTGGTCGGTGTGGAGGCGGGCGTAGTCGCCGTGGGCCTCCACGTACGCGATGTCGTCGACGGGGACGAAGCGGGTGACCCCGCCGAGTTCCACGGGGATCTGCTCGGGCGCGGCGGGCGCCGCGGACGGGACCGGGGCCGCTGCGTGGACCAGCTCGTGGACGCGGCGGACGGCCTCGGCGAGGCGCTCGCGGCGGACCGGCTTGAGGACGTAGTCGACCGCCTTCAGGTCGAAGGCCTGGAGGGCGAAGCCCTCGTGCGCGGTGACGAAGACGACGAGCGGCGGGCGGGCGAAACCGGCGAGCAGCCGGGCCACGTCGAGGCCGGTGAGGCCGGGCATGTGGATGTCGAGGAAGACGACGTCGATGCCGTCGTCGCCGTCGGGCCCGGTCTCCAGGGCGCGCCCGATCCTGCGCAGGGCCTCGGTCGCGTCGCCCGCGCCCTCGGCGGTACGCACCCGGGAGTCGGCGCGGAGCAGGTAGAGCAGCTCCCCGAGGGCGGGTTCCTCGTCGTCGACGGCCAGTACGCGCAGCATGCGGCGGAGTGTAGTGGGACCCCCCGCGCGGCTACTTGAGGAACTTCGACATGCGCCGGTCGGCGAGCGGCTTTCCGCCGGTCTGGCAGGTGGGGCAGTACTGGAGGGAGGAGTCGCTGAAGCTGACCTCGCGGATGGTGTCCCCGCACACCGGGCAGGGCTCGCCGGTGCGGCCGTGGACGCGCAGACCGCTCTTCTTCTCGGCCTTGAGGCGGCCGGCTGCCAGTCCGTGGGAGCGCTCGACGGCCTCGCCGAGGGTGGTCCGCATCGCCGTCCAGAGCGCGGTGGTCTCCTCCGGGGTGAGGTTCTGGGTGGGTTTGAAGGGCGACATCCTCGCGGCGTGGAGGATCTCGTCGCTGTACGCGTTCCCGATGCCCGCGATGAGGCTCTGGTCCCGCAGGGCGCCCTTGATCTGCCGCCGTTCGCCCGCGAGGAGGGCCGCGAAGGCCTCGGGGCCGAACTCCTCGGCGAGCGGGTCGGGGCCGAGCCTGGCGACGCCCGGCACCTCGCCCGGGTCGCGGACCAGGTGGACGGCCAGGCGTTTGGTGGTGCCGGCTTCGGTGAGGTCGAAGCCGTCGCCTCCGGTGAGCGCGGTACGCAGGGCCAGCGGGCCCTTGCCCGGCTTCGGCGGCCCGGAGGGCAGCGGATCCTGCCAGCGGAGCCAGCCCGCGCGGGCGAGGTGGACGAGGAGGTGGAGTTCGCCGGCCGCGCCGCTGGTGGTGAGGTCGAGGAACTTCCCGTGCCGGCCGACGGCGGTGACCTCGGCACCCTCGACGGCGGTGAGGGGCGGGTCGTACGTCTTGAGCACGCTGATCGCGACGGGCAGGACGCGGGCGATCTCCTTGCCGACCAGATGCGCGTCGAGGAACTCGCGCAGCGCTTCCACCTCGGGCAGTTCGGGCATGGCTCCACCCTGCCGCACGCCGGACGGGACCGCGCGGCGGCCCGCGGGCACCGCACGCTCAGGGCGGCGAGAGTGCGTGCATGGCGTCGCGGGGCAGGCGGGAGTTTGACGACAGGGCCCTAGGGCGTGTTGCGAAAGTAGCGCCGGCCGCCCGAAGGGCGGGCCCGACGGCGTCTGGTGCGTGCGATCGCAAGGCGGAGGGTCGCCCCGATACTGGACGTATCGGGGCGATCCCGACAACGCGGCGAGCGTGCGTGCCAGGCGCCGTCGGGCAGGCGGGACTTTCGCAACACGCCCTAGGGTGGATGACGTGCGTGTACTGCTCGTCGAGGACGACGAAGACCTCCGGTTCGGGGTGGCCGCCGCTCTGCGGGCCGCCGGGCTCGCCGTCGACGAGGCGGCCGACCTGCCCCGGGCCGACGAGGCCCTGTTCGTCACCGCGTACGACTGCGCGGTCTTCGACCGGATGCTGCCGTCGGGGGACGCCGCCGCCTACGTCGAGGAGCTGCGGCGCGGCGGCCGGGACGTGCCCGTGCTGTTCCTCACGGCGCGCGACACCGTCGCGGACCGGGTGGAGGGCTTCGCGAGCGGCGGCGACGACTACCTCGTCAAGCCCTTCGCCGTGCCCGAACTCGTCGCGCGCGTGCGCAGCCTGTGCCGACGCTCCGCCGCCGTGCGCCCACCGGTGCACCGCGTCGCCGACCTGGAGGTGGACACCGCCCGCCGGCACGTCCGCCGGGCCGGGGTGCTGCTCTCCCTCACCACCAGGGAGTTCGCGGTCCTCGAAGTCCTCGCGGCCCGCACCGACCAGGCGGTCTCCCGCGCCGAGCTGATCGAGAGCTGCTGGGACGAGATGGCCGAGCCGCAGTCCAACGTCCTGGAGGTCCTCGTCTCGCAGCTCCGCCGCAAGCTCGGCGCCCCGTCGCTGATCCACACCGTGCGCGGCGTCGGCTACCGGCTCGCGACCGACGACGCCCGGTGAGGCCGCCGCACCCGCCCCGATGGCGCATCCGCCGGACGCACCCGGCCCGTCCGCTCACGCCGACCGCGCGGGTGCTGCGCCTGCGCCGACGGATCAGTCTGCTGTTCGCGTTGACCAGTGCCGTGGGACTGGTCGCGATGGCCGTGCTCGCCGTGCGGAGCGACAGCGCCCGCTGGCGGGAGCAGCTCGACCACTCGCTGGACGCGGACAGCAGCTGGGCCCTCGGTCTCCTGGAGACCGACGAGGACGGGCGGCTGGCCACGGACGTCCTCGCGGACACGGTGAACACCGGCTGCCCGCCGCTGACCGTCCTCCTCGTGACCGGCGACGCCCCGGACCCTTCGGGCGCCGGTCTGACGGTCCAGCACGCGCCCTCCGCGCCGTGCCTGTCGGTGAGCCCCGGGGTCGTCCTGGAGGCGGGGCGGGCCGCCGTGCGAACCGGCGAGGCGCGCGGCTTCGACCGGCGTACGACGGACGGTGAGCCGGTACGGGTGTTCGCGCTGCCCTTCTACGCGCCGGAGGCGGCGGAGGACGAGGGACCGCAGGGCGTCCTGGTGGCCACGGCCGACGCGGCGGCCGAGCGGGCCGACCACCGGCGGCTGGTGTGGGTGGTGACGGCCGGCTGCGCGGTGCTCGTACTGCTGTCCGCGGCCGTCGGGCACGTGCTGTCGGGGCGGGCGGTACGGCCCGCGCTCGCCGCGCTCGGCCAGCAGGAGGCGTTCCTCGCGGACGCGGCCCACGACCTGCGGACCCCGGCCGCCTCGCTGCGGACGCTCGCGGAGACGGCGCTGCGCGGCGAGACGGACAGCACGGAGGTGCACCGGCGCACGCTGCGCCTGGCGGAGGGCATGGGCCGGCTGGTCGACGGGCTGCTCACACGGGCCCGGCTCATGTCCGGCACGGCCACGCCGTCGCGACAGCCGCTGCGTCTGGACCAGTTGGCCGAGGCGGTCGTCGAGGAGGCCGTCGAGGCGTCCGCCGCCGGCCACCGCGTCAGGGTCGAGGCCGAGGAGACCGTCGTGGTCGCCGACCCCGATCTGGTGCGCCGGGCGGTCGGGAACCTCCTGGGCAACGCGCTCGCCCACGGTCACGAGCCGGGGCTTCCGGCGGACGTGCTGGTCACGGTGGGCCGGAACGGCACCCTGACGGTCGAGGACGCGGGCCCCGGCCTGCCGCCGGAGGTCGCGGACGCCCTGTTCGAACGCTTCCGCAGCGGATCCGGGTCCACGGGCCTCGGCCTGTCCATCGCGGCCTGGGTCGCCCACGCCCACGGCGGCACGCTCACCGCCGGGCGCGGGGAGCGGGGCGGGGCCAGGTTCGTCCTCCGTCTCCCGACGACCGCGGACTGACCTCAGCCGCGCCCCTTCCGCCGTCCCCACGCCCTCGCACCCGCACCCGCACCCGCCCTCAGGAAATCCTCAGCATCCGCGCGTGATCCTTCCCTGGACCGACCACCCATGGGAGTCCTCCGTGATCACCGCCCCCACCCGCCGCCGGCAGGCCCTCGTCCTCGCTCTCGCCGTCCTCGGCGCCACCTCCCTCGCGGCCTGTACGGCCGGCACCGGCCCGGACGGGAAGCGGCCGAGGAGCTCCGCGGCCGCCCCTGCCGACCCCGCCTCCCGCCCCGACCTGCGGCGCTTCTACGGCCAGAGGCTCGACTGGCGGCCCTGCGGCGACCACCGCTGCGCCTCGCTCACGGTCCCGAGGGACTACTCCCGCCCCGGCGACGGCAAGACCTTCGTCCTGCCGGTGGCGAAGGCCGTCACCTCGGTCGCCGGGAAGCGCCTCGGCGCGCTCGTGCTCAACCCGGGCGGACCGGGCGAGCGCGGGGTACGGCTGATCGAGGACGGCATCGCCGAGGACATCGGCCGGGACGTGCGCGAGCGGTTCGACATCGTCTCCTTCGACCCGCGCGGGGTCGGCGGGAGCAAGCCCGCCCTGACCTGCACGACCGCCGACACGGCCGCCGGTTCCACGAGGGCCCCGAACGGCGAGGACGCCACCGCCGAGGACGCCGCCGAGGGCGTCGCCCCCCTCCACCCCCGGACCGCGTCCGAACGTGCCGACGCCCTCACGAGCGCCCGGGCGACGGCCTCCGCATGCCGGGCGGCCAGTGGTCCGCTGCTCGCCCAGGTCGGGACGGACGACGCCGCCCGCGACCTGGACGTGCTGCGGGCGGCCCTCGGCGAGCGGCGGCTGACATACGTCGGCTGGTCGTACGGCACGAGTCTGGGCACCTCGTACGCCGAGCAGTTCCCGCGCCGCGTACGGGCGATGGTCCTGGACGGGGCCGTCGACCCCTCGCTGGACTGGCGGCAGCGGATGCTCGGCCAGGCCACGGGGTTCCGGAAGGCCGTGGAGGAGTACGCCGAGACCTGCGCCGACGCGGTCGGCGACGCCTGCCCGGGTTCGACGCCCGAGGAGATACGCGCGCTGGTCGACCGTCTCCTGGAGCGGACCGGGCGCGAGCCGCTGCCGGTCGACGACTCCGCGTACGGGCTCGACGCCGCCGCCGTGGTCTCGGCGCTCAGCCTGTCCATGTACACCCCGGAGGCGCAGTGGCAGGACCTGTCCGAGGCGCTGGCCGCGGCGGACGGCGGGGACGGGACGCGGCTCGCGGCCCTGGCGGCGGGCGAGGAGGAGACCGAGGACCCCGGTGCGGAGGACTCCGGGGAAGCCTCCGGGGAACCCGCGGAGCCCGGTGCGTCCGAGGGTCCGGCCGGCAGCGGGACGGACGACGTGCCCGAGGACAACGCCGAGGCCGCCCTGATCGCGGTCAACTGCCGCGACGTCCCCCACCCGCGCGACGCCCGGGCCTACTGGGACGCCCTCGCCCCCGCGGAGAAGGCGGCGGGCGCCTACGGAACCACCGGCGTGACGGGCGAACTGGTCTGCGCGGACCTGCCGGCCGGTCCCGGGCGCCCGCACCGGGTCTCGGCCGAGGGCGTACCTCCGGTGCTGGTCGTGGGGACGGCGGGCGATCCGGCCACACCGTACGGGGAGGCCGTGAGCCTGGCACGCCAGTTCCCCGGCGGCATGCTGCTGTCGCTCGACGCCCCCGGTCACACCGGTTACGGCCGTAGCGACTGCGTCGACCGGAAGGTCGAGGCGTATCTGGTCTCCCTCACGAAGGTCCGCCCCGGCACGAGCTGCAAGGCGTGAGTCTCACGCCGTGACGTTCACGGGTCCAGGAGGTCCAGTTCGGCGGTGAACGCGGCGGCGAGCGCGTCGAGGTCGGGGACCGCCTCCCCGTCGGCGACGAGTCCGATGTGGACCTGTCCCCCGTAGGGGGACATGGCGACGGCGAGGGACTGACCGCGGGCGAGCGGCGCCATGGGGAAGAGCGCGCGGAGCGGGGCGCCGCCGAGGGAGAGGGCGGAGCGGGGCAGCGGCACCTGGGTGACGAGGAGGTCGAAGAGGAGCCGCGCGGCGCCGGAGGCCAGGGGCGCGCCGAAGCGGTGGGCGAGCGGGGGGAGCCGGTCGGCGAGGAGGGCGACGGCGCCCGCGCCCCTGGCGGGGCCCGCGGCCTTGTTCCGGTCCATCGCCTGCCGTACGGCGGCGAGTCGGGCCGCCGGGTCGGACTCGGTGACCGGCAGGTCGAGGAGGTAGCCGGAGAGGCTGTTGCCGGGGCCGGCGCCGGGTGCGGCACCGGGGCGGCGGCGCGAGACGGGGACGAGCGCCCGCGGGTCGGCGCCGGGGAGCGGCAGGCCGCGTCCGTCGAACCAGCGGCGCAGGGCCCCGGCGGCCACGGCGAGCAGGACGTCGTTGGCGGTGCCGCCCGTGGCGCGGCGGATCCGGTGGACGCGGTCCAGGGGCAGGGTCGCGGTCGCGAGCCGGCGCGTACCGCTGGATTCGGCGGTGAGCGCGGTGTCGGGGCCGCCCGGGCGGCCGGCGCGGACGACGGAGGAGCCGACGACCGAGGCGCCGACCTCGACGGCCCGGCCGAGGTCGCCGAGCCGGTCGCGTGCGAGGTCGAGGAGGCGGCCGGGGCCGGGGAGCCAGGAGCGCGGGGGTACGGGGCGGGGGCGGCGGGCGGGGCGGCCGGCGGCGATCTCGTCGAAGATCCCGGCGCCGATGGCGACCGCCCGCATGCCGTCGGCGAGCGCGTGGTGGAGCTTCACGAGGACGGCGAAGGAGCCATCGGGGGCGCCGTCGAGCAGGTACATCTCCCAGGGAGGCAGGCCGCGTTCGACCGGGCTCTCCATGAGTTCGGCGGCGATCCGGGTGGCCTCGGCGGGGAAGTCGGCGCCGGGGAGGGTGATCTCGCGGACGTGGCGGCGCACGTCGAAGTCCGGGTCGGCGCTCCAGGCGGCGCCGCCGACGGGGAGCAGGACGTCGCGCACGCGCATCCGGAGCCGGGGGACGGCGGCGGCGCGGCGGGCGAGCAGGTCCAGGACGTCCACCGGCGGCTCGTGGGCCGGGGCGGCGGGGAGGGGCCCGAAGTGGGCGAGGGCCCCGAGGTGGAGGGGGTGGGTGGGCGATTCCAGATGCCAGAAGGCCAGGTCCAGGGGTGCCAGTAGCTCGCTGCTGCTGCTCAAAGGTGTCCTCACGTCCTGCGCGGAGAGGCGGGAGAACGAAGTCAATCGCGTACCGACAGTTACGGTCAAGTACGATCAATTCACGCTAAGTTAACATCCTCAGATGATTCTCCCGGGGCCGTTCACCTCGTGTCGCTCACATCGGGTCCCTCGTCTCCGGGTGTTCAGCTCGTCACGGTGAACTCGCACCAGACGCACTTGCCGCCGCCCCGCGACTCGACGCCCCAGGCGTCCGACAGCTGGTCGACCAGGAGCAGTCCCCGTCCGGAGACGCCCGCCTCCCCCGCCTCGCGGCGCCGGGGCAGCGCGCTGGACCGGTCCTCGACCTCCACGCGCAGCCGCCGCGGGGGTCCGTTCAGGGCCCGCAGGGTCACGATCGCGCCGCCGTCGGTGTGCATCAGCGCGTTGGTCATCAGCTCGTCGGCGACCAGCTCGATCTCGTCGGCGCGCTCCCCCGCGCCCCAGGCCCGTACGGCGGCCCGGATCATGTGCCGGGCCGAGCTGAGCGCCTCCGGGTCGCTCTGGGCCACGTGCTGCTGGAACCGTCCGGCGCCGTGGGGGGCGAAGGCGGCCTGACGGCGCAGCAGCAGGATCGCCACGTCGTCCTCGCCGCCGCGGTCGGCGACCACGTCGCAGAGGTGGTCCGCGAGCTGCTGGAGGTCGGCGGGGCCGCGCCGGACGAGGAAGGTCAGCCACTGGAAGCCCTCGTCGAGATCGGCACCCGGCTTCTCCACGAGACCGTCGGTGTAGAGCATCAGGGTCTGTCCGGCGTCGAGCTCCAGGGCGGTCACGGGGTAGTCGAGCCGGCCGAACTCCGCGGAGAGGCCGAGGGGCAGCCCGCCCTCGACGGGAAGCCTGCGGCAGCTGCCGTCGATCTCCCTGACCAGCGGGTCCACATGGCCGGCGCGGACGATCTGGACGACCCCGGTGCCGAGGTCGACCTCGGCGTACGTGCAGGTGGCGAAGCGTTCGGTGTCGAGCTCGTGGAGGAAGACCGAGGCCCTGGCCATGACGGTGGCCGGGGGGTGCCCCTCGGCGGCGTAGGCGCGCAGCACGATCCGCAGCTGGCCCATGACGGCCGCCGCGTGGGTGTCATGGCCCTGGACGTCGCCGATGACGGCGCCGACGCGCCCGCCGGGGAGCGCGATGACGTCGTACCAGTCGCCGCCGATGTCCCGGCCGAGGCGGGCCGAGCGGTAGCGGACGGCCGTCTGCGCTCCGGGCACCTCGGGGATCCGACGGGGCAGCATCGCCTGCTGGAGCCCTTCGGCGAGGTCGTGCTCCTGCTCGTACAGCATGGCCCGCTGGAGGCTCTGCGCGATGGAGCTGCCGAGGGCGACGAGCAGGGTCCGTTCGTCCTCGCTGAAGCCGGTCTTGTCGCTGTAGAGCAGACCGAGCGCACCGATGGGCCGGGCCTGGGCGATGAGCGGGAGATAGGCGGCGGCGGTGATGCCGAGTCCGCTGATGTGCGGCCAGAGCACGGGGAAGGACTCGGCGAAGTCGCGGGCCGAGTCGATGAACCGGGGCCGCAGGGTCCTGATCACCTCGCTCATCGGGTACGGCTCGTCCACCCGGGTGAAGCGGGTGCCCGGCACGAAGGCGCCGTTGGGCCCCTCGGCGACCAGGTGGATGCGGCCCGCTTCGAGGAGGCCCATGACGAGGCTGGCGGCCCCGAAGTGTTCGAGGGCGTGGGAGTCGTTGAGCAGGTCGATGACGTCCTGGACGGTCCGGGCGTAGGCGAGGGCGGCCGTGGTGCCCTCGACGACACCGGCGCGCTGCCGGCGTCCCTCGTCGAGGCCCAGCCGGGCGGCGGACTCGGTCAGCTCGTGGGTGGCGTCGCGGATCACGCCCACGATGCGCACCGGCCGGCCCGTGGCGTCCCGCTCGACGAGGCCCTGTGTGTGGGTCCACTGGTGGCTGCCGTCGCGGCGGCGGATGCGGAAGTAGGCGCCGTACTGGTCGCTGCCCTCCTTGAGGGCCTGGGCCACCAGCGTGTCGAGCCGGCGGCCCTCGTCGGGCAGGACGCGGGAGCCGAGGCTCTCGGGCCGGTCGTCGTACTCGGCCCGGTCCATGTCGAAGACGTCGAGGGCGGCGTCGTCCATGACCATCGTCCCGGTGAGCAGGTCCCAGTCGAAGCCGCCCATCCGGAAGGCCGAGCCGAAGTCGTGCAGGATCCGGGCTCCGGCCCGTTCGGCCGCCTCCCCGCCCCCTCTACCCGCGTTCATGGAGGCCACGCTAGGCGCAGCACCGCCTCCGCGCACCATGAAGATCCGTTTCCCCCCTTCGCCCCCTTCATCCTTCGAAGGTCTCGGGCTGCTCCTGCCCCGGTTCGTACGGGAGGAGTTCCTCGGGCGGCAGTTCCCCCTCGGGGACGTCGGGCGGGGAGACGGGGGGCTCGGCGTACGGGTCGGTGTCGGGCTCCGCGTACGGGTCCGCGTACGGGTCGGCGTAGGGATCCTGGTACGGGTCCGAGGGCGGCTCGGCGGACGGCTCGGGGGGCGCGTCGGGGTTCGGCTCGACGGACGGGCCGGGGTCCACGGGCGCGGGGACGGCCGGATCCGGCGAGGACGGCGTGGCTGTGTCGGGTCGCGCGGGCTCGGGGTTCACGGGGGCGGGGGGCGCGGTGTCCGGGCTCTCCGGGGCGTCCGGCGTCTCCGGCGTGACGGTGCCGGCGAGGTGGCACGAGTCCGGGTCGCAGTCCGGTTCGACGGCGGGTTTCCGGTCCTCCGCCCCGTCGCTGCCGGTCCGGCGCTCGATCCAGCTCCGGTCCGCGGCGTTCACGATGACCAGGCTGGTGACGACGGTGGTGTTCGGCCGCACGACGATCACGTACTCGGGGTCGAAGCCCTCCCAGGGTTCGCCCTGGTGGACGCCCCCCTGGGCGGCGGCCGGGCTGCGGAGCGGGTTGCCGCAGGCGCAGCGCACGCGCGGGGAGCCGTACTGGTCGACGAGGACCGCGGTGCCGGACTGGAGGACCGACTGGAAGGGGGTGGCGCGGCCGCCCCGGTAGCCGTGGTTGGTGACCCGGGTGTCCGCGCGCAGGACGACGGGCGTCAGGCCGCGCAGCCAGCCGGGGACGTTCGCCTCGGGGATGCCGGCGGCCTCGGCGAAGGCGCGCGTCCTGCCCTGATCGCCGGCGAGGTGGGAGACCTGCTGCTCGACGTCGCAGCTGGCCTCCGAGCGGGTGCCGCCGTAGAGGCCGGGGGTGGAGCCGGTGATCTCGCGGATCCGCTGGACGGAGGCGGCCTCCGGGTCCCGCTCGGGGACGGCCGGGCGGCCGGTGATCCGTGCGGTGGACGCGGTGAAGGGGTCGGGGCCGCGTGCGGTGACCGACTGGAGGTGGATCTCCTGGGAGGCGGCCGCGGGCTGCTCGCCGTGGCTGCCGCCCTGCTCGTCGGAGGAGCAGCCGGCGACGAGGAGAGCGGAGGCGAGCGTCGCGGTGATCGCGGTGGGCGTTCGCCGTGTCCGGCGCCGCTGGGGTGTGCGCACCTGGTTCTCCCGTTGTCTCGACGGCTGTCCGGTCGTCGTCTCGGTCGTCGTCCCGTCCGGGGCCCGGCGCCCGGTTCCGGCCGGTCCCTCATGTCTGTCGCAGCCCCCGGTGCCCCGCAAGCGGAGGCAGGCCGACCGGGTCGGTCGGCACCCGGCCGGCCGAACGCGCCACTTGAACACGTTCAAGAAAGGTTCTACGCTCGGGTCGACAGTTGAACACGTTCAAGTCTGGGGGCGTCCGGTGACCACGCTGTCGATCCTGGTGAACCCGGTCGTGATGATCGGCATGTTCTGGGTGGTGCCGACGGGCCTCGCGCTCCTGGACGGGCCCAGGCCTCCGGGCCTGGACCGGCTGCGGCGCGCCTGGCCGCTGCTCGCCGTCCCCGGAGCGCTGGCCCTGTGGCTGCCCCGCGCCGGAGTCTCGGCCGGACTCGCAGCCGTCTACGCACTGGCCACCGTGGCACTGGCGCTCCAGGCGCCGGCCCGCCTCGTGCTCACCCGCTCCCTGCACCCCAGAGAGGTCGCCGTCCTCACCGCGCTGGCCGCCCCCTCGGTGGCCGGCCTGGCGCTCGTCGCCGAACGGGCCTCGTACCCGCTCTTCGGCTTCGACCTGGACCTCCTCGCGCTGACCGTCCCGCACTTCCACTTCGCGGGCTTCGCCGCCGCGCTGGTCGCCGGTCTCGTCTGCCGCGCCGACGACGGCCCCACCGCCCGCTTCGCCGCGCTCAGCGTCCCGGCGGGCACGCTGCTGGTCCTGGCCGGCTACTTCGTCGACGACTGGGCCGAGCTCGCCGGCGCGGTCGTCCTGACGGCCGGGATGGCGGGGGTCGCCGTCCTGACCCTGCGCGAGCGCCGCGACCTCGCGACCGGCCGGCTCACCCGAGCGCTGCTCGCCGTCTCGGCCCTGGTCCTCGTCGGCACGATGCTGCTCGCGCTGAGCTGGGCGCTCGGCGAGGCCACCGGCCTGCCGCACCTCGGCCTGACCTGGACGGCCGCCACACACGGCCTGGGCAACGCCCTCGGCTTCACGGTCTGCGCCCTCCTCGCCCGACGCCGCCTCCGGACCGACGACACGGCCCACATGGACCGCACAGGCCCCACGGCCCGTACGGACCACAACGAACCCGCGGACCGCAGAGGCCCCACGGACCGGCCCACACCGCCCCTCCCGACCCACCCGGCCCACCCGCCCTTCCTGACCCGCCCAACCCACCTGGCCCACCCGCCCTTCCTGACCCACCCGGCCCACCCGCGAACGGAGCTCCCGGCATGACCCGCCTCACGAACGGCCTCTCCCGCACCGCACGCCCCCGCCCGGGCCTCACCTACCGCGAGGTCGGCGCCACCCGCTCCCCCGAGGACCTCCCCGAGGGCTACCACCACCTGCGGCACAGCACGGTCGTCGGCCACGGCCGGGCCGCCTTCGAGACCGCCGGCGCCGCCGTCACCACCTGGCGCGCGCACCGGCGTTCCGGGGCGACCGTCCAGAGCGAGGCCGCCCGCGCCGAGCCCGGCGCCCGCCTGGAGGTGTCGGCGGGGATCGGCCGCGTCCGGCTCGGCGTCCCTTGCGAGGTGATCTGGACGGTGTACGAGGACGACCGGACCGGCTTCGCCTACGGCACCCTGGCCGGGCACCCGGAGCGCGGCGAGGAGTCCTTCGTCGTCGACCTCGCACCCGACGGCGCGGTCCGGTTCACGGTCACCGCGTTCAGCCGGCCCGCCGCCTGGTACACCCGGCTCGCCGGGCCGCTGGTCCCCGTGCTCCAGCGAGCGTACGCCCGCCGTCTCGGCCGCACCCTCCGGCGTCTCGTCAGGGCCTGACCCCGGGCCGATACTGGAAGCGATGGAGTGGTTCACCGCGCCCGACCTCTGGCTGAGCCGGATCGTGTTCCAGCGGGGCCTCGCCGGGCTGTACTGCGTGGCCTTCCTGTCGGCCGCCCTGCAGTTCCGGGCGCTGACGGGCGAGCGCGGCATGCTCCCCGTCCCGGAGTACGTGCGAAGGGTCCGGCCCCGCCACTCCCCCTCGCTCTTCCACTGGCGCTACTCCGACCGGCTGTACGCAACCGTCGCCTGGACCGGGGCCGCGATCGCCCTGGCCCTCGTGGCGGGCGCCGGGGACGCCGTGCCGCTGCCGGTGTCGATGCTCCTGTGGCTCGCGCTCTGGGCGCTGTACCTGTCGATCGTGAACGTCGGCCAGACCTGGTACGCCTTCGGCTGGGAGTCGCTGCTCCTGGAGACCGGCTTCCTCGCGGTCTTCCTCGGCAACGACGACACGGGGCCGCCCGTGCTGGTCCTCTTCCTGCTGCGCTGGCTGCTCTTCCGGGTCGAGTTCGGCGCGGGTCTCATCAAGATCCGGGGCGACCGCTGCTGGCGGAACCTGACCTGCCTCTACCACCACCACGAGACCCAGCCGATGCCCGGCCCGCTCAGCTGGTTCTTCCATCACCTCCCGCGCCCCCTGCACCGGGTCGAGGCGGGGGCCAACCACGTCGTCCAGCTCTTCGTGCCGTTCCTGCTCTTCACCCCGCAGCCGGTGGCCACGATCGCCGCCTGCCTCATGATCGCGACACAGCTGTGGCTGGTGCTCTCCGGGAACTTCGCCTGGCTGAACTGGCTGACCGTCGTGCTCGCCGTCTCCGTCGTGGACGCCTCCGCGCTCACCGGCGAGCACCCACGACCGGACCCGCCGCTCTGGTACGTGGTCGTGGTCGTCGCGCTGACCGCCTTCGTCCTGTACCGGAGCTACCGCCCCGTGCGGAACCTGCTCTCCCGCAACCAGGCCATGAACCGCTCCTACGACCCGTACCACCTGGTCAACACGTACGGCGCTTTCGGCACGGTGGGCCGCGTACGGGACGAGATCGTGATCGAGGGCACCGACGACCCCGCCCCGCACGAGGGCACGGTGTGGCGGGAGTACGGCTTCCGGGGCAAGCCCGGCGACCTGCGCAGGCTGCCGCGCCAGTTCGCCCCGTACCACCTTCGCCTGGACTGGCTGATGTGGTTCGCCGCGCTCTCCCCCGGATACGCGCGGGACTGGTTCGGGCCCTTCATGGAGCGGCTGCTCGACGGCGACCGCGACACGCTGCGGCTGCTCGCCCACAACCCGTTCCCCGACGCGCCGCCGACGCACGTCCGCGCCCGGCTCTACCGGTACCGGTACACGACCTGGCGCGAGCTGCGCTCGACCGGGGCCTGGTGGGACCGCACGCTGCTGCGGGAGTACATGCCGCCGATCCGGCTCCGGGAGGACGCACACCGGTGACGGGCGCGTACCCGTACCCGTACGGGTACGCGCGGCGGACGCGCCGGTGCCCCCGGCCGGAAGGCGGCCGGGGGCACCGGACAGGGCGACGGCCACATCAGGGCGGTCAGGGCACCGGACGCTCAGTCGATACCGGGCAGGATGTGGGGCTCGGCGAGGTCGTCCTCGTAGCCCGCCAGCCGGATCGGGGCCGCGTGGGCCCACACGTCGAGGCTTCCGAGTTCGCCGTTCCGGCGGGGCCGCTCCTGGGGTTCGGCCGGTCTCGGTTCCTGCTTGGTCAGTTCGGGTGTCACCGCGCACTCCTTTGTGTCGCGTACCAATGGGGACTTGGTGCCGTCGGTCGCGGTGGCGCCGTTCATCGGGCGGGACCGCGGCCTTGGTGGCAGGCCGCTCCCCGGACCGGCCGTGAGGAAGGTGTGTCTCCTCGGTGGCCGACCGTGAACATCAGAGTAACCAAATGAGCGCGTCCGCGCTCTACCGGGCTCACAAGTGTGATGCGTTCGAGTGAACGAAGCCGAAAAGAGCGCTCTACCGGCTGGTAGAGCGCTCTTTTCGGAACGGCAGAAGGTCGCGGTACGACCCGGGGGGCGGGACCCGTCGCCTACCAGTTGGCGGTCGAGTAGTCCTTCAGGAAGCAGCCGTAGAGGTCCTCGCCGGCCTCGCCGCGCACGACCGGGTCGTACACGCGGGCCGCGCCGTCGACCAGGTCGAGCGGGGCGTGGAAGCCCTCCTCGGCCAGCCGCAGCTTGTCGAAGTGCGGACGCTCGTCGGTGATCCAGCCGGTGTCGACCGAGGTCATGAGGATGCCGTCGGTCTGGAACATCTCCTGGCCGCTGGTCCGCGTCACCATGTTCATCGCGGCCTTCGCCGCGTTGGTGTTCGGGTGCCCGGCGCCCTTGTAGCCACGGCTGAAGACACCCTCCATCGCCGACACGTTGACGACGTAGGCGCGCCCGCTGGCCGCCTTCCTGGCGGCCTCGGCCATCGCCGGGCGGAGCTTGCTGATCAGGATGAACGGCGCCGTGTAGTTGCACAGCTGGGTCTCGAGGAGCTCCACCGGGGAGATCTGCTCGATGCTCTGCACCCAGGTGTTGGTCTCGACGACGTCCGGCACCAGGCCGCCGGCGTCGATCGCGGTGCCGTCGAGGTGCTTGGCGATGGTGGCGTTGCCCGCGACGAGCGCGAGGTCCGCGACCTGCTGGGCCTCCAGGCCGCTCACGCCGGCGGGCAGGGAGGAGCCACTGACGAGCTCGCCGACCGCGCCGGAGTTGAACGCGCCGATGACGTGGTGGGCGGGGAGCTCGCCCGCGGGCAGCGGGGCGTTCTCGCCGTCGACCAGGGCGGCGTAGGCGGAGGGCAGGCGGCGCACGGTCTGCGTCGCGTTGTTGATGAGGATGTCCAGGGGCCCGGCCTCGGCCATCTGGTCGGCGAGGGCCACGGCCTGGGCCGGGTCGCGCAGGTCGATGCCGACCACCTCGAGGCGGTGCATCCAGTCCGCGGAGTCGTCCATGGCCTTGAAGCGGCGGATGGCGTCCTTGGGGAAGCGCGTGGTGATCGTCGTGTGGGCGCCGTCGCGGAGCAGCCGCAGCGCGATGTACATGCCGATCTTGGCGCGGCCGCCGGTGAGCAGCGCGCGCTTGCCGGTCAGGTCGGCGCTGGCGTCCCGCTTGGCCCGGTTGAGCTGCGCGCAGGGCTGGCAGAGCTGGTGGTAGAAGTAGTCGACCTCGACGAAGCGCGTCTTGCAGACGTAGCAGGAGCGCGGACGCTGGAGTATCCCCGCGATCCGCCCCTCCTCCGTGATCGAGGAGGGCAGGATGCCCTCGGTCTCGTCGTCGATGCGCTGCGCGGAGCCGGTGGCCGTGGCCTCGGTGACCGCCTTGTCGTTGGCGGTCTTGGCGGCCCGGCGCTCCTGGCGGCGGCGCTGCTTCACGGTCCGGTAGATGCCGGCGGTGGCGCGCCGGACCATGATCGCGTCCGGGTGGTCGACGTCCAGCTTGTCGAGCTCGTCGAGGACGCTGAGGCAGACGGCCAGGCGCTCGGGGTCGACACCCGGCCCGTAGTCCTGGGTTTCTTCGGTCACCGTCATGGCCTTCGGGTTCCTCGTTCGCTCGTACGTCGCCGCTCGCGGGCTTTCAAAGACCCAACTTTACGGAGCGGGGGGCCGCCGCTCCAAACCCGTTCGGGGGGCGTGGTCGAAGACACAGTCCCCGCACAGGCCGCCGCCGGGACACCGGTAGTAGAGGCAGCAGCTGGAGCGCCGCATCCGGGGGCCGCGGACCGTGCCGGCGAGGTCCGGGTGGTCGAGGAGCCCGGAGACGAGGGCGGCGGCCCGCTCGGCGACCTCCGGCCGGTCGCGCGCGCGGGCCCAGCGGGTGAGCTCGCGCAGGGCGCCGGCGAGGGCGGAGCCGGCGTTGCCCCAGAGCAGCCGGGGCGAGATCCGGCCGTCGCGGCGCAGCGCCGCGTGCAGCGGGACGAGGTGGACCTCCTGGACGGCCTCGCGGAGGGCGTCGACGGTGGCGGGGCGGGTCTCCGTACCGGACCACCACAGGTCGTCGGGGGAGGTCAGGGCCCCGTCCCAGTGCAGTTCGCCGGGGGCGAGGCCGGGGAAGGCGCCGTACAGCGCGGCCGGGCCGAGCGCGGTCGACCAGAGCCGGGCCGCGAGGCCGAGGTGGGCGACGGAGGCCCCGACGCGCCGCTCGGGGGCGTGGAGCCGGGCGGCGACCCGGTCCACGCGCGCGGTGAGGGGGCCGTCCTCCCCCGCGTACAGCAGGGCGAGGGGACGGTGCTGCCCTCCGGTCTCCGGCACGGCGGTCCGCAGGGCGAAGAATCCGCCCACGGATCCGCTCTCGACGAGATCCAGCTCTGCTCCCACGCGCCCGCCCCCGGGTTCCTCGGTTCCGTGCCGGGGCCGGCCGCCCCTCCATGATTCTTCCGCACCGGGAGGGGACGCCCGGAATGATCCCGTTCCACCCCTTCCGACCTGCGGCGGCGTACATCTCCGGTCGTACGCGCACGCCGTGTACTGCGACGGCGGTACCGCCCGAAGCGTTCCCTGGTACGACGCCGAATCCGCCCGGAAGAGAGATCGTGGAAGGTATGAGCCCACTCCTGCTGTCCGTGCTCCTGTCCCTGGTCTCGGCGGTGGCCTACGCTGCCGCCGCGATCGTGCAGGAGCGGGTCGCGGCCTCCGCCGCCGGTCCGCGCTACGCACCGCTGCGCAGCCCGGCGTGGTGGGTGTCCGTCCTGCTCAACGGTCTCGGCGCGACCCTGCACGTGGCCGCGCTCGCGTACGGTCCGCTCAGCCTGGTCCAGCCGCTGGGCGCGCTCACGATCGTCTTCGCGCTGCCCATGGCGGCGCTCTTCGTCGGCCGCCGGGCCGGGCGGCGGGCCTGGCGCGGCGCCCTCATGGCCACGGTCGGCCTCGCCGGCCTGCTGAGCCTCACGAACGGCTCCGACGCGCAGTCGCTCGCGGACGGGGAGCGGTGGCTGCTCGCGGCGGGCACGTCCGCCGTGGTCGCCGTCCTGTTCACGGCGGCCCACCTGGTCGGGCGGTCGGTGCTGCGCAGCGTGATCCTGGCCGCCGCGGCCGGTGTCTCCTTCGGCATGGCCTCGGTCTTCACCAAGTCCGTGGCCGAGGAGTGGACCTCCGCCGCCCCGCTCTCCGAGTGGACGGGGCTGCTCGTCCTCTCGGCACTCGCCGTGACCGGGCTGCTCCTCTCGCAGGCCTCGTACCGGGGCGCTGGGTTGGCCGCGCCGCTCGCCACGGTCACCGTGGTGAACCCGGTGGTGGCGGCGGCGGTGGGCCTCACGCTGTTCGGCGAGAGCTTCCGCTACGGCACGGGGGGCACCGTCGCCGCGCTGATCTGCGGCGCGGTCGCGGCGGGCGGCCTGGTGCAGCTCACCCTGGACCGCATGACGGTGCCGCCGCAGGGCCTGTCGGTGTCAGATGGAGACGCCCCGCGCCCTGAGGTAGGCCAGCGGGTCGATGTCGGAGCCGTACCCGGGACCCGTCCGCACCTCGAAGTGGAGATGCGGTCCCGAGCTGTTGCCGGTCGATCCTGAGCGTCCGATGCGCTGGCCTCCCTGGACCCGCTGCCCCTCGCGGACGGTGAGGGCGGAGAGGTGCGCGTACTGGCTGTAGCGGCCGTCCTCGTGGCGCAGGACGACCTGGTAGCCGTACGCGCCGCCCCACCCGGCGGAGACGACCCGTGCGTCGGCGACGGCCTTGACCGAGGTGCCGGTGGGCACGGGGAAGTCGACTCCGGTGTGGTAGCCACTGGACCACGAGGAGCCGCGGGTGCCGTAGCTGGTGCCGATGCCGGCGGCGACGGGAGCGGAGTAGTTGTCCTTGTCCGGGGCGGCGGCGGGCTTCGGCCTGGGCTTGGAGGCGGGCGCGGGCCGGCTGACGGGCTTGGCCTTCGGCTTGGCGGAGGGCTTCGCGGCGGGTTTCGTGGCGGGCTTGGAGACGGGAGTGCTCCGGGGTGCCGGCGCTTTGGTGGCGGGCGCCTTGGGAGTCACGGGCTTGGCGGCCGGGGGCTTGGTGGCCGGAGGCTTGGCGGCCGGGGCCTTCGCCACGGGAGGTGTCCTGGTCGCCGGGCGCTGGACGGGGGTCGGCTTCGCGGCGGGCGTCGGCTTCACGGCCGGGGCCGTCGCGGTGCGCGGGGGCGGCGTGGCCGTCCCGGCCGCCTCGGCGGACTTCTTCGGTGCGGCGATGCGCAGGGTGAGCCGCTGGCCGGGGTGGATCATGTCGGGGTCGTCGCCGACGACGGGCCGGTTCGACTCGTACAGCCGCTTCCAGCCGCCCTGGACGCGCTCCTCGCGGGCGATCTTCGAGAGGGAGTCGCCGGGCGTGACCGTGTACATCTCGCGGATGGTGGGCACGGTGGTGGGATCGGCGCGGCGGGCGGGGGCCTTCTCGGGTAAGGCGCGCTGACCCGGCAGGGAGGCGGTCCGTGGCGCGTTCGCGCCGGTGGGCGAGGTCTTCGTCGTGATGTCAGGGGCCTCGCCGCCACGGGTGAGGCCGGCGCGCGGCCCGCACGCGGGCCAGGCGCCGGGCCCCTGTCCCTTGAGGACGCGCTCGGCGATCGCGATCTGCTGGTCCTTGGAGGCGAGGTCGGCGCGCGGCGCGAAGTGCGTGCCGCCGTAGCTCTCCCAGGTGGACTGGCTGAACTGGAGGCCGCCGAAGTAGCCGTTCCCGGTGTTGATGTGCCAGCGGGAGGAGGACTCGCAGGACGCGACCTTCTCCCAGACGTCCAGGGAGGCGGCCTGCACGGCTCCCGCGCCGATCAGCGGGAGCGCCATGCCGGCGCCTCCGGCGGTGACGGTGAGCGAGGCACGGTTGATCCGGCTCGGCTGGTGGCGGCGGTGACGTCCGCGTACGGCCATGGGCCCCCCTTGGAACACAGCGACAGCCGTCCAAGTTAGGGGTGGCGCACGCTCCGTGACAAGGGCGCGAGCGGAACCTCACGCCTCATCCGTCACCTTCCTGTTGACGGAGGGCGGAGACCCGCCGGGCCCGGCTGGGGCTGAGGCTCTGGTTCCGGAACGGGCCCGCCGGGTTCGGGCACCGGGCTGGGCACGGGATCCGGGGGCACCGGTACGGGGTTGGGCGGGGGCACCGGCGGCGGGGAGGGCACCGGGGGCGGTACGGGCGAGGGCTGCGGATCGGGGAAGGGGTGGGTCATCACGGACCTCTCGGTCGTCGGGATCCTCCCTCCCCAGGGTGGCCCGGCGGACGGGCGTTCGCCCGCCGGGTCCCCTCATTCGGGGGTCACCGGAGGCCGGGGATGGCCTTCGGCCGGCGCTTCGCGGCGCGGGTGACGCCCGCCGGAGGGACGGGGACCTCGCCCGGGTGGCGCTCGGCCGTGCGGCGGCCCTCCCCTCGGCTCAGCTCCGTGCGGGCACGGCGTGCGGGGCCCGGACCGTGTCGCTCCCGGGGACGGGCGCGGAGGCGTCCTCCCCGAGCTCCACGATGCGGTTGTCCGCGTCGACGTGCACCACACGCGGGGTGAACGAGCGCGCCTCGGCGTCCTCGACCTGCGCGTAGCTGATGAGGATCACGAGGTCGCCGGGGTGCACGAGGTGCGCGGCGGCCCCGTTGATCCCGATGACGCCGGAACCCCGCTCGCCCTCGATGACGTAGGTCTCCAGCCGGGCCCCGTTGTCGATGTCGACGATGTGCACGAGCTCACCGGGCAGCAGGTCGGCCGCCTCCATCAGCTCGGCGTCGACGGTGACCGAGCCGACGTAGTGCAGATCGGCCTGGGTCACGGTGGCCCGGTGGATCTTGGACTTGAACAGAGTGCGCAGCACTTTGGACTCCTCTGAGACGGCTCCCTGCCTGCTTTCTGCAGGTCAAGGGCGGTCTCGACTGTACACCGGCACGCGGCGAACGATGTTTGTGAGGAACATCGCCCCGATCAGGCGAGACGGGTCCCCACCTGGCCTTTCGCGCCGTCACCGACGCCTGCTCAGGCAATCCTCCGGGAACGCCCGGCGACTCATGCTGACCGATTGCCGACTTACCTGATGGACCATCAAACATGCGGGAGACCCCTCTGCACACACTGACGACGTGCGTCCACGCACCACCGACCTGTCGGGCACCGACATCGCTCTGGTTCATGGAAAAGGTCCCTTTGGCCATCGGCCGGGCAACGCTCGACCGTCTCAGAAGCCGGCTCGCTGCCTGCCGCCCGCTCGAAACCCCTCGGCCCGCGTGGAACTCGCGAGCGACGGCTTCGCACCCGCCGTGAGCTCGCGCGCGCCATCAACCCAAGCTCCCGGCCACCACCGAGCGCGTCCCCGCACCTGCGGCCGAGCCGCCGGTCGCGGAGCCCGGCGAGCACGAGGCGTTCCTCGCGGCCCTGTTCGATGAGGAGCGCCAGTGGGAGAGGTACCGCCCCTTCGACGAGACGACGATCGCCTCCCACACATCCCTCACCGCGCGGGTCGAGTTCGGCCACGAAGCGCGGCACCGCACCGACATCGCTTGGACGATCGCCGAGTACGACGGGCCGGTGGGCCACCGCCTCTGGCACGCCACCATCACGGCCGGCACCCCTGTCGCCCTGATCCACACGATCCTGCAGCACCTCGACGTCCCGCCGCTCGTAGCCGCCGGAGAAGTACATGACGTCCTCGAGACGCCGGATGGCACCCGGCGAGCCACCCTGCCCGCACCACGATCGCCCCCCCCATTTCGGCTTCCGGCAGCCGCACCACGACCGCGGGCGCAGCGCCGGTGAGATGTTCTGGCAGGAGCAGCGGACGTGCTTCTTGACCACGCTCCGGCCGGACGGCACCCCTCACCTGTCCCGGTCGGCGTCACGTACGACGCCGAGAGCCGGATCGCCCGCGTCATCAGCGACGGCAGCAAGAAGGTGCGCAACACCGCTCCGCCCAAGCGGCCGGCGTCGACGCCGTGGTGTCCGTGGGACAGGCCGAGGGCCGGCGCTGGTGCTCACTCGAAGGCACCGCCATCATCGGGGACGACCCGACCTCCGTGGCCGACGCCGAGCGCCGGTACGCCGAGCGGTGCAAGGCCCCGCGGGTGAACCCGAACCGGGTCGTCATCGAGATCACCGTCACCCGCGCCCTGGGCACCGCAAAGCCTTCCGGCTGGTAGCCCTCCGGTCTCTCGGGGAGGCGGAATCTAGGCGACGATCCCCGGTTTCCGAACCGGGGATCGTCCGGACCATAGAGGGCACACCGCCACCCCCTGCCCCTCTGTCGAAAGGCCCCGCCCAGTCATCATCAGGACCTCGGCTCTATGCCGACGCGTACGACAGCCGGAAGAGTTCCAGCGCTCGCTCCACGTCCTTCTCGGAGCGGAGCTGGACCTCCAGGTCGCCCGTGCCGTGATGGCCCGGTCCGGTCACGTCCCGGGTGAAGCCGGGCACGAGCTCGACCGTGGCCGGCGCGACCTTGAGGTACACCAGCAGCTTGTCCTGCCGTCCAGTGACGCGGGCGAAGTTCCGCAGCCGCTGGTACGCGTCGTACTGCTTGCGCTCGACCTTCGTCACACCCTCGGCCAGCCCGAGCAGCACCTCGTCGACCACGGCCGCCAGCTCCGCCATGGCGTCGGTCCGCCGACGCGGTGACGCCTCCCGCTCACCTCGGAGGCGCTGTCGCCGCGTTCCGCCACCCGGGGCAGCGACCGACGCGACGGTCTCCAGCGCGATGTGGTGCTCGCCCAGCATCGTGTAGCGGACGAGGTCGATGGACCGCCGGTGCTCGCGCACCGCGTGCAGGTCATAGCGTGTGAAGCCGCCGGCCACGCAGATCAGCCGGGGTGTGCTCCACAGAACGCTGGCGGCTGCCGCCGACCCGAGCCGCTCACGGACCAGGGCTTCGAACTCCTCTCGGTGGTCCATCAACCAGGCCACGTAGAACAGGCCCTGCGACAGGACACCGGGGTCGGTCGCCCGCTTGTACTCGACGATCACCGGCGATCCGTTTTCATCCAGCCCGAGCGAGTCGATGCGCCCGCCGTGGACAGGGCCGGTGCTGTACTCGGTGGCCAGGAAGCGGACCCCGAGCATGGGCTCCATCGCACTCTCGACGAGCGCCTGCACATCGGCCTCAGCCTCAGCCAGCCACGGAGTGACCTCGGCTACGCCGTTCGTCGTGTCGAACAATTTCAGGTCCAGCCACCCCCCACGCAGCGATCGCCAAGCGACAACGCCGCCAGGGCTGGAACTATTTCCAGAAGTCTCCTACTTGATCTTTTCGTTAGTTCTGTGGGGTTGATGGATGGATGGCGAGTCTGGTGTGGGCGAGGAAGGACCAGGGCCGTTGAGGATTGCTGTTGATGCGGTGGATGCCCTGTTCGGTGGCGTCGGCGACATCGGCAAGGTGGTCGCCGGCGACGTTGGCGAGCTCGCGTTTCTTGAGCGAGGACCACAGCAGTTCCACCGGATTGAGCTCGGGTGCGTAGGCGCGTAACCGCTCGAGGGGGAGCCAGTCCTGCTCGGTGACCCAGGCCCGCATCGCCCGGCTCCAATGGGCAGACAGGCCGTCCCACACGAGGACCACCCGCTCACCACGGTAGAACGTCTTCATCTGCTCCAGGACCTCGATGAGAGCGGCGGTGTCGTAGCCGCCGGGCTTGAGGTGGAAGCACAACCGCGGACCTCGGTCGGGATCGGCAGCGTGGTAGCCGAGAGCCGCGGCCATCGAGGCGCGTTTCCAGTTCAGCCGGTGCCGCAGGAGAGGAGTGCGGCGGTGGGGCGCGTAGGTGCGGTGGACCCGCGGCAGCAGCGAGACGTCTGATTCGTGGAGGAAGACGATCCAGGCACGTGTGTTCAACGCCCCCTTTCGGTCCGCGGCCATTCGTGCGCGATCCAGCGGGCGATCTCGGATTCGTCCCGCTCGACCGCCCGCCGTTCGGGCCGCTGCAGAATCCGCCCCAGCCGGCCGATCAGCAACCGCCACACCGACGCCCGCGACAGCCCCACCCCGGTCACCCGCTCGACGACCGGACCGACCCGTTCCAGCGTCCACAGATCCGCCTCGAACCGGTGCGCCTGGGCGCCCTGCTCCAGTGCGGTCCGCACCCGCTCGCCCTGGGCATCGTCCAGCTTGGGCGGGCGACCAGTGGCCGGACACAGGCACAGAGCATCGGTGCCACCCTCCTCCCAGACTGGTTCCAACGCCGCACACTCTCGTCACTCACCCCCAGCATCCGAGCGATCTCAGCACCCGAACGTCCCTGATCGACCGTGAGATCGCCCGCCACAGCGAAGAATGCGAGCGGCAGATCCCCCGCGCCGTACGGCGTGCGGCCGCCATCCGCATGGCCCCCTCCGCCCTTCGCGTGGCCAACCTGACCGACCTCAACCTGGCCGATGTGGAGATCCACCTCTACATCCCCGGCACTGTCGAAGCCGTACACCCGCTCACCCGGATCGTCCAGGAGTCGCTGACCGGCTTCCCGGCACCCCCGAAGTCGTTCGGCACTCCCGCCTCAGCGCTGTTCCCCTTCCAACCCTCGATCCCGCAAAGCCTTCTCTCCAGCAAAAGGACAGGCGGTAGCAACCGTACCGAGACAAGCGACAGTTCCCTCCTGTCGCGTAGCTGACCAATCGGGGAGGAAGGTCCCCACCCGCAGTTTCGGGGGCACCAGTTCCAGGTCACCATCCTGCGTGGTCACGGCCTTCTCCCGATGCGCATCGCGCCAGGCATTCGAGTCTCGGCCCGTTCAACCACTCGGCACCGATGCGGGAGGCGGCCTCGCGGTCTCTCTTGAGCAGGGCCTTTCCTGCCTTCGCCGCGGGTGAGTTCGACCTCACAGCGGGTTTGCGCGAAGAAGCCAGGAGGCCCGGCGGGGATTGCCCCTTTCTGTGCGCCAGAAGAGACCGCCGACAGCACTCTTCACAGATTCTCCACAGGGCAACGTACAACCTTCCCGAGCGGTGGCGAGAATCACAGGTTCGACGCGCCCCCCGCCCGTTCTGGTGCGTTTCGCACCCTGGACAATGATCAACAAGGAGCGCTTCGATAGGGCGCCGAGCAGACCACGGGGGCGAGCTCACCTTGGGGCTCAGACATGTCGATGGCGGACTACAGGTGGCAGACGAAACCCCTCCGCATACCGGAATTCCAGGACTCTCCCGCCTGCACATCGGGCACCGACAGGACGCTCAGAACGCTCTGCGCATTTGAGTATGCTCCAGCTGAATTTCACTCAAATGAGGGAGTAGCGCGTTGAATTCCGGAATACGGGCCGGGCGCCGATGGCGCGGGCTCGTTTCGACATTGACCGTCCTGGTCCTGGCCCTGGGAATCGATCCGCCTGCGGCCATGGCCGAGGACCCGGCCGTGACGTACGAACGGTACGAGGTCGTGGACGCCTGGAAGTACGGCGGTCTGAGCGTACGGGAAGGCGCCGCGGCAGCCCTGTTGGGTTCGGATGCCGATATCCAGGCGTTCATGACGCAGGAACTGCCGAAGCTCGAGGAGGACGACCTGCGCGCGCAGGTCGCCGAGATCATGGGCAAGGGCGGTCCGGGCGTTCGCGCGGCGGCCGAGGCCGCGCTGACCGGCGGGACCGAAACGCTCAGGGACTTCCTGGACAACACCTTCGTCACGGCCTACGAGTCCGATGTACGCGTCGACATCGGCCGTGTCATGGCCTTCGGCGGCCCGGGCGTGAAGCGGGCGGCCAACACGGCCCTGAGCGGCACGACCGACGAGCAGCTGGCCTTCCTCCAGAAGGGCCAGTACCCGGCTCGTGAGGACGACAACCGGGTCCGCGTCGGCCAGCTCCTGGCCACCGGCGGCCCGAACGTCAAGCTGTTCGCCGGGCAGGCCCTGGACGGCACTCCCGAGGACATCCAGGAGTTCCTGGACCACGGCTGGGAGGTAGCGGCCGCCCGTGACCAGGAGGCGCTCACCGTCGCTCAGCTCGCCGAACTCGCCGACAAGGCGCAGAAGCAGGCGAGGCAGCTGACCGAGACCGCCAAGGAGGAGGCGGCCAAGGCGGAGAAGGCGACGAAGGCCGCCATGGACGCTGCGCTGGAAGCGGCCGACGAGGCGCAGCAGTCCAAGGACTCGGCCGCCAGGGCCGCGGCCGCCGCTTCGCGGGCCGCCGCCGCCGCCGAGCGGGCGGCCAAGGCGGCCCGTACGGCCGTGACCGCGGCCGCGGCCGCGAACTCGGCGGCCCGCGTGGCCGCCACCGCCGCCGCCCAGGCGTCCTACGCCGCCAGCAGGGCCGGTCAGGCCGCCGCCACCGCGCACTCCGCCGCCACCGCCGCCGCAGGCGACGCCACGAAGGCACAGAAGGCCCGGGACGCGGCCGTGCAGGCCAACGCCGCGGCCGCCGGTGCGACCAAGGCCGCGGACGCCGCGCACCAGGCCGGTGTGGCCTCTGACGAGGCCGCCACCGCGGCGGACGCCGCAGCCAGAGCCGGCCGGAACGCCGCCGCGGCAGCCGCGGCCGCGGTGAGCGCGGGCAACTGGGCCGGCCAGGCCGGTGCCGAGGCAGAGGAGGCGAAGGCCGCCGCGGCTCGCGCCGAGCGCCTCGCGAACCAGGCCACGCGCGCGGCTGAGGCCGCCGCCCGCAATGCCAGGGAGGCGGGCATCGCCGCCCGTCAGTCCCGGGACGCGGCCAACGACGCCGCCCAGCACGCCACGGCCGCCGCCCTCGCGGCCAACAAGGCCGCCGATGAAGCGGGCAAGGCCGTCGACGCCGCGAACGCGGCCACCGTCGCCGCGAACGCGGCCAGCGACGCCGCCGCCAAGGCGCTGGACCTGGCCCAGAAGGCCACGGCCGTGGCGGAGGCGGCCCGCAAGGCCGACGCCGAACGGCTGGCGCAGCAGCAGCAGGAAGAGGTCGTCGCGGCTGAGGAGGCCCGCCGGGCCTACGACGCCCACGTGGCCGCCGCCGCGTACGAGGCGGGCCGACGCCAGCAGCTCAACAGCGAGACCCAGCAGCTGCTGAGCGAGGCCGCGGCCTCGTCCGATCCGCAGGTGACCGCCACCAAGGGGCGGCAGGCCGCGATCAATATGCTCGACACCAGCGGGGCCTGGCTGCGCAGCGCCGCCGAGTACGCCCTGTCGGGCACCGACGCGGACGTGGCCGAGTTCGTTCGCAGCGGGCTCACGGTGGCCTTGGAGCAGGACGACCGGGCCAGCGTGGCGCACATCGCCGCGAACACGAAGATCCCCGCGCAGCAGCAGGTCGCGCTCGACGTGCTGGACAAGCCGATCGACCAGGTGCGGGACTTCCTGCGCACGCGGGACTACCCGGGCAAGGCCGATGACGACCGGGTCACCGTCGGCAAGATCTCCGCCGAGGGCGGGGCCGGTGTACAGGCGGCGGCCAGCGAGGCGCTGGACGGCACCGCGGCGGACCTCGCGTACTTCCTCGACGTCGGGCAGTACGAAGCTCGCGAGGAAGACGACCGGGTCGAGATCGGCAAGCTCCTGGCCACCGAAGGGCCCGAGGTCAAGGCGGCTGCGCAGGCCGCGCTGACCGGACCGCCCGCCGGGATGCGTACCTTCCTGGAGGTCGGTCTGCACAAGGCCCGGCAGCGGGACGCGAACGCCGCCACCCACATCGCGCAGGTCAACAGCCTGCTGGAGGCCGCCTACACGTCGGCCTCGCTCGCCGCGAAGGACGCCGCCGAAGCTCAGAAGGTCGCGGCGGAGGCTCGTAAGGACGCCGCCAAGGCGCTGGAGTGGGCCGCCAAGGCCAAGACCTCCGCCGACGAGGCCGGCGAGTACGCCGCGAAGGCCGACGCGTCCGCGGATGCCGCCGAGGCCTCGGCCCGCGCGGCGTCCGAGTCGGCGAGGACCGCCAGGAACGCCGCCGCCTCAGCCCAGCAGGCCGCCTCGTCGGCGGCCCGTTCCGCCGAGCAGGCCCAGCACTCGGCGTCGGTCGCCTCGGGGTACGCCGCGCAGGCGCGTACCTCGGCCGAGCAGGCGCGCGTCTCGGCGGAGGCGGCAGGCGAGGACTCCGAGGAGGCGGCCAAGGCCGCCGACGCGGCCCTGAAGACCGCGACGGACATGCTCGTCGCCGAGTTCAAGGCCCAGATCCAGCAGGAGATCGCGCTCGGCACCAGCAAGCCGATGTCCGACAAGGATCTCCGCGCGGCCCTGGAGAAGCGGTTCGTCAAGTACCGCTCGGACCTGCTGGCGAACGGCGAGCTGAAGCCCGGCGAGACGATGCTGGTCTGCGGCAGCGACGGCGCCGGCGGCATGGGCTGCATCACCAGCACGTACCTCGATCGCCTGATCGCCTGGTATGTGGGCGTCGAGGAGATCGAGGCGTGCCTGACCGGCAAGTCGATCCGGTGCCTCGACGATCTGGCGCTGCACGCGCTCAAGCTGAAGTTCCTCAAGAAGGTCCCGTGCCGCAAGAGCAGCTTCGTCCCGGGCACGCGCGTCCTGATGGCCGACCGCAGCACCAAGGCGATCGAGGACGTCCGCGCCGGCGAACGGGTCCTCGCCACCGATCCGCTCACCGGCCGCACGGAAGCCAGGGCCGTCGAAGCCACCATCACGAGTGACGGGCCGAAGAACCTGGTCAGGATCGGGGTCGACGCCTCCGGCACAGCCGGCGAGAACACGGTGGTCGCCACCGACAGCCACCCGTTCTGGATAGCCGGCGAGAGCAACGTCTGGAAGCAGGCGGCCGATGTCAAGGCCGGTATGCGGCTGCGGACCGACACGGGCGAGAACGTGGCGGTCAACTCGGTCGGGACTTGGACCGTCCCCGACCAGCACGTGTACAACCTGTCGGTCTCCGGCATCCACACGTACTACGTGCTGGCCGGCACCGTGCCGGTCCTGGTGCACAACGCGGCAACGCCCAGCAACGAGTTCTGCGAAGCAGACATCAAGGCGATGGAGGACTGGGCCGGGACGAACATGTCCGTCGAGGCGAGCGCCCGATACCATATCGACAAGCACGGCAAGGGCCGGACTTTCGCCGAATACACAAAGGAAGCCAAGGCCCTCTGGGAGAAGTCCCAGCCGAGGGACCGGGTGCGTACGAAGCTCAAGGACGGCACTTGGGGCTGGAGGATCGACGGTGGACTCATGGGCGGCACGGGAATCTACACCGAGTCCGGAAAGATCGTCACCTGGTGGGACTGACCGTCAGGGTTTCCAGGACGCCTTCGAAGCATTCATGGCACTGCCGTTTCCCGGGCGCCCTGGATCGAAGGAACTCCGGGAATGGGGCTTCGGTCTGCTCTCGATCGACGGGCACATCGCCGGGTACGCCATCCGCGTCGAGAAGGGATCCCTGGACCCCCGCGAGATCCCGGACGCCGATGACCTGGCCTCTGAGGTCGGAGAGCTGTCCCGCAGCCTTGAGGAGATCCGCCCGCAGAACCGGGAAGACGAGTCTTCCATCGAGGAGTTCAAGCAGTACGTGGCAGCGCTGGAACGCCTCGTGTGTGAGCTCGCGACGCTGACCCGCTGACCGTCCCCCTTTCCCGCCGGGCCCCGTTGGAAGCATGCGCTCCAACGGGGCCCGGTCTTTTATCGATTGATGACCACTCACCTTTCCTACACAACCGGAACAATAGCTTCTTACGCGGTGGACAAAGCGCGAACGACGGGATTTCATTGACATGTACGCCCGCACCCGAGCTGCGGGCCTTTTCTTCTCCTGTCGCTTCCGCGTCCTTCCCGGATCGCGTCCTCCCCGGACAACCTCCTGGTCGGCCGAGCGGAATCAACGAATCAAGGATCGTCATGAAGGCACGTACCTCACCCACACCACGACCGCGCAGGACGAAGTTCTTGGCGCGTACCCTCGGCGTCGCCGCCACCGGCGCCCTCGCCTGGGTCGCCGCGACCGGGACCGGTGCCGGCTCTCACTCCGGCGCCGGAGTGACGGCCCACGCGGTCGCCCCGGTCGCGGACGAGGCTCCCGGCTTCGCCGTCGAGGACTTCGGCTACCCGCACGCCGACAAGATCCTCGCGGAGCAGGGCATCGTCCTGAAGCGCGGCGACGGCCACATCACCCTCGTCGACTGCGCGAGTGGCACCGACTTCCTGGAGGTCTGGGCCCGCGAGAAGCCCAAGATCTGCTTCAAGGTCACCGGCAACTCCGGCTGGCTGACGATGGAGATCCCCTCGGTCCACCTCATCAGGGGCAACGACTACACCACCGAGGTCGCCATGACCGTCGGCACGGAGGAGAAGTCCTTCGCCATCACCAAGAACGCCTGGACGCCCGTCGGCGAGAGCGCGGACCCCGAGGGCCGCGAGCACGTGCTCATGGAGATCCGCTCCACCAAGTAGCCGCACGCCCTCCGCTCCAACCCTCCGACAACCAGGGATCCGACGTCATGTCAGTTCCCCGTCTCCAAGGAACATCCATGTTCGCAAAGCGTTCGCGCTTCGTGTGGACCACCGGCGCCGGAATCGCGCTGGCGACGATCGTCGCCAGCGCTCCCGCCACCGCGCTCAGCGGCACCGACGCCGCTGCCCAGCTCAACTTCACGGCCAAGGTCGCCATCGGGGAGCAGTCGTCCTGCACCGGCGCCCTCGTGGCCCCGCAGTGGGTGCTGACCGCGGCCACCTGCTTCGCCGCCGACGGCAAGCCGTCCGCCGGGAAGCCGCCCGTCCCCACCACCGTTACGGTCGGCCGCACGGACCTGGCCCAGACGGGCGGCAGCGTCCAGCAGGCCATCGACCTCATGCCGCACGCCGACCGCGACCTGGTCCTGGTACGGCTCTCCACTCGGGTCACCGACCCCGCCGTCACGCCGGTGCGGATAGCCGCCACGCCGGCCGCCGCGGGAGAGCAGCTGACGAAGGCCGGCTTCGGCCGCACGAAGACGGAGTGGGCGCCGGACAAGCTCCACACCGGCACCTTCACCGTCACGTCCAGCACGGACACCACGCTGAACGTCGACGGCTCCGACACCGCCACCGTCTGCAAGGGCGACGCGGGCGGCCCCTCGCTCCGCACGGTGAACGGCACGCCCGAGCTCGTCTCCGTCACCTCCCGATCCTGGCAGGGTGGTTGCCTGGGCATCGACCCCACGGAAACCCGCACCAACGCGGTCGACACCCGGGTCGACGGCCTGGCCGGCTGGGTACAGGACACCATCAGCCGTGACCGCACGACGCCCGCCGACATCGACGGCGACAACAAGGACGACCTGATCGTCCAGCGCACCGACGGCGTCGTCATCGTCCACCGAAACCTCGGCAGCAGCTTCGGCCCGGGCACCGTCATGTCCTCCGGGTGGCGCCGCTACCTGGACGGCAGCGACCTGGGCCGCCTCTACTTCGCCGACATCACCGGCGACAACAAGGCCGACCTCATCGTCCACGGCACCGACGGGAACATCAGCGTCCGCAAGAACATGGGGACCTACTTCGACGGCGGAACCCACTGGAGCGCCGGCTGGGGCCGCTTCGTCACCGGCAGCGACCTGGGCCGCCTCTACTTCGCCGACATCACCGGCGACAACAAGGCCGACCTCATCGTCCACGGCACCGACGGGAACATCAGCGTCCGCAAGAACATGGGGACCTACTTCGACGGCGGAACCCACTGGAGCGCCGGCTGGGGCCGCTTCGTCACCGGCAGCGACCTGGGCCGCCTCTACTTCGCCGACATCACCGGCGACAACAAGGCCGACCTCATCGTCCACGGCACCGACGGCAAGATCAGCGTCCGCAAGAACATGGGGACCTACTTCGACGGCGGAACCCACTGGAGCGCCGGCTGGGGCCGCTTCGTCACCGGCAGCGACCTCGGTCACCTCCGCTTCGGTGACGCCGGCGGCGACGGCAAGGCGGACATGTTCGTCTACGAGCTCGCCAACGGCAAGGTCTCGGTGCGCAAGAACATGGGGACCTACTTCGACGGTGGAACCCTGATGATCACCCTCTGATAGATCACTCTCCGACGGATGCCCCTCGCTCCCGCCCCGTCCCGCGCCGCGGCCGGGAGGGGCCGGGAGCCTGCAGCAAGGACATCGACTCCCTATGCGACATACCCGTTGCCTCCGCTCCCTCGCGCTGGCCACAGCACTCATAGCGGGCCCGCTTGCGCTCTCGGTCCCGCCTGCCAACGCGGTCACCGGACCGGTCCCGGCAGACGACTCATACGCGTTCACCGCTCGGCTGGAGATCGGCGCGGGCGACACCTACCGCGCCTGCTCCGGCGCGCTGGTCGAGCCGCAGTGGCTGCTGACAGCGGCCTCCTGCTTCAGTGGCGGGCTCACCGCCCTCGCGCCCGGCAAGCCGGCCGAGAAGACGGTGGCCACGATCGGTCGCGTCGACCTCACCGCCACAGCCGGACTCGTCACCGAGGTCGTCGAACTCGCACCCCGCGAGGGTGACCTCGTCCTGGCCCGCCTCGCCACCCCGGCCACCGGCATCACGCCCGTGCCCCTGGCCGGAACTCCGGCGACGGCGGGCGATGCGCTCACCGTCCCCGGTTACGGACGCACGAAGGACGAGTGGGCGCCGCTGAAGCTGCACACCGCCGCCTTCACCGTCGGTTCCGTCGCCGGAACGGACCTGAACATCGTCGGCCGGACTCCGGCCGACGCGATCTGCAAGGGGGACACCGGGGCCCCACTGCTGCGCGTGAACAACGGCACGCCGGAGCTCGTCGGCGTCAGCAGCCGTTCCTGGCAGGGCGGCTGTTACGGCGGCGACCCCGCCGAGACCCGCAACGGGGCGATCGCCACGCGCGCCGACGAGATCGTGCTCGGCTCCCGCCTCAAGGCCGGTCAGCGCCTGCTGCCCGGGGAGACACTCGCCTCCGCGTCCGCCCGTCTCACCATGCAGCCCGATGGCAACCTGGTCATCGCTTCCAACGCGGGCAAGACACTGTGGTCCACCGGGACCATAGGCGCGGGCGCCACCGCCCTCCTGGACGCGTCGGGCAACCTGGTCGTCCGCAACGCCGCCGACACCGCCAACCTGTGGGAGTCGAAGACCACCGCCGTCGGTGGCAGCGCGGTCCTCACCGACCGTGGCAACTTCACCGTGTACACCGCGCAGGGCGTCTCCCAGTGGTCCAGCGGCACCGTCGTCCGCAACGACTTCAACGGCGACGGCTTCGCCGACCTGAGCGACTGGTACGTCCACTCCGACGGCACGGACTCCATGCACCGTTTCGCCGGCACGAGCGACGGCTCCATCGCCGCGCCGCACTCGTCGATGGCCCGCACGGCCACGGACGAGTGGGACTTCGACGCCATGAAGCAGGTGACCGGCGACTTCAACGGCGACGGCATCTCCGATGTCGCGGTGATGCGCAAGTACGCTACCGAGACCAAGCTCTGGACGTTCCTCGGCAAGACCAACGGCGCGTTCCAGACCCCGTTCGCCACCTGGACAGGTCCGGTCGCCTCCTGGCAGTGGGAACGCGCCGTGCTGCACTCCGGTGACTCCAACGGCGACGGCCGCGACGACGTCATCGCCTGGTACGAGTACTCCGACACCAGCGACGCCCTGTTCACCTTCGTCGCCAACCCGCAGGGCGGCTTCGGCACCCCGGTCAAGAGCTGGACCTCCACCACCTGGACCCGCGCCATGGGCAAGACCGTCACCGGCGACTACAACGGTGACGGCCGCGACGACATCGCCGTCTTCTACGACTACGCCGGCGGCGCCATCAAGGTGTGGACCTTCCTCGCCCAGCCGAACGGCGGCTACGCGGCCCCCGTGGTCGGATTCACCCACGACGGCTGGGGCGACTGGGCCATCACCCACGTACACTCCGGAGACTTCGACGCCGACGGCCGCGACGACGTCCTGTTCTGGTTCGACCACCCGGACGGCCGCGACATCGCCTACGTCCTCAAGAGCAACGCCAACGGCACCTTCGTCGCCCCGCGCGCCGCGCTCACCATCCCCGCCGGCAGCCTGACGTACGGAGCGATGAAGACCGTCGTCGGCGACTACAACGGTGACGGCCGCGACGACATCGGCTCCATGTACGGCTACACCAACGGCACCGTGAAGATGTTCACCTGGCTCACCAAGCCCGACGCCACCTTCGACCCCGTCAAGGTCAGCTGGTCCACCACCACCGCGGGCGCCTGGTCCTACGACGCCACCCACTTCATCACCCGCCACAACGGCTGACCGCCTGGGACGGAGCCGTACGACACGAGAGGCCCGGTGGAGCATCATGCTCCGCCGGGCCTCCCTTCGTAGGAGCTTCGTTCGAAGGTACGTTCCCCCGCATCGACGGTGCCTGACAGACCCACGGTCCCTGAAGATCAATATTCTGCGGGGCTCCCTCGTCGTGGGAGACCTCGCCCTGAAGGAGGTCACCTGCGGCGCGGTAGCGCGCTGAGATGTCGGCGGCGATCGGTTTCGTGAGCAGAGCAAGCCAGGACGCCGGGGCGGCGCCGGCGATACAGTGCGTAACCGTTCTGACATGCCCCTCCGGAGCTCCCTCCCAGCAGAAGCCGCGACGGGAACGGGCTACGGCTGGGGAGAATCTGGGGGGAAAGGAGTCGCTCCGGGGAGCGGCTGGGGAGAATCGACCGTATATAGAAGCGCCGCCCTGAAAGCCCCCGAAATGAGCAAACCCGCAGGTCAGCTCTGCTCTTATGGTAATCCTTCCAGGTCAGCACGTTGAGGGCGACAACTTCAAGAAGATCTCCTCGCACGTCGAAGGCCACAGTCGCTCTACCGTCTCTCAGGCTGCTTCCCAGAGGCCGGCCTCCAGGATCCGGGCGGCCTTGGTGATGCTGCCCGGCATCAGGTGCCGGTAGGTCCGGTACGTCTCCTCGATGGACTTGTGGCCCATCCATTCCGCGACGTCGGTGATGGGGATGCCGTTCCCGAGAGCGTTCGAGGCGAAGTAGTGCCGGAACCCGTACATTCCCACCCCCTCCTCTGGCGGGAGATTCTCGAAGAGCCTCTTCACCCGACGCCGCTCCATGCCCTCGGTGAAGTAGCCACCCGGACCGCGCAGCAGATACCCGTCCTTCGTCGTGCCGTGCTTCTCCTCGTAGCGCTCGACCGCCTCCCGCACCGACCGAGGCAGGGGAACCTCCCGGAACTCCCCCACCTTGCGGTGCTTCAGCTTCGCCGGCCTCAGCGTGTTGGAATGGATCTGCTCACGCACCCGGTAGACATCCCGGGCCACGACATTGTTGACGTTCACCGCCCGTGCCTCGCCGTTCCGCAGGCCGCATCCCGCCATCAGCACGATCTCCAGCGCGAGGTCCTCATCAGCAACGGCCAGCGCCTTCGTCACGTAGTCAAGGGACGGGATGACCACCGTTCCCCGCACATATTCCGGCTCCTGGACCCCCTTCACCGGATCGTCGGCCATGGCCCCCTTGCCGTAGGCGTCGCGCAGAATCGTCTTGAGCGTGCGGAAGATGTTCATCTGGTTCCCGCGGCCGACCCCGTCACTCTCCATCTCGTCCAGGAAGCGCTCGACCACGATCGGCGTGACCGAGTTCAGCTTCCGCGATCCCAGACGCGGGACGATGTGCACGTTGATCGAGCTGTCGACGTGCCAGCCCGTGGAGTAATCCGTCATCTTGCGCTGCCGGGGCCGCCACTGCTTCGCGTACTCCTCGACCGTCAGCTGACCCAGCTCGCGGCGGGCCGCCGCCACCGACGGCGCCGTGGTCTTCTTCTCCGCGTACAGCTGCGTGAGGCGCTCGATCGCCTCGTCCTGCGTGGCGTAACCGGACTCCTCGCGCTGCTTGCCGAGCGCATCCCGGAAACGGATCAAGTACGGGTGAGGGCAGCGAGTCGGCTTCGGGCAGCCGCAGTCCTTGAAGAAGGACCCCATGCCACGGGCGAGCTGTCGGGCCATGTCACGCACCATCCGTTCCGGCCCAAGAACCTGCTCAGGCGCCGCACTGTCGGTCGCAGATCAGCAAGCGGGGACACGTCCGGGACGCATGCTGACCGTTTGCTGACCTGAGGGGGGCACATGATGCCCCTGACCTGCGGCAACGCCAAATAGCTAGATCTTGGACTTGAACAGAGTACGCAGCACTTGGGACTCCTCTGGGACGGCTCCCTGCCTGCTTCGTGCAGGTCAAGGGCGGTCCCGACTGTACACCGGCACGCGCCGGACGATGTTTGTGAGGAACATCGCTCCGGTCGGGCACTATGGGCCCCACCTGGGCTTTCATACCGTCACCCATGCCCGCTCAGGCAGTCGTCCGCGAACGCTCGGCGACTCACGCTGACCGAATGCTGACTTGCCTGATGATCCATCAAGCATGCAGGAGACCGCTCCGGACAGACGGACGACGTGCGTCCGCGGTCGGCGCAGCGACGCGTTCGGCCTGCTGATGCGAGACGCAGGCGGACCCGTAGCGCCTCAGGCCGCGTCCCAGAGGCCTGCGTCCAGGGACCGAGCGGCCTCCCGTCATGCTTTCTGAGGAGCGACTCGCCTCCTTCGGGGCGAGTGGCCGCTTCCGAATCGGCCACCGGGGCAGAGCCACAGCCGCGTTTCCATGCGGGCCCAGGGATGAGCCGCGACTGTGGCCGGCGTCCAGGACGGCCGGATCTTCATGGGCGAGAGCGCGGCCGAACGTCAGTCCGCGCACACCGCCCGCATGCCGGTGGATCGGCCCACTCCGCCCTGTTCGTGCGGCACGGCGGAGGGTGCGGGGTGCACGCCATTCAGTCGTTGCCGCAGCCGGAGCAGCAGCCTCCAGCCGTCTTCGCGGCCGGGGCGGACCCGAGGGGCAGGAGTGCCCGGCCTGCTGCGGGGGCGAGCGGGCCGATCGGGGCCGGAGCCGGCTGGACGGGCACCCGGCTCTTGGCCATGGCGGTCCGCAGCGCGGTGGCCGTGCGTAGGGCAGGGTGATGGGGGAAGTTGTTCCTGCGGCCGGCGCGGATGCCGTTGCCGATGACGAGGACCTCGGCCAGTTCGTGGCTGGCGACGACGGTGGCGAGGCCCAGGACACCGGTGGCGGCGAGGGGGACGAGGGCGGCGAGTATGCCGCCGGACATCAGCAGGTTCTGGGTGAAGATGCGGCGGGCCGCCCGGGTGTGGGCGAGGGCGTCGGGCAGGCGGCGCAGGTCCTCTCCCATGAGGGCGATGTCGGCGGCCTCGACGGCGACGTCGCTGCCCATGGCGCCCATGGCGATGCCCGCGTCGGCGGTGGCCAGGGCGGGGGCGTCGTTGATGCCGTCGCCGACCATGGCGACGGGACCGTGGGCGGCGCGGAGTTCGGTGACGATGCGGGCCTTGTCCTCGGGGAGGAGTTCGGCACGGATGTCGTCGATCCCGGCGGCGGCGCCGATGGCGGCGGCGGTGCGGGCGTTGTCACCGGTCAGCATGACCACCCTGACGCCCTGGGCGCGGAGCGCCTTCACCGCGTCGGCGGCCTCGGGGCGTATCTCGTCGCGGACGGCGAGCGCGCCGAGGAGCCGGCTGTCGTGTTCGACGAGGACGACGGTGGCTCCGGCGTCCTGAAGGCGCAGCACGTCGTCGGCGAGGGGGCCGGGGGCGACGAAGCCGGGCTTGCCGAGGCGGGCGGGGTGGCCGGCGACGGTTCCGGTGAGGCCGTTGCCGGGGACGGCTTCGGCGTCGTCGGCGGGGATCACGGCCGTGGAGTCGGCGGCGGCCAGGACGGCGGCGGCGAGGGGGTGTTCGCTGCGCGCCTCCAGTGCGGCGGCCACGGTCATGACGTCCGCGCGGGTGTGACCGTCGGCCGGAACGACGTCGATGACGGACGGCTCGTTACGGGTGAGGGTGCCGGTCTTGTCGACGGCGACGACCCTGACCTTGCCGAGGGCTTCGACGGCGGCGCCGCCCTTGAGCAGGACGCCCGCCTTGGAGGCGGCGCCGATCGCGGCGACGACGGCGACCGGCACGGACAGCGCGAAGGCGCAGGGGGCGGCGGCCACGAGGACGACGAGCGAGCGCTCGATCCAGACGCCCGGGTCGCCGAAGAGGCTGCCGAGGGTGGCGATCAGGGCGGCGAGGACGAGGACGCCGGGGACGAGGGGTCGGGCGAACCTCTGCGCGAGGCGCTGGCTGGCCCCCTTGCGCTCCTGGGCCTCGTGGACGGTGTGGACCAGGCGGGCGAGGGAGTTGTCCTCGGCGGTGGCCGTGACCGTGATCTCCAGGGCGCCCGCGCCGTTGACGCAGCCGGCGAACACCTCGGCGCCGGGACCGGCTTCCGAGGGAACGGACTCGCCGGTGACCACGGAGGTGTCGAGCACGCTGCGACCGGCGGTCACGATGCCGTCGGTGGCGATCCGTTCGCCGGGCTTGACGAGCAGGGTGTCGCCGACGCGGAGTGCGGCGGCGGGGACCTCGGTCTCCACGCCGTCGCGCCGGACGGTCGCCGTGGCCGGGACGAGATCGAGGAGCGCCCGCAGGCCGTGCTGGGTGCGGGCGACGGCATAGCCTTCGAGGCCTTCGGCTATGGAGAAGAGGAAGGCGAGGGTGGCGGCCTCGCCGTACTCGCCGAGGGTGACGGCTCCGGCGGCGGCGATGGTCATCAGCAGGCCGACGCCGAGGCGTCCCTTCGCCAGGCCCCGCAGGGTGCCGGGGACGAAGGTGGCGGCGCCGACCACGAGGGCGGCGAGCGCGCCGGCGGTGGCCCAGCCACCGGGGAGCAGCAGGGATATCCCGAGCAGGACGCCGGAGAGGGCGGCGGCCTGGAGTTCGCGCACCTGCCAGACGGCCGAGGGGGGTGCGGTCGGTTCGGCGGCGGAGGGCGGGGCGGCGGCCGGGGCGTCGGTGCCGCAGCAGACGTCAGCCACGGGACACCTCCGGCACGTCGGCAGTGACGGTGTCGGCGGTGCCGCAGGCGTCGTCCGCGTCACAGACGTCCGCGGCGCAGGCGTCCGCGGCGCAGGCGTCCGCGGCGGGGCTTCCGGCGTAGTCGTCCGGGGCACAGGGCTCAGCGCTCGCGGCTGCCTGGTCGACCAGGAGGACCAGCGAGGCCAGCTCGGAGAGCGCGTGGGCGAGCCGGGGATCGGCCAGCTCGTAACGGACCCGACGCCCGACGGCGACGGTCCGCACAAGGCCGCACCCGCGCAGGCAGGACAGGTGGTTCGAGACATTGCCCCGCGTCATGCCGAGGGCGTCGGCCAGGTCCGAGGGGTATGCGGGGGCTTCGAGCAGGGCCAGCAGCAGCCTGCGGCGGTTCTCGTCCGCGAGGGCCGTGCCGACCCTCGCCAGTGCCTCGGCATCCACGGCGACCGCGAGGCCGGACGGGTTCGATGTCTCCATGGGAGCAGACAGTACAGCGCCTACTGAATTAAATGGAGAGTGAATTCAGTAGATCCTGAATCAAGCAGCTGCTGCAGCAGACGGCCACCGAGGTGTCCACCGGGTCTGCCTGCGCGCCGTCTGTCGTGGTCCGGCGCTCGGCCACGGCGAGCGCGGCTCCCACCCACGCCATGCGGAGGAGGACCCCGGCGACCACCGCGAGGACCACGGGCACCACGGCCTCCGGAACCGGCGAGACCGCCGTCAGAAGCAGCCCGACCGCCGGGCTCAAGGCGGCCACCGGTAGCCGAAGCTTCAGCCTGCCGGGCTCCGCGCCGAGGAGCACCGCGAGGGCCAGCCCCTCGCCCACCGCATGCAGCACGAGTCCGACGACCAGGGGCACCGAGGGGACCAGACCGAGCGGAGCGCCCTCGACCACACGGTGCACGGCAATCACCCCGGCGGCTCCCCGGCCGCACCCGGAGCGATCCCTGCCGGGCCTCAGCACCTTCGCCTGACATGGGCGACGACCAGAATCCCGGCGCACCCCGCCGCCCCGCACCACCACAGCGAGACACCGGCCTCGCGCGCACCCGCCCACACCTCCGGAACGATGTCCGCGAGGGCGAGCGCGAGCATCGTGGTCGCGGCGAGCGCCGGCCACAGACCCCGGCGCGCCCGGAAGCGCCGCACGAGTCACGCCCCGCCCAGCGTGCCCAGGCAGATCAGGCCCGCCGCGGCCCAGCCGCCCGCGCCGACGGAGCGCCGGTCGGGCAGGGACGACGCTGCCGGGGCGAGGACCTCGAAGACTTCGATCATTCCGCAGCCCTAGCAAAGGAGGGCCGGGAGCCCCTCGTGGACCCGGCGCCGCCGAGGCGGCGTACACCCGATCGACTCACACGCCGCTCCCCACGTACGTGTATGGCCCTTTACGTGCGTGGCCCCTGCGCCCGCTGTACGTGTGTGGCCCCTGCGCCCCCGCCGGCAGCGGGCCGGTACGCTGCGTTGCGACCCTCCGTCGTACCGCGCGTCCTCGGTCGTCCCGGAACGCTCCCCCGCCGAAAGCCCGCCATGCCCGCTCTCCCCCTGCCGCACGGCCCCCAGCCGTGGGCCGGAGCGCTGCGCGGGGTGCGGGCCGGAGTGCTGGCGGTTCTGTGTGTGCTGCTGCCGGTCGGCGGACACGTCCTGCTCCAGGGGCACACCCCGCGCCTGCTCGCCCTGGTCCTGGTGGTCGTGCTCGCGCTGTCCCTGTGCCTCGTCCTCACCCGGCGGCGGCTCACCGACACCCAGCTGCTCGCGGCGTTCGCCGCCGCGCAGGCCGCGTACCACGTCTGCTACGTGATCCCCGGCGCCTGTGCGACACTCACCGACCCACCGAGTGGCGGGCATCTCTCCGGGCTGGCCGAGCACGCGGCCGCCGGCCCGGGCCCGTCCGTCCTGCTCGGCGGCCATGCCGTCACGCTCCTGCTCGCCGCACGACTGCTCGGCACGACCGAGTCGCTGCTCGTGCACGCCCGGCCTCTCGCCGAATCCACCCGGCGGATCCTGTGCGCTCTCCTGCCGCTGCTGGCGGTCGTTCCGACAGCGCAGGGACCCCTGCGTCGGCCCGGCACCGCCGTCGCTCCGCTGCGGCCGGCCGCCCTCGCGTATCCACGCCCCGGTCGTGCCCCTCCGGCTCCCGCGTATCTCCCGAACCCGTTCCGGCCGTCGGCCGTGACCGGCTTCCGCCTCGCGGCCTGACGCCTCGCCGTCCGACGCCCCGACGCGGGTGAGTGCCGGCGCGCCCCGTGCGGCCTCCTCACCACGCCGTCCCTCCCGTACGCATCCGGTACCGAGGCCCGGCAGAGAGCTCTCCTCACCATGCGCATCAGGCACGCGCGCGCCGCCCGTACGGCGGCACGCTCCCTCCTCCTTCCCGCCGCCGTCACCGGCCTGCTGGCGATCGCCTCCTCGCGATGACCGTGCCCATCCTGCTGGTCCTCGGCGCCCCGGCGACGCTCGCCCTGCGAGCACTGCCGACTGCCTCCAAGGACGCACCGGCCGGTCCGCGTGAACTGTTGCTGAAGCTGCTCCACAGCCCCTACGTGAGGGTGATCTCGCATCCGGCGGTCGCCGGTGTGCTGTTCATCGGCTCCGCGTTCGCTGTCTACCACACCTCTCTGTTCGAGACGCTGATGCGCGGTCACCTCGGGCACCTGGCGATGCTGGTGCACTTCCTGGCCGTCGGGCTGCTGTTCTTCTGGGTGATCATCGGGATCGATCCGGAGCCGCGCAGACCTCCTCACCTGGGGCGGCTGTTCGTGCTGATGCTCACGATGCCGTTCCACTCCTGGTTCAGCATCTCCCTGATGAGTTCCACCGAACTCCTCGCCGAAGGCTGGTGGACGGCCGTCGGCCGCACCTGGGGACCGTCGCTCGCCGACGACCAGTACAACGCGGGCGCCATCGCCTGGGCCACCGGCGACATCCCCGTCCTGATCACCACGATCATCCTGGCCGTCCAGTGGGTGCGCTCCGACGCCCGCGAGGCCCGCCGCGTCGACCGGCGGATCGACCGGGGCGACGCCGGAGACCCGCTCGCCGCGTACAACGCCTACCTCGCCGCCCTCCACGGCCGCGACAGACGGACGGCGCCGGCACGGCCTCTACCCGAACCCCGTCCCGTACCCCCGACCGAAGGTTCCTCATGAAGAACGTCAAGAAGCAACTGCTCGCCGCCCTCGTCCTGGTGATCGCGCTCGCCGTCGCGTTCGGCTCCTTCCTCATCTTCCGCCCACAGGCGGACGGCGGCGGCACACAGGCCCTGCCGGCACCTGCCGCGGACGCCCGTGTGGTCCGCGACAGCAGCCACCGCCTCACCGACCCGGCGAAGAGCCGTGTCACCGTCGTCGAGTTCCTCGACTTCGAGTGCGAGGGCTGCGGAGCCTTCCACCCGGTCATGGACCGGCTGAAGAAGGAGTACGGCGACCGCGTCACCTTCGTCGCCCGCTACTTCCCCATGCCCGGCCACCGCAACAGCGGCTCCGCCGCACGCGCCGCCGAAGCGGCCGCCCAGCAGGGCCGCTTCCGCGAGATGCACGACAAGCTGTTCACCACGCAGCGCGAGTGGGGCGAGGCCCAGGAGTCCAAGGACGCCGTCTTCCGCGAGTTCGCCCGGCAACTCGGCCTCGACATGAAGCGGTACGACACCGACGTCGCCTCCAGCCGCACCGCCGAGCGGGTCGCCCTCGACCAGCGCGACGGCGTGGCCCTCGGCGTCCAGGGCACCCCGACCTTCTTCGTCGACGGCGAGAAGGCCTCGCCGCGAAGCTACGAGGACTTCAAGGCGCTCATCGAGCAGCGTCTCGCCACGCGCTGAGCGGCGTCGGCCGCCGCTCGTGAACGTCGTGTTGCAGACCGGCTCACCCGTCTCCGGGCGGGCCGATACTGGGCGGACGCACGAGCGGCGGGGGGCATGGGGAGTGGATGGACGACGAGTGGGAGCGAACTGACGGACGGCGGGCTTCTGGTCGTCGGCTTCCTCGCCGGGCTGTTCATCTCGACGGTGACCAGTCCTGTCGGAGTCTCCGGCGCCGTGTTCCTGCTGCCGGTGCAGCTGAGCGTGCTGGGGGTGCCCCATCCCGCGGTCACGCCCACGAACCTGCTCTTCAACGTGGTCGCCGGGCCAGGCGCCCTGTGGCCTCACCGCAGGACCGGCGCCCTGCGAGACGACCTGACCCGGCGTCTGCTCCTCGGGGCGCTCCCGGGGGTCGTCGTGGGCGCCGCCCTGCGGGTGTTCGTCCTCCCGGGACCGGCCGTGTTCCGGGTGCTGATCGGCTGCCTGCTCGTACCGCTCGGCGTGTGGCTGTGCTTCCGTTCCCTGGTGCCGGCCGGCCCCTTCGCAGGTCTCGTCCCCAGACCCCGGACGCTGCCCGCCCTCGCGCTCGCGGTGGGCGTGGTGGGCGGTGTCTACGGCATCGGGGGCGGTTCCCTGCTCGGCCCGCTCCTCGCCGCCCGCGGCCTGCCCCTCGCCCGGGTGGCCCCCGCGGCGCTGGCCACCACCTTCGCCACGTCACTCGTGGGGGCGGGCGCGTACGCGGTCCTCGCTCTCCTCAGCCCGGGTGACGTCGCGCCGGAGTGGTGGCTCGGTCTCGCGTGCGGTGCCGGCGGGCTGGTCGGCGGCTACCTCGGCGCCAGGCTCCAACCCCACGTCCCGGAGACGGCGCTGCGCCTCCTGCTCGGTGGAGTCGCGGCCACTCTCGGTGGGCTGTACGTGGCTCAGGTGCTCGGCTGACCCACGGATCCGCCCGAGGTCGTACGGTGCCAAGGGGCGTCCGGGCAGGTGGCCAGGGCACCGGCGACGAGCCGCAGGGCGTAGACGGACCGGCCCGCCGGATCGGGTACGGGACCGAGGTACTCGTGGCCGGTCATGTGGCACCAGGCGGGCAGATCCAGTGGGGCGGCGGGGTCGGTGGCGACGATGTGGACGACGGTGCCCGGTGCGCTGCCGTCGATGTCCTTGCGCAGCCGGAGCAGGAGGGTGACGCAGAGCAGTCCGGTGCCGTCGACGACGAGGTCCGGTGCGGGAGTGCGGGCGTCCAGGGGGTCGGGGAACGCTGTCACAGCGCGGCGGCCCCCTCGGTGAGAGCGGCGGCCGCCGTCTCGATCTCTCCGGGTGTCGTCCAGCGTCCGAGGGAGAGCCTCACCGCGCCGAGCGCGCGGGCGGGTTCGAGGCCCATGGCGCTCAGGACGGGCGAGGGGGTGTGGGAGCCGCTGTGACAGGCCGAGCCCGTCGAAGCGGCGATTCCACTGGCGGCGAGGAGCTCGTGGCCGAGGAGGCCGTCGATGCTGACGTTCAGGGTGTTGGGGAGGCGCTCGCGCTCCGGGCCGTTGAGGTGCACACGGCCGGGAAGGGCGGCGGCGAGTCGCGCGTGGAGGTCGTCGCGCAGGGCGGCGAGGCGGGCGGGTGCTCCGTCGGCGAGTTCCTCGGCCGCAATACGGGCAGCCGTGCCGAGGGCCACGGCCAGGGCCACGTTCTCCGTACCGGCGCGGAGGCCGCGTTCCTGACCACCGCCGTAGACGACGGGTTCCAGGCGTACGCCCTCGCGGACGTAGAGCGCGGCGGCACCTTTCGGGGCGTACATCTTGTGCCCGACGACGGTGAGGAGATCGACACCCAGTACCTCGACGTCGATCGGGATCTTGCCCACGGCCTGGGCGGCGTCGCAGTGGAACAGCGCCCCGCGCCCGTGTGCGAGAGAGGCGAGTTCGGTGATCGGCTGGAGGGCGCCCGTCTCGTTGTTCGCCGCCATCACCGACACCAGGACCGTGTCGTCGGTGAGCACGTCGGCCAGCGCCTTCGGGTCGACGAGCCCGCGCCCATCGACGGGCAGGACGGTCACGCGTGCTCCGTGCAGACGTTCCAGCGCGCGGCAGGTGTCCAGGACGGCCGGGTGTTCGGTCGCCTGGGTGATCACGTGGGGGCGCGGGCGGCCGGAGGCCAGCACGGCACCGCGCAGCGCGAGGAGGTCCGCCTCAGAGCCGGAGGCGGTGAAGACGATCTCATCCGGCCGGGCGCCGAGGAGGCGGGCGACCCGGGTGCGGGCCTCAATGAGCGCCTGGCGCGGCACCTCGGAGAAGGAGTGGCCGCTGGAGGGGTTGCCGAAGAAGTCGGTGAGGTGCGGGAGCATCGCCTCGGCGACCCTCGGGTCCACGGGCGTGGTGGCGTTGTGGTCGAGGTAGACGGGACCGTGGGCGAGTCCCGGGTGCGAGGGCCGATGGTCGGCTGCGGCGCTCACGCGAGGTCCGCCGTGTCGACGGGCAGTTCGGCGAGGCGCCACTCCACCATGCCGTCGTGGAGGCGGATAGCCTGCCGTCCCCGCTCGGTGAGCAGGCGTACGGCGTCGTAGGCCAGGACGCAGTACTCGCCGCGGCAGTAGACCACGATCTCGGTCTCCTCCGGCAGCTCGGCGATGCGTGCGGCGAGTTCGTCGACCGGGATCGACAGGGCACCGGGGATGTGTCCGGCGAGGTACTCCTCCACGGGGCGGACGTCCAGGACCACGACGCTCCCGGCCGCTACCCGTGCGCGCAGCTCTTCGCGGGTGAGCTCGGCGTCGGCGTCGGGGCCGAGGTAGGCGTCGCGGGCGGCGGGGACGGCGGCCTGGTGACGGTCGGCGACCTTGCGCAGCAGGGTGAGGAGCTGGGCGACGTCCTCGCCGGCGAGCCGGTAGTGGATGCGTACGCCCTCACGGCGGGTGGCGACGAATCCCGCCTGCTTGAGGGTCTGCAGATGTGCGGACGCGGTGGTCAGGTTCAGTCCGGCCGCCTTCGCGAGCGCGTCGACGGTGCGCTCGCCCTGGGCGAGCAGGTCGAGCAGTTCCAGGCGCTTTCCGCTGGCCAGCGCCTTGCCACTGGCCGCGAAGGCGTCGTAGAGGGCGGCCTTGCTGCCGCTTGTGGTGGCATCCCGCATTGCTTCCTCCAAATATCTATGGATTACTGTAAATCATAGCGGCCTCAGAGCCCGCCCTCTTGGCTCTTCCCTTGGCCGTTCGCTTCGGCCGTCGCTCCGAAAGGACACATGATGGGCTTCGCCGACGACCACCTCATCCCGCTGGTCGATCAGGGGCTGGGCAACAGCGCCTACCTGGTCGACCTCGGTGACGGCCGGGCACTCGCGGTGGACGCGAGCCGGGACCTGCGGGCCCTGAAGGCCGCCGCCGACCGACGCGGACTGCGCGTCGCGTTCGCCGCCGACACCCACCTCCACGCCGACTTCCTCTCCGGCGCGCTCCAGCTCGCCCATGAGGACGACGCCACGGTCCTGGCCTCCACCGCAGGACGGCGGACCTTCGACCACCGGGGCCTCGGTGACGGCGACGAGGTAGACCTGGGCGGACTGACGCTGAGGGCGCTCGCCACACCGGGCCACACCGACGAGCACCTGTCCTTCCTGCTCCTCGACGGTTCACGAGAGCTCGGGGTCTTCTCCGGCGGCTCGATGATCGTGGACTCCGCCGCCCGCACCGACCTCCTCGGCGCCGACCGCGCGGAGGAGCTCGCCCGCGCCCAGTACCGCTCGCTGCGCCGCCTCACCGAGCTGGCGGACGCGACCGCCGTGTGGCCGACGCACGGCGCCGGCTCGTTCTGCTCCGCCCCTCCCGGCAACGAGCGCACGAGCACGATCGGAGCCCAGAAGCGGACCAACCCGCTCCTCTCCGCTGCCGACGAGGACACCTTCGTGAGCCTCCTCCTGGCGAGCCTCGGCTCGTACCCCGCCTACTTCGACCGACTCGCCGAGGCCAACCGGCGCGGCCCGGCGGTCCTCACGGCCTCACCGGACCTGCCCGGCCTGACCGCCGGCCAGGTCCGCGCCCTCCTCGCCGAAGGCGGCCACGTCGTCGACGTCCGCCCCGCAGCCGACTACGCGGCCGGTCACATTCCCGGCTCCCTCTCCATCCCGCTGCGCGGGCAGTTCGCGACCTGGCTGGGCTGGCTCCTGCCCGACACCGCCCCGCTCGCCTTCGTCACCGGCGACGACCAGGACCTGTCGGAACTCGTCTGGCAGGCGTACAAGATCGGGTACGAGCGGCTGGCCGGCCGCCTCGCCGGAGGCATGGCGAGCTGGACGGCGGCCGGGAACCCGCGGACCACCACTGCCTTCGTCACCGCCAAGCAGGCCGGTGACCGCCCCTACGTCGACGTACGACAGGAGTCGGAGTTCACCGCCGGCCATGTCCCCGGCGCCCACGCCATCGAACTCGGCGCCCTGATCACCACCGCGATCGACGCCCCGCGCGGAGCGGTCGTGGCCTGCGGCCACGGCGAGCGCGCGATGACGGCCGCCAGCCTCCTGGAACGCGCCGGCCACACCGACATCGCCGTCCTCGACGGCGGACCGGCCGACTACGCCGCCGCCCACGGCCAGAAGCTCGTCCAGGGAACCGAGGGCATGCCCGCGTGAACGCCATCCCCACCTCCACCGGAACCCCCACACCGACCGACTCCCACGGCCGTCCCGTACGCCTCGGCCTGCGCGAGAACCGTCTTCAGTTCACCCTGCTCGTCATCGTCAACATCTGCGTCGGCGGACTCGTCGGCCTCGAACGCACCACCGTGCCGCTCATCGGGTCCGAGACCTTCGGACTGACCAGCGACCTGGCCGTCTTCTCCTTCATCATCGCCTTCGGCCTGACCAAGGCCCTGACCAACCTGGCGGCCGGGGCTCTGACAGCCCGGTTCCGCCGCAAGCAACTCCTCGTCACGGGCTGGCTGATCGGCGTACCGGTCCCCTTCGTCCTCGCGTACGCCCCCTCCTGGGGCTGGATCGTCGCCGCCAACGTGCTGCTCGGACTCAACCAGGGCCTGACCTGGTCCATGACCGTCAACATGAAGATCGACCTCGTCGGTCCCGCCCGGCGCGGACTCGCCACCGGCCTGAACGAGGCCGCCGGGTACACCGCCGTCGGCGTCACCGCCCTGCTCACCGGCTACCTCGCCACCAGCTACGGCCTGCGCCCGGTACCCGAGCTGATCGGCATCGTGTTCGTGGTCGCAGGACTGGCCCTCGCGCTGGTGGTCCGCGACACCGCCGCGCACGTCGCCCTCGAACTCGCCCAGCACGCGAAGCCGCTGCCCTCCGGCGAGGACACCGGCCTCAAGGCCACCTTCGCCCGCACCTCCTGGCGCAACCGCTCGCTGCGCGGCGCCAGCCAGGCCGGTCTGGTCAACAACCTCAACGACGGTTTGACCTGGGGCGTCTTCCCGCTCCTCTTCACCGACCACGGACTCGGGCTGGCCGCCGTCGGCCTCATCAAGGGCCTCTACCCCATCCTCTGGGGCATCGGCCAGATCCCCACCGGCCACCTCGCCGACCGCATCGGCCGCAAACCCCTCATCGTCACCGGCATGCTCGTCCAGTCGGCCGGTTTCGTCGTCGCCCTCGCCCTGCTCGACAGACCCCTGCTCGCGGGCCTCCTCTCCGCGGTCTTCCTGGGCCTCGGCACGGCCATGGTCTACCCGGCCCTCATCGCCTCCATCTCCGACCACGCCCACCCGGCCTGGCGCGCCAACGCCCTGGGCACGTACCGCTTCTGGCGCGACATCGGCTACGCCGCCGGCGCCCTCGTCGCCGGCATCCTCGCCGACTGGCTCGGCCTGAACGCCACCGTCATCGCCGCCGCCGTCCTCACCGCCGCCTCCGGTCTCCTCGCAGCCCGCTGGATCACCGAGAACCGCCCCGGTACGCGCTGACCCCGGGAGTGCCAGGGCGGGCCGCACGGACTCGTTCGGATGAAAGCCGCGCCTTGATGGCATGGCGTCGAGCCCTCTGTTGATCACGGCGGTGGACTGCAACCGCATGGGGTGAATGCCCCCTGCGCTGAAGCCGCTGCAGAGCGAGGGGAAGACATGTCACAGATTCCGGAACACCTGCGATTCACGGAGTCCCATGAATGGGCTCAACTGGAGGACGACGGCGTCGTGACCGTCGGGATCAGCGATCACGCCCAGCGGGCGCTCGGCGACGTCGTGTTCGTCGAGCTCACCGAGGTCGGAAGGGTGTTCACCGCCGGCGATCCGGCGGGCGTCGTCGAATCGGTCAAGGCCGCGACGGACATCTACGCCCCGGTCGGCGGCAAGGTCGTCGCGGTCAACACGGAGCTCGCGGACAGCCCCGAGCTGCTCAACGAAGAGCCCTACGATTCGTGGATCTTCAAGCTGAAGCCCTCCGACCGGAGCGAACTCGACAGGCTCCTGGACGCCGCCGGCTACAAGACCTCGATCGACGGATGACCGCCCTTTCGGGGGTGACCACATCGGCTACCCCCGAAAGCACGACAGACGAGGCCGCGTCTTGGGCCTCGTCCTTCTCCTCGCGTGGCCACAGGCTCCATGCGTCGCGCACCAAGCGCGGCCAGGACTGCGAGGATCCGCCTCCGGACAGCTGCTGCCGGGGAGAATGAGCGGCCCTGGGAGCGGCGGGGGGGAGGGCCGACCGCAGAAACCATCGGCACCATGGAAGCTGCGGAAAGCAGCAAAGCCGCAGGCCAACACGGCTCGTGCAGGGATGTGCACAGGTCAGCGCGTTGAGGGCGACGACTTCAAGAAGGCCTCGTCGCCCCCCTCGACAGGTAATGTGTCGCTTCAGCCTCCCCTCAGGCCGCTTCCCAGAGGGCGGCGTCGAGGATCCGGGCGGCCTTGGTGATGCTGCCCGGCATCAGGTGCCGGTAGGTCTGGCAGCTCTCCTCGATGGACTTGTGGCCCATCCACTCCGCGACGTCGGTGATCGGGATGCCGCTGCCGAGGGCGTTCGAGGCGAAGTAGTGCCGGAAGCCGTACATGCCGCCGCCATTCTGCCGCGGATGGTTCTCGAAGAGTCGCTTCACACGGCGCCGCTCCATCGGCTCCGTGTAGTAACCGCTGGGGCCGCGCAGGAGGTAGCCATCCTTCGTGCTGCCGTGCTTGCCCTCGTAACGCTCGATGGCTTCCCGTACCGACCAGGGCAGGGGAACCTCGCGGAAGGCCCCGCCTTGCGGTGCTTCGACTTCGCCGGCTTATGCGTGTCGGAGTGGATCTGCTCACCGACCCGGTAGACATCCTGCCCCACGACGTTATTGATGTTCACGGCGCGCGCCTCACCGTTCCGCAGGCCGCAGGCCGCAGACCTGTCAAACGTCCAGGGTCGGAACCTACGCACGAGTACTGACGCTGCGCGGCAGATGCCGACCGCGGCCCGTTCTTCGTGAGTTCAGCTCGGAGCGATCGTCGCGATGTCAGGCGCGATGTCCAGCACCAGGAGCGCCGCCGCCACGTGGGTCGGGTTGTCCTCCACCTTGACGGTCGAGAGCTCGTTGGCGCGTGAGACGCGCCGTTCGACGGTGTTCCGGTGCGCGTAGAGGTCGGCGGCCGCCCGGGTGGTGCTGAAGCCGCACTGCACGTAGGTGAGCAGTGCCTGCCGCAGCGCTGTGTCGGCTTCGGCCAATGGCCCGAGGGTGTTGATGACGAACCGACGTGCGCCGGGCCGGTCCTTCGTGAGCGCGTCGATCAGCTCGACGTCGGCGTAGGCGGTGAATCGCCGGTCGGACCCCAGTCGGCTCACCAGCGCCTGGGCCGCGAGGGCGTCCTGGTGGCTGGAGCGGAATCCTTCGAGTCCGCGTCCCGGCCTTCCCACCGCCGCGCGGACCTCGCCGGCCGCCGCGAGGTCCTTCTCCACGTGGTGAAGGTCAGGGACGGTTTCCCCCGAGAGCCAGATCCACCGCGACGTGGCGCTGGCGCGCGCCACCAGGGCGCTCCGGCCTACGGCGGAGGAGCGCACGGTGGCGATCGCCTCGTCCAAGGCGTCGGCCTCCTGGGGATCGTCGACCCAGAGGACGAGACCCACGTGCCCCCGCGCCATCCGGTAGCGCAGGTGCCCTTCGGCGAGGTCCTCCGCCATCGGTGCCCCACTGGCGATCAGCTGGATCAGTGCGATCCCCTCGGCGTCCGTATTGCCCATCGCCGCGGCGAGGCCGGCCTGCCGTAGGGACGCGACGGAGTCGAGGGCGTACTGCACCAGCGACTGCGCCGTCACGTCCAGGACCCCCACGAGAAGATCGGGGTCCGCGCAGTCCGCCACGCATTCCTCCAGCCATCGCCGCCAACCGATCCCCAGGGCCACACGCCAGGCAACGGCGAAGTCGGGTGCGATGCCCCGGGAGACGAGGTCGTTGATGTACGCCGTGGTCCTCGGGCTGACGTAGGGCTCCACCCTCCGCCCAGGTTGCTGAACGTTCGCGGTCAACCACTGGACCACCTCAGAGCGGTTGAGCGCGCGATCCTCCTCGACCAGCGATGCGTCCGCGAGGAGAGCGGGATCGTTCTGGGCGACGAGAGAGGGCCTTGCGAAGGCGTCGATCAGGGCGTCCGTTTCCGTCAGCAGGCGCTGACACAGTGACCTGATCGCATCGGCGACCTCGCGGGAGGGCGGGGGCCACAGCTCTTCCATGTTCTCAGTGTCCCTCTGCTCTCGGGGAGCCGAGGCTCCCGACATGCCGTGCCACAGACAGATGAAGGGCTCGTCGGCGGCCTGGCCGACGTCGAGGGGGCGGGCCGTCAGCCGCTGTTTAGTGGCACTAAACGACGGTAGATTTACCACGCCCTCGCCGGCGCCACAAGGGGTTCACCCCCTCCGCGGGGGCGCACCGACCGCCCCTGGCGCGCATGGCTTAGCCTCGTGTCACGGAGAGGACTCGTCCGGGTCGGCCCGTCACCTGACAGGCACACGACCTCGGCCTCGGGACGGGCGGTGAGCACACCATGTCCATCGGTGACGGCGGGACGGCAGGCGGAGCGGAAAGGGGCGCCGCCGCCCTCGAAGCGTCCACAGGCGCGCAGCTGCGGAAGATCAGGCTCGACCGCGGGTTGTCGTTGACCGAGGTCGCGCACCGGGCAGAGGTCACCAAGGGCTTCCTGAGCCAGTTGGAGCGTGGGCTCACCAGCGTGTCCGTCCCGACGCTGCTGCGCGTCTGCGAGGTGCTGCGGATCGGGGTCGGGGAGCTGTTCGCGTACCCCGACGAGCAAGTCGTGGGCGGTGGAAGCCGGATCGGCATGGGCGGTGAGGGCGTGGCCGAATACCTGCTCACGCCCGCCGGCACCACGGCGTTCCAGGTCTTCCGTTCCGTGATCGAGCCGGGCGGGGGCACCGGAGGCCCTTATCGGCTCGACACCGCCACGATCTTCGCGATGGGACTGAGCGGCTCGACCCGTCTGATCGTCGGGGGCGAGACCCGGATGCTGTCGGCAGGGGCGTCCACCTCGTTCTCCGGGCAGACGCTTCACCAGTTCGACAATCCGGGTACGACGGTCAGCGAGGTGCTCTGGGTCCTGTCGCCTCCCCTGCCGCGCGCCGCGCGAGGACCCGCCTAGGTTCTGCCGTCGAACGTCAGGCGCACATCAGGAGTGGTGCGAGGGCGACGGCTGCTGCGCAGGGCTCGGCGGTCTTGTCATAGCGGGCGGCGATCTCCACACCACGCCCGCACGGAACGGACGCCACCCGCACCTTCAGAAGTCCCCGCGCCTGCCACGACGGAGCGCCCGCCGGGCCAGCTTCCTGCTGCCGTTGAAGAAGTCGTTGAACCGGTCCAGCCCCCAGATGGCCCGGAGGACGAACGGCTGCATCAGCAGTGACATCGACGGCGAGTACTTCGAGGCGTCCGACCAGATGCCGGCGAGGTCCTCCGGCATCTCGCCGTCGACGATGTAGTCGGCGAGCTGATGGGTCACGTACGGCACCTGGCAGAGGCCGTGGCCGTTGCAGGCCATCGCGTAGAAGACGTTGTCGCCCACCTGCCCGGCGACCGACAGCCAGTCCGGGCTGATGCCGATCCAACCGCCCCAGGCCCGCTCGATGGCCACGTCGGACAGCGACGGGAACCGGTTGGCCAGATCCTTCCCCATGTCCCGCACGACACTGGCGTCCGGGACCCGGTCCGGGAGCGGGTAGGTCTGGCCTCGCTGCGCTTTGCGGACCCCGCAGACGAGGGTGTTGCGCTCGGTGAGCCGGTAGTGGGTCATCAACTGGTGCTGGGTGATGATGCCGGACCGACTGGTCCAGTTCAGCGCGGCGAGCCGCTCCGGCGCGATGGGTTCCGACTCGATCTCGATGACGTACAGCGGCGTCGCGAGGTTCTTGGGCGTGATGTCCCACTCGCCGCCGTAGACGCTGGTCGCGAGCAGCACCTTGTTGGCCCGCACGGTGCCGTGCGGTGTCGTGATCTCGACGGTGCCGCCCGTGCGCCGGACATCGCTCACCCGCGTCCGCTCGAAGACCTTGGCCGAGGAGGCGAGCAGCGCGCGACGCACACCACGAGCGAGCTTGCCCGGGTTCAGCATCCCGCCGATGGATTCCCGCATCCCGCCCACGAAGCCGGCGGGGAGGCCGAGTTCCTCTCTGCTGCCGACGGTCCCGCCCCCACCGAAGGCGCGCAGGATCGCCGCCTGGGTACGCACCCTGAGCATCATGAGGGGTGAGACCGCACCCCACACCAGGCCGTTCGCCACGTAGTCGCAGTCGATGTCGTGCGTCTTGATGAGGTCTTCCACATAGCGGCCCGCGTGCTCCGCCAGTCTGGCCATGACCGGCATCTTCTTCGGCGACTGGAGGCTGAGCATCCGCAGGTCGCCACCCGGCGCCCCGGCGATCTGACCGCCGTTGCGCGAGGCCGAGCCGTAGCCGCAGAACTCGGCCTCCAGCAGGACGACGTCCTGGTCACGCTCCGCGAGGCGCAGGGCGGCCGCCATGCCACCCATGCCGCCGCCGATGACGGCGATGTCACAGGTGAGGTCGCCGTCCAGCGCGGGCCGCACGTCGTCCGGCGGGTCGATCCAGCCGGTGAAGCTGCTGTACTTCGTGCTGTCGGTCCTCATGCTGTCCCGATCTCCTTCCAGGTGGGGCGTCCGCCCCACTTCGTGCTCCGCGTCGAGGCGTGCTCGGCAGCACGCCCGAGCCCCCGTTCCCGGCCGGCGGATCGGCCGTGACGGGCGGCTCTTCGGCAAGACGCGTGAAGACGGCGAACAGGAGGTTCTTCGTCTTCCACGTCTCCGTCTCAGTCCTGGGAAGTCGTGGCCCCGAGCGAGGCCCGGTCCGCTCGCCGCTCTCCCTTGGCCGCGACCGAACGGGCGGGCAGGTCCCCCATCGACAGGAGACCGGGAGGCGCCTCGACGACCGCGGTGGAGGCGTTGACCGCCGCCGCGACGGTGCTGAGGAAGGAATCGAAGCCCACGGAGGAGCGGAGGTCGACGACCTGCTCCTCTCCGACGATCCGGTAGTCGTCGCCCGCGGCCACCTCGTCGGCCGGGTCGAAGAACCCGAACGTGATCTCCAGATCGATCACCACGTCGCCCTTGAGCACGCCCCGGGCGGCGTGAGTGACCGCCGCGATCTGCCCCGGTTCGATACGCATGTGGTCCCCGACGCGCGGCGAAGTCGTCACGACAGTGGGTTCGACCGCTCCGACGTCCACCGAGTCGAGATCCCATCCGAGCCCTGCCGCGAGCGCCCCGATGGCCTGCTCGAAGCCGTGATGTCCGACGACCTCGCCCCGGCTGCGCGCCGTCGCGAACTCGCGCAGGGTCAGACCGAGGCCGAACTTCGACAGGATCGCGCCGTAGCGTGACATGTTCGTGCGTCGGCGGATCCGCACGCTCTCCACACGCTGAGTCAGTGCGGTCAGGAGGAGAGGAAGGGTGTCCATCAGGATGCCCGGGTTCGCCCCGCTGCCCAGGACGGTCACGCCATGCGTCTTCGCCGTGTCGTCGAGCCGTCGGGCCAGTTCGGGGTGGCTCCGCCATGGATGGGCCAGTTCTTCGCAGATGCTCAGGACGTTGTACGAACGCTGCAGCAGCGGCAGCAGGACGTCGGCCGCCCTGTGCAGATCCGAGACGGTCGCCACGAGCGCGAGGTCGGCGGCGGGCAGCTCGGCCGGGTCGCCCACGATGACCACACCGTTCGCGGCGCCGCCAAGGAGCACCCCGAGGTCCTGACCGACCACGCGGGGGTCCTGGTCCACTGCTCCGACGATCTCCACGTCCACGCGTTGCAGCAAGGAGGAAGCGATGGCCCGGCCAGTGGCACCGAGCCCCACGATGACAGTCTGAATACTCAACGCACTCCTCTAGGCGCCCTGGTCGGCACGCCCTCGACACGGTGTTCAGCGAAACCGAACTTCACCTGTGGCGGTTGCCTCGTACCTCACTGTCGCCACCCACGACCACGGTGAGAACGACACCGAGCACCTGCTTCCCCTGGGGCTGGTGCACGGTGCACAGACCGGCCGGCCCCTGTGCTCATGAGCTGACCGGCACGTCGCTCAGAGCCGCTCGTAGACAGCCGGTCGGCGCGCTCGCAGGACGAGGGCCTGCACCGCGCCGGCCACGGCCGAGAGGGCGACGAGGCCGCCGATCACCCAGGCACCCGTGGTGGTGCCGACGAGGAGCGGGAAGTTGGCGACCATCAGGCAGACCACACAGGCCAGGCCGAGGAAGGCGACGCCCGGGGCCACGACCGTACGCCACACCGACTGCCGCCCGTCGGCGCGCCGGAAGAACCCGATGACCGCGAGGCTGGTGGCCGCCATCAGAAGGACGACGCCGAGGGTGGCGGCGCCGGAGAACCACGCGTACAGGTCCCCGATCGGGTCGAGGCCGAGCGTGGCGACGACGGCCGTGGTGACGAACGCGACCGCCGAGGCGACGGCCGAGGACGCCGACGGCGCGCGGTGCCGGGGGTGGACGACACCCAGCGACGCCGGCAGCGCGCCGGCTCGGGACAGCGCGAACTGGTAGCGCGTCACGACGTTGTGGAAGGCCAGTACGCAGGCGAACTGGCTGGTGATCAGCAGTAGTTGCATGGTGTCGGCCCAGACGGACCCGACGTAGCTCCGCGTCAGCGTGAGGACCAGGCCTTCGGGGTCGGCCTGCGCGGCTCCGACCACCGCGTCGACGCCGGCACCCACCACGATCGCCCACACGGTGAACGCGTAGAAGACTCCGATCACCAGGATCGCGACGTACGTCGCCCGCGGGACCGTGACGTCGGGGTCCTTCGCCTCGTTGCGGAACACGGCCGTCGCCTCGAAGCCGATGAACCCGAAGAGGGCGAACATGACGCCGAGCCCCAGGGAGCCGGTCCCCACGATCGACGGCGACAACGGTTCGGCCGTCAGGCCGTGGGCACCGCCGTGGCCCACGATGCCGAGGTCCATGACCAGGAGCAGCAGGGATTCCAGCACCAGCACGGCACCGAGCACCTTGGCGCTCAGCTCGATGTCGCGATAGCCGAGGAAGGCGATGACGCCCAGCGAGACGAGCGCCCACGCCCACCACGGGGAGCCGACGTCGGCGTACCGCTCGATGACGTTGCTCGTCGCGACGCCGACGTAGGCGTTCACCCCGACGAGAAGCAGTGTGTAGGAGAAGAGCGCGAGGGTCGCGGCCGAGAGACCGGGAATCCGGCCCAGCCCCGCCTGGACGTAGGCGTAGAAGGCGCCCGCGTCGCGTACCCGTCCGGCCATCAGTGTGAAGCCGACCGCGAAGACCAGCAGCAGCACGGTGGACAGCACGAAGTACAGCGGCATCCCGGGGCTGCCGCTCACGGCGAAGGCGAGCGGCACCCCGCCGGCCACCAGCCCGAGCGGCGCCGCAGCGGCGACGACCATGAACACGATCTGCGACACGCCGAGCCCACGGTGGAGCGGGTTGCCCGATCCCGCTTCACCGCCGGGTGCTTCGACGTGCCCTGTCTTGGAGAGGTCGGTCATCGCGACCACCTTTCGGCTCACGGGCAGGTACCGGCCCGTCGTGGATGGACAAAGGAGTGCGTGCAGCGGTACGCCTGCGCGAACGAACGGGTGCGGCTCCCTCGCAGCGGCTGAGCCGGAGCGGGAAGAGGCGGAACCTCCCGCCCGAGATGACGTGGCCCCGTACGGGTTCCGGGTCGTCGGCCGCTTCCACTCGGCCGCGATCGCGGGAGTGACGGCAGCGATCCCCCTCGGCTCGATACACCCGGGGGCCCGACGCGCAGCGAGGTCGTGACGACAGCTGGTTCGACCTCTGCGCACGACCGCGACGAGGTGTTTAGTACCACTAAACACCGGGGGCAAACCTCTATCACGCCGGTCTTGCTGCCGCGATGACTGCGGCACGACCGGCCGCTGGACGGCCGTCTCCGGCCGCCCTGCTCCCGGAAGGGCCGGGCCGCGGGCTCGGCAGGGGCCTCAGCCCGAACGTCGGACACCGTATGGGCGCAGCGGCCCGGCCCGCCTGTGCATCGTGCACCGCGCCCTGGCGAAGGAGGTGCCCGCTGTCGTTCTCGCAGACGGTCCTGGCTGGCGACAGTGAGGCAACCGCCACAGGAACAGCGAGGAAACGCCATGACAGCTGAGGTGTTGGACGCCGTCGAGGAATTCGACGTGGTGATCATCGGGGCCGGGATCTCCGGGATCGGCGCGGCCACCTATTTCAGCCGGGAGCTCCCCGAGAAGTCGCTCGCCGTGCTGGAAGCGCGCGACGACATCGGAGGCACGTGGGACCTGTTCCGCTATCCCGGCATCCGCTCGGACTCCGACCTCCACACGTTCGGATACGCGTTCAAGCCCTGGCGCCACGAAGCAGCGATCGCCGACGCTCCCCTCATCAAGGGGTACCTCCACGAGACCGTCGAGGAGAACGGCCTGGAGCGCGTCCTCAGGCTCGGCCACCGGGTCGTCCGCTCGGAGTGGTCCACGGCGGACTCACGGTGGACTCTCACCGTCCAGACGTCGGACCCCGCCACGGGAACGACCCGGACCAGGACGATCCACGCGGGATGGGTCTTCGCCGCCACCGGCTACTACCGGTACGACGAGGGGTTCTCGCCGGAGTTCCAGGGGCGGGACGAGTTCGAGGGCCGGATCGTCCATCCGCAGCACTGGCCCGAGGACCTCGACTACAGCGGCAAGAAGGTTGTCGTCATCGGCAGCGGCGCGACCGCGATCACTCTGGTGCCGGCCATGACCGCCGGGGCGGGCGCCGCTCGGCACGTGACGATGCTGCAGCGCACCCCCACCTACGTCATGGCGCTCCCCCGGGTCGACAAGGTCGCCCTGGCGCTCACGAAGCTGCTCGGGGAAGAGCGCGGGTACGCCATGACGCGGTTCAAGAACATCTGGACCGAACACGCCGTCGTCAAGGGCCTGCGGACCTTCCCCAAGGCCGGACGGGCCTTCATCCGGCGCGAGAACGTCAAGCGCCTTCCCAAGGGATTCGACGTCGACAAGCACTTCAACCCGCCGTACGCCCCGTGGGACCAGCGGCTGTGCGTGGCACCGAACGGCGACTTCTTCGACGCGATCAAGGAAGGAAGGGCCTCCGTCGTCACCGACGCCGTGGCGCGGTTCAGCAAGCGCGGAATCGTCCTGGCGTCGGGTGAGGAACTGGAAGCCGACATCATCGTCACCGCGACGGGGCTGAACCTGCGGCTCTTCGACGGCATGCCCATCGTGGTCGACGGGCGCCAGGTCGACATCGCGGACGCGCTCTGTTACCGCGGCATGCTGCTGAGCGGGATGCCGAACTGGGCGATGGCGATCGGCTACACCACCTCGTCCTGGACGCTCAAGGTGAGCCTGATGTGTCGTTACTTCATCGATCTCGTCCGGCACATGGACGCCCGCGGATACGACACGGTGGTTCCGGTCGCACCGTCGGGGACGAAGCGCAGGCCCGTCATGGACATCCAGGCCGGGTACGCCAAGCGCGGCGAGAAGCTCCTGCCCAAGCAGGGCCCCGAGAAGCCCTGGCGGATGGCGATGTCCTACCCCGAGGACGCCAGGGCCCTGCGCGGCCCGGTGGCCGACGAGAACCTCCGGTTCGGCACCCGCCGGGCGGCCGCGCCGGCCTCCGGTGACAGGCGGGCCACCCGTGCCTGAGACGAGCGGCACCGAGAGCGCCGACCAGTACGCGACCCTGCCGTCCGGGATGACGATCTGCTTCCGGGACCACGGCGACCAGGACGACCCCGCGATGCTGCTCATCGCGGGACTGGGCGAAGACCTCACCTTCTGGACCGACTCGTTCGTCGGCTCCCTCGTCGCCCACGGTTTCCGGGTCGTCGCGATCGACAACCGTGACGTGGGCCAGTCGACGTTCGTCGCCTCGCCCCCTCCCGGGCTCTGGCGTCAGATCGCCGCGCGTCCGCGCGGCGACGCGTACGCGCTGGCCGACATGGCCCAGGACGCCGTCGGCGTACTCGACCGGCTCGGGATCGCGCGGGCGCACCTGGTCGGGCGGTCGATGGGCGGAATGATCGCGCAGACGATCGCGGCCACGGCACCCGAGCGGGTCCTGTCGCTGGCCTCCGTCTACTCCACCACCGGGGCGCGCAAGGTCGGTCAGCCGGCTCTCTCGACGATCCGGCTCCTCGCCGCCCCGCCGGCGAGGAACAGAACCGCGGCGGTCCGTGCCCACCTGAGGCTCACCCGTCACATCGCAGGAACGGGGCACCCCATCGACGACGCGGCCGAGGCGGCCATCGCGGCTCGCGGCTGGGACCGCAGCGCCGGCGACCCGGCGGCCGGCACGGCGCGCCAGATCCAGGCCATCCAACGCTCCGGGGACCGGACGGCCCAGCTGAGCCGGATCAACGCCCCGACGCTGGTCATCCACGGCGACCGGGACCCGCTGGTGAGCCCGAGCGGCGGCGCCGCGACCGTCAGGGCGATCCGCTCGGCCCAGCACGTGGTCATCCCCGGCATGGGCCATCACCTCCCCGAGTCCCTCGTCGGCCCCGTCACGACCTACATCGCTCAGCACGCGAGCCGCGTGGGTGAAGGAGGCAGCCATGTCCGGATCTCGTGAGCCCCGCTCCGGGAGCACCACGGTCGACGTCGTGGTCGTCGGTGCCGGTTTCGCCGGTCTGAGCGCGGCGGAGCGGCTGGTGAGCACGGGGCGGTCCGTCCTGGTCGTGGAAGGCCGCGACCGGGTCGGAGGCCGCTCGCTCTCCGGCGAGGTGGCCGGCGTGCGGGTCGACCTCGGAGCGACGTGGGTGGCCCGGCGCCACACCGCCGTCCGGGACCTCGCGAGCCGGGTGGGGTGTACGACCACCGACCAGTTCGCCCAGGGCCGCAACGTGCTGTGGATGGCGGGCCGGCGCCGCACCTACAGCGGCACCATTCCCAAGGTCTCCCCTGCGGCCCTGGTGGACATGGCGCGCATGCAGGCGTCGGTGAACAAGCTGGTCGCGACCGTCGACGTGGACGCGGCGTGGGAGACGCCGGGGGCCGGCCGGCTCGACGCCGTCTCGTTCGGCGAGTGGCTCGACCGGAAGAACGCGCTGCCCGGCACCCGTGCGCTGATGACCGTCATCAGCAAGGTGCAGTGGGGCTGCACCCCGGGAGACGTCTCCCTGCTGCACGCACTGCGCTACATCCGCTCGGCGGGCGGACTCGATCACATGCTGGACGTCGAGGGCGGCCAGCAGCAGGACCGGATCGTCGAGACCACCCAGGAGATCGCCAAGCGGGTGGCGGAGCGGCTCGGTGACCGCGTGCGCCTGGAGACACCGGTGCGCCGCATCGCACAGGACGACGACGGCGTCACCGTCCGCACCGACTCCGGCGAGATCCGCGCCCGGTACGCGATCGTCACGGCCTCGCCGGCGCACCGCGCCGCCATCACCTTCGAGCCCGCTCTGTCCGACCGGGGCGAAGGGCTCACACGGACCTGGCGCATGGGCGTGCTGAGCAAGGCGTTCGTGGCCTACGAGAGGCCGTTCTGGCGGGCCGAAGGCTGTTCCGGCGAGGCGGTGACCGACACCGGAACCGTGTTCATCACCTTCGACGTGTCCCCCGCCCCCGGCGGACCGGGCGTCCTGATGGCCTTCTGCGATCCGCGCGTCTTCGACGGCTTCGGCCCCGAGACCCGACGCGACCGGGTGGTCCGGCAGCTCGCCGACCTCTACGGCCCGCAGGCGCTCACCCCGATCGACTACGTGGACCACTGCTGGGGAGCGGAGCCCTTCGCCCCGGGCGGCCCCAATCCCGCCGTCGCCCCGTACGCGACCACGAGCTTCGGCAAGGCGCTGGGCGAGCCCCACGGGCGCGTCCACTGGGCGGGCTCCGAAACCGCCGGCGAATGGGCCGGAACCATGAACGGCGCGGTTCTGACGGGCCAGCGCACCGCGGAGAGCGTCCTCACCCTGCTGACTCGCGACGTCCGAGAGGGGGCGTCCCGATGAAGGAGACGCTGTTCCTGCTGGCCGACCTGTGGATGATCTTCGCCGGTTACTTCTACGGCTGGAAATTCATCCGCCGCTACGGCAACTACCTCCTGGGTCTCGAATGGATGGTCGTCGCCACGTCGGGCACCAACTTCCTGCTCTGGTCGCTGCTCGGAGCCAAGAGCGACAGCGTCCTGTACGACCTGGCGTACTTCTTCGACGCGTTCTCCAGGTCGGTCGGCATCACGCTCATCCTGGTCCTGGGCCTGATGAAGGTCACCCATCGCTACAAGCCGAGCCGCGGCGTCGACGTCGCCGTATTCGGATTCGCGATCGTGGCCGGCCTGTTCCTCCGGCAGTTCCACGGCGCGGATCTCCACGCCGGTGGCATCGCGTTCTGGGTCGCCGTGTTCTACGTCGTCGTCAATCTCGTCACGGCGGTCTTCCTCGGGTACTTCGCCAAGCGGCTGTGGAAGGCGGGCGCGAGGTGGCCGGCGGTCTGGACGGCGCTGGTCACGGCCGCCGGGACCACCATCGCGATCACGTACGACTTCTTCCCCCTGCCGTTCGACGACGCGAACCGCACGATCTTCTACACCGCCGCGCTGGCGACCTGGGGCACCCAGGGATTCGTCTACTTCCGCGCCTACCGCGCGCTGCACGACCGCAACGCGGCCTCGGACGCGAACCTGGCCCGCGCGGCCGGGGCCCTCGCATGAACCCGTCACACCAACAAGGAGTCAGCATGGCGAAAAGGCACGTGTACGCGGTGGTGGACCCGGCCACCGGCAAGTTGGTCAAGGAGTACCCCACCGCGACGGACGAGGTCGTCGACGCGGCGCTCGACGCGGCGGCGGAGGCCTACGCGCACTGGTCGAGGCAGACCTCCGTGGAACAGCGCGCCCAGCTGTTGCACGCCGTCGCCACCCTGCACGACGAGCGCAGCCGACAGCTCGCCGAGATCATCCACCGGGAGATGGGCAAGCCGGTGGAGGAGGCCGTCGGGGAGGTCGAGTTCAGCGCCTCGATCTACCGGTACTACGCCGAGAACGCGGAGAAGTTCCTCACCGACGAACCGATCGAGCTCCTGGAGGGCGAGGGAACCGCCTTCGTCCGCCGCCAGCCGGTCGGCGTGCTGCTTGGAATCATGCCCTGGAACTACCCGTACTACCAGGTGGCCCGGTTCGCCGCGCCCAACCTCGCGCTGGGCAACACCATCGTGCTCAAGCACGCGTCGCAGTGTCCGGAGTCGTCCGCGGCTCTCCAGCAGCTGTTCACGGACGCGGGTTTCCCCCAGGGCTGCTACGTCAACGTCCACGCCACCGGCGAGCAGATCGGTCGCGCCATCGCCGACCCCCGCGTGCAGGGCGTCTCCTTCACCGGTTCGGAGCGGGCCGGCGCGGAGGTCGCCGAGAAGGCCGGGCGCAGCCTCAAGAAGGTGGTGCTCGAACTGGGCGGCTCGGACCCGTTCATCGTGCTGTCGACCGACGACCTCGACGCCACGGTCCAGGCGGCGGTCGAGGCGCGGTTCGAGAACGCCGGGCAGGCGTGCAACGCCGGGAAGCGCTTCATCGTCGCCGATGACGTCTACGACGCCTTCCTCGACAGGTTCACCGAGAAGGTGCTGGCGCTGACCGACGGACTGGCGCCGCTCTCCTCGGTCGCCGCCGCCGAGTACGTCGAGGAGCAGGTCGGGCGAGCCGTCGACGAGGGGGCGACCTTCGTCTCCGCACGGCAGCGCGAAGGGGCGTACTTCCCTCCCGGCGTGCTGACGGGCCTCTCCCCGGCGTCGCCGTCGGCCTCCGAGGAGCTCTTCGGTCCCGTCGCGACCGTCTACCGGGTCGGTTCCGAGGACGAGGCCGTCGAGCTGGCGAACGACACCCCGTACGGGCTGGGCTCCTACGTGTTCACGACGGACGCCGAGCAGGCGCTGCGCGTCGCCGACAGGATCGAGGCCGGCATGGTCTTCATCAACGGCGTCGGCCTCGACGGCGCGGAACTTCCCTTCGGTGGCGTCAAGTTGTCCGGTTTCGGCCGCGAGCTGGGACGGGCGGGCATCGACGAGTTCGCCAACAGGAAGCTCATCCGCACCGCTCGGACGTGACCGCCCCACAACACGGAAGGAAGACTTTCATGACGATCGAGTTCGACGCCGCCGTCTTCAGGACCCCGAACGAACCGCTGACCATCGAGCGAGTGACGATCCCCTCGACGCCTCCGCCCGGCGAGGTGCTCGTGCGGCTCCGGGCGAGCGGGGTGTGCCACAGCGACCTCCACGTCCTCCTGGGCGAATGGGAGGTTCCTACGCCGATGATCCTCGGCCATGAGGGGGCCGGGATCGTCGAAAGTGTCGGCGAAGGCGTCACGACGCTGAAGAAGGGCGACCACGTCGTGCTGTCCTGGACGCCCTCGTGTCGCCGCTGCCGCTACTGCATCAGCGGCAGGCCCGTCCTCTGCGACATGGTCAGCCAGCACTCGGCGAACCACCTGTCGTTCGACGGCCGGTCCCGGATCACGTCCGCCGGCGGGGACGACGTCCTCAGCTTCGCGGGCCTCGGAACGTTCGGCGAGTACGCCCTCGTGCCCGAGTCGGGCGCGATCGCCGTCCGGGACGACGCCCCGTTCCCGCAGGCGGCTCTGGTCGGATGCGCCGTCACGACCGGTGTCGGCGCGGCCGTCAACACCGCCAACGTGCGGCCGAGCGACACCGTGCTGGTCCTCGGCTGCGGCGGCGTCGGCCTGAACGCGATCCAGGGTGCCCGGCTCGCCGGCGCGCGGAAGATCATCGCCGCGGACATCTCCGACGAGAAGCTGGAGCAGGCGCGCGTCTTCGGCGCGACCGACCTGATCAACAACGGTCGCGAGGATTTCGCGGACCGGGTGCGGCAGCTCACCGACGGACGCGGTGTGGAGATCGCCATCGAGGCCATCGGGCTGCCCCGCACCATCGAGGCGGCCTACGAGGTCCTGGCCCGGGGCGGCACGGCGGTGGTCGCCGGGCAGGTGGCGGACGGCCTGAAGGTCTCCATCGATCCCTTCGTCATGTCCGATCAGGAGCTCTCGCTCATCGGCTCGAACTACGGCTCCAGCAAGCCTGCTTCCGACTTCCCGCTGCTGATCGACCACTACATGAACGACCGCATCGATCTCGACTCCCTGGTGACGAGCGTGATCGGTCTGAAGGACGTCAACGAGGCGTTCGACCAGATGAAGCGCGGCATCGGCATCCGCTCGGTGATCACGTACTGAAAGGCAGGGGCGATCTCATGGCCCTGGAATCATCACGCTCGGCCTTCGAGCGAGCCCGCCGCAGCGTCGGCGGGGGTGTGGGGTCGGGCCTGCGCGCCGCGATGCCTCCCCATCCGCTCTTCGTGCGCGAGGCGCGGGGCGCACACGTCTGGGACCTGGACGGCGACCGGTACGTCGACTACGTGATGGCCTGGGGGCCGCTCGTCCTCGGTCACAGTGACCCGCGCGTGCTGTCAGCGGTGTCCGAGGTCGCGACGAAGATGCAGGTCGTCGGCACCGGCCACCCGCTCGAGTACCTCGCGGCGGAAGCGGTCCTCGAAGCGGTGCCGCACGGCGAGCGACTGCTGTGGAGCAACACGGGGACCGAAGCGGTGCAGGTGGCGCTGCGCCTCGCGCGCGCCGCCACCGGCCGGCGCCGCGTCCTCAAGTTCGCGAAGAGCTACCACGGTTGGCACGACACCGTGTACGCCGGGATGTCCGAGGACGACTGCGACCGCCCTGCCACCCCCGGCGGGGCGGGACAGTCGGCCAGCGTCCTCGACGACCTGGTCGTGGCACGCTTCAACGACGTGCGGCTGGCCGAGCGCCTGCTGGGGGAGTCCGTCGAGCGCGACATCGCGGCCGTGCTCGTCGACCCGGTGATGAGCAACGCCGGCGTCGAAGCACCCACACCGCAGTTCCTGTCGACGCTGCGGACCCTCTGCGACCGGCACGGCGTCGTCCTCGTCTTCGACGAGGTGATCGCCGGGTTCCGGATCGCCCGGGGCGGGGCGGCCGAGAAGTACGGCGTCCTTCCCGACCTGTCCGTCTTCGGGAAGGCGATGGCTGGCGGGTTCACCCAGAGCGCCGTCGTCGGCCGGGCGGATCTGATCGACCAGGTGACCTCCGGCGTCGTGCACGCCGGAACCTTCAACGCCAACCCGATCGCGCTGGCAGCCGTCGCGGCGACGATGCGCGTCCTGGCCGACCCCGCGGTCTACGAGCAACTCGAACGGACATCGTCCGAGTTCGAAGCCCTCGTCGGCACCGTTCTCGGTTCGTCGGCCGACTTCGGCAGCTTCAACCGGGTCGGCTCGCTCCTCCAGTACGTCCCCGCCGGGGGCGCCACGGGGCTTCACGGAACGAGCGGGCTCTGGGCGGTGATCCTCGAAGGGATGCTGCGGCAGGGCTTCCTTTTCATGCCGTCCGGCAAGGTCTTCCTCAGCACGGCGCACACCACCGCCGACATCGAGGCGACGGCCGAGGCCCTCGATCGGCTCCTGCGGCAGTTGTGACGTCCGCGTCGAGCCACGCGTAACCCCCACCCGCTCCGGGCCATGCCGCGTGTTCCGTTACCCCGCGGCCTGGCCCGGTCCACCCTCCCGGAAGACACCATGCTGAACCTCTCGGTCCTGCTCGAGGACTCCGCCCGCACGCACCCGAACCGGGACGCCGTCGTCCTCGGCGAGACGCGTCTGACCTACGCCCAGATCGACGCCGCTGCCAATCAGGTCGCCAACCTCCTGGTGGACCGCGGCATCTGGCCCGGCGACAAGGTCGCGCTCAGTTGTCCGAACGTGCCCTGGTTCCCGATCGTCTACTACGGGATCCTCAAGGCCGGCGCCGTAGTCGTACCGCTCAACATCCTGCTCAAGGGCCGGGAGGTCGCCTACCACCTCGCCGACTCGGAGGCGAAGGCGTACTTCTGCTTCGAGGGCGTCGAGGGCCTGCCGATGGGTGCGGAGGGCCACGCCGGGTTCACCGGGACCCCGGGCTGCGAGCACTTCTTCCTCATCACCGCCGACCCCGCGGCGGAAAGCCCGATCGAAGGCGTCGAGACCATGGGCGCCGCACTGCGGGGCGCCGCGGCGACGTTCGACAGCATCGGGACGTCCGGTGACGACCCGGCCGTGCTGCTCTACACGAGCGGTACGACAGGACAGGCGAAGGGCGCCGAACTCAGCCACGCCAACCTGGCGCTCAACGCCCTCGCGGTCAACCAGCTGTTGGAGAACCGGCCGGCCCAGGACACCCATCTGGTCGTGCTGCCGCTGTTCCACTCCTTCGGCGCGACCGTGCAGATGAACGCCGGCTTCTCGACGGCGAGCACACTGGTGCTGCTGCCACGGTTCGACGCCCGGCAGACGGTGTCCCTGATGCAGCGGGAGGACATCACCGTCTTCGCGGGCGTCCCCACCATGTGGTGGGGCCTCTTGCAGGCGCTCACCGACGACGTCGACGTCGAGAGGATCGCGAGGAACCTGCGCGTCGGCGTCTCCGGTGGCGCCTCGCTCCCCGCGGAGATCGTCAAGCAGGTCAGGGAGCGATTGGGCGTCCAGGTCCTGGAGGGCTACGGCCTCTCCGAGACCTCGCCGGTGGTGACCTTCAGCGATCCGGCGCGGGAGCCCCGGCCCGGGTCGATCGGCGTGCCGATCTGGGGCGTCGAGGTCAAGCTCGTCAAGCCGGACTGGTCCGAGGTCGAGGACGACGGCACGGGCAGCGCCATCGGCGAGATCGCGGTCAAGGGCCACAACGTGATGAAGGGCTACCACGGCCGCCCCGTGGCCACCGCCGAAGCCGTCAGGGACGGTTGGTTCCGCACCGGCGACCTGGCCCGCAGGGACAAGGACGGCTTCTACTACATCGTCGACCGGGCGAAGGACCTGATCATCCGCGGTGGCTTCAACGTGTACCCGCGCGAGATCGAGGAGGTCCTGATGACGCACCCGGCGGTCAGCCTGGCCGCGGTCGTCGGCGTGCCGCACGAGAGTCACGGCGAGGAGATCAAGGCGTTCGTCATCCTCGAGCGTGGCGCCGAGGCCCGCCCCGACGAGCTGATCGCCTGGGGCAAGGAGCAGATGGCCGCCTACAAGTACCCGCGCATCGTGGAGATCGTGCAGACCCTGCCGATGACGTCCACCGGAAAGATCCTCAAGCGCGAGCTCACGTGACCGGCGCGCCGAGCGCGTGGACACGGATGGGAAGGACGGCAGATGACAGTGGATGACGGCGGGCGGCGGGACACGTCCCCCGACGGGTCCGGTACGGGGCCGGACACGACACCCGGCTCGCTCGTGGCCGCCTGGAGGGCACGCGTGGCGAAGAACCCGGAGGGCACCGCGCTCCGCTTCTTCGACGGCGCTCTGTCCGCGCGGGAGGTGGACGCGGCGTCGGACGCCCTGGCCGCCGCGTTCGAGGCCCGCGGGACCGGCCGGGGCGACCGCGTCGGGGTGTACCTGCAGAACGTCCCGCAGTACGCGCTGGTGCTGCTGGCCCTGTGGAAGCTGGGGGCCACGGCCCTGGGACTCAACCCGATGTACCGGGGCCGGGAACTCCGCCGGATCATCGACGACTCCGGGGCGGTCGGCGTCGTCTGCGCGGACGAGGACGTCCACGAGACGCTCGGCACGCTGGCGGGGAGTTCGGTGCGATGGCTGATCAGCACATCCGCGCTGGACTACCAGTCGAGGAACGATCCGCGGGTCTTCGCGACGACGGAACGTCTGGCCCCCGCGCCGGACGGCGACCTGGTGGCCCTGATCCGCGAGTTCGAGGGCCGCGGTCCCTCGCCCGTGGAGCTGGCCCACGACGACGTCGCGTTCCTGACGTACACCTCAGGGACGACGGGGCCGCCGAAGGGTGCCATGAACACCCACGGCAACGTCCTGAGCGTGGTGGCGACCTGCGCGTCGTGGATGGGTGTGCGCGACGGGGACGTCGTGTTCGCCATGGCCCCGCTGTTCCACATCACCGGCGCGGTGGTCAACGCGACGATCTCCCTGCTCACCGACACCACGCTCGTCCTGGCGGGCCGGTTCCACCCCGAGGTCGCCCTGGAGGCCTTCGCCGAGCACGGGGTGACCTACACGATCGGCTCCATCACGGCGTACAACGCGATCTACGAGCTGCCGCAGGCCGGACCGGAGCACTTCGCCTCGGCGAAGGCCCTGTACTCGGGCGGCGCACCGATACCGCCGGCCACCGTCGAGCGGTTCCAGGAGCGGTTCGGCGTCTACCTCCACAACGGCTACGGGATGACCGAGACAACGTCCGCCGTCATCGCCGTGCCGCCGGGTGAGCGGGCACCGGTGCACCTGCCGAGCGGCACTCTGTCCGTCGGCAAGCCGCTGCCGCGTATCACCGCCCGCGTCGTGGGACTGCACGGCGACCCGATACCCCCCGGTGAGCAGGGTGAGCTGGAGTTGAGCGGGCCGCAGGTCGTTCCCGGGTACTGGGGCAAGCCCGAGGCCACCCGTCGGACGATGCCGGAGGGCCGGCTGCGTACCGGTGACGTCGCGGTGATCGACGAGGAGGGCTGGGTCTACCTGGTGGACCGGCTCAAGGACCAGATCAACGTGTCCGGGTACAAGGTCTGGCCGCGCGAGGTCGAGGACGCCCTCTACGAACACCCCTCGGTCCTCGAAGCCGCGGTCGTCGGTCGGCCGGACGACTACCGCGGCGAGACCGTCGTCGCCTACGTCTCGCTGAAAGCGGGTCTGACCGCATCCGCGGAGGAGCTGATCGCCTTCTCCCGAGACCGCCTGGCGGCCTACAAGTGTCCCCGCACGATCCATTTCCTCGCCGACCTGCCCAAGACCCAGAGCGGCAAGATCCGGCGCGCCGAACTCCGCGACACGGACGACACCGGGCCGGCGCGCCTCCCGAAGGACTGATCCATGAGCGAGAACCACACCGGCCGATTCTCGGGCCGCACCGCCGTCGTGACGGGAGCGAGCCGGGGCATCGGTCTCGCCGTCGCCGAACGGCTCGTCGCCGAAGGGGCGCGCGTGTGTCTGACCGCGCGCAAGGCCGGTCCCCTCGAAGAGGCGGCGGCCTCCCTCCCTCCGGGCAGTGTCGTCACCGTCGCCGGCAGGGCGGACGATCCCGACCACCGCCGCGAGGTCCTGGACACCGTCGCGCGCGAGTTCGGCGGGCTCGACGTCCTCGTGAACAACGCGGGCATCAACCCTGCCTACGGCCCCGTCATCGGTCTGGACCTCGATGTCGCCCGCAAGGTCCTGGAGGTCAACGTCCTCGCCACCCTCGCCTGGGTTCAGGACGCCGTGGCCCACCCGAAGCTCGGTTTCACCGAACGTCGGGGCGCCGTCGTGAACCTCTCCTCCGTCACCGGCGACACCCCGTCACCCGGCATCGGCCTCTACGGCGTGAGCAAGGCGGCGGTGTCCCATCTGACCCGGACCCTGGCCGCCGAACTCGGCCCGGAGATCCGCGTCAACGCGGTGGCCCCCGCCGTGGTGAAGACCCGGTTCGCCGAAGCCCTGTACGAGGGCAAGGAAGCCGAGGTCGCCGCCGACTACCCGCTGCGCCGCCTGGGCGAGCCGTCGGACGTCGCCTCCGCCGTGGCCTTCCTGGCCTCGCAGGACGCCTCCTGGGTCACCGGGCGCGTTCTCACCGTCGACGGCGGCCTCGCGGTCGCCGGCGGCACCGCGTAACGACCGCGCCACCCCCGAAAGGATTGCCATGACGTTCACCCCTCTGCCACCCGAGGTGGCGGAACTCGCGGAGCGCACGCGCCGGTTCATCCGCGAGACCGTCATCGACGCCGAGCCCGCGCCCGGCAGGCGTCTCGACCAGGCCACCCGCGACCGACTGCAGGCCGCTGCGAAGGAGGCCGGCGTCTTCGCGCCGCTCGTGCCGAAGGAGTACGGCGGGCAGGGCCTGCCCATCGAGCACTGGTCGCCGATCCTCCAGGAGGCCGGCTACTCGCCGATCGGCCCCAGCGCGCTCAACTGCATGGCCCCCGACGAGGGAAACATGCACATGCTCAACGTCATCGCGACCGAGGAGCAGAAGAAGCTGTATCTCGCGCCTCTGGCGGCGGGGGACATCCGGTCCTGCTTCGGCATGACCGAGCCCCACCCCGGAGCGGGATCCGATCCGGCGGCGCTGCGGACCACCGCCGTACGCACCGACGGCGGCTGGATCATCGACGGCCACAAGCGGTTCACCAGCGGAGCCGTCGGTGCCACGTTCTGCATCGTCATGGCGCGCACCCCGGCCGTCGACGGCTCCCCCGAGGGGGCCACCATGTTCCTCGTCGACATGACGAACCCCGGCATCAGGGTCGGCGAGGCGATCCACACGGTCGACCGTTCCATCGACGGCGGCCACCCGCACCTGTACATCGAGAACTGCTTCGTCCCCGACGACGCGGTCCTCGGCGAGGTCGGACTCGGCTTCCGGTACGCGCAGGTACGGCTCGGCCCCGCGCGACTCACGCACTGCATGCGCTGGCTGGGACTGGCGCGCCGGGCGCACGACATCGCCCTCGACCGGGCCGCGAAGAGGGAGCTGTTCGGCGGTCCGATCGACTCGCTCGGCCTGGCCCAGCACCTGATCGCCGAGTCCGTCATCGACATCGAGACGTCCGACGCGATCATCACCAAGACCGCGGCGCTGCTGCACAGCGACCCGAAGGCGGGCTCGGCGATGTCCTCGGTCGCGAAGGTCCACTGCTCGGAGGCGATCCACCGGGTGATCGACCGTGCCGTCCAGATCTGCGGCGGCGACGGCGTCTCCGACGGACTCCCGCTGGCCCAGTACCTCAACGAGGTACGTCCGTTCCGCATCTACGACGGCTCCAACGAGACTCACCGGTGGGCCATCGCACGCCGTGCCTCGGCCGGTCGGCGGGCCACTGTCCAGGCCGGTGAGCGATACCTGGGCGACGCCGTCGTCGGCCGGGACGGGGGCGCGTGATGCACACCGTCCCCGACGGCGTGGAAGTCGTCGCGAGCCGCGAGCGGGCCCGTCATCTCGACAGTCCTCCCCTCCTGGTCCTCGACGCCGTCACCGGCTTCCTCGACGCACACGGCATCGGCAGCGGGCCGATCGCGTGGCAACGCATCGGCGACGGCCATTCGAACGTCACCTACCTGATCGAACGCGGCGGCGAGTCCGTCGTCCTGCGCCGCGGCCCGCGCCCGCCGCTGCCGAAGTCGACGCACGACATGGTGCGCGAGGCACGCATCCAGAAGATCCTCCACGGGCACGGGGTGCCGGTGCCGGAGATCCTCGCCGTCTGCGAGGACGAGGACGTTCTGGGCGTGCCGTTCTACCTCATGTCCCGGCTCGACGGCACGATCGTCACCGACACGATCCCGCCCCACCTCTCCCCCGCCGAACAGCGCCGGCTGACCAGCGAGGCGGTCGTCGAAACCCTTGTCACTCTGCACGGCATCGACGTCACCCGGGGGGAGCTCGCCTCCCTGGGCCGGCCCGAGGGGTACCTCCGGCGGCAGGTCGAGCGTTTCCGCGGCCTCTGGGAGGTCAACACCACTCGCAGCCTGCCCGCGGTGGAGCGCATCGCGGACTGGCTCGCCCAGAACCTGCCGACGAGCCAGGCGGCGTCGGTGGTGCACGGCGACTACCGCATGGGCAACCTCATGTTCGCCCCACAGGCCCCGGCCGAGGTCCTCGCGGTCCTCGACTGGGAGATGGCCACGCTCGGCGACCCGCTCGCGGACCTGGGGTACCTCACCGCCACCTGGTCCGAGGCCGGCAACCCTGCCACCCCGCTCGAACTCACCAAGGTGACCCGTTCACCCGGCTACCTCACCCAGCGCCAACTGGCAGAGCGCTACCAGCGCCGCACAGGCCTCGATCTCACCCCGCTCCCCTGGTACCAGACCCTCGCCCTGTGGAAAGCGGCGATCTTCTGCGAGGCCATCCACACCCGCTGGCAGCGGGGCGAGCGTCCTCATGACACGGTCTTCGGACCGTCGCTCGAAACGGGTGTCCCCCGGCTCCTGGAGCGTGCCGGGCAATACGCCGGCCTGATGGCGACCAGCCGCCGCTGACGCCCGACGCCCGCGGTGCGAGGCGCTTCACCAGCCTCACCGCGGCCGGGCCGTCGTGCTCTGACGTCACGCCGAGGCCGTCGTTCGCCGTAGAACTGTTGCGCCTTCCCCGCGGACGCCGCGTCACCGTCGAGCCCCGGCGGTCACAGGCATGGCTTCCGACCTGTACGGAGCACGGCTGCCCGACTCCCTCACCCGTCCTCAACGGTTGCGACCGTCCCCGCGCCCCCTCGCGCCGAGTCCGTCTTCCCTGTTCTTCCCGAGAGAGGTCACGTGCCCTCCGATTCCTCCCGGCATTCCCCCCGTGACACACGGATGCTGGTCACTGTCAACGCGCTGCCGCTCGCCGTCGGTGTCCTGCTCTCCTGCTCCACCCCCCTCGGAGAGATCTCCGTATACGGCCGTCTCACCCTCGGCATCGCGTGGGCGCTCACACAGCTGGTCGTCCTCGTCGGCGGGACCTGGTGGTACGAGAACCGGGCCGCGTCCTCCTTCGAACCGGCCTCGGAGACGACTGCCGCCTCCCGTTCGGCCGGGGGCACGTGGTGACGGCGCACCTCCTGAGCGTCGGCTCGCCCGATCTCATCGGCACCGCCGCGAGGGGCGCGGTCATCAGCGCCTTCCTCGTCTTCATCGGCCTCTGCCTCCTGTGGGTCTTCACGCTCGCCACGCAGGACGACGACCCGGAACGCCTCTACGTCGCCGGCCGGTCCCTCCCGCCCGTCCTCAACGGCGTCGCGATGGCGGGGGAACAGATCACGGTCGTCATCCTGGTCTCGCTGCCGGGAGCGATCGCCCTCTTCGGCTACGACGGAGTCTCGACCGCCGTCGACAGCGCCCTCGCACTCGGCGTCTTCCTGCTGCTCGCCTCCAGGATTCGCGCGACCCGCCGCTACACCCTGGGCGAGCTGTTCTCCCTGCGTGCCGAGGGGCCGGGAGCACGGATCGCCGGTGCCGTGGTGACACTGTGCATCGCCGTGCCCCTGCTCATGGTGCAACTGCGTGCCGGCGGCATCACCGCCGCCCTTCTGATCGGCATGCCGAGCGAGCGGGCCCAGGTGGTGTGCACGGTGCTGATGGGGTTCCTGATCACGTGTTTCGCAGGGGTGGCCGATCTGCGCGGTACCAGTTTCGTGCAAGCCGCCAAAGTGCCCGTGGCCCTGGCGACGCTCGCCGCGGTGACCCTGCTGGCGCTCCGCCTCTTCGACTGGAGTCCCGGATCCCTGCTGTCGGCAGCCATGGACAGGAGCGTGTCGCCGGACGAGTACCTCAGCCCCGGACTGTGGGAGCACTCCGCCGGAGGCGGAACACTCGGCACGCTCAGTGACCACATCGTCGTCATCCTCGGAACCGCGATGATGCCCCACCTGCTCCTGCGCGTCAGCGCCAGCCGGGACGTGCCCGCCGCCCGGCGCTCACTGAGCGTCGCCGTCGGGCTGACCGGCTTCTTCTACCTGCTGCTGATCACGACCGGCTTCGCCGCGGCCGCGGTGGTGGGCAGCGGACGGATCGGAGCGGTCGACGTGAAGGGGCAGGGAGCCCCGATCCTCCTGGCGTCGGAGGTCCTCCCCCACCACTCCACCGGCCGGGTCGTGCTCATCACCCTCGTGGCCTGTGTCGCCTTCCTCGCGGTGCTCACGGCCGTGGCGAGCGTGACCTTCGCCGGCGCCGTCTCCGTGACCCGCGACCTGCTCGGGCGGAAGGGCCGTGCCCGGATCGGGATCGGAGAGCCGGCAGTCCTGCGGCTGTCCGTTGTCGCGCTCTGCGCCGTGAGCCTTCTCCTCACCACCGCCGTACACCGCTATCCCGTCGAGTTCCTCCTCGCCTTCTCGCTGAGCCTCGCGGCCACATGCGTGTTCCCCGCGCTCGTCTACTCCTTCCTCTGGGCCGGCTTCAACCGTCACGGGCTGCTGTGGCTCGTCTACGGAGGGCTGTCCCTGTGCACCCTGCTGACCCTCGCCTCCCCCGCTGTGTCCGGGACGAAATACGCGCTGCTGCCGGATCAGGACTTCAACCTGTTCCCGCTCCACACCCCCGGACTGGTCTCCGTACCGGCGGCCTTCCTCCTCGGATGGCTCGGCAGCGCACGCCCCTGGGAGCGGACCGCACACCACCGGCACACGGCGCCGGGACCCGCTTCTGCCCGTAGCGCCCACGGAGTTCGCATCGACTCCGGCAAGGACGCCGTGAGCGGATAGCTCCGCCGTGCCCGCGACCGGACTGTGCATCGTGCACCGGGCCCGGGCGAAGCAGGTGCCCGCTGTCGTTCTCGCCTGCGGTACCGGCTGGCGACAGTGAGACGACCACCACAGGAACAACGCGGAAACGCCGTGGCCACCGAACCCACCTGACCGTCGCGAGAACGCAGCGCGGGAGTCCCCGGAAGACAGAACGCCCGCGGCTGATCGAACGGTCGACCAACCGCGCTTCGGATCGAGGAAGAGGACGCACATGACGACACAGAAGAAGACCCAGGCACTGACGTCCGTGGCGAACGACACGCCGACGGAGGAGATCCTCGAGATCGTGACCCGTGACGGCGGCGTCGTCATCAAGGGTTTCCTGACGCAGGAGCAGATCGTCCGCTTCAACGCCGAGATCGAGCAGCCGCTGCGGGCGCTCGCCCCGGGGTCCACCCACGAGGACGAGATCGTGGCCGCGTTCCACGGCAGCAACACCAAGCGCCTCACGAACCTGGTGACGCACAGCGCCACGTTCCGCAGCGAGATCATCGACCACCCCCTGGTCCACGAGATCAGCGACCTGGTCTTCCTCCAGGAGTCGGGCACGTACTGGATGACCACCGCCCAGGTGATCGAGATCGGCCCCGGCAACACGGCGCAGATGCTCCACCGTGACCTGGAGAACTGGTTCCCGTTCATCGGCATGGGTCCCGGCGGGCCGGAAGTCACCATCAACTTCCTGGTCGCCCTGACCGACTTCACGGAGGAGAACGGCGCCACCCGCGTCATCCCCGGAAGCAACCACTGGAGCGACTTCGAGGACCGCGGGACCCCCGAGCAGACGATCCCCGCCGTCATGAACGCCGGGGACGTCCTTCTCTTCAGCGGCAAGACCGCGCACGGCGGCGGGGCGAACCGAACCGACGCCGAGTACCGGCGTGGCCTCGCCTTCGCGTTCAACGCGGGCTTCCTCACCGGCGAGGAGGCGTACCCCTTCCTGGTCGACAGGGAGCTCGCCAAGACGCTCTCGCCGCGCGTCCAGCGCGTGCTCGGCTTCCGCTCCCAGTACCCCACGGGCTCCCCCGGCCTGTGGCAGGTCGACTACGCCGACCTGGGCGACCACCTCGGGCTCTGAGGTCCGGGTCGATCAGAGGCCGCCACAGCCGTCCGAGGAGCGCACACCATGGCTTTCCCGTACATTCGCACTATGGGAACCGAGGTCGATGCGTTCCTTGGTCAGCTGGCCCGCCACCTCAGACCGCAGGTGGAGAAGCTGGCCGGCCTGCTGCTCCAGCGCCTGAACGGCGAGTTCCCCGAGCTGTGGGAGAACGCGGACATCGAGGCCCTGACCCTGGAGGAGACGGCCCAGCACGTCACCGCCCTTCTGGATCTCCTGGAGGCCCACCCCGGTGCGAGCGCGCCGGAAGCTCCTCCGGCCGCCTTGGACATCGCCCGCCTCTACGCCCGGCGGGGAATCCCGGTGAGCCGGCTCCTCCGTGCCTACCGGCTCGGCCATCTCAGTCTGCTCGAACAGCTGCAGGCCGAAGCTCCCCGCCTCACCGGCGACTGGCACATGATCAACCTGGCCACGGTGAGGCTGGTCGCGATCGGTTTCGACTACGTGGACCGTTCCTCGGAAGAGGTCGTCACCGCCTACCAGGAGGAACGCGACCGTCTGCTGCAGCGTCGGTTCGCCCTCACCGACAGGGCGAGCAAGCTCATCGGGACCACGCTCGACATCACCCGCACCGCGGAGGAGCTGACGGAGGTCTGCACCGAGGACTTCGCCGACCTCGTCACCGTCGACCTCCTCGACTCCGCACTCGACGAGACCGGCACCGGTCCGCCGGAGGCCCTGACACAGCGCCGCGTCGCCCAGCGCTCCGTCCTCGACGACTGTCCGGAGTCCCCGCTCCGCGTCGGCGGGACCCACACCTACCCCGACGACTCCGAACCGGTTCGCGCGCTGACCACCGGACGGTCCGTCCTGCACCACATCGCGGGGACCGAGATGCCCACGTGGGTGGCGCCGTCGGAGTCCCACGGCCGAGTGCTGCGCGACCTCGGGCTTCACTCCGTACTCCTCGTGCCTCTGCACGCCCGCGGGGAGATCCTCGGCCTGGTGCAGTTCGTACGCCACCGCACCTCGACCCCCTTCGACGACGACGACCTCCGGCTGGCGCAGGAGATCGCCTCCAGGGCGGCGGTGTCCATCGACAACGCCCGCCGGTACACCCATGAGCGTTCCACCGCGCTCGCCCTCCAGCGGACCCTGCTGCCGCGGAACACGGTGAACCACGCGGCCGTCGAAACGGCTGCGCGTTACCTGCCCGCCGGGTCCCGAGCCGGTGTGGGCGGCGATTGGTACGACGTCATCCCCCTGTCCGGGGCCCGCGTCGCGCTGGTCGTCGGCGACGTGGTCGGCCACGGCCTGCACGCCGCCGCCACCATGGGCCGACTCCGCACAGCCGTCCGCGCATTCGCCGACATCGACCTCATGCCCGATGAACTCCTCACCCATCTGGACGACGTCGTCATCCGCATGCAGCGCGAGGAGTCCCCGGACGAGGGCGAGACCAGCGCCACCTGCCTGTACGCGATCTACGACCCCGTCTCGCGCAGGTGCTCGCTGGCCAGTGCCGGCCATGTCCCGCCGACCGTCGTCACCCCCTCGCAGATCAGCGAGGCCTTGCCGGAGGTACCGGTCGGACCGCCCCTCGGGCTGGGTGGACTCCCCTTCGAGACGGCGGAGTTCGAGCTGCCGGAGGACAGCCTGCTGGTCCTGCACACCGACGGGCTGATCGCCGGCCGCACGCGTGACGTGGACCGAGGACTCGCCACTCTGCACGACGTCCTCACCTCGGCGCCGGACTCGCTGGAGGAGATCTGCGACCGGCTCCTGGCCGCACTGCTGCCCGGCCGCCCCGCCGACGACGTCGCCCTGCTCGTCGCCCGGACCCGTGCCCTCGAACCGGACCACGTGGCCACGATGGACCTCCCGCCCGATCCGGCGGCCGTGTCCGGGGCCCGCCGCTTCGCCTCCGACGTCCTCACGGCCTGGGGGGTGGAGGAACTCTCCTTCACCACGGAGCTGGTCGTCAGCGAACTGGTCACGAACGCGATCCGCTACGGCAAGAGCCCCATCCAGCTGCGACTGATCCTCCAGTCGACGCTCACCTGCGAGGTCTCCGACGCCAGCAGCACCGCCCCGCATCTGCGCCGCGCCCGGACCTACGACGAAGGCGGCCGCGGCCTGCTCCTCGTCGCCCAGTGCGCGGAGCGCTGGGGGACTCGGCACGGTCGTGAGGGAAAGGTCATCTGGGCCGAGCAGGCTCTCCCCACGGACAGCGCGTCGACTGCCGAAGTCACGTAACGCCTGGTCCGGGCCGACTTGATCGATCGACTAAGTCGATATAGTGGGCCCATGGCTCATGTTTCCGCGGCGGAGCGCCGCCCTCAGCTGATCAAGGCGGCCATCGACCTCATGACCCGGGAGGGCGTCGCCGCGGGGAGTACCCGCGCCATCGCCGCGGAGCTCGGTGTCGCGCAGGCCACCGTCCACTACACCTTCGGCACGAAGGAGGACCTGTACCGGGCCGTCATGGACCAGATCACCGACGAGCTGGTCGCGCAGGTGCGGCGGGCGGCGCCGGAGGACGCGGGCTTCGAGGAGACCTTCAGCGCCCTGGCGGGCGCCCTGTGGGGCACCGTGCGCGAGCCGACGTCGCACCACCAGCTGCTCAGCGAGCTGACCCTGTTCGCCCTGCGCGTGCCCGGTCTCGACGAGGCACGGCAAAGCCACTACCGGCGGGTCATAGAGGTGACCGCACAGGTCATCACGGAGACGGCCGAGAGGACGGGGCAGGAACTGGCCGAGTCTCCGGAGACGGTGGCCCGGTTCTTCCTCTCCGGCTTCGACGGACTCACCATGCAGGTCCTCCAGACCCTGCCGGACGACGCCACCGAGCGGACGGGGCTGAGGGCGCTCGTGGGCGCGACCGTGGCGCTGGCCAAGGGGGACCTCGGCCTTCCGGACGTACCGATGGCGCCTGACGTACCGATGGCCTGACACGACGCGAGAACGGTTGTGGGCGCACCTTCCAGGTGCGCCCACAACCGTTTCTTCCTCCTTGCGAGAATCAGCCGGCCCAGACGTCCTCGACGTAGCGTCCGGACCCGACGAGCGAGGCGAGCCAGGCCACGGCCCGCTCGTCACTCTCACCGGTCCGCTCGCGGTAGATCGCCATGAACGCCTCCCGTACGGCGGGGGCCATGCGCCGGCCGTCGCCGCAGATGTAGACGCGTCCGCCGGCCTCCAGGACCGACCACACCTCCTCGCTCTCGCGGGCGATGCGCTCCTGGACGAAGCGGGCTCCGTTCTCGGGCGCGTGCATGAAGGTGGGACGCATGCTGACGGCGCCGTCCGCCTCGGCCGCCTCGAACTCCTCCCGGTGCAGGAAGTCCACGTCGGGGTGGTCGCAGCCGAAGTAGCACAGCAGGGTGCCGGTCGAGCCCGTGTGGTGGCGGTCCAGGACGGCTCCGCGGAAGGGCGCGAGTCCGGTGCCCGCGCTGACCAGGATCACCGGTACGGAGGTGTCCTCGGGGAGGCGGAAGGACTCGCTGCACGGCAGGACCCGGGCCTGGATCACGTCGCCCGCGTCCACGGTCTGCAGGAAGTGCGAGGCGATGCCCCGGAAGGTGCCCTCGCCCGCCCTGTGGGGCGCTGCGAGCAGCGACACCATCAGGTCGGCCTCGCCGGGCCGGGCCGCGGCGGACGACGAGATCGAGTAGTGCCGGGGACGCAGTACCGGCAGCAGCTCCAGGAAGCGCTCGAAGGGCAGCTCGCACGTGCGGTGGCGCTCCAGGAGGTCCAGGACGCTGAGGCCCGCGCCGGTCACCTGCTCCCGGAAGGTCTCGGGATCGGCGGTGGCGAGGGCGGTGAGCGGCTGCTTCTCGGGCGGGCAGGCGGTGTGCTCGGCGAGCACGGCGACCTGCTCCTGGGTGGCCGCGTCCTGGAGCTCGACGAAGTCGGTGAGCAGGCGGCGCAGGGTCAGCGGCCGGTCGACGGGCAGGGCGCCCCGGCTCCGGCGGCGGGCGCGCAGCCGGACGGTGCGGTCCAGGTCGAGGCCGAAACGGTCGGCGACGCGCCGGACGAGGTCCTCGGGGTTGCCGGGCAGGACGGCCAGGTGGTCGGCGGTGCGGTAGGTGACGCCCTCGGGGAGCCGGAGCCGCAGGAACCGCTTGGAGCGGCCCAGTTCGTGGTCGGTGTCGACGAGTTCGTACGCTTCGAGGACCTCCATCGGCTGGACGCCGTGACGCTCGGCGAGACCTCCGAGGACCGACTCCGAGGTGTCCTCCAGCTCGTACAGCCCTTCCCCCTCCACCTCATGTGCGGGGGCGGCCGCTTCACCGGCGACCGCCTCGCCGTACTCCTCCAGGAGCGCCTTCCACAGGTCTTCCGTCCACTGGTCGACCGCTCCGCCGAAGTCGCCGGAGGCGTCGGCGCTGCCGCGCTCCAGGAGCGGGACGGCGCCGGCGGCGGTCAGGCGCTCGTCGATCAGGGTGGGGATCCGCTGGTAGGTGGCGGCCCAGTTGCGGTCGCCGACACCGAGGACGGCGTACCGCAGCCCGGCGAGCGAGCCGGGGGCGAGGTTCTCCAGGGAGGCGACGAACTCGGCGGCGTCGTCGGTGGGGCGGCCGTTGTAGGAGGCGGCGACGATGACGACGGGGCCCTTGGAGTCGGCCAGCCTCTCCGTGTACTGGTCGAGGGAGGCGACGGTCGGGGCGAAGCCGTGCTCCTCGCCGTCCGTGCCGAGGTCGCGGGCGATGCCGGCGCAGGTGCCGAGGTTGGAGCCGTGGAGCAGCGTCAGCGCGGTCCCGCTCGCCCGGCGCGTCACGGCCGTGGTCCGGCCCGCGGCGGCGTCCACCGCCGCGGCGGCGGGCAGGCGCCGTTCGTCACTGGTGCGGCGGGCGAGCCTCAGGCTGAAGCCGTCAGGCTTGATCGTCAGCGTCGACTTGATCTTCATCTGGTAGTCGGTGTGGTCGATCAGGCGGTAGCGGTGCACCAGCAGGCCGAGCAGCAGGGTGGCCTCGTGCAGCGCGAACTGCCGCCCGATGCACGCCCGTTCGCCGCTGCCGAACGGCTTGAAGGCGTGCACCGAACGGGCCGCCTCCCGCTCGGGCGTGAAGCGCTCGGGATCGAACAGCTCGACGTTCTCCCCCCAGGCCGCGTCGCGGTGCAGCGCCGAGGCGATCACCATCAGCGACTCGCCCTTGCGTACGGGGTACTTGCCGCCGATGACGGTGTCCTCGATCGGCTCGACGGCGTACGCGGGCGCCGTCGGCCACAGCCGCAGGCTCTCGTTGAGCACCTGGCGGATGTAGGTGAGCTTGCCGATGTCGCCGTACTGGGGGTCCGGGGACTCGGCGTCGCCCCACAGGGCGTCCACCTCGGCCTGGGCCCGGGCGAGGACCTCCGGGTGCTTGGTCAGGTAGTACAGGGCGAAGGAGAGCGCGCTGCTGGTGGTCTCGTGGCCGGCGATCAGGAAGGTGATCACCTGGTGCCGGATGTTGACGTCGTCCAGCGGCTCGCCGGTGACGGGGTCCTTCGTGTGCAGCATCAGCCCCATCAGGTCGTCCGTGCTGGTGTCGCCGGAGGCGCGGCGCTCCCTGATCACGTCGTCGACGAGCTCCGTCATCAGGTCGATGTCCGCGCGGAACTGCTCGACCTTCTTCCTCTTGAACAGCTCGGAGCCCGGGATGGACTCGCCCTTCTCCTGGGCGAAGACGAGGGCCCGGGACATCGCCTCGACGAACGGGTGCAGGTCGTCGCGGCGGAAGGACTCGAAGTCGTAGCCGAAGCCGCACAGGCCGATCGTGTCGAAGGTCAGCCGGGTCATCTCGTCGGGCACGTCCACCGACTGCACCCCGGCCAGCCGGTCCCACTTGCCGATCAGCGACCGGGCGACCTGAAGCATGGGGGCGTGGTAGCTGCGCATCGAGCCGAGTGAGAACGCGGGCATCAGGATGTCGTGGGCCTTGCGCCAGTTCGGCTCGTGGTTGTAGGCGGTGAACAGACCGTCCCCGGCCAGAGCCCGGACCTCGACCAGGTCGGCGTGCACGTGCTTGCGGAAGCGGGTCTCGTCCGACAGCTCGGTCACGAGGTCCAGACCGCCGACCATGACGGTGTCCCTCCCGAAGAGCCGCAGCCGGTACACGGGCCCGAATTCCCTGAACTCCTTCAGCAGGTAGGCCAGGAAGTCCGCGCCCGCCGGAACGTTGAACGCGTGGCCTACGAGGGGCAGCGGGGGGCGCTCGGGGATCGCCCGCGCCGCGCCTACGGACACCTGAGTCATGAGCGTGCCTTTCGTTGCACTCCAGCAGTCACCAGCCAACATACACGCGACTTTGTCGAGTGAACATGTCGTATGACTGTACTGAACGACACAGTCGCAGGACGGAACTCGGAGCACTCCGCGAACGTCCGGCGGGAGCGGCTTGACAGATGACACCGTCGGTAGACACGGTTAATCGACATGGTCAGTCGACCATGTCGAGCGCCTGAGCTACGCACGCGCTTCCTTCATCGAGCACATCGAGGTCTCCGCATGAACACCATGCTGGCCGGGCGGCTGCGCCTGGACACCCGTACCTTCGCCGTCGAAGAGGTCCCGATCCCGGTCCCCGGCCCGGGCGAGGTCCTCGTGGAGGTGCGGGCCGCCGGCGTCTGCCTGTCCGACATCCATCTGATCGACGGCAGCCTGAGCCCCTTCTTCCCCACCGACGCCGTCACGAAGGCGGGCGCCGTCACCCTCGGCCACGAGGTCGCCGGAGTCGTCCACACCCTCGGCCCGGACGTGAAGGGCGACTGGACGCCCGGACAGCGCGTGGTCCTCCAGGCCGGCGAGGCCTGCGGCGACTGCGGCGGCTGCCTGCGACGGATGACGTGCCACCGGCCGATCACCCGCGGCCTCGACTACGACGGCGGCTGGGCGCAGTACGCGATCGCCCGCGAGGGCACGTTGCTGCCCATCCCGGACGACCTGCCCTTCGACCAGGCCGCGATCATCCCCGACGCGGTCTCCACCCCGTATGCCGCGATCGTGGGCACCGGCGCGGTCCGCCCCGCCCAGTCGGTCGGCATCTGGGGCGCGGGCGGCCTCGGCGCCCACGCCGTGCGGCTCGCCCGGATGGTCGGCGCGGCCCCGATCCTCGCGATCGACCCGCTGCCCTCGGCCCGCGAGCGGGCCCTCCTCTTCGGCGCGGACGTCGCCCTCGATCCGCTCGCCCCGGACTTCGCGGAGGCGGTGCGGGAGGCGACGGCCGGGCGCGGCCTCGACGTCGCGTTCGACTTCGCCGGCGTGGGTGCCGCCCGCGCCCAGGCGGCGTCGGTTCTCGGTCCCTTCGGTTCGCTCGTCCTCGCCGGACTCACCCCGGAGCCGGTCGCGATCGCCGACAGCATCGGCTTCTGCTTCAACGTCAACCAGGTCCGCGGACACTACGGCTCCGAGCCGGAGCACGTGGAACAGCTCGTCGGCCTGGCGGCCGCCGGACGGATCGACCTCGGCCCCTCCGTCAGCGCCCACGTCCCGCTGGCGGAAGCCGCGGACGCCGTCGCCCGGCTGGAGAAGAAGATCGGAGACCCGATCCGCCTCGTGCTCACCCCCTGAGCGGCGGGGGCGGTGGCGGGTTCGCCCCGTACCCGCGGACGAACCGGTCACCGCCCCACCGTCACTCGAGGACCGCCGGCACCCGTCAGGCGCCCCGCCCGCTGTCCAGTGCCGCGACCATGCCGGCCACGATCACCGTGTTGAAGACGAACGCGATGGTCGCGTTGGCCGCCACCGTCCGGCGCATCTCCCTCGACAGCACCGTGACGTCCGTCGTCCCGGCCGTCGTCATGACCGAAAGGGCGAAGTACACGTAGTCGTCCCAGGCCGCCGGCTCCTCACCCGTGAAGTCCAGCGCCGCCTCGTCCTCCACGAGGTTGTCGGCGTAGAACGCCACCGTGAAGGCGACCAGAACGCAGATCCAGACCACGGCGACGAGACCGAGCGCCATCAGAACCCGCGCGGTCCCCGGGAAGGCGGAACCCAGATGCCCGGGACGCCACACCGCCGACACCACGAGCGCCGCCGACGCGATGAGGACCGACACCCCGGGCCCCCGGCGCGGTCCCCAGAAGGCAGCGCTGCGGCACGGCGCTCCGCGCTTCCCGCCGGGCCCTGCTCGCCCTGGCCCACCTGCCGTGCGGTGACACACCTGTACCCAGCAGGCCGCCGGGTTCGGCATCGGGATCGTGACCGCATACCGCTACCTTCTAGCGGGGACACGTCCGGGACGCATGCTGACCGTTTACTGGCCTGAGGGGGGCACATGATGCCCCTGACCTGCGGCGATGCCAAATAGTCAGATCTTGGACTTGAACAGAGTGCGCAGCACTGCGGACTCTGTTCGAAGACGGCTCCCTGCCTGCTTTGTACAGGTCAAGGGCGGCCCCGACTTTACACCGACACCCCCGTCCGATGTTGGTGAGGAACATCGCTCCGGTCAGGCGAGATGGCTCCCTACCTGGGGTTTCGCGTAGTCACCGACTGGCTCACGGAACACGGCCCCTCTCGGCCATCAGCCGGTCGACGCTGCCAGACGGCGAGGATCCGTGAAGGACGCCTCGGCGGGCGATGACCGGTTTGATGCCCAGGGCCCAGACGAGACGGCGGTATTTGTCGTGGTCGTAGCCGCGGTCGGTCGGCAGGGTGGCCTGTCGTCGCCTGGGCCGGCCGACCAGGCCGGCGACGGACGGGATCTTCGCGAGCAGGGGCATCAGCTGGGTGACGTCGTTACGGTTTCCGCCGGTCAGCGACACAGCAAGGCCCTGGCCTCAGCAAGCACGGACCGATGTGACCCGCGGTCGAAGAGGTTCCTTGCATACGGAGGGCCCCGGGCGACGCCTCGTTTCTGGTCTCCGCCCCCGCCATCACCACCTCATCGCCGGACAGCGGATCACAGCCGTCATCGGCGCCGTCGCCGTCCTGGCCCAAGCCGCGACCGCGATGGTGCGTGGCAGCGTGACGGGCTCGTCACGCACATCGCTCGGCCCGGCATCGAGTCCGGCGAACGCAGAGGCTCGCGACACCCCCGTGTGAGGCACCCGCTAAGGCCTGATGTTCTGGTTCAGGTGGAAGAGGTTCCCCGGGTCGTACGTGCGCTTGACCTCGACGAGGCGATCGTAGTTTCCCTTGTAGTTGGCACGGATGCGGCCCTGGTCGTCGTCCGCCATGAAGTTGACGTAGCCGCCCTCCTCCGAGTGCGGGGCGGTGGCCTCGTAGTAGTCGCGGACCCAGGCGGTGTTGGCCTCGTTGTCGGCGGGGTCCGGCCACATGCCCGCGATGACGGTGGCGAAGGAGGCGTCCCGGTAGGCGAAGGCCGTCGCATCCGGGGCGACCCGGTGGCAGGCGCCGTTGATCGGGTAGATGTGGACCGTCGAGTTCACGGCGGGCAGGCGCGGGCCGTGCACCAGGTGCGCCTCGATCGCGGCGTCGCTCAGCTCCGTCACGAAGTTGGCCTTCCAGTAGTGCTGGAGACCGGGCGGCACGAGCGCGTCGAAGGCGCTGTTGAGTGCCGGGTACGGCATGACGCCGACGTGCTCCGCGACCACCGGGGCAAAGTCGTGGAAGGGCTGGAGCGCCCGCTCGCCCTCCTCCGGCGGACCCGCCCAGCACGACACGATCAGGACGAAGGGCTCGCCGTGCCGGTCTTCGGGGATGAACGGCAGCGGCGGGGCGATCTGGAAGGCCGGGAACCCGCCGAGCTGCTCCGGCGCGTCGGCGATGAAGTCCCGGAAGGAGCGCAGGACCGTGCCGGCGCTGTCCAGTTCGAAGAGGATCGGTCCGCCGTAGATGTCCTTGACGGGGCTGAGCCGGAATTCGAGGGAGGTCACCGCGCCGAAATTGCCCCCACCGCCGCGCAGCGCCCAGAAGAGGTCCTCGTGCTCCTGCTCACTCGCCACGACGAGCCGGCCGTCCGCGGTCACCACGTCGGCCGAGACCAGGTTGTCGCAGCTCAGGCCCAGTCCGCGGTCGAGGTAACCGATGCCACCGCCCAGAGTGAGGCCGCCGACGCCCGTGGTGGAGATGATCCCGCCGGTCGTCGCCAGGCCGAAGGCATGGGTGGCCGCGTTGAAGTCGCCCCAGGTCGCGCCGCCTTCGGCACGCGCCGTCCCGCGCACGGGGTCGACGCGGACGCCGCGCATTGCGGACAGGTCGGCGACCACGCCGTCGTCACAGGTGCCGAAGCCGGGCACGCTGTGCCCGCCGCCGCGGACCGCCAGGTCGAGCCCGTTCTCCCGGGCGAAGTCGACGGCCGCCATGACGTCACCCGCGTTGACGCAACGGACGACAGCGGCCGGCCGTCTGTCGATCATGGCGTTGTACACCTTGCGGGCCTCGTCGTAGGCCTCGTCCCCGGGCGTGACGACCCCGCCGCGCACCCGTTGGCGCAGCTGGTCCACAGTGAGGTTACCCATGGCCATCGCTCCTCTTGCCCTGGCTCGGAAGACTGGTGCCTGTGGCAGCGGCGCGGCGTCCAACGGTGGAACTTCCCGCGAGCCCCGAGGCCGCCTGCCCATGGACAGGGCCTAGATTCACGCTACGCCGATGGGATGAAGCGTCAACAGGAACCCCTCGAGCGACCTGGGGAAGAGACGTTGCCCAGGGCCGATTCCCAGCTGACGGTGCTTGCGACACGGGTGCATCGCCCCGGACGGTCCGGGACAGGGCCGGCCTGTCGCCGGAGCCATCGTGGAGGGCAGGGTCCCAGCTCGCCTGACTGCGACGGGCTCCCCGCAGGCCGCCACTGCTTCGCATACTCCTCGACCGTCAGCTGACCCAGTTCACGGCGGGCAGCCGCCACGGACGGTGCTGTGGTCTTCTTCTCCGCATAGAGCTGGGTGAGGCGGTCGAGCGCGCCGTCCTGCGTGGCATATCCGGATTCCTCGCACTGCCTGCCGAGCGCGTCGCGGAATCGGGTCGAATCCTCCGGGGACGTACGGCGGCTCCTGCCGGCCGGACGCCGATGTTCCGGCGCCAGCCCGGCACGTGCCGGGAGCGCTTCGCAGAACCGTCATTGCCCCTTAACGCCGGATCGTTGACCGGTCCCCTCGCGCTTGCGAGCATCGGGGCATGACGTCGTCGAGCTGTCCCCCGCACCCCTAGGTCCTGTCGTCACACTCCCGTCGTCCGCCCGGAGGGCGGGCCCTGCGGCGGCAGGTGCGTGCTCTCGGTTGCCCGGGGCCGCCGTGCCACCGTACGACCGACTCCCGGACCGAGGAATCCCGATGCGACCAGCGCTCATCGCGACGCCGGGCGGAAAGCCCGCCGCCGACCAGCCCGACGCCGCCGTCCTGCGGGCCATCCTGCGCGAAGGCCCGCTGGCCCGCACCGCGATCATCCGGGAGACGGGCCTGAGCGCGGCCGTCGTGTCACGGCACGCGGCCGAACTGCTCGCGATGGGACTGGTCTGGGAGCCGCCCGAGCCGGACCGGGCGCCTCGGCCCGGACGCCCCCGCATCCCGCTGGACATCGAGACCGCGCACCACGTCGCGGCGGGCGTGCACATCGCCGTCCCGCGGCCCACGTTCTCGCTCACGGACCTGCGCGGCAACGTCATCGCGTACGAGCACGTGCCACGGCAGCCGCAGCACGGGGCGGTCCTCCAGGACGTCGCCGCACGACTGCCCGGCTTCCTGCGCAGACATCTCGGCGGGCGCTCCGTCCTCGGCCTCGGCGTGGCCACCGGCGGCTGGGTCGATCCCGACGCCGGGGTCCTGGTCGAGAACTCCGCGCTCGGCTGGCGCGACATCCCGCTACGGCACGCACTGCAGCGCGCGGTGGGACTGCCGGTCCATGTGGAAGGCCACGCACGGGCGCTGGCCCAGGCCGAGCTGCTGTTCGGCGCGAACCGCGGCGGCGACCTGGTGCACCTCTTCGTCGGCAACGCCGTGGACGCGGCGATCGCCACCGGCGGCGTCCTGCTGCAGGGCCGGCGGTACGGCGCCGGCGGCATCGCCCACCTGCCCGTACCGGGGTCGGCGGAGCCGTGCCCCTGCGGCCGCACCGGCTGCCTCCAGGTCACCGTCTCCGACCGTGCCGTCGCGCGGCGCGCCGTCGCCGAGGGCGTCATCCCGCACCCCGACCTGCGGCTGCTCGTGCGTGCCGCCCGCGCGGGCGACGTCCGGGCGCTCGACCTGTGCCGCACCCGCCTGCGGCTGATCGCGCACGCGGTGCGGCCGCTGCTCGATCTGATCCGCCCGGACGACCTGGTGCTGACCGAGTTCGCCACCCTCCGTCTGCCGCGGCTGCTCGACGAGCTGACCCGCGAGCTGGCGAGCGGCGGCGACCAGGTGCGGACCGGTTCCTTCGGCTCGGACACGCTCGCGGTGGCGGCGACCGCGCCGGTGCTCGCGGCCGTCTACCAGGACCCGTTGGGGCTGCGTACCAGCGGCGGCGCCCGATGAGCGGGGCGGGGCGGGGCGGGAGGGTTTTCTTCCGCGCCGACAGAAACCATTGCCCGTACCGGCACGGGAGCAGCACACTCTTCCCATGGACGCACAGCAGAAGGCCACGATCCGGGCAGCCGCAGACCGGCACCCCGTGAACGCCTTCCGCGCGCACCACTTTGCCGGACTGGGCTGTCGCTGTCGCTGCCGCACCCACTGACCGGCTCTCCGCCGGCGCGTACCGCCGCGCCGGGGCACTGGGCACCGACCCCGGCGTGCGTCTCCGCTGAACTCCCATCCTCATCAGACGCGTTCACCAGCTGAAGGACGGCCGGAGCGCAGCTGAGCACCGATCGGAGTCTGCCTCGGGGACCAGGCCGAAGCTCTGGCCTAAGCACGGCTGAGCACCGACCGGAGCTCTGGCCGTAGTGCCGGACGGAGCACCGGCGCCGGCCTCCTTCCCGGCCTCGCCGCCTCAACGGGCCGGGAGCCCTGCACCCCCATGAGCCCGCGCCGCCGGGCGACGCCGCGCGCCCCGACACCGTCCCGGCACGCCCTGTCGCCTTCCTCACCCGCCCTCGTTTCGTCATGCCCGAAAGGACTCGCCCCATGAGCACGCTCACCGTCCGTCCCGTCGCCGGTCACATCGGCGCCGACATCGACGGCGTGGACCTCGCCGGCCCGCTGGCCGTCGAGACCGTCGACGAGATCAAGCAGGCCCTCCACCGTCACAAGGGCGTCTTCTTCCGGGGGCAGCGGCTCGACCACGCCTCGCAGATCGCCTTCGCCCACCACTTCGGCGAGCTCACCTATGCCCACCCGCACGACGACGCCCCGCCGGAGGACCACCCGGAGATCTTCACCATCGACCCGCGCCGCTTCGAGGAGCGCTACGGGAAGAACTTCCGGGAGGAGTACCGCAAGCGCCAGTACAGCTACTTCGACGGCTGGCACACCGACGTCACCGCCGCGGTGAACCCGCCCGCCGGGTCCATCCTGCGTGCCGAGACGGTCCCGGAGTTCGGCGGCGACACCCAGTGGACCAACCTCGTCGCCGCGTACGAGGGGCTGTCCGCCCCCGTCAGGGCGTTCGTGGACACGCTGCGCGCCGAGCACCGGTACGGCGGGGCCCGGCCGGTCGGCGAGGACGGCGCGTACGCCCGCCGGATCAGCGACAACCTGCTCGTGTCCGTACACCCCGTGGTGCGGGTGCACCCGGAGACCGGGGAGCGCGCGCTGTTCGTCAACCCCGGGTTCACCAGCCACATCGTGGGCGTCACCGCCGCGGAGAGCCGGCGGATCCTGGACCTGCTGTACGCCGAGATCACCCGGCCCGAGTACACGGTGCGCTTCCGCTGGGAGGCGGGGCACGTGGCGTTCTGGGACAACCGGGCCACCGCACACCTCGCCCCGCGCGACCTGGAGCACCTCGACGTCGAGCGCCGGCTGCACCGGGGCACGCTGATCGGCGAGGTCCCCGTCGGACCGGACGGGCGCCCGTCCGAGTCGGTCGCCGGGCGCCCGTTCACCGCGGACCACCGGGTCGCCGCCGCCTCCTGACACCCGACCGGGGCCGCCGACGACCGCGCCGCGCTTTCCGCCGCTTTCCGCCGCCGACGCCGGCGGCCCCGCCGCCCCCTCGCTCCGACCTTCGGTCCACCCCGTTGGCCCCCCCGCCGGCCCCTCGCTCCGTCCTTCGGTCCACCCCGCCGGCCCCCACCGGCCCCCACCGGCCCTCCGCTCCCGGCCTCGTCCCTCATCCCCCGGCCCCTCCCTCGCCGACACGTGAAAGGCCCCATAGCCATGTCCCTGCACACCCCAAGACCCCTGAACCGCCGGGGATTCCTCGCCCTGGGCGGCGGCGCGCTGCTGGCCCTCGCGGGCTGCGCCTCCTCCGACCAGGCCGGCTCCACGCAGCTCGGCGCGCTGCCGACCGTCGCGCCCGACAAGAAGACCGTCCTCCGGCTCGGAACGGCCACGACGCAGGCGCAGCTCGCCGCCGAACCCTCGCTCGGTCCGCTGCCGTTCTCCGTCGAGTGGGTCCGGCTCAATGGCGGCCCCGAGACCATCCAGGGCTTCCGTGCGGGCGCGGTGGACCTGGCGAGCAACGCCGGGATGCCGCCGATCCAGGCGCACGACATCGGCTTCGACGCCAAGATCGTCGCCATCGCGCACAACACCGCGGTCACCTACATCCCCACCACCCGGCCGGGCAGCGACATCCGGACGGCGAAGGACGTCGTCGGCAAGCGGATCGCCTTCTCCCAGGGCCAGGCGCAGGGCGTCACGATCCTCAAGTGGCTGAACGAGAACGGCATCTCCCACAAGGACGTGACCCTGGTGCCGCTGCCCAGCGCCCAGTTCCTGACCGCTCTCCAGGGCGACCAGGTCGACCTCGCCCCGTTGACCGAGCCGTCGCTGACGAAGTACCTGAAGCAGTACGAGAAGGACGGCGCGCGCACCCTGCCCACCGACGTCCAGGACCTCCTGAACCTGCTGTGGGCGCCCACGTCGGTGCTCGCCGACGAGCGCAAGGCGGCGGCGATCCGGGCGTTCATCCCGATCTGGGTCCGGGGCGACAACTGGTCCTGGGAGAACTCCGATCAGTGGGTCGAGTCGTACTACGTCAAGGATCAGGGCGTCTCCCGCGAGGCCGGCGAACGGATCGTCAAGGCCCGGAGCAAGCCGCTGTACCCGCCGAACTGGACTCCTCGATCGCCTGGGAGCAGTCGATCGCCGATCTCATGTCCGGCGCCGGCTTCGTGAAGAAGTTCGACGTCGGCGCACTGTTCGACCGGCGGTTCGAGAAGGTCGCGGCGTAGGCCGCGCCCGCCGAGTACCGAGGGCAAGCCTGAGATGGGCGAACACCTCTGGTACATCCCGAACACAGTCGAGCCCGGGCATCGCGGCGACGACACCGTCGAGGGCTGGGACACCCTGGACCACTCGACGGAGCTGGCCCGCGCCGTCGAGGACCACGGCTGGTCCGGGGCGCTCCTCGGCACCGGCTGGGGCCGTCCGGACACCTTCACCGTCGCGGCCTCCCTCGCCGCCCGTACGACGACGTTCAAACCGCTCATCGCGGTCCGGCCCGGCTACTGGCACCCGGCGAACTTCGCCTCCGCCGCGGCCACCCTCGACCGGCTCAGCGCAGGCAGGGTCCTGGTCAACATCGTCAGCGGCCTCGACGACGCCGCGTCCTACGGCGACGGCGAGTTCGACCCGGCCCGCCGCTACGAGCGCACCCTGGAGTTCCTCCAGCTGGTGCGCCGCCTGTGGAACGACGAGGAGGTGACGTTCCGGGGCGAGCACTACCGGGTGGAGAACTCCACGGTCCGGCCGCGTCCCTGGCGCGCCGAGGAGGGCCGGCACCCCCGGCTGTACTTCGGCGGCGCGAGCCCGGCCGCCGAGCGGGTCGCCGCGCAGGAGGCCGACGTCCAGCTGTTCTGGGGCGAGCCGCTGGACGGCGTCGCCGAGCGCATCGACCGGCTGCGGACGCTGTCCGACGAGGTCGGGCGCGGACACCGGCCGCTGGAGTTCGGGCTGCGCGTGACGACCCTCGTGCGGGACACCACCGAGGAGGCGTGGCGGGCGGCGGAGGAGAAGGTCGCCCGCATGGCGCGGCAGGACCCGCGCGCCCAGGAGGCGTTCCGGCGCGGCACGGCCGTCGGCCAGCGGCGGCTGCTCGACCTGGCGGACCGGGGCGACGTCCTGGACAGCTGCCTCTACACGGCCCCCGGCCGCCACGGGGGCGGCGGCGCCGGTACGACCTGGCTGGTCGGCTCCGCGCGGGAGGTCGCCGACGCGCTGCACCGGTACCGCGAGCTCGGCGTGACCCACTTCGTGCTGTCGGACACCCCGTACCGGCAGGAGATCGCCCGCGTCGGCGACGCCCTGCTCCCGCTCCTGACGGAGCCGGCCGCGTCCCCCGCCGGATCAGCCGTGCGGCCGCTGTCCCCCGCCCACTCCTCGGAGGCTCCCGCATGACCGCCGTCCTGCACGACACCACCTCCCTGCGCGCCGTGTACGGCACGTTCCCCACCGGCGTCACGGCGATCGCCGCCCTGGTCGACGGCAGGCCGGCCGGGCTGGCCGCGAGCTCGTTCACGACCGTCTCCCTCGCGCCGCCGCTGGTCTCCGTCTGCATGGCGCGCACCTCCGGCACCTGGCCGGTGCTGCGCCGCGCCGGCCGCCTGGGCGTCAGCGTGCTCGGCGCGGACCAGGGGGCGCTGTGCCGGCGGCTCGCCGGTCCCGCCGACGAGCGTTTCGCCGGGGGCTCGTGGCAGGCGGACGAGGACTGCGCGGTGCTGCTGGACGACGCCGCCGCCTGGTTCACCTGCTCGGTCGACGACGAGATCCGAGCCGGTGATCACGACATCGTCGTCCTGCGCGTCCACGACCTGCGCCTCGACCGGGACGTGGACCCCCTCGTCTTCCACGCCAGTTCGTTCCGCTCCCTCCTCCCCCGACCCCAGGAGCCTCGATGAACCTCGACCTGACCTCCCGAACGGGCGGTGGCACGGCCACCGTGACCGGCGGGCCGGAGAAGGCACCGCCGTCCTCGGCACCCCCGCCCTCCACACCGCCGACGGACACGACGGCACCGGACACGGCGGCGGCCGCCGGTCTGTGTTCCATCCGGCCCGCCCGCCGGAGACGTGGTCCAGGGAGGCGAACCGGCGGGCCAGGTTGTACGGCTCGTTGTACGACGTCGAGGCGGTCGCGATCAGACCGATGTGCTCGGTCGCCCCGGCGAGAGCCGTCAGCAGCACCGTCGGAGTCGAGCCGGGCGGCCCGCCAGCCGGGCCGCTTCGAGATCGGCAGCGCGGAGAACGCGGTCAAGCTGGAGGCGGTCGAGGCGCTCGCGGTCCTGGCCGGGCAGTCGGGCCTCACCCTGATCGAGCTGGCCCTGGGCTTCGTCCTCGCACACCCGGCGGTCACCGCCCCGATCATCGGCCCGCGCACCCTGGAGCAGCTGGAGTCCCAGCTCGGCGCGGCCGACAGGCCCCTGCCGGCGGACGTCCTGGACGAGATCGACAAGATCGTTCCCCCGGGCACCACCCTGTCGTCCCGGGACGCGGGCTACGCCCCGCCGTCCCTGCGCGAGCCGACGGTCCGCCGCCGTCCCCTCGGCTGACGGGACGGACCAGGGCGGGTCCCGGCCCGCCGACGGCCCGCCGAAGCCGATCCGGGGGCCGCGGCGCTCACCGCGGCCCCCGGGAGCGAGTCGACGTCCGGTGGTCATCCGGTCGTCGTCGGCGGGGGTGTCGCGTCAGGCGAGGTCGAACCGGTCGAGGTTCATGACCTTGTCCCAGGCCGCGACGAAGTCACGGACGAACTTCTCCTGCGCGTCCTTGGCCGCGTAGACCTCCGAGACGGCCCGCAGCTGGGAGTTCGAGCCGAAGACCAGGTCCACGGCAGTGGCGGTCCACTTCGGTTCGCCGCCCTCCACGCCGGCGTCGCGCCCCTCGAACACGTTCTCGTCCGTGGCCGACGCCTTCCACTGCGTACCCATGTCGAGCAGGTTGACGAAGAAGTCGTTGGTCAGGGTCTCCGGCCGGTCGGTGAACACACCGTGCGCGGACCCCTTGAAGCCGGTGCCGAGGGCGCGCATACCGCCGACCAGCACCGTCATCTCGGGCGCCGTCAGGTTCAGCATGCAGGCACGGTCCAGCAGCAGCGTCTCCGGCGGCAGCTTCTCACCCGTCGGCAGGTAGTTGCGGAACCCGTCGGCCCGCGGTTCCAGCACGGCGAACGACTCCACATCCGTCTGTTCCTGCGTCGCGTCCGTGCGTCCCGGCGCGAACGGGACCGTGATGTCGTGCCCGGCGTTCTTCGCGGCCTGCTCGACCGCCGCGCAGCCGCCCAGGACGATCAGGTCCGCGAGCGAGATCTTGGTCCCGCCGCTCTGGGAACCGTTGAAGTCCTGCTGGATCCCTTCGAGGGTCCGGACGGTCTCGGCCACCTCGGGAAGGGCGTTGACCTCCCAGTCCTTCTGCGGCGCGAGCCGGATCCGGGCGCCGTTCGCACCGCCCCGCTTGTCGGTGCCGCGGAAGCTGGCCGCCGACGCCCAGGCCGTGGCGGCCAGTTGGGAAACGGTCGGCCCGGAGGAGAGGATCCGGCTCTTGAGGGCGGCGACGTCCCCGTCCGACACCAGCTCGTGGTCGACCGGCGGCACCGGGTCCTGCCACAGCTGCGGCTCGGGGGTCCACGGGCCGAGATAGCGCGAGACCGGGCCCATGTCCCGGTGCAGCAGCTTGTACCAGGCCCTGGCGAACGCGTCGGCGAGCTTGTCCGGGTTCTCGTGGAAGCTCTTCGAGATCGGGGCGTAGACGGGATCCAGCTTCAACGCGAGGTCCGTCGTCAGCATCATCGGGGCGTGCCGCTTGCCGGGATCGTGCGCGTCCGGCACCGTGCCCTGCGCCGCGGGGTCCTTGGGGGTCCACTGCTGCGCCCCGGCCGGGCTCGTCGTCAGCTCCCATTCGTAGGCGAACAGGTTGTCCAGGTACCCGTTGTCCCACTTCGTCGGCTCGCTCGTCCACGCGCCCTCGAGCCCGCTGGTGATCGTGTCGACGCCCTTGCCGCTGCCGAACGAGTTGTGCCAGCCGAGGCCCTGCTGCTCCAGCGGGCCGGCCTCCGGTTCCGGACCGACGTACTCGGGGTCCACCGCGCCGTGGCACTTGCCGAAGGTGTGACCGCCGACGATGAGCGCGACCGTCTCCTCGTCGTTCATCGCCATGCGCCCGAACGTCTCGCGAATGTCGCGGGCGGCGGCGAGGGGATCCGGATTTCCGTTGGGCCCCTCGGGATTGACGTAGATCAGACCCATCTGCACCGCACCGAAAGGACCGGTGAGTTCCCGGTCACCGCTGTAGCGCTCGTCTCCGAGCCAGGTGTCCTCGGGACCCCAGAAGACCTCCTCCGGCTCCCAGATGTCCTCCCGGCCGAAGCCGAATCCGAACGTCTTGAACCCCATCGACTCCATGGCGCAGTTGCCGGCGAAGACCAGAAGGTCGGCCCAGGAGATCTTCGGCCCGTACTTCTGCTTCACCGGCCAGAGCAGCCGCCGCGCCTTGTCCAGACTCGCGTTGTCCGGCCAGCTGTTGAGAGGGGCGAAGCGCTGCGCGCCGGAACCGCCGCCGCCGCGGCCGTCGGCGATGCGGTACGTTCCCGCCGCGTGCCAGCTCATCCGGATGAAGAGCGGCCCGTAGTGGCCGTAGTCGGCGGGCCACCAGTCCTGCGATGTCGTCATCACCTCGAAGACGTCGCGCTTGAGCGCGTCGACGTCCAGGGTCGCGAACTCTTCCGCGTAGTCGAAGTCCGCGCCCATCGGATTGGCCTGGGGCGAGTTCTGGTGGAGAACCTGGAGTTCCAACTGGTTCGGCCACCAGTCCCGGTTCGTCCTGGGACGAGAGGGCGCGGGGGTGGGGGAGGGAATTGCGGGGTTCTCGCTTTCGCTGCCGGACACGTCCGTCCTTCTTCCTGTCTCAGTGCTTCCGTATGGCTGCTCGCTCTTGACGGCGTCCGTATGGTCGCGCACCGCGGACCGCCCGGCGGAGAGAACACGCAGGGCTTCGCCGGCCGAGAAACTTTCCCCCTCGGGCCGGGCGGGAAAGGTCGGGAACGGGAAAGATCGTACGATCATCGATATCGCTCCCGCCGGTGGGGAAAAGCCCGGCGCGTATCCCTGCCGGGTACTCTGCAGTTCCCTTATCGGCCCCGTACCCGGTTCCGCCGAATCGCTTGCCCCACCGAACCGCTTGTCCTACCGAATCGCTTGTCCTACCGAATCTTCTGTCCGGCCGAGCCCGAACTGGTGAACCAAGATGAGTGACCTGCTGGAGCGGTTGCGGGGGCGCGGTTGGCGTATGACGTCCCAGCGGCGTGTCGTCGCGGAGGTCCTCGACGGCGAGCACGTGCACCTCACCGCCGACGAGGTCCACGCCCGCGCGGCCCGGCGCCTGCCCGAGATCTCCCGGGCCAGTGTCTACAACACCCTGGGCGAGCTGGTCGCGCTCGGCGAGGTCGCGGAACTCTCCGCGCACGGGCGGGCCAAACGCTACGACCCGAACGCGCACCGCCCCCACCAGCACCTCGTGTGCTCCGGCTGCGGCCTCATCCGCGACGTCCACCCGGTCGGCGACCCGCTGGCCGGCCTGCCCGCGCAGGAGCGTTTCGGCTTCGCGGTGTCCGACGTCGAGATCGTCTACCGCGGGCTGTGCCCCTCCTGCACGGCGGGTCCGCCGCCGGGGTGACTCCGTCGGGATGCCGGAGGGGTCACGGATGCCTCACCGGGTGCACCGACTGAAGTACAGCGCTCCGTGACTGACCCTGGGAAACAACTCCCGCAGCCGGGGATGCGCGCGGGATCGCGGGGTCGATGCGCCGTTCGCTCATCTCCGGGATTCTCCGCCACTCCGCGGATACGATCTCGGACGCCTCACGCGGGGTTCGAAGTCCATAGTGCTCCGACGTCACTTGTTCTTCTCGATGTGACAACATGCGGGTCGATCTCGGGGATTCCGGGCTTCGGCCAAGGTCCTTCTCACCTTTCTGTGCCGACGTAACGTACGTGGATCGTTTCACCCCTGGAGCTTCATGCCCTCGGGTGAAGTGAGGCCCTTTTCCGGGTGAGCGCGGAACGTCGCCGTCCAGACAGTGGGCGGGCAGGAAGAGCCGTTGGGGTGCTGCTCCGTCAGTCCGGCCCGCGTGCTGTCCTCGACAACCGTGCCACCGCTCTTCGCGGACGTCACGGTGAGCCGCACCTCCACGGTGACTGCACCTATGTCGTCGGGAAGGCGGACCGACAGCGACGCGAACGGGTCGTCGGGACTGCCCGACGTCCGCTCCTCGCAGGTGCCGTCCACACACAGACGGATCTTCGCCGTGTCCTGGCCGCCGAAGTCGGCAGGCCGCCATACGGCGGAGACCGACGAATCGGCGTCGACCTTGGTGCACAGCGTGTCCTGACCGAGAGACGCGCATCCTGCCAGGGCCATCGCCAGCAGTGGTACGAGAACGACTCGGCGCATGTCAGTACCGCGCCACAGCGCCGGGGAGGGCACAGTTGGCCCTGGCGGTGATTCCGTTGTCGTCATGGACAGTTGCCCGGGACACGGTCACCTGCCACCCACACACCTTGCCGGTCATCATGCCTCCCGTGCACACCTTGCCCCGTCTCTGCGCCCAGCGCTACCAGTAGTCGTTCGGAGGCCGCGACGAGCTGGACGCCTACGGCCCAGGACACGTGGGCAGGGCCCCGCCCCGGGGTGAACCGGGGTGGGGCCCTTTCTGTTCGGGCTGTTCGTTCGGGCTACTCCTCGGCGGTGCGGCGGCGCCGCATCCACCAGACCAAGGCCGCGCCGGTGGCGGCGATGGCCGCGGCGATGCCGGAGATCAGGCCGATCGGGGTGCTCGATCCGGTGTCGGCGAGGCCGCCGTCCGGGTCCGGTCGGTTCGCCGGAGGTGTCGTGGCGCCGTTGCCGCCGGTGTCACCGTTGCCGGGGTCGGTCGGGGCCGGGGTCGGCGACGTGGGCGGGTCCGTCGGGGCGGTCGGCGTCGGGGCGGTCGGGGTCGGAGTGGTCGGGGTCGGCGTCGGAGTGGTCGGGGTCGGCGTCGGGTCGGGCTTGCCGTCATCGGTCAGGGCGGCGCCGTTGCCGCCCAGGAACGCGGTGTCGCTGTCGCGGGCGGAGGTCTCCGTGCGGACGGAGTCCTTCGTCGTGCGGGGCAGTTCGCGGTGCTGGGCGGTGAACTCGACCGCGGTGACGTTCCGCTTGGGGGCCTTCGCGAAGTCGATGCCCCCGACGAAGAACGTGTAGATCCGGCCGTCGCCGAGGGGCCATTCATAGGTGTAGTCGCCCTCGGTGAAGGACTTCACCATCTCCTTCCACACGGTCCGCTTGTCCCAGTCGGCGTTCTCACCGCGCAGCGGCCACCGCTTCAGGTCGTTGCTGTCGATGAGGGGACGGAAGTCGGTGGCCTTCCGCGCGTCCTGCTGGCGGATCCACTCGGCCGCGACGCGGGACTTGTAGACGCGGCGCAGATCGGCGTACTTGGGGTCGGTGTTGATCTGCTTCTCGACATGAGGGACGAGGTACTGGGTGATCAGCCGGTGGCTGCGCTCGTTCTCCTCCTTGCTGAGCTTCTTCGAGCAGTCCTCGCCCTGTACGGGGGTGTCGAAGTCCATCGCCGCGTGGTTGACCTCCAGTGGGGCGTCGAGGATGTAGATCCCGCCGTCCTGCTCGCGCACCTTCGCCCGGCCGGGAACGATCCAGTTGCGTCCCGATCCCCAGCACGGCACCCCGTCGACCTTGGGGGCAGCGTCCATGAACTCCCTGCCCGGGGACTTCTTGGGGTCCATGGCGCGGGAGAAGTCCCGCTTCATCTCCATGTCGGCCACGAGGAGGACTCGGCCGGCGTCGGTCTCACCGAACGCCTTGTCCATGATGGTGTCGGGCTGGTCGGGGTTGAGGTTCACCCACTGCCGGTCCGGGGTGAGTGCCAGCCAGGTGAACAGGGCGTCGGAGGCCAGTTCGAGCTTCGCCTGTCCGCCCCAGCCCGGGTTGTCGTCCTCGTCGGGCACGAGGTCGGCCTTCATGGAGTAGTCCAGGGCCCTGCCCTTGACCGGGTTGCCGACGTACTGGAGCTCCAGGGTGGAGAAGTCCACCCCGCCCGGGCCCCGGCCGAGCGCGGACCGGGCGTTGTCCGCCAGGTACTGGTTCTGCAACTGCCGTGCCTGGGCCTGGTTCTGTCCCGACCCGTAGGCCATCGAGGCGCCCGGGCCCTGGGTACCTCGGTTCGGCAGCGGGTTGAACACGTTGTACGTCTTCGTGTACTTCGTCTGCGGCCACTGGCCCTTCGCGGTCGCCCGGCGCTCCGCGATCCGGATCGCGTTGTTCCCGGTCCCCCGCTCCGTCCGCAGCTTGTCGTTCTCGGCCTTGTAGTCGCGGAGGGTGGCGCCGTTCGGCTTCTCCGACGTGAACATCGTCAGGCGGTGCCGCGTGAAGTCGTACTTCGCGTCCTTGTGCCGCAGGATGATCCTGTCGGCCCGGAGCTGGGCCGGCTTGCGTTTCCCGTCGGACTTGAACTCCCCCAGCTCACCGGTGCGCTGGTTGTAGGAGTCGTACCGCCGGGAGGCGATCTTCTTGCCGTCCTTGTCGAAGATCTCGATCGTGACCTCGCACAGCCAGTCGGGGCCGACCATGTTGAAGTCCTGAACCGCCTTGACCTCGAACACGCCCCCCTTCTGCTTGCTGACCTGTGCGCTGATCAGGTTGACCTTCCAACTGCCAAACGGCTTGGGGCTGTTCGACTCGGTCCGGTGCCGCTTGTAGCGGGAGTAGATCGCCTTCCGCATGTCCTCCGGGTCCTTGGAGGCCGCATACGCCTTGTCCCACTTGTCGATGTCCGCGCGACTGCCGGTGACCTGCCCCAGCTCGGCGGCGGTGGGCGCGGGAACGTTCTCGAAGCCCTTGAACGCGTTGTTGTAGTAGTACTCCTCGTCCGGCCCGGACTTCGTCCAGTGGTGCTCCCCCGTCGGCGCACCCGAGTTGTTCGGCGTACGCGGGACGGTCCTCTTCAGGTGCATCTGGTCGCACCGCTTGCCGCCGGTGATCTTCGCGTAGTCCCCGGGCGCGGCCGACGCGACGGACGGCAGGCCTACCAGCAGCACCGCCGCCGAGGAGACGACCGCCAGCGCGGCAGTCAAGCGCCTCTTCAGGCGCTGTCGTATAGATGTGCTCACGTAGTGTCCCTGGTCGTGGGGGCCACGGGACTCAAGACTGCGAGGGCAGGCCGGACAAGGGGCCCCCGTATCGTGCCCACTCCTGCCGACGAACCACACTAGGGGTCGTCAACACCTCAGGTACAAGCTGTTGTTGACGTGCCGTGTGATGACTCCGCGAAGATCCTGCGCGGGTGGCGGCGCGCTTCGGTAGGTTCTGGCCCATGACCACACCCCCCGCCGACTACGACTCCACCCGCCACCCCGAACTCCTGGTCTGGCTCGGCGAACGCCGGGCCGCCTTCGAACGCTGGGCCCAGGAAGCGGGCGGCGTCGACCGGTTCGACTTCTCCGACGCCTCCCTCGACGCCCTGGAAGAACTCGTCGAGGAGTCGTTCGCCGGGTCGGAGGAGATCACCGCACAGCGCCGCTCCCCCTTCGTCCAGGGGGCCGTGTGGTACGTCGGCGAGACCCTGCGCCGACGGCGCGAGGGCTGGGTGTGGAAGTTCGAACCGGACGTGGCCTTCGGCGTGCTCCCGACGTTCTATCCGGCGGCCCCGGACCCCGCGTACCTGGACACCCCCTGCGTCGGCGCACCCGACGCCGAGCCCGGCGAACACTGGTACCCCCTGAACACGCTGCGCCGGCTCCTCGCCACCGAGGACGAGTTCGGCGACCCGGTCGACGAACGGCTCGTCGGCATGATCGAAGGCTGGTACGACGAAGACGAGGAGGACGAGGAGGACGGGGAGGACGGGGAGTAAGCCGTTCCGTGGCGCCCTCCGTGATCACCGGCGCTTCGGCGGGCCGGCGGGCGTCCGGTCGATCAGCCTCTCCTCGATGTGGCCGCCCGCGCCGAGCAGGCCGGTCTGCTCGAAGGAGTGCGCCCGCAGGAGACGGGGCAGTTCGCGCCGGGAGAGCAGGTCCACCGCGAGGGGGAAGAAGGGCCGGCCGGCCTGGGCGAGCCTCAGCCAGGGCGGGGCGTACACGGAGGCGGAGCGCCGTTCCACTCCCCGCACGAGCCAGGACGCCACCCGGTCCACCGGATACACACGGCGGGCGGGCCCGGGCATGTGCCCGCGCAGTTCACGCAGCACCGGGTGGCGGTCGACGTCGCGGACCATGTCGGTGTCGGTCCAGTGCAGGTACGCCACGCCCACACCGACGCCCTGGTGCGCCACCTCGGCCCGCAGGGAGCGGGCGAAGGCCTCGGCGCCCGCCTTGGAGGCGCAGTACGCGCTCATCATCGGGGCCGCGCCGAAGGCGGCGGTGGAGGCGACCTGGAGGAAGTAGCCGCCGCCGGAACGCAGACCGGGCAGGAAGGCGCGCGCGGTGATCGCGCTGCCCACGAGGTTGACCTCCACGACGCGGCGCCAGGTCTCGGGGTCGGAGGTCTCGAACGGCCCGCCCTCGGCGACGCCCGCGTTGGCGACGACGACGGACGGGGCGCCGAGGACCCTGGTCACCTCCGCGGCGGCCCGCTCCATCCCCGCGTCGTCGGTCACGTCGACCTCGACGACGTGGCTCTCCGTGCCGAGTGCCTCGGCCACGGCGGCGAGCGTGGGGTGCTCCCGCCCGAGCAGCGCCACGCGCATCCCGCGCCCCGCGAGCCGGCGGGCCAGTCCGGCGCCCAGCCCGCGGGCCGCGCCCGTGACGACGGCGGTACGTCCTTCAAGTTCCCAGGAGCGCGGCATGAGGGCCTCCGGATGTTCGGCGGGTTCGGGGGACTCGTGTCCAGTTCCGCCCCCGCGCGGGCGACGGATGCGGCGGGGTGCTCCGAACCGGGCATCGCTGCATCCGGCGGGGGCGCCCGGGGCGAAGACGGATGGACGGGGCGTGCGGGACGGCCGGTCGTCGTCGGGGCCTGCCCGGACGTCCTCGGGCAGGCCCGGTCTCCTCGGGTACCGCCCGGCGTCGTCGAGCGAGCCCCGGACGTCGACGAGCAGGACCCGGACGTCGACGAGTACGGCCCGGAGAAGACCGACGAGGACGGGTGAGGCATGACGGACACGCACTGGCTCTTCGGGGACCAGCTGGGACCTGCCTTCCTGGCGCCTGGCAAGGAGGGACCCGCCCGTGACACCCCCGTCGTGATGATCGAGGCCCGCTCCGTCTTCCGCCGCCGGCGCTTCCACCGGGTGAAGGCCCACCTCGTCCTGTCGGCCATGCGGCACCGCGCCGCCGAGCTCGGCGACCGGGTGACGTACGTGCGGGCGGACACGTACCGGGAGGGGCTTCGGCGTGCCGTCGGCCGCGGCCGGGTGACGGTGCACCACCCCTCTTCCCGGGCGGCGCTGGGCCTGGTCCGCTCGCTCGACGACGTCACGGTGCTGCCGCCGCGCGGATTCCTCGTCGGTCCGGACGAGTTCGCGGCCTGGGCGAAGGAGCGGCGCACGCTCCGCATGGAGGACTTCTACCGGCGGGTCCGCCGCGACCACGACCTCCTGATGGAGGGGGACGGCCCGGCCGGAGGTGGGTGGAACCTCGACCGCGAGAACCGCGAGCCCCCGCCGCGGGGAGCCCGCTCGCTGGACGCGCCGGCGCCGTACAGGCCCCGGGAGGACGACATCGACGCGGAGGTCCGGCACGACCTGGACCGCTGGGTGCGGGACGGTGACGTCTCCTTCGTCGGCCGGGACGGTCCCCGGGCGTTCCCTGCGGACCGGCGGCAGGCGCTCGCCGCGCTGCGGCGCTTCCTGGACCACCGGCTCGCCGGGTTCGGCGCGTACGAGGACGCGATGCTGGCCGGCGACGGCGTGATGAGCCACAGCCTGCTGTCGACGTCCCTGAACCTGGGACTCCTCGACCCGGCGGAGTGCGTGGAGGGCGCGGAGGCCGTCTGGCGGGCGGGCGGAGCGCCGCTCCGGTCCGCGGAGGGCTTCGTCCGGCAGATCGCCGGCTGGCGCGAGTACGTCCGGCACCTCTACTGGCACTTCGGCGAGGAGTACCGGTCGAGCAACGTCCTCGGGCACACCGGGGCCGTCCCCGGCTGGTGGGAGGAGCTGGACGCGGACGCCGTGTCGGCCCGGTGCGTGGCGACGGCCCTGCGCGAGGTGAGGGACACGGGCTGGACCCATCACATCCCGCGGCTGATGGTCCTCGGCAGCTACGCGCTCCAGCGCGGCTGGGACCCGGCCGCCGTGACCGACTGGTTCCACCGCAGCTTCGCCGACGGCTACGACTGGGTGATGCTGCCCAACGTCGTCGGCATGTCCCAGTACGCCGACAGCGGCCGGATGACGAGCAAGCCGTACACCTCCGGCGGCGCCTACATCGACCGCATGAGCGACCTGTGCGGGCCGTGTCCCTACCGCCCCGACCGGCGGGTCGGCGCGGACGCCTGCCCGTTCACGGCCGGATACTGGGCCTTCCTCCACCGGCACCGCGACCGGCTCGGCCGCAACCCCCGCACGTCCCGGCCGGTGGCGGGACTGGATCGGCTGCGGGACCTGCCCGCCCTCCTGGAACAAGAGCGGAAGCGGGGAGGCGGCCCGCCCTGATCGGCAAGACACCACCAGGGGGTGCCCGGCCTGATCGGCAAGGCCCCCGGGCGGCAGCGACCCCGCGGACACGGAGAGAGGACGGCATGAAGAGGACGTCGGGCGAGACCAGGTACGACGCGGTGGTCGTCGGAGCGGGGGCCGCTGGCCTCGCCTGCGCCGCCGACCTGTGCGCGGCGGGCCTGCGGGTGCTGCTCCTGGAGGCGGGTGACGCGGTGGGCGGCCGGATGCGCACCGACCGGGTGGCGGGCTTCACCGTGGACCGCGGCTTCCAGGTGTTCAACACCTCGTATCCGCAGGTGAAGCGGCGGGTGCGGCTGAGGCCCCTGAGGCTCCGGCCGTTCACGCCGGGGGTGATCGTGCACACCGAGCGCGGGCCACGCCGGTTCACGGATCCGACCCGCCGCCCGGGCGAGGCCCGGGACCTGCTGCCGGGACGGTTCGCGTCGGGCCGCGACCTGCTCGCGCTCTCCGTCCTGTCGGCGCGGGACGCGCTGGCTCCGGCGTCCGTGCTGCGGCGCGGCGCCGACGGGACCACGCGCGAGGCGCTGGCCGCGGCGGGCGTGTCGCCGCGGCTCGTGGAGACGTTCTTCCGGCCGTTCCTCTCCGGCGTGTTCCTGGAGGACCGGCTGGAGACCTCGGCGCGCTTCTTCCACCTGGTGTGGCGGAGCATGCTGCGCGGCACCCTGTGTCTCCCGGCCGGGGGGATCGGCGCCGTGCCCGCCCAGCTCGCCGCGCGGCTGCCGCCGGACGTGCCGCGCACCGGGACCGTGGTGTCCGCGCTGGGACCGGACGGCGTGGTCCTCGCGGACGGGCGCGAGGTGCGGTCCCGCGCGGTCGTCGTCGCCACCGGGCAGCGGATCGCGGCGGAGCTGCTGCCGGGACTGGCCGTCCCGGACGGCCGGACCGTGACCACGCTGTACCACGCGGCCGACCGGCCTCCCCTGGACGAACCCGTGCTGGTCGTCGACTCCGCGCGCAGGTTCCTCAACACCTGCGTCCTCACTGCCGTCCAGCCGGGGTTCGCCACCGACGGCCGGGCGCTGGTGTCCACGTCGGTGCTCGGCTCGCCCGGGCCGTCGGACACGGCCGCGGTGCTCGCGGCCCTCGGCGAGGTGTACGGCGCGGACACGGGCGGCTGGGAGCCCGTCCACCGCGTCACCGTCCCGGACGCGCTGCCGGCGATGCCGGGCCCGACGCCGCTCTCCCGGTCCGTGCGATGGGCACCCGGCCGGTACGTGTGCGGGGACCATCGGGCGACCGGTTCGGTCCAGGGCGCGCTTGCCTCGGGTGCCCGGGCGGCCCGCGCGGTCCTGGACGACCTTCGGGCGGGCGCGGTCTGAGGGACGGCGGCCCTCCGCACGCCGCCCGAACCCGGCGGTTCCCCGGCGGGCGGGCTCAGGCCGCGGCGGGGGCGAAGCGGTGCAGCTCGTCGGTGCCCGGCTGCACGACGCCGTAGCTGTTCTCCGGCACCTCGTTCCAGGCGCCCGGCAGGTCTCCGAGGGGCTCGGAGACGATGAGCCGGGTCTCCCCCGAGACGCCTTGGAGGAACGCGACGTCGGGGTGGAGGCGCCGCAGGGCCTCGACCCGGTTGCTGTAGAACAGCGAGCGGGACGTCCCGACGCTGGAGTAGCGGAAGGCCCAGACGCGCTCGCCGTCGGTGAGGGCGAGCGTCATCTGGAGGGGGTGTTCCACCCCGTGCTCGCGTCCGACCCGCTCCACGACGCCCGCCATCCTCGCGACGGCCGCGACCGGGTCCTCGTCGAGGCCGTAGGTCAGGGCCAGGTAGAACATGACCTCGGAGTCCGTCGTTCCCTCGATGTCCGCGTAGAGCGCCGGGTCGACGAGCATGGTCAGGTCGCGGCGCAGCAGCAGGAAGCGGTCGATGGCGCCGTTGTGCATGAACATCCAGCGGCCGTGGCGGAAGGGGTGGCAGTTCGACTGCTGCACGGCCGTTCCGGTCGACGCCCTGATGTGGGCGAAGAAGAGCGGAGACCTGACGTGGTCCGCCAGCTCGCGCAGGTTGCGGTTGTTCCAGGCGGGCCCGACCTCCCGCAGGAGCGCCGGGGTGTCGCTGTGCTCCGAGTACCAGCCGACGCCGAAGCCGTCCCCGTTGGTCGTCTCCACGCCCAGCTTGGAGTGCAGGCTCTGGTCGATCAGGGAGTGGGCCGGCCGGTAGAGGATCGTTTCGAGCAGTACCGGCGTCCCCCGGTACGCGAGCCATCGACACATGGGCGATCACCTGGGTCCCTGCGCGAGCCGGGTCCGCAACACCATTCGGTCCTCCCATTCTCGGTACCGCCGCTCCGGGTCGCCACACCGGCGGTCCGGCGGCCGTGCCCCGGCGGCTACCCGCCTCGGCCGGTCCTACGCCGGGGCCGCCGTCCCGGCTGTCATGCCGAGGTACGGGCCGTGCGCCGGCGCTGCCACCAGCGGGGGTGCCGGCGGGGGTGCACGGCCCGGCCCAGCCGCCGGCCGACGGCCAGGTAGCCGAGGAGCGCTCCCGTGGTGTTGAGGAGGACGTCGTCGATGTCGAAGGCCCGGCCCGTGACGAGCGCCCCCTGCACCAGCTCCACGAGCAGCATGGTGGCCGCGGTGAGGAGCGCGACGCGGAGGAAGCCGCGGGCCCTGCGGGACAGCAGCGGCAGCAGGATCCCGAAGGGGACGCCGAGGAGGATGTTGCCCCCGAGCTGCTTGACGGTGTCCACGAACGCGGGGCGGCCGAGGTAGGCCTCGATCGAGCGCCCGGGCGTCAGGTTGCTGTGGGTGAGGGGTACGGAGGCCGGCGAGGCCTCCAGCGTCAGCCGGGCCAGGACCACGGCGAACGCCACCATGCCCACGAGAGCCGTGAGGGCGACGAGCACCCGCACGAACCGCCCCGGACCGCGCCGGACCGGAGCCTGGGGCTGGGGCTGGGGCTGGGTCTCGGTCTGGGGCTGGGTCTTGGCCGGGCTCCGGGCAGGGGCCGGGGCCTGCGGCGCCGCGGTGTCCGGCTCCTTCCGCTCCGGGCTCCCCTCCGCCGGCGCCACGCCGCCCGCACCCCCCGCGACCGCCCCGCGGTCACTCCCGTTCCCTCCGGCGGACGCACCGCCCCGCCCCGCTCTCCGACCGAACATGAGCCGTCTCCTCCCCTGGGTGTCCTCGGGCGAACGGATCCCGCGTACCCCCGCCGGGGCGTCGCATGCCCCGCGGCCCCCGAGGCGCCCACTTCCGAAACATCTGCCCCTCCGGCCCCAACAGAGCCTGTCCCGGCCGGAGTTGGGTGTGGAAGCGGCGGACCCGGGCATCCGGCCCGCATGGGAGAAGAGACCGAGAACAGCCCCGCGCCGTCCCGCCGTTCGTGGAAGCGACCCGGTGGGAGGTGGCCCCTCGCCGCCGTCGTCCTGCTCGTGCTCGCCGTCGCCCTCATGCTGATCGGCCAGTTCCTCCGTATCCCCGGCCTGGACGTCTTCGGGACGGACGTGAAGGACCGATCGGGCCCCGCCGTCCTGCGGTCCGTCCAGGACCTGAGCCGGTACGAGGGGGCGGCGGGGACCTACCAGGTGGTGGTCGACCTGGAGCACGACGCGCGGTTCCTGCCGGACTCGATCCGCGGCACCCGCACGCTGTACGTGGCGAGCGGCAGCGTCGTCTCGTACGTCGAGTTCGGCGGCCTCGGGGACGACGCCGTGACCGTCGACGCAGGCCGGACCGAGGCCACCCTCCGGCTGCCGCACGCCCGGCTGGCCGACCCGGCGCTCGATCCGGAGCGGTCGTACGCGGTGTCGAAGCAGCGGGGTCTCCTCGACCGGATCGGCGATCTCTTCTCGGACAACCCCGCGAGCGAACAGGCCGTCAACGTCCTCGCCGCCCGACGCATCGGCGACGCGGCCCGCGAGTCCGACCTGACGTCCCGGGCGGAGCGGAACACCGCCGCGATGCTGCGGGAACTGCTGCTGGGCCTGGGCTTCGAGCGGGTGACCGTGACGTTCGTCTGATCGGGATCCGGCGGGACTCAGGGCGTTCCGGCGGGGTGCCCTCGTGCCCGACCGCGCCGTCCGGGTGATGTGTGGGCCGACGCGCTCATGTCGGTCCGCCGACCGGGCAAGGGCCCTCCATGAGCACTCACGACGACGACCCGGGCGATCCCGGCCCCGCCGCCCCGGACGCCACCACGGTCGAGGCCCTCGGCTCGCTGTCCAAGGCACTGGAGACCGTGGAGCGCGCCCGGGGCCATCTGTACGGCTTCCACCAGCTGACCGGCACCGCGGACTTCGAGCTCGACCGGGCGGTCAAGCTCCTGCGGGAGGCGGGCCACCAGGCCTGGGCGGACCGGGTGGAGACCGAGATCCTGGGGCGCGACGTCGTGCCCGGCCACTGGACGTACCAGATCGTCGACGCCTACAACGAGACCTACTACGAGCCGTTCCGGCAGCTGGAGCGCACCGCGGTCTCGGCCCTGGCCGGCGGCCGCGAGCACCGTTTCGAGGCACGGCTCCAGAGGGAGCGCCGCACTCCCGGGCACCCGGACCACTCGCCGGGCGAAGGAGCCGGCGCATGAGCGGCGCCGACGTCCCCGGCGACGACCTCCTGGCCGGGCTGAGCGTGGACACCAGCCAGCCGGAGCAGCCCGTCCTGCTGGACGCGCAGGGGAAGCCCATCCGGACCTGGCGCGAGAACTACCCCTACGACCGGAAGGTCCGCCGCCAGGAGTACGAGCGGACCAAGCGGGTCCTGCAGATCGAGCTGCTGAAGCTGCAGCGCTGGGTCAAGGAGACGGGGGCGCGGCTGGTCGTGATCTGCGAGGGGCGGGACGCCGCGGGCAAGGGCGGCACGATCCAGCGCTTCACGGAGCGGCTGAACCCCCGTGGGGCACGGATCGTCGCCCTGGACAAGCCGACCGAGCGGGAGGCGGGACAGTGGTACTTCCAGCGGTACGTCCCCCACCTGCCCGCGCGCGGCGAGATCGTGTTCTTCGACCGTTCCTGGCACAACCGCGCGGGTGTCGAGAAGGTCATGGGCTTCTGCACGGAAGAGCAGCACGCGCTCTTCCTCCGGCAGTGCCCGGTCTTCGAGTCCATGCTGGTCGAGGACGGCATCGTCCTGGTCAAGTTCTGGTTCTCGGTCTCCCGCGCGGAGCAGCGCACCCGCTTCGCGATCCGGCAGGTGGACCCCGTCCGCCAGTGGAAGCTGTCGCCGACGGATCTGGCCTCGCTGGACCTGTGGGACGCGTACACCACCGCGAAGATCGGGATGTTCCGCGCGACCGACACCGCCGACGCGCCGTGGACGGTCGTCAAGAGCAACGACAAGCGCCGGGCGCGGCTGGAGGCGATGCGCTATCTGCTGTGGCGGATCGACTACGCCAGCAAGGACGCAGAGGCCGTGGGCCGGCCCGATCCCCTGATCGTGGGTGCCGCCGACACCCTCCTGGAAGCCGGTGAGGAGCCGTCGACGCTCTCCCCCACGCCGCTGGCCGGTCCTCCGGTGGGCCGGGGCCAGCACCCGGCCGCATGAGGACGGCTCCGGGGTTCCCGTACCCGACGTGGGTCGGGTACGGGAACCCCGGAGCCGTGCGGGGCCGGCCGGATCAGCCGGCGGCGGCGCCCAGGAGGCCCTCGCGCAGGCGCTGTACGGTGCGCGCGAGCAGTCGTGAGACGTGCATCTGCGAGCAGCCGAGCTGTTCACCGATCTGTGCCTGGGTCAGTTCCTCGACGAACCGCAGGTGGATGATGCGGCGGTCGCGCTCGTCGAGGTCGGCGATGAGCGGGGCCAGCGAGTGGAAGTCCTCCACCAGCGCGATGGCGGGGTCCTCGGTGCCGATGAAGTCGGCCAGCGAGGTGTCGCCGTCCTCGTCCTCACCGCCCAGGGCGGCGTCCAGCGACGAGGAGTTGTAGCCGTTGGAGGCAAGTCGCGCCTCGGTGACCTCGTCCTCGGTGAGGCTCATCAGGTCGGCCAGCTCCTTGACCGTCGGCATGCGGCCGAGGCGGGTGCCGAGTTCCTCGGTCGCCTTGGCCAGCTCGACCCGAGCCTCTTGGAGCCGGCGGGGCACGTGCACCGCCCAGGAGGTGTCCCGGAAGAACCGCTTGATCTCGCCGACGATGTAGGGGACGGCGAAGGTGGTGAACTCGACCTCCCGCGACAGCTCGAACCGGTCGATCGCCTTGATCAGGCCGATCATGCCGACCTGGACGATGTCCTCCATCTCGTCGGCGCGGTGGCGGAACCGGCCGGCGGCGTAGCGGACCAGGCTCATGTTCATCTCGATGAGGGTGTTGCGCGCGTACTGGTACTCGTGCGTCCCCTCCTCCAGCGTCGTGAGCTCCTGGAAGAAGATCTTCGACAAGGCCCTCGCGTCCTTGGGCGCGACCGCCGACGTGTCCGGGATCTGGGGAAGTGTCCCCGTTCCGGACTCGACTCCCGTGGTCGACATCATCGTGGTGACCGTCACACCGTTCCCCTTTCACGTGTGTTCTGCATCGGGACGCGAGGCCCTGAGGTTGCTCGCCTACCCTGTCTTCTCACGTCCACACCCACCAACTCCTCGTACATTTTCGGTCGGTTCCTTTCCCCCCGTCGACGGGCAGACGGAACCTCGAACCGCTCGTCGGAAGGAGAGTCATGACACGGGATCCCTCGATGAGGGCCGTCGGCTGGGCGCGGTCGCTGCCGATGGGCAGCAGCGTGAAGACGGCCCGGGACTGGACGCGCGAGCACCTGGCCGCGCTCGGCTGGGACCGAACGGCCCCGGGTGTCGCGGACTCCGTCGTGCTGACGGTCTCCGAACTGGTCACCAACGCCCATGTGCACGCCCGCAGCGACGCGCAGCTGATCCTCACCTGGGACGAGGAGTGCCTGCACGTCACCGTGCACGACGCGTCGCCGCTGGTGCCCGAGCAGCGCAGCCCGGACGACGGCGCGCTGGGCGGGCGCGGACTGCTCCTGGTCGACGCGCTCGCCGACGAGGTGCGGACTCGTCCCTGTCCCCGGGGCAAGGACGTCACGGCCTGTTTCCGCCCGGCCGTCCCCGGCCTTCCCGACTGAGGTAGCCGCTCCGGCCCGGCTCCGGCCGCCCCGGTCGCTCCACGGACCCGTCCGAGGACGGCCGGCGTCCCCGTACGGGGTTCCGGCGCGCCGCACTTCAGCGCCTCAGGGACGCGAGCAGCGGTCCCCAGTCGATGTGGCGTTCCTCCGTGCCCTGCGGCACGAGGACGAAGGTCTCGCGCACGAAGCGGGCGAGCTCCTCCCGGTCGCAGCTGACGTCGGCGCGCCGGTCCGCCGGTCCGAGCCGCAGGAGGAGTCCACCCCCGGGGCCGGGGCGGAGCCGGATCTCGCCGTCACCGATGGGCCGGAGCGACCCGGTGAGGACCATCTCGCGGTCGACGCGCCACACCACCGCGTTCTCCCCGAGGAGGTGGAAGGCGATGGTCAGGGCGTGGGGGTCGCGGGAGTCGTAGCCGACGGTGGTGTCGATCCGGAGCGACTCGTCCGGGGTGAGCAGTTCCATGGCCATGGGCCGGGTGAGGACGCGCGGTGCGGGGAGCGGCGCGACGGGGTGCTGGGGCATGGGGTCCTCCGGCTGAGGGGCTGTCAGCGAGCGGGTGCGGTGTCCGCTTGACCCGTCCCGCCCCTGTTACACCTCGTGCCGCCGTGGCGGATGCGCCGATGACGTGACGATTGCGTGAAGGTCGTGAACGACCGTCAGGGACCGGGCGGACGAGGGCCGTCCGCCGCGCCGCTCGGGGTGTCGCCGTCGGGCCCCGCGGTCTCGGACCGGCCCGTCAGGTGTTCGTACGTGCCGGTGAGGAGGAGCAGCCGGTCGAGGAAGGGCGGTCTGCGGTCGAGGTGCAGCGGGACGCCCGCGGCCTCGACGAGCCGGTGGAGGGCCAGCAGGGCGGAGAGGCCCGTCGAGTCGCACAGGGTGAGTCCGGCGCAGTCGACGCGGAGGCCCGTCGGGGCGGTCGCCGGGTCGAGGTGGGTGCGGGCCGCGTCCAGCAGCTCGTCGGCGCGGTCCCAGGCCAGGTCGCCGGCGAGCGTCACGTGCAGGACCCTGTCGGGCGCGAGGACGGCCTGGATGTCGAAGGTGTGGTCCGGAGTGTTCACGCGTGGGGTCCTGGGGCGGGCGGGGCGGGTACGTGGAGGAGGGCGCGGCGGCCGGCGGCCAGGTGCGCCCGCGCGCGGGGGAAGTCGTGCTGGGCGTCGGCCAGCAGGTCGAGCGCGGCGACGAGGGCGTCGCCCGGGACGCCGCGGGCCCGGAGGATCCCGGCGGTCCAGGTGACGAAGCCGGTGAACAGCCCGGCGTCGTCGGTGTAGAGGGACGCGCCGAGGAAGTCGACGATGTGGGCGATGTCCTCGGCGGTCCGCTCCCGCTGCCGGTCGGTGTACGAGGCCGTCGCCGGGACCGCTTCCGCGAGGCCGTGGAGGACCTGGCGGACCAGCCGGGGCCGGGCGCGGGTGACCAGGGTGTACTCCTGGTCGGCGAGGTGGGGCAGGACTCCGGCGGCGTGCCGGGTCGCGTCCGCGCGCAGGCCCCCGGCGGCGAGGAGGCGGGCGGCGGACCGGGCGTCAGGCGCCCACCCGTCGGCGCCCAGCAGCCGGGCGTAGCGGCCGTCGGTGCCGAAGGCGGCGCCGCCGACGAGGACGGGGAGGCCGATGGCCTGGATCGCGGTGACGGCGGCGTGGGCCGTCGGGAGCCGGACGGGCAGCGAGGAGGAGAGGGCGACGACGTCCGTGCCGGTCTGGTGCAGGTGGGCGATGAGGTGGGGGGTGGGGACGTGCGCCCCGAGGTAGTCCACGAGGAAGCCCCGGCCGCGCAGGACCTCGGCGAGGAGACGGGCGGGCAGGGCGTGCCACTCGCCGTCGACGCAGGCGACGGTGACGCGCCGGGGCGCCTCCCGGGTCTCCGGCCGTGGTCCGGTCCCGGCCGCGGTGCGGTGGGCGAGGGCGGCGACGACCCGGTCCTGGATGGCCGTGGCGGCGTGCTCCTGGGCGACTCCGACGCGGCCGGCGGCCCATTCCGCGCCGACCCTCGCCTGGACGGGGCCGATCGCGTCGAGGAGGAGGTCCTCGGCCGGGATCCCGGCGTCGTGGGCGTCGAGGACGGCGGCGGTGGCCGCCGGTTCGTCCCTCGCCTCCAGGGCCGCCCACAGCCGGCGGCGGACGGCGGTGAGGTCGGCGGCGGCCGGGGCGGTCGGGGTGGTGGTCTGCGTGCTCATGCGGTGTACCTGCCCCGGGTGTGGCCGTTCACCGCGGACAGGTGGGTGGTGTGGGGCGCGGTGATGGCGACGACGGCCATGTCGTCGTGGGAGCCGCGGCCCACCCAGTTCCCGGCGATCATCTGCACGCGCTCGACGACGGCTTCGGCCGGGAGCCCCACGCACTCGGCGAGCGCCGAGCGCAGCCGGTCCTCGCCGAACATGTCCGAGCCGAGGGGCCCGCCGCGGGCCTCGGTGATCCCGTCCGTGTAGAGCAGGCAGGTCTCGCCGGGCGACAGGTGCACGATCGCCGAGCGGCTGGTGACGACGGGGAGGGCGCCCACCAGGGTCCCGCCGGTGTCCGCCTCCTCCACCTCTCCCGTGGCGCGCAGGACGAGCGGGCGGGGGTGGCCGGCGCTGGTGAGTCGGAGCCGCACGCGACCGCCCGTGCGCCGCACCGAGGCCAGGACCAGGGTGGCGAAGCGGGTGTGGCGGGCGGTCAGCAGGGCGCCGTTGAGCAGCCGCAGGACGTCCTGGTGGTCGCCGGCGAGGGGCGAGAGGGCCTGTACGGTGCTGCGGATCCGGCCCGTGAGCACGGCGGCGTCCAGCCCCTTGCCGCACACGTCGCCGAGGACGGCGAGCGTCTCCTGGCCGTCCTCGGTGCCGGGGTGCACGTCGTAGAAGTCGCCGCCGATCCGCTCGGTGTCCTGGGAGGTGCGGTAGCCGCCGGCGAAGTCGACCCCTCCGACGTGGTGGAGCGCGGGCGGGAGGAGTTCGGCGATCAGCGCGCGCGTGATGCGGGCCTGTTCCGCGTAGAGCCGCGCGGCCGACAGGGCGGCGCCGGCGCGGGCGGCGAACAGCCCGGCGAAGCGCTCCTCCGAGGCGTCGAAGGCCCGCCGTCCGCAGCGCCGCAGCAGGATCAGGGCGCCCGCGGGCACGCCGTGGCCGGGCAGGGGGGTGATGGCGACGGAGCCGGGGGTCCCTCCGAAACCCTCGGGCACGGCCCAGGACGGCAGTTCGGCCGGGTCGATCCAGCGCGCGGGCACCGGCGGGAAGCCCTGGAGTGCCTCGGCGAGACCGGGTACGAGGGCCGGGTCCAGGGTGAGCTGGGTCCGCTCGCTTCCTCCGCCCATGGCGGTGACCACGGTGTAGCGGTTCCGCACGGGCGGGGTGATCACGAGGGCCGCGTCGCCGAGGTGGGCGGCGGCGAGCAGGGCCGCCTTCTCCACGCAGCGCTCGGGGTTGAGCGAGGCCAGCAGCTGGGTGGACGCCTCGGCCAGGATCGCGTGGCGCTCCCGTTCGGTGCGCAGGGCGTCCTGAGCGGCCGTCAGGTCGGAGTCGTCGACCAGCCACCAGGCCACGTCGCCGTGCCCGGCCTCGGTGGGGTGGGCCCTCAGGAGCCGGCCGTCGTGGCTGCCGCGCAGCGGGGCGGGTCCCGCTCGCGCCGCGGCCGTGACGGCGGGTCTGCGTGCCGGGTGGGCCAGGCGCCGGTGGGCGTCGGCGAGCTAGGGCGGGACGACCTCGTCCAGCCACTTGCCGACCCCCATCCGCGGGAAGAGGTCGGCGGCGGCGGCGTTGAACTCGACGACGCCGCCGTCGCGGTCGGCCACCACCGCCGGGTGCGGAGACCCGAGCCAGGAGGTGCTGCCCGCTCCCGCGGTCTCCCGGGAGCGGTGGGACCCGTCTTCGAAAAATGTCATATGCGTGGCCCGTGCTCGGTGGCCCGCCACCTTCCCAGTCGACGACAGCTGTCCGTCCACCCTTGCGCAGTGGGCGCCGCACATCAAGTGAACACCCTTCTTCCGGTATGCCCCGGACGTCCTTGCAGCCTCCTCACGGTTTTGGCGCGGGTGCTTCACGGGAGGCGGTGCTCAGGTGGCGGTGAGCACGAGGACCGCCCGGTCGTCGTCGATCTCGTGTCCGCCCGTGAAGTCGCGTACCGCCCGGGTGAGGGCGTCGACGAGCTGCTGGGCCGAGCGGCGGGGCGGGGTCCCGGCGGCGGCCTCGGCGAGGCGTTCCTCGCCGAACTGTTCGCCCGTGCCGTCGCGGGCCTCCGTGATGCCGTCGGTGTAGAGCAGCAGACTCTCGTGCGGGTCGAGATGCAGGGTGCGGGTGACGACGTCGGTGCCGGCGGAGATGCCGAGCAGGGATCCGGGGGCGTCGACGAGGCGGGTCGTGCGGTGGGCGTCGAGGTGGAGGGGCAGGGTGTGGCCGGCCCGGACCAGTTCGACGTCCAGGCCGTGTCCGGTGGGGGTGAGCCGGCCGTAGACGAGGGTGACGAAGCCGGTGCCGTGGCTGCCCGGCCGGTTGACGAGGGCCCGGTTGACGGCCGCGACGACGTCCTCGGGACCGGGCAGCAGGGGGGCGACGGCACGCGCGGTGTGGCGGACGAGGGCGGTGGTCGTGGCGGCGATGGCTCCGCGTCCGCAGACGTCGCCGAGCAGGAAGGCCCAGCGCCCGTCGCCGAGCGGGAAGACGTCGTAGAAGTCGCCGCCGATGTCGAGGCCCTCGCCTGCGGGGTGGTAGGAGGTGGCGACGTCCGCGCCGGGCACGTCGGGGAGTTCCGGCATGAGCAGCCCGGCCTGGAGGTCCCGGGCCAGGGTCACCCGGTGGGTGTACTGGCGGGCGTTGCGGGCGGCGGAGGCGGCACGGCGGGCGAGTTCCTCGGCGAGGGCCACGCGGTGGCCGTCGAAGGGCTCCTCCTCGGTGGAGAGCAGCGTGACGGTGCCGAAGGCGGTACCCCGGTCCAGCAGCGGGATGCAGAGGTAGCCCGTCACGCCGAGGTCCTGCCAGGGTCCCGGTCCGGTGGGGGCGCGCCGGGCGATCTCGCTCGCGCGCGTCGCGAGGACCCGGGCGACGGCGTCGTCGTCGGCGTCGTAGACCGGGATGTGCGAGGCGAGGACCTCCCGTCGGCGTTCGTCCGGGGCGGCCGTGGCGACGCGGCGCAGGCGCCCGTTCTCGACGATGTCGACGGCGCACAGCGGCGCCAGGCGCGGGGCGCAGGAGGCGGCCAGCCGCTCCAGGGTCTGGGCGGCGTCGAGGTCGACGGTGAGGGCGGTGCTGGCCTGGAGGAGGAAGGCGAGGTCCTCGCGGGCCGACCGCTCCCGGGTCTCGGCGGCCCGGCGGGCGGTCTCGGCCCGCTGCCGCTCCACGGCGAGCGCCGCGGTGTCGGCGAAGAGGCGGGCGAGGGCGAGGTCGGCCGACTGGGGAAGCCTCGGGTTCCGGTGGTACATCGCGAAGGTGCCCAGGAGGGCGCCGTCGCGTCCCAGGACGGGGGTGGACCAGCAGGCGGCCAGGCCGGCCCGCCGCGCCAGGTCGCGGAAGTCGTCCCACAGGGGGTCCGTGGCGATGTCCCCGACGACGACGGGCTCGCGGCGGTGCGCGGCGGTGCCGCAGGATCCGCGGCCCTCGCCGATCTCGATCCCGTCGACGGCCCGGTTGTAGGAATCGGGCAGGCTGGGGGCCGCGCCGTGGAGGAGGCGCCGGCCCGCGCCGTCGGCGAGGAGGACGGAGACCACGAGGTCCTCCGGCGACAGTTCCTCTATCGCGCGGGCCATTCCGTCCAGGACCTCGTGCAGCGGCGCCTGCCGGGCGATCTGCTCCAGGAGCGCGCGGTGTTCCGCCGTGAACCGCTGCGCCTGCTTGACCTGGGTCGTCTCCACGCCGATGACCCGGACGCCGGTGACGTTGCCGCCGGAGTCGACGCGCGGCTCGTAGCTGAAGTCGAAGAAGGCCTCCCGCGGTTCGCCGCCGCCGTCGAGGAGGACCCGGGCGTCGCGGCCGGTCCGGGGAGTGCCCGAGCGGTAGACCCGGTCGAGGAGGCCGATCAGCCCCTGGGCGGCGGGCTCGGGCAGCAGCTGTCCGAGGGGCACGCCGGTGCGGACGCGCGGGCCGGCGCCGATGGCGCTGAAGAACGCCGGGTTGGCGCTCTCGACCATGTGTGCCGGGCCGGCGAGGGAGGCGAAGACGGCGGTGCTCTCGCCGAACAGGACTCTGAGGTCGTCCTCCGCCGGGTCGACGGCGGCGCGACCGTGGTCCTTCGCCGGGTCGGGCCGGTGGGGGTGCTGACCCGGTACGCGCCTCATGCGCTCTCTTTCCTGTTCTGCCGCGCCGGTGCTCCGGCTTCGGGTGCGGTGTCCGGCCCGGCCGGTCCCGCGGCGAGTGCCTCGTGCACGTCGGCGTGCACGAGGAAGATCTGGTCCAGCCCCGTCAGTGCGAACCGCCGCCGGACGGTGCTCGGTACGGCGGCGAGCCCGAGGGTCCGGCCCTGGGCGGCCAGGTGGCGGTAGAGCCGCAGCAGGGCGCTGATGCCGCTGGAGTCGCAGAAGGTGAGGGCGGCGAGGTCGGCCACGACGAGCCCCGCGCCGTCGCCGGCTCCCGGGCACGTCCGTGCCGCCTCGTCCAGCTGGACGGCGCTGTCGAAGTCCAGCTCGCCGCGGAGCACCAGCACCGTGCCCCGCTCCTCCTGTCCGACGTCGACCGAGAACACCCTCGACTTCCTCCGTGCGCGTTTCCTGAGGAACGTCCCCGCCGGTCAGGCCGTGGACGTCATGGTCCCTTCCGTGTTCCCCGGGGCTCCGGATTCATGACGGCGAGGGGGAGGCGGGCGCGGACCCGCTTCCCGTCCGGGGCGGGCTCCACGGTCAGGCTCTCGCAGAGGGCGACGACGATCTCGACGCCGTGCTGTCCGATGCGGCGGGGGTCGTGTCCGCGGGGGACGGGGGCGGCGGCCTCCTGGTCGAAGACGGAGATCTCCAGGGTGTCGCGGCCCAGTTCGAGGAGGAGCCGACAGGGGCCGGCCGTGTGCCGGATCGCGTTGGTGACCAGTTCGCTGACGACCAGCTGCGCGATCTCGACGCGTTCCTCACCGACCGGTCCGGGCAGCACGGCCGGGGCGGCCGCGAGGAACTCGGCGGTGAAGGCGCGGGCGGCGGCGATCGCCCCGCCGCGGGCGGCGTCGCCGTAGACGGCCCCCGCGGACAGCAGGGGATCCGGGACCGCGCGCTCCGCGGTGATCGCGTCCGTCATGGCGCTGGTCTCCCTTCGTCCTGGGCCGGCGGCTGGGCTCCTCGTACCCGCCTTTCCCCTCTTCATGGTTCCCACACCGCCCGCCTCGCGGATCACACTCCCGTCGACCGTCCGTCGAGGGGGCTCCGGCGAGGTCGGTGCGGCCCCCCGTGCCGCCCCTCGCCCGGGATTCCGGCCTCGTGGCCGCGCCAGTCGAGACAGAGTACGAGGACGGAGTCCGGCACGTCACGGGGTGTGCCGCGCAGCGCCCGTACGACGGTCCGGGGGATGTCCGCGCCCGTCCGGCGGTGTGCGCCGGTGAGGGCGCGGGCGACGGGACCGTCCGGCGCCTCGTGCCCGCCGCCGGCGGTCGGCTCTCCGGTGCCGTGGGCGACGAAGACGAGCCGGTCGCCGGGCAGGAGGCGCAGGCGCTGGGGGGTGTAGACGGTGTCCTCGAACATACCCAGGGGCAGTTGGCGGTCCAGTTCGATGCGCTCGGTCACGGTGGAGCGGACACGCCAGAGGGTCGGCGACCCGGCGTCCACCACCTCGGCCTCGCCGGTGGTCAGGTCGAGCCGGAGCAGGAGGGCGGAGAGGGGGTGCTCGCCGCGGTACTGCCCGTAGAGGGCCTGGTCGGTGAGGCTGGCCTGGGTCACCAGGTCGAGCCCGGCCCGCCGGGCGTTGCGGAGCGCCGTCAGGGCGAGGGTGCTCGCCAGCGCGGCCGGGGTGCCGGGGCCGGCGCCGTCGGCGACGACCGTCACCAGGTCGCGCTCGGTGGCGCTCCAGTCCAGGAGGTGTCCTCCGGAGGTGTAGGCGGGCTCCCAGTGGGCGTGGAGGTCGAAGGCCGGTCCGGCGCAGGCGCGGCCCGGCAGGGTGTCCCACTGCATCTCCCCGGCGACGCTGAGGGCGTGCGTCCTGCGGGTGCGGCGGTACAGGTCGGTGTGGCGGTCGGCGACGCGCAGGGCGTGTCCGAGGGTCTCGGCGACCCGGGCGAGGCTCGCGGTGGTCTCCGGGGCGGACCGGTCCGCGGGCAGGGCGACGACCAGGACGCCGAACCGGTCGCCGCGGACCGTGACGGGCAGGTAAACGGTCGCCGTGGGCCCGACATCGCGGAAAAGATATGGTTGCTGGGTGTGGAAGACGCGGCCGGCGGGGCCCGCGTCCACGGGCGCGTGAGGCATCCCGGCAGGTGCCTGGACGGGCTCCACGGGGCGCAGGGTCGTGAGTCCGTAGTCGACGAGCAGCAGGTCGGCGGAGGTCGCGGCGTACAGGTGCGCGAGACTCGTACGGAGGGAGTCCAGGAGGAGATGTGGTGCTGCCCCGCGCAGTGCGCCTTCCACTGTCACGTGTCGGTCCACCGGATCCGTACCGCCTTCTGGAGAGATAGAGCTGTGGAGATGACCGGTACGTCGCAAGGCCGCTGTCCCCGGCCCGGGACGTCCGAGGAGGGTCGGCAGGCATGAACGGCAACCCCGTCCCGCCGTCGCGGGAACCGCAGCGGACGGCCGAGTCAGCCCGGGAGCTCATCGAGCTGCTGGAGGTGCTGTGGGAGCGCGGCCGGGACATGGTGTCGTCGACACCCGTCTCGGCGAGTCAGCTGCGCGTGCTGTACAGCCTGGACCGCGAGGAGGGCATCAGCCTGCGCACCCTGGGCGAGCTGCTCGGCTCCGCGCCGCCCTCCGTGAGCCGCATGTGCGACCGGCTGGAGGCGCTGGGCTTTGTACAGCGGCTGCCCAGCCCCGTGAGCCGTCGGCAGCTGGAGCTGCACCTGACCGTGCAGGGCAAGGCGTACCTGCGGGACCTCCGGGCCCAGCGCGAGGAGGCCCTGCTCGCGGTCATCGCGGACATGTCTCCGACGAGCCGCAAGGCGCTGCTGCGGGGGCTCACCGGGTTCCACGAGGCCGTGGACGGGGGCGGAGCGGCCGCCTCGTCACCCGCGCGCACGCCGCTGAAGGACGTCAGCTCGGCCTGATCCCCGCGCGACGCCGGCTCCTGCCGGGCGCGCACCCCATGTCCTCATTGCCACCTCTGGTCGTCCTTGCCGGCGTCGTTCCGGGCACCCGGCGCGTGTTGCCCCAAGGATACAGTTGCCACACGGCAACTGTTCACACGGTGCCGTGCCAGTCGAGGCAGACGACCAGGGCGTCGTCCTCCAGCGGGCTGCCGCCGTGATGGGCGGCGAGCTCCCGGAGCACCGCCTGCGGCACGTGCGTGGGCGGCAGCAGCCGCGTCCCCCGCAGCGCGCGGGCCAGCGCCCGGTCCCCGTAGCTCTCCCCCGCGGGCGAGACGGCCGCGTACACGCCGTCGCTGCCGAACAACAGCCGGTCGCCCGGCCGCACCGCGAACCGCTCGGGCACGTACACGGTGTCCTCGAACATGCCGAGGGGCAGCTGGGCCTCAAAGCCGACGGGCTCCACCGCCTGCCCCCGCTGCCGCCACAGGCGGGGCGATCCGGCGTCCACGGCCTCCACCTCGCCCGTGGCCAGGTCGAAGCAGAGCAGGAGCACCGACACGAAGGCCTCGCCCCGGTACTGGGCGTACACGGCCTGGTCCGCCAGCGCGGCCTGGTCCGCCAGCGGGAGGCCGGCCCGTCGGGCGTTGCGGAGCGCGTTGATCGCGAGGTTCGTCAGCAGGGCGGCCTCGATGCCCTCCCCCATGCCGTTGGTGACCGTCAGGGTCAGCCGGCCGTCCGAGACCGACCAGTCGTAGTTGTCGCCGAAGATCGCGTAGGCGGGCTCCAGATGGGCGGCGAGGGCGAACTCGGGACGGGAGCAGGAACGACCGGGCAGCAGCTGCCACTGCATCTCCGCCGCGAGCGTGAGCCGCGTCGCACGCCGCGCCAGGACGTACAGGTCCGTGTCGCGCTCCGCCACCAGGATCTCGTGGCCGAGCGCCTCGCAGACCTGGGCGAGCCCCGGCAGCAGCGGCCTGAGGTCGGCCTCCGCGGGCAGCTCGGCCGTCAGCACCCCCAGCCGGTCCCCGCGGACGGTGACGGGCAGGTGGAGCCGGATCGCCCCGGCCTCCCGGACCACGTGCGGCTCCTGGGCCCCGAAGGCACGGCCCTCGGGACTGTCGTGGATCGGCACCGACGGATCCGCCCCGGAGACCTGCCCGACGAGCTGGAGCGTCCGCAATCCGTAGTCGGCCAGGCGGAGTTCCACCCGCAGCACCGCGCAGCGCTCCCTCAGGGCGTCCTCGACGACCCCCACGAGCCGGTGCGGAGCCGCCCGGCGGAGCTCCTGCTCGATCTCGGCGATCTCGTGCACGGTCCTCCTCTTCCTCTTCCCCGGGCCCGGTCCCGTGCACGGGACCGGGCCACCCGTCCGCTATCTCGCGCCGGCCGCGGCCAGCGCGTCCGCCACGCCGTCGTGCGGCGGGATCGTCGTCGTCACGCCGGTGATCTCCAGGATGCGGCGCACGGCCGGGGTCGGCGCGGCGAGATACAGGTCGCCACCGGTCTCGCGCGCCCTGTTGACCGCCCTGATCAGGACGTTCAGCCCCGAGGAGTCCATGAAGCCGAGGGCGGACAGGTCCAGCACGAGACGGCGCCGCCCCTGGCCGAGCTGCTCCGTCAGAACGCCGGCCAGCCGACCGGCGGTCTCCATGTCCAGCTCGCCCTCGACGGTCAGCACCGCCGTGCGGTCGTCGCGGATCTCCACGTCGACGTCCAGGTTCGGTTCTCGCTCGGACATGTTGCCTGCTTTCCATGGGGGGTCGGGGTCGGGGCCGGTCTTGGAGCGGACGGACGGAGTCAGGACACCTGGACGCCGACGACGCACGTGTCGTCGTCCGTGTCCGACTTGCTGCGCTCCAGCAGCTGGTCCAGCCGGTGTTCGAGGCCGGCGGACGGCTGCCGGGCGACGGTGAGCAGCTGGGCGACGGACTCGTGGACGGCGGTGTCCCGCCGCTCGACGAGCCCGTCGGTGTACATCAGCACCGTGTCGCCGGGCTCCAGCTGCAGCTCCGTCTCCTCGTACTCGGCCTCCGCGAGGGCCCCCAGCAGCAGCCCGCGCAGGAGCGGCAGGTCGAGCGCCTCGTCCCCGCGGACCAGCACCGGCGGGAGGTGCCCCGCGCGGGCCCAGCGCAGGGTGCGGCTCAGGGGGTCGTAGATGCCGCACACGGCGGTGGCCGTCAGCTGGGTGGTGAGGTGGTGGGCGACGCTGTTGAGCCAGGACAGCAGCTGCCCCGGGCCCGCGCCCGTGACGGCGAGGCCGCGCAGGGCGTTGCGCAGCACCACCATGCCGGTGGCGGCCTCCACCCCGTGGCCGGCGACGTCCCCGACGCACAGGAGCACCTTCTTGGACGGCAGCACGACCGCGTCGTACCAGTCGCCGCCGACCAGGGACTCGGACTCGGCGGGACGGTAGCGCACGGCGACGTCGAGCCCCGGCGCGTCGAGCGGCGGCTTGGCCGGCGGCATGATGGCGTGCTGGAGCTGGAGGGTGAGCCGGTTGCGTTCCTCGGCCGCCTCCTCCGTCGCCGCCAGCCGGTCACGGGTGGCCGTGAGGGCGACCTCGGTCCAGTGCTGCGCCGAGATGTCCTGGTAGGCGCCCCGGACGGCCTGGAGGCCACCGTCGGTGCCCAGGGCGGGTTCGGCGGTCACCCGGATGTGCCGCGTGACGCCGTCGTGGCGGACCATGCGGAAGGCGGTCGAGCCCACCCGCCGCTGGTGCAGCACCTTCCGGAGGAAGCGGCGGATGGTGCCGGCGTCGTCGGGGTGGGCGTGGGCGGCGAGGTCGCGGAGGGCGACCGGCGGCTCCGTCGGTCTGCGGCCGAAGAGCTCGTACAGGTGGCCGTGCCAGGTGATGTCCCCGGCGACGACGTCCTCCTCGAAGGCACCGACCCGGCCGAGGCGCTGGGCGTGCTGGAGGAGGCCGGCGAGGCGTGCCGACTCGTCCTCGACGCGCCAGATGAGCAGGACGCTCGCGCCGTACCTGCTGATGCTGATGTCGGCGAGCGAGGCGAGCGGCACCTGGTCCACCAGGGCCGTGAGCCGGACCCGGCGGGCGCGGAACGGCTCCCCCGTGGCGTAGACCCGTTCGATCCGCTCGAAGAGTTCGCTGCCGCCCGCCGTCGCCGGGTACGCCTCCAGGAGCAGGGCCCCGTCGACGGAACCGCGGGGCCGTCCGGCCGGATCACGGAAGTGCGCGTTGGCGTGCCGGATGCGGAAGTCGACGAGCTGCCCCGCCTCGTCCAGGTGGGGGGTGAGGACGAGGGCGGGGTCGTAGAGCCCGTCCGAGAGTTCGGCCAGCGCCGGCGCCCCGTCCCCACCGGGGGCCGGGAAGCCGCCGGGGACGGGGAAGCCGCCGGGGGACGCCTCCGGCAGCACCTCCAGGGTGTGGGCACAGAGCTCGGCGAGGGCCTCGATCTGGCGCTCCACGGCCTGCGGCAGGGGGCCGAGCGGCCGGGCCCAGCAGATCTCCAGTACGCCGTGGATGCGGCCGCCCGTCCCGGCGGGGACGACGACCCGGCCGCCGTCGGGACGGCGCGCGCGGCCGATCGAGGGGATGCCCTCGGCCGCCAGGGAGGCGTACCGGACGGTGCGGCGCCCGGTGAGCGCCTGGCGGGCCGCGGTGGTCACGCCCGGCGGCACGTAGTGCCAGCGGGCCGCCTCGTCGAGGCCGAAGCCGGCGTGGCCGCGCAGACTCAGCGAGGTGTCCGGGCCGGTGGTCCAGATCGCCACGGCGACGGCGCCCAGGGGTTCGAGGGCGTGCCGGAGCAGCGACTCGGCGACGGCCTGGGTGTCGCCGGCGCTGAGCGCCGCGCTCTCCGCCGTACGCAGCCGCACGGCGACCGAGGCGGCGGGAGCGGCGGGAGCGGCGTTGGGGGCGGGCACGGGGGTGTTGGGGGCGTAGGCGGCGGGATCGGTGGTGTTGGCGGGCGACGCGGGAGTGTAGGTCGCGGGGGCGTCGGCGGCAGATGCGGGAGCGTAGGTGGTGGACGCGGGGGGCTCGGGAGTGCCGGCGGCGGGCTCGCCGACGGCCGTCCTCACGAACTCGTCCGCCGCCTCGGCCATCCGGTCCCGGGCCGCCTGGTTGATGATGTCCGCGGCCAGCTCCAGCAGTGACAGTCCGGCCCGGTCGGCGAGCTCCGCGAGCTGGCGGGCCGCCTGGGCGGGGCCGCAGCCCAGGCGCTCGACGATGACCCCCTTGGCGAGTTCGATCAGGGCGCGGCCCTCAGCGGCCGCGTGCGCGGCGGCCACCTCGCCGCGCAGCCGTTCCACCGTGGCGGCCAGCCGGCCCTCGGCGGACGCGGCGGACGGCGCACCGTCGGTGGGGTACGGGACGGCGGCGCCGGAGGCCGGGGGCGCGGCGGCGCCTGTCTCGGGGAGGCCAGCGGACGGGTCTCCGCCCGGGAAGCGGGGGGCACTCACGTCGACGACTCCTCGGTCGCGGCGGCCCCGGGGCCGCCGTGCGGACGGGGCCGGGGCGCGCCGGTGCGGCGCCCCGGGGCCGGGCGGGGAGCGCGGGGCGGTCCCGCGGGAACGGTCACGAGGCCGCCCCGCCGTCGAGCCAGCGGCTGACGCAGGCGATGAGTTCGTCGGCGTCGACGGGCTTGGTGACGTAGTCGCTGGCGCCGGAGGCCAAGCTCTTCTCCCGGTCGCCGGGCATGGCCTTCGCGGTGACGGCGATCACGGGCAGGTCCGCGTACTGCGGCAGCTCCCTGATCCGCGCGGTCGCCGTGTAGCCGTCCATCTCCGGCATCATCACGTCCATCAGGACGAGCGAGACGGCCGGGTTCGCCAGGAGCGCGTCGATCCCCTTCCGCCCGTTCTCGGCGTGCAGCACGGTGATGCCGTGCAGCTCCAGGATGCCGCTGAGGGCGTACAGGTTGCGGGCGTCGTCGTCGACGGCGAGGACGGTCCTGCCGCGCAGGGTGGTGTCGACGGCCCGGGGCGCGGGCGCCCAGTGGTCGCCGCGCACCAGCGGCACGACGTCCCCGGGCTGCTCCGCGGACAGGTGGAGGGCGATCCGCTCGCGCAGCTCGTCGAGGCTGGAGAGGAGTTCCAGCGGGCGGCGGCCGGCGAGGTCCTGGAGGGCGCCCTCCTCGTCGGCGGGGAGCCGACGGTTGTTGTGGGCGAGGACGGGGACGGTGCGCAGCGCCTCGTCGCCGTCCATGGCGTCCAGGAAGCGCAGGGCGTCGCCGTCCGCCATGTCGACGTCGAGCACGACGCAGTGGAACGGCTGGGTGGCGAGCGCGGCGGCGGCCTCCTGGGGGCCGACGACCGCGATCAGTTCGATGTCCGCCCGGCCCGTGTGCCCGCCGTCGACCGCGAGTTGGGTGACCGCGTTCTCGGCGACGACGGCGAGGAGCCCGCGCGGACGCTCCTCGATCACGAGGAGGCGCCGGGTCGGCCGGGCGGCCGGGGCGCCGGGCAGCGCGAGCGCGCCGCCCCGGGCCGGGGCCGGGACGGTGAGCACCGCCGAGGGGCCCGTCGGCGGGGCGGCGGGATCGGGCCGCTCGGTGAAGTCGGTACGGGTGACGGGGAGGTAGAGGGTGAAGGTGCTGCCCTCCCCGGGCACGCTCGCGACGGTGAGGGCGCCGCCGAGCAGCTGCGCGATCTCGCGGCTGATGGAGAGGCCCAGGCCGGTGCCCCCGTACTTGCGGTTGGTCGTCCCGTCGGCCTGCTGGAAGGCGCCGAAGATGGCCTCCAGGTTCTCTGCGGCGATGCCGATGCCGGTGTCGGCGACGCGGAAGGCGACGACGGGGCCGCCGCGGTGCACGGACACGGGCAGCTCGCCGTCCGAGGCCGGTTCGATGCGCAGCTCGACGCCGCCTTGCTCGGTGAACTTCACGGCGTTCGACAGCAGGTTGCGCAGCACCTGCCGGAGCCGCGTGTCGTCGGTGACCAGGTCGACGGGGACGCCGGCGGCCGTGGCGACCGCGAAGGCGAGGCTCTTCTGCGAGGTCAGGGGGCGGAACGTGGCCTCGACGTAGTCGAGGAGCCTGCGCAGGGGCACGCGCTCCGGGTTGAGGTCCATCTTCCCGGCCTCCACCTTGGAGAGGTCGAGGATGTCGTTGATCAGCTGGAGCAGGTCGGATCCGGCCGAGTGGATGATGCCGGCGTACTCGACCTGCTTGGCGGTGAGGTTGCGGGTCGGGTTCTGGGCCAGCAACTGGGCCAGGATCAGCAGGCTGTTGAGCGGGGTGCGCAGTTCGTGGCTCATGTTGGCCAGGAACTCCGACTTGTACGTGGAGGCCAGGGCGAGCTGCTGGGCGCGGTCCTCCAGCTCCTGCCGGGCCTGCTCGATCTGGAGGTTCTTGGCCTCGATGTCGCGGTTCTGCGTGGCGAGCAGGGCCGCCTTCTCCTCCAGTTCGGCGTTGGAGAGCTGGAGTTCCTCCTGCCGCACCTGGAGTTCCTCGGTGCGCGAGCGGAGTTCGCCGGCCAGTCGCTGGGACTCGTCCAGGAGTTCGTCGGTGCGGGCGTTGGCGACGATGGTGCTCAGGTTGACGCCGACGGTCTCCATGAGCTGTTCCAGGAAGTCCCGGTGCACGGAGGTGAAGGGGCTGAAGGACATCAGCTCGATGACGCCGAGCACCTGCTCCTCGACGACGACCGGTAGCACCACGAGGCTGCCCCGGGACGTGGCTCCGAGACCCGAGGAGATCGTGACGTAGTCGGCGGGGACGTTCTCGGCGGCGATGGTGCGGCGGCTGCGGGCGGCCTGTCCGACGAGCGACTCGCCCAGCCGGAAGCGGACCCGGTCCTGGCCGCCGACGGGGCGTCCGTAGGAGCCGACAAGGCCCAGCTCGACACCGTCGGCGCCCTCCTCGGCGAGGTAGAACGCGCCGTACTGGGCCGCCACGAGCGGGGTCAGCTCGTCCATGACGAGTTCGGCGACGACGGCCAGGTCGCGGTGGCCCTGCATCAGCGCGGACATCCGGGCCAGACTGGACTTGAGCCAGTCCTGCTCCAGGTTGGCCCGCGTCGTCTCGCGCAGCGAGCCGACCATGGCGTTGATGTTGTCCTTGAGCTCGGCCACCTCGCCCGATGCCTCGACGGTGATCGAGCGGGTGAGGTCGCCCTCGGCGACGGCGCTCGCGACCTCGGCGATGGCGCGAACCTGACGGGTGAGGTTGCCCGCCAGCTCGTTGACGTTCTCGGTCAGCCGCTTCCAGGTACCGGAGACCCCCTCGACCTCGGCCTGCCCGCCGAGCCGGCCCTCGCTGCCGACCTCGCGGGCCACGCGGGTCACCTCGGCCGCGAACGAGGACAGCTGGTCGACCATCGTGTTGATGGTCGTCTTCAGCTCCAGGATCTCGCCCCGGGCGTCGACGTCGATCTTCTTCGACAGGTCGCCGTTGGCGACGGCGGTGGTGACCTGGGCGATGTTCCGGACCTGTCCGGTCAGGTTGTTCGCCATGGAGTTGACGTTGTCGGTGAGGTCCTTCCAGGTGCCGGCGACGTTCGGCACCCTGGCCTGGCCGCCGAGCCGACCCTCGGTGCCGACCTCGCGGGCGACGCGGGTCACCTCGTCGGCGAAGGCGGACAGGGTGTCCACCATGGTGTTGATGGTGTCGGCGAGGGCGGCGACCTCGCCCTTGGCCTCCACGGTGATGCGGCGGGAGAGGTCGCCGCGGGCCACCGCGGTGGCGACCTGGGCGATCGAGCGCACCTGCCCGGTGAGGTTGGAGGCCATCACGTTGACGTTGTCGGTCAGGTCCTTCCAGGTGCCCGAGGCACCCCGGACGGTGGCCTGGCCGCCGAGGTTGCCCTCGGTGCCGACCTCGCGGGCGACGCGGGTCACCTCGTCGGCGAAGGCCGAGAGCTGGTCGACCATCGTGTTGATGGTCGTCTTCAGCTCCAGGATCTCGCCCCGGGCGTCCACGTCGACCTTCTTCGACAGGTCGCCGCCCGCGACGGCGGTGGCGACATGGGCGATCGCCCGCACCTGCGCGGTGAGGTTCCCCGCCATCGAGTTGACGGAGTCGGTCAGGTCGCGCCAGGTGCCGGAGACGCCCTTCACGTCGGCCTGTCCCCCGAGGATGCCCTCGGTGCCCACGTCCCGGGCCATGCGCGTGACCTCGTCGGCGAAGGCCGAGAGCTGGTCGACCATCGTGTTGATGGTGTTCTTCAGCTCCAGGATCTCGCCGCGCGCGTCCACGTCGATCTTCTGCGAGAGGTCGCCCTTGGCGACGGCCGTCGCCACGTGCGCGATGTCACGGACCTGGGTGGTGAGGTTGCCGGCCATCGCGTTCACCGAGTCGGTCAGGTCGGCCCAGGTGCCGGAGACCCCGGGCACGGCGGCCTGCCCGCCGAGCGTCCCCTCCGTGCCGACCTCGCGCGCCACCCGCGTCACCTCGGAGGTGAACAGGGACAGCTGGTCGACCATCCCGTTGAACACCCGGGAGATCTCGCCCATCAGCCCGTGCGCCTCGTCCGGCAGGCGGGTGCCGAAATCGCCGTCCCGCACGGCCGTGAGCCCTGCCAGCAGCTGACGGAGTTCAGGCTCGCCCATCGCGGCCGGTCCGGGGTGCCCCCGGCCGGAGGAGCCCCTGGTCGTCGTCTCAGACATGCCCCATCCTCGTTCCCCACCAAGCTCGCGCACACGGACCGTGCGACCCACGCCGCGTGCCGGACGCCCGCTCCCCCGGGCCGGGTCCGACTGCCGCGATCGTTGCCGTACGGCAATCGATGACGACACTACCCCTCCGTGATCGACAAGAGGAGGGCGGTGCCGGGTCATCCGGCCGGAACCCGCCCTCTCCGGCCACGGCCAGAGGGCATACGACGGCGAGACCGGGGTAGCCGCGCGTCGAACCGGGCGGTCGACCGCCCCGACGACGAGGGGAGCAGTACGTGCTGATGGCCCACCCCGCGGTCCTGCGCGGTCTCATCGAGCAGTACGAGACACTCAAGGCGCTCCAGGCCGAGAACGGCGGCGCAGAAGTACGGCGGCGCATGGACGACATCGCCTACACGCTGTGCGTCTCCACCGGTACGCGTGACGTGGACGCGGCGCTGGTCGCGGCCCGCCATCGCCTGCCGGGCGCCCGGCCCGAGGACGACTCGGTGCTGAGCGCCTGAGCACACGACCGAGCCCGGCACCTGACGGAAGGTGCCGGGCTCGGTCGTGTCACGGGCGGCCGGGCGCCGCGGGACCGCCTACCAGCGGTACCAGCGGCCCGTGCCGCCCTTCGGCCGGGCCACGAAGCCCAGCAGCCACAGGACGAGCACGATGACGGCGATCCACCAGAGCGCCTTGACGGCGAAGCCCACGCCGAAGAGGAGCAGGATGAGCAGCAGGACGAGAAGCAGGGGGACCATGCGGTTCGACCTCCATGGGGACGGTGACGGCACAAGGCGGAGGGACGGCCGGGCGGCGGCGTACACACGCGCACCGGCCGCCTACGGGGTACGGGGACGGGAAAGCGCCCGCCCGGTCAGCCGCGGCGGGTGAGGAACAGCGCGACCGGGCCGAGGTCGCGCCGCGCGGCCCGGCGCCCCGACCGGCGTCCCCACCCGTACACGAGGGCGAGCGCGGCCGCCGTGCCGACGGCGGTACCGGCCGTCACGGTCGGGTGCGCACGCGCGGCGGCCCACAGCCCGTTCCCGGCGCCACGGGCCATGTACGCGGCGGCGCGGGCCTTCTCGGCGAACGGCGCGGGCAGGAAGCTCGGCGGCCCGAGAGCGGCCGGCCCGTACCCCTCGTCCACGTCGGGGTCGTCCTCCCCCTCCACGTCGGGGTCGTCCTCCCCCTCCACGTCGGGGTCGTCGTCCCTTGGCACGTCCGGGTCGTCCACCCGCGTCAGGTCCGGGTAGTCCGGGACGACGTAGGGGCCGGTCCAGGGGAACTGGTTCCGCTCGCTGTTCTCCGAAGCACTCATGGGCATCGTCTCGCCGGACTCCCGCACGCTAAACCTGGTGGACCGTCCCGTTCCCGCCGGGTCCCGCCCAGGCCCGTTCCCCTCGCGCGTTTCCCTCTCCCGTTCCCGTTCTCTCCCCCGTTCCCCTCGCGCGCGCTTGACCGCGCCCGTCCGGGACAGACGGTCGTCCATGGTGACGTCACTGCTCGTGGTCTTCCCCGTCCTCACCGCGTCCGCCACAGGCCTCGCGGCCGTCCTGGTGTCCCCGTGGTGGTGGTGCGCGGCCGGACCCGCCCTGCTGCTCGCCGCCGTCGCGTCGTACGACGTCGTCCAGCGGCGCCACTCGATCCTGCGCAACTATCCGCTCCTCGGGCACCTGCGGTTCGCGATGGAGGCGATCCGCCCCGAGGTGCAGCAGTACTTCGTCGAGGGGAACGTCGACGGCGTGCCCTTCGACCGGGACACCCGGTCCATCGTGTACGAGCGGGCGAAGGGGACGGACGCCGAGGACCCCTTCGGCACCGAGCTGGAGCTGGACCGGACCGGCACCGAGTACCTGGTCCCCTCCATGGCCCCGCGCCCGGTGCCGGACGAGCCGCCCCGGGTCCGGATCGGCGGCCCCGACTGCGCCCGGCCCTACGACATGGCCCTGCTCAACGTGTCGGCGATGAGCTTCGGCTCCCTGTCGGCCCGGGCGATCCGCGCCCTGAACGAGGGCGCCCGGCAGGGTGGTTTCGCCCACGACACCGGCGAGGGCGGGATATCGGAGCATCACCTCGCCCCCGGCGGCGACCTCGTCTGGGAGATCGGCACCGGCTACTTCGGCTGCCGTACCGAGGACGGCGGCTTCGACCCGCGACGGTTCGCCGACAAGGCTGCGCTCGACGAGGTCGCCTGCGTCCTGCTGAAGATCAGCCAGGGCGCGAAGCCCGGCATCGGGGGCGTCCTGCCCGGCTCCAAGGTCGGCCGGGAGATCGCCGCCGTCCGCGGCGTCCCCGAGGGCCGCACGGTGATCTCCCCGCCGTACCACCGCGTCTACCGGACCCCTCGGGAACTGGCGCGCTTCCTCGGCCGGATGCGGGAGCTCTCCGGCGGCAAGCCGGTCGGTTTCAAGCTGTGCGTGGGCGCGCGCCGCGACTTCCTCGCCGTCTGCAAGGCGATGCTGGAGGAGGACCTCACGCCGGACTTCATCGTCGTCGACGGGGCGGAGGGCGGCACGGGCGCCGCCCCGCTGGAGTTCGCGGACACCGTCGGCCTGCCCCTCACCGAGGGCCTGACCACGGTGCACCGGGCCCTCGTCGGCACGGGACTGCGCGACCGGATCCGGATCGGCGCCTCCGGCAAGATCGCCACCGGGAGCGACATCGTCAAGCGGCTGATCCAGGGCGCCGACTACACCAACTCGGCCCGGGCCATGATGTTCGCCCTCGGATGCGTCCAGGCCCAGCGCTGCCACACCAACACCTGCCCCGTCGGCGTCGCCACCCAGGACCGACGGCGCGCCCGCGCCCTCGACGTCCGGGACAAGGCGGAGCGGGTCCGGCGCTTCCAGGAGGCGACCGTCCAAAGCGCCCTTGCACTCATGGCCGCCATGGGCGCCGACAGCCCCCGGCAGCTGGGGCCCGACATGCTGCTGCGCCGCGTCGGACCGGACGCCGTGCGGTCCCACGCCGAGCTGTACGAACCGCTCGAACCCGACCTGCTGCTGTCGCCCGCGTCGGTTCCGGACACGTGGGCAGGCGACTGGAAGGCGGCTCATCCGGACCGGTTCACCCTCCGGTGAACCGGTCGACGTCCACAGTGAAGGGAGAACCCCATGACTCGTACCGTCGCACAGGTGATCGTCGACGGGCTCGCGGACCTCGGTGTCGGCCGCGTCTTCGGCGTGGTCGGCGACGCGCTCAACCCGCTCACCGACGCCGTACGGACCACCGAGGGCATCGACTGGACCGGCTTCCGCCACGAGGAGGCGGCGGCCTTCGCCGCAGGAGCACGCGCCCAGCTCTCCGGAGAACTCGCCGTCTGCGCGGGCACGGTGGGGCCGGGCTCGGTGCACCTGCTGAACGGACTGTACGACGCGGCCAAGAGCGGGGCACCGGTCCTGGCGATCTGCGGCCAGGTGCCGCTGTCGGAGGTGGGCGGGGACTATTTCCAGGAGGTCGACAACGACCTCCTCTTCCGGGACGTGGCCGTGTACCGGGCCACGGTGACCTCCCCCTCCCAGCTGCCCCGGCTGCTGGAGTCCGCGGTGCGGGCGGCGGTGACCGGGCGGGGCGTGGCGGTACTGACCGTCCCCGGCGACCTCGGCGACCAGGAGGTCGAGGAGGACCGGCCGACGCGGTTCGCGCTGCCGCGCCCGGCCGTCACGCGTCCCGACGACCCGGCGCTCGCCGAGGCGGCCGAGGTGATCGCCGGCAGCTCTCGGGTCACCCTCCTGGTCGGGCGCGGTGCCCGGGAGTCCCGCGAGGAGGTGCTGCGCGCCGCCGAGCTGCTCTCGGCCCCGATGGTGCTGACCCTGAAGGCCAAGGAGGGCTTCGAGCACGACAACCCGTACGAGGTCGGCCAGACCGGCCTGATCGGCAATCCGGCCGCGGCCCACGCCATGGACTCCTGCGACACGCTGATCATGCTCGGGACGGACTTCCCCTACCGGGACTGGTATCCGGAGGACTGCCGGGTCGTGCAGATCGACACCCGCGAGGAGCACCTCGGCCGCCGTGTTCCGGTGGACGTCGGGCTCGCCGGGGACGTGGGCGCGACGCTGCGGGCCCTGCTGCCGCTGCTGGCCCCCGTCCCGTCGCGCTCCCACCTCGACGAGGCCCGCGAGCGGTACGCGGACTGGCAGGAGGGCCAGGCCGCCCTCGCCGACCCCGCCCACGACAGGCGGCTGTTGGGACGGGTACGGGCCATGTTCGACAACCGGGAGGCGGACATCCGTCCCGAGGCCCTCGCGGCGGCCGTCGACCGTCACGCCGCCGACGACGCGATCTTCACCTCGGACACCGGGATGGCCACCGTGTGGCTCTCGCGGCACGTGCGGATGCGCGGCACCCGCCGGCTGATCGGCTCCTACAACCTCGGCTCCATGGCCAACGCCATGCCCCAGGCCATCGGGGCGCAGCTGTGGGCACCGGACCGGCAGGTCGTGGCCTTCTGCGGCGACGGCGGCCTCGGCATGCTGCTCGGCGACCTGATGACCATCCGCTCCGAACGGCTGCCGGTGAAGCTCGTCGTCTTCGACAACCGCCGCCTCGGCATGGTCAAGCTGGAGCAGGAGCAGGCGGGGCTTCCCGAGTTCGGGACGGTACTGGACAACCCCGACTTCGCCGCGGTGGCCGCGGCCCTCGGCCTGACCGGCATCCGCGTCACCGCGCCGGGCGAGCTGGACGGGGCCGTGCGCAAGGCGCTCGCCCTCCCCGGCCCGGTCCTCCTCGACGTGCTGACCAACCCGGCTGAGGTGGCCGTGCCGGGGAAGCCGACGGTGTCACAGGGATGGGGCTTCGCCATCGCCAAGATCAAGGAGAACCTCCCCTCCGGTGCGCGCTGAGCGGTGACGCGCCGACCGGCCGGAGAGGGGCGGCCCGCCCGATGGCGGGCCGCCCCTCGGGGTTCCCTGGTCGTGCGCGCAGCCCGGTCAGCCCCGTCAGCTTCCGTCGGCGTAGTGGGTACGGACCCACAAGGGCAGGGCGAACCAGCAGATCAGGTACCAGGCGAGGACGCCGGAGACCAGCCAGGGCACGTACGGGTCGTGGGTCGCCACCCGCAGGATGAGGAACAGGGCGGCCGTCAGCGTCGCGAGCAGCAGCAGAATGCCGGTGAAGGTGAGCCGGGAGGCCCAGGCGACGGCCTGGGGCTTGACCCGCCGCCCGGACACGATCCGGTGGAAGGAGACGGGGCCGATCAGCGCGCCCGTCGCCAGAGACCCGAGGACGACCGTGACCAGGTAGATCGTCTTGTCGGTGCGCTCCAAGTCGTGGAAGAGCGGGGTGAACACCACGGTGAGGAGGAAGCCGAGGAGGATCTGGACGCCGGTCTGGGCGACCCGTATCTCTTGCAGGAGCTCCTGCCACCTCCGGTCCGCGCGCTCCTCCTCCGTCTCGCCGCGCCCGTCGCGTCTGCCGGTGCCGGCGCCGACACCGCTGCCGGTGTCGCTGCCCGGCTCCTGTGCCCTTCCGCCGTGGCGTGCCTCCCTCGGCTCGACCTCCGGGGTACCACCGCTTCGTTCGTTCACGAACATCCTCCTCTGGAACACGGAACACGGAACACGGCCACGGGCACGGGCACGGGCACGGGACAGGGAGCCGGGCAGGCACGGCGGAAGCCCCCGTCGAGCGTGGGGGCTTCCGTCCGGCGCGGCACGAGGCGGAGTCAGGCCCGCGGCGTACCGGCCGTGCGCGGGGGCGCGTGGTGCCGCCACCGTCCGCGCGGTGCGTCGGGGGTCACGGCGGGAGCGTTCGTGCGGTTCTCCTCGCTCCGGCCCGAGGCACTGGGATCGTCGGACGGGACCGCGGACTCCGGCTGCCGTGACGGCGGCGTCACCGGAGGGCGGGTCGGACGACGGGCAGGCGCGGCGCACGGTGCCACACGGACGAGGGCCCGGGCCGGGTTCGACATGAGCACCTCCTGCGTGGCTTCCGTGGGCCGACCGACCGTCATTCCGCCTTCGGCACCCACCGGTTCGGTTTGCCGCTCCGCCCGGGGTCAAACCCCGAGGACGAAAGAACCGCTCGGCGGTCCGGTCCGCCGGCACGTCGTTGCGGGCCGCGCGCCCGGGGGCCGCATGCGAGCGGCCCGCACCCTGTGGGGTGCGGGCCGCTCGCGGGTGCCGCCGACCCGCGGGAAGGGGGAGAACCGCGGATCGTCCGGCGTGAGCGTGACCCATCGCTCGACACCCGCCTGCCCCGTCGACCGGGATCCATGCCACCCTTCCTCCCCGACGCTCACCCGAATAACCGGTGGCGCCGCCTCCCGTGGGCGTGGCACGCTTCCCGTACACCGAAGGGGTGTAGCTCAGCTGGCCAGAGCGCCGGTCTCCAAAACCGGATGTCGCAGGTTCGACTCCTGTCACCCCTGCCGAGGACGCGCCGGCGCCGGTCCCCGTGGACCGCGCTCCGGCGGCCGTCAGAGGCCGCCGCGACCTCCCGGGAAGGGCCAGGCCGTGCTGTAGTACTGGCCGATCTCCTCGCGGTACTGGCGGTCCGCGAGGTGCTTGTCGGAGACGAACTCGGGCGAGTCCTTCACCTGTTCCTTCGACAGGGCGAGGTGGAGGGTCTGCTCCTCCAGGTCGACACGGGTCACCGCCCGCGCCGGGACGAGCACCTCCTTGCCGAAGATCCAGACGCCCGTGTCGACGACCAGGTAGGAGTCGTCCACCTCGTCGGAGTGCTTGTCCACCTTGCCGATGTGCCCGTCGGAGGCCTCGACGCGCCACCCGGTCAGGTCGGTACCCGCCAGGTGGCCGGACTCGGTGCTGAAGGACCACAGATGGTCGGTCATCGCTGTCACTCCTCTGTCGCTGAGTTCGTGCAGGGCGCGGCGCCGGACGTGCGGGCCGCCTCAGAGCAGGTCACGACGGTCGTCGTCGGTGACCGTGGGCGCCACCGGCGGGACCACCATGCGGCGGCGGCGCAGAACGCTGGTGTAGACGGACGTCCCGAGCAGGCCGACGCCCATCAGGATCAGGCCGACCAGATCGAGGTCGACCGCTTCGAGCTCCCAGTCGGTGGCGAACGTGAGGATGGCCCCGACGGCGATCATGATGATGAACAGTCCCAGACCCATGGTTGGTTGCTCCTCCCCTGCGGCTTGGACAGCGTCCGCGTACCCGGGTCTCCGGGGATCATTCCGCCGTCCCCGGAGACGTTCGAGCCGGTTCCCCTATCGGCCCGTCGGCGCGCCGGAGCCGTCGGTCCACCGTCTTCCCGGGGATGTTCATGGGCGGACGGGGCACGCGTTCAACCGCGGGCCCGCACACGCACCGGCGGGCGACGCACCCGATACCCGGCCCGTCGGCAGAGGGTCGGCCACACCCCCAGGGAGCCCCCGATGCAGGTCCGAGCGAGGCCCGTACACCCGGACGTCACATGGACGGCCCGTACCGTCGCCGGGCGCTACCGGCTCGACCGACTCCTGGGCCGGGGCGGCGCCGCGGACGTGTACGAAGCACTGGACCTGCGGCTGCGGCGCCCCGTGGCCGTGAAGGTGTTCCGGCCCGCGGGCGCCCGCCGGACCGACGCCCAGTGCGGCGAGGAGGCCCGGTTGCTGGCCCGGATGCACCATCCCGGCCTGGTGACCCTCTACGACACGGGCCTCGACGCGAGCCGGCCGTTCCTGGTGATGCAGCTCGTCCGGGGGACGACCCTGCGCCGACGGATCGCCCGCGGCGCCCTCACGCCCGCCGCGACCTGCCGAACCGGGGCCGCCCTGGCCTCGGCCCTCGCCCATGTGCACGCCCACGGCGTCGTCCACCGCGACGTCAAGCCGTCGAACATCCTGCTGGACCGGTCGGACACCCCGCACCTCACGGACTTCGGCATCTCCCGACGGGTCGAGGCCGCGGACGACGACCCCGAGGGCGCGGGCACCCTCGTCGGCACCGCCTCCTACATGGCGCCCGAGCAGGCCCTGGGCCGCAGGACGGGGACCGCGGCCGACGTGTACAGCCTCGGCCTGGTGCTGCTCGAAACCCTCAAGGGCGAGCCGGAGTACGGCGGAGCACCGCTGGAGGCGGCGCTGGCGCACCTGCACCGCCCTCCGGTGCTGCCGCCCGGTCTCCCGACGGAACTCGCCCGCCTGCTCACGGCGATGACCGACGGCTCCCCCGAGTCCCGCCCGGACGCCGCCGCCTGCGCCCGGATCCTCGCCGACCCGCGAACCGCCGGACGTACCTCCACGCCCTCCGCGCCCTCCGCGCCTTCCGCGCCTTCCGCCGCGTCCGGCTCCAGGGAGGCGGGGGTACGCCGGTCACACCCGTCACACCGGCTGCCACGGTCGCGCCGGTCCTCCGCGGCCCGGCCAGGGCGGCCCGCCGCCGGGCGGGCCGTGGCGGCGACCCTCGTCACGCTCGGGCTCACGCTGACCGGCTCGCTGGGAGGCGCGCCCGCCGGCGAGGCGGCGCCCCGGGGCGGGGCGGCGGACCGGACCCGGACGAGCGCACCCGCGTCGCCACTCCCGTACGCGAACACCCAGCTGAACCATCTCACCTGATGGGCCATCGGCAACCTTGAGGTGTGAGACGGCCACTCAGGGCAATACGCAGTACCAGGTTCTTCGGTAGGCGCGCCCTCTCGGGAACCGCCCCGCGCATTCGACATCGGAGGAGGACGATCCCATGACCGCACTGCTGGACCGCATCAAGCGACTCGCCCGCAGTCCCCAGGGCCGTGGCGCGGCGGCGTCCCTTCGCCGCGCCGCGGCCGACCCGCGCAGGCGCGCCCAGGCACGGCGCCTGCTCGGCAGGCTGCGCCACCGCTGACACCTGCTCGCCCGGCCCTCACGGCCGGACCACCGACGCCCCGCGCGAGGTACCGCGCGGGGCGTCGGTGTGCGCGAGTACGGACCCTGCGCGGCGTTGCGCGGAGGCGCCGTGCGGCCAGGGCGACCGGAGTGGAGCGCCTGAGGGGAAGCGGCCCGGACATGACGCCGGCCCGGCAGTGCGGGCCGTGAGGCCGAGCGCACCGCCGGGCGCGGTAACGGGGGCGCCTTCGGGTGTCAGGTGGACAACAGGCGCTGGAACAGGGCGCGGTACTGGCAGAGCGCGAGGCGCAGGCTCTCGGTGTCGGCCTCCAGCCCCTGGCTCCACTGCCCCTCCAGGGTGTGCCGGTGCCGGGCGAAGGTGTCCGCCAGGGTCCTCATCACGTCCCCGACGAGGACGTCGGCCGCGTGGACCGCCTGGCGGGGGTCGTCGACGAACCGGCCCTGGACCTCGTGCCAGCGGCGGCGGAACTCCCCTTCCTCGGCCGGGCCGAGCAGATCCGGGATCCCCTCCGCGTCCGCTCCGGCGGCGCCGGGTCGCGTGGGGCGTCCGTCGTCCGGACCTTGCGACCGCTCCTGCGGGGCGGGGGCGGCGTGCCGCGCGTGACCGCCGTGGGCAGCGGGCGCCGGACCCGAGGGCGCGGAGGGCTGGGGCGGGATCTGGGGCATGGCGGGCGGGTACGCGCGAGGCGTCCTCTGAGCCGGTACCCGCGGGGACACCGCGGGCGGGAGCGGCGCGCCGCCCGGGCCGCCGGGCGGGGACTGCTCGTGCATCGGCCGGCCGGGCTGCGGCTGACCCTGCTGGGGCTCACCCGCCTGGGCGCCACCTGGCTGAGGCCCGGCCGGCCGGGGCCCACCCTGCTGCGGTCCGCCTTGCTGCGTCCGACCCTGCCGCGGTCCGCCTGGCTGGGGCCCGTACGGCTGAGGCCCACCCTGCTGCGGCCCGCCCGGCTGAGGCCCACCCGGCCGCGACGCGGTCCGCTGCGGCTGGTCCTGCTGGGGCGGGTCGGAGGGCGTGGCCCGGTATGCAGCCCGGGGCGCTGCCGCGCTGGGCCCGGCCGCCTCCTCCGCGCCGTGCAGCCACGGCGGGGCCGGTGCGTCTGCCGGGCTGTGCTCCGGCGGGCGCACCGCGCCGCCTTCGGTCGTCGCGGGTCCGGGTCGGCCGAGGCCGGACCGGCCCTGCCCGCTCCACGACTCGGGCCGCACAGGCGGCTCGGGCCGGTCAGCCGGTTCGGCGCGGTCAGGCGACTTGCGGCGTTCAGCCGGCTCGGGGCGTTCAGCCGGCTCGGGGCGGCCCTCCGACCGCTCGGGGTACTCGCCCGTCGGGTCCGTGTGGTGTCGTCGACCCGGCGCCCGGGTCGCGCGCTCGGACGTCTCGTGGTGTCGCATCTCTCCTGCCTCCGCGTCAGGACCGGCGGGTGCCGGTCGGCTCGCCGTCGGCGAGCAGGTCGTCGAAGAGGGTGCGGTAGTGCATCATCGCGCCCCTCAGCTGTTCGGTGGTGGCGGCGTCGTGGGTGCTCAACGCATGGACCTCCAGGGCCGCCCGGTAGTACTCGAGGGCGCGGCCGTGCCGCACCGACAGGTCACGCAGCCGCTGCTCGTAGCCCTCGTCGGGGTAACCCCGGTCGTGCATCAGGGCCGCCACCAGTTCGTCGGCGTCGCGGACGGCGGCCTCGGGCCGGTCCACGAACTCCTCCTGGACGCGCATCCACCGCCGCGCGTACTGCTCCCGCGCCTCACCGGGCACCGGCTTGATCTCCAGTCCGGCGAAGCGGCGTTCGCGGGCGTCCAGTTCCTGCTCCGCGGCCCGTCTGCTGCCGGTCGCCTCGACGGCCCGTTCGTACTCGGGCCCGAAGCGGTCGCGCAGTCGCGATCGCCGTCGGCGGTCCGCCGCCGCACCGGCGGCGAACCCGACCACGACGACGGCCGCGACGACGACCAGGACGATTCCGATCGACATCGGCCCTCACCCTTCCGCGTTCCCTCGAAGTCGCGCTCTTCCTGCCCGGCCCTGCGAGGGGCCCGGGACTCATGGAGATCCGCGTGCCCCTCACTCAGGAAGGCAAACCGGGCATCCAGGACGGGCGGAGCCGAGGTGCGACGACAGAACGGCCCCCGAGCGCGCACCGGCACATGCCGGGAGGGCCACCGGAGTCGACCGGTGGCCCTCGTCGAAGGAGGCGGTGCCTGTGGACGGGGCAGACTCCCCCACCCACACACATGGGGCGCTACGGCGCCGCGGTACTGCGGCGACTGACCCGGCACATCCGTCAGCCGTCGTGCCGCCGTGTCTGCTCCTCGCGTCCCACCCCGGGGCGCTGGTGCTTGGCGGTGTGGCCGCCGGCGCCCTGCCGGTCACCGGCCCCACGGCCGGCCGTGCCGCGGTGCTCGTCGGCCTTGCGCCCCCCGCCGGAGGGTCCCCTGGAGGTCACGGCCTCGTCGGCCGCCCTGCGGGCCTCGTCGTCGCCGCTCTCCCCCACCGCGTCGGCAGGCGTGGTGCGCGGCCGGCTACCACGGCCCTCGTCCGTCCTGCGCTGCTTCTTCTGGCCCATGGCGTCTCCTCCGCTCCCTCGCGGGACGTAGGCGTCCCGGCTCATCGCTCCTGCCCCTCCTCCGGGGCGGACCAGGAATCCCGCCTCGCCTCCGCGGCCGGCGGCTGGGCGACTCGGGCGTTCTGCCGTCTGCGGGCGACACGACGGGAACCCCACCAGAACGCGGAGAGCAGTATGACCACCAGCACCACTCCCACCAGGAGCAGGAGCAGCGAGGGCGATCCGGACGCGGCGAGTCCGGAGGCGGTAACCAGGGAGAGAGACATGAATCCGCCTTCCTGAAGGGAAGAAAACAGGGCAAAGCATGACGCTGGCGCTGCTACCCCGGCAACGCCGAAGCAATCGCGGCACGCCGGGTGGCGAGGAAGCCTCCCGGGTCCTCACGGTCATCGGTAAGCCTCCTGGGTCCTCGAAGGCATCAGTAAGCCGCCCACGTCCTCGCGGTCATCAGCCGGCCGTCGTCATCGCATTCCGGCGGGCGACGGCACGCGCTCTGCCTGGGGTGGCGGCCCGGGCGGGGTGCCGTCGCCGAACGGCCGGCCGCCGAGTTCCTCCCGGTGGTGCGGCGCGAGCCAGCCGCGGACGTCCGGGCCCCGGGGGACGATCCCGGTCGGATTGATGTCGTGATGGACGACGTAGTAGTGCGCCTTGATCTGCGCGAAGTCGATCGTGTCCCCGAAGCCGGACGTCTGGAACAGGTCCCGCGCGTAGGCCCAGAGGGCCGGCATCTCGCTCAGCTTGTGCCGGTTGCACTTGAAGTGGCCGTGGTAGACGGCGTCGAAGCGCACGAGGGTCGGGAACAGGCGGACGTCGGCCTCGGTGAGGGTGTCGCCGACGAGATAGCGCCGGCGTGCGAGCCGCTCCTCCAGCCAGTCCAGCCGCTCCCACAGCCTCCGGTACGCCCGGTCGTACGCCGCCTGGTCACCGGCGAAGCCGCACTGGTAGACGCCGTTGTTGACGTCCCGGTACACCTTGCCGGCCACGTCGTCGATCTCGTCGCGCCACCGCTCCGGATACAGCTCCGGCGCCCCGTCCCGCTGATGGGCCGTCCACTCGGCGCCCAGGTCGAGCGTGATCCGCTCGAAGTCGTTGGTCACCACGCGGGCGGTCGGGACGTCCACGATCGCGGGCACGGTGACGCCCTTCGAGTAGTCGGGTTCGCGCGCGACGTACGCCTCCCTCAGCCACTCGATCCCGAGGACGGGGTCCCGGCCTCCGGGGTCGAGGTGGAAGCACCAGCTCCGCTCGTCGTGCACGGGTCCGGCGATCCCCATCGGGAGCACGCCTTCCAGCCCCATCAGACGCCGTACGATCGCGCTCCGGTTCGCCCACGGGCAGGCGCGGGCGATGATCAGGCGGTACCGGCCGGGCTCCACCGGGTAACCGTCCCGTCCGTCGGCCGTGATCCGGGTGGTGAGGTAATTGCGGTCGCGCTTGTACGTGCGGTCGCTCGTGTACGAGCCGTCACCGGTCATCGTTCCGCACCCTTCTCCTCGTGTACGGAGCGGGCTCCTGCCCGCCACGGCACCGCCCACCCGCCGGCGGAACCGGCCGGACCCTCCGTCCGTGCCGGCCGGGTCAGTCGGCCGGTGACCAGCAGGCGATCACCCTTCCGCTGCCGGGCGACAGCAGCTCCCAGCCGCCGGGCACCTCGATCACCACCACCCCCGACGTCGGGAAACCCGCCCTCACCCGCTCCAGCAGGTCCGGAGGGCCGCTCCCGCAGAGGTCGGCGGCCAGCTCGTGGATCCCCGGGTTGTGGCCGACGAGGACCACGGCACGAAGGCCCGGGTCCCGCTCGGCCAGTACGGAGACCAGCTCACTCGGCGGCGTCTTGTAGATGCGCTCGTCGTAGACGACGGGCGGCGGGTCGTCCAGCGCGGGGGCCGCGAGCAGCCAGGTCTGGCGGGTCCTGCGCGACGGAGAGCACAGCACGAAGTCGGGCCTGGGCCCGGAGTCCGCGAGCCAGCGGCCCGTCCGGGGCGCGTCGTTCCTGCCCCGCCCGCTCAGCTCGCGGTCACGGTCGTCGATCCGCCGGTCCTTGCGCACGGCCTTGGCGTGGCGCACCAGCAGCAGCCGGAACCCGTCCGTGCCGTCTCCGCCCGGCGGCGCCCGCCGGGATCCGGGCTTCGGGGACATGGCGTCTCCTTCCGCGCGCGTACGGCTCCGGGTCGCTACGGAAGGTGCGCCTACCCCGTCCCGGTGGCCGCACGCACCGGCGCGGCGGGCCGTCCGCCGGCCGGCCGGTGCATCCGGTCCGGCCGCGGATCCGGAAGCCCTGGATGAACGGAGCCGTCGTGGGCGGCGCCATGCGAGAGGAGGGCCGTGCGGTGATCACCGTGGAGCGGGTCATGAGGGTGGGGCGTCCGCGGGCCGAGGTCGTCGGATATCTGGAGGACTTCGCCCGCACCGAGGAGTGGGATCCCGGCACCCTCCGCTGCGTGCGGCTCGACGACGGACTCGTGCGGCCGGGGGCACGGTGGCTGAACACCTCGCGGTTCCGGGGCCGCACCACCGAGCTGCGGTACGAGCTCGTCGTACGGGACTCCGACCGGCTGCTGTTCGTCGGGGAGAACAAGACGGTGACCGCACTGGACGACCTGCGGTTCACCGAGCAGGGGACGTCGACGCTGCTGACCTACCGGGCGTCGCTGCGGTTCAAGGGTCTCGCCAGGCTCGCCGCGCCGTTCCTGCGCCGGGAGTTCGAGCAGCTGGGCGACGGTGTGGTCACCCGGCTCCCGGCCGCCGCCGAGGCCTGGCGCCCCTGACCGCGCCCCCTCACCGCGGGCCGGTCGTCACCGCAGGCCGGTCGTCACCCCGGGCGGCCTGTCGTCACCGCGGGCCGGTCGTCCGGGTGCGAGGGGATCCGGGGGTCACCCCTGGTCGGCGGTGAGAGGCGGGAGCGGCGAGAGCGGTCGCTCGAAGAAGGTCTCCAGGACCACGGTGGCCTGTGTTCCGCTGACCCCGTCGATGGCGTAGATCCGGCGCAGCACGTCCTGCAGCTGCTCGGTGGTCGCGGTCCTGACCTTCAGCATCACCGAGGCGCTGCCGGCGATGACGTGCGCCTCCATCACCTCGGGGATCGCGGCGAAGTCCTGTGCCGAATCCCCCATCCAGGACGTCGAGTCGACCATCACGTAGGCCAGGACGGCGCTGCCGACGGCGGCCGGGTCCACGTCGACGGCGGTACGCCGGATGACGCCGCGCTCGCGCAGCTTCCGTACGCGCTCGTGGGCGGCACCGGCCGACAGGCCGGCGGCCTGGCCGAGTGCGGCGTAGGACTGGGTGGCGTCCTGCTGGAGCTGATCCAGCAGGACCCGGTCGATGTGATCCACAACTCTCCATTCGGTTTCTGCTATCACTGACCGTACCTCATCTTGCATTCTGCACCTGAGGCCGATTCATGTTCGGCGTATGGCAGGTTTCGTGAGGAGTGGACTCCATGAGCGACGAGCGCCCCGGGCTGTACGAGATGCTGGACGACCGGTTCCGCGCGGGGAGGTGCATGAACGGCGACGACGCGCTGGAGGTCCTTTTCACCGGCTGCCGTTGGGCCGAGGGGCCTCTCTACGTGCCCGCCTGGCGCCAGTTGCTCTGGAGCGACATCCCCAACGACCGGATGCTGCGGTGGGACGAGGAGACCGGCGCGGTCGGCGTCTTCCGCCGCTCCGCCGGGCACACCAACGGCAACACCCTGGACCGCGAGGGCCGGCTGATCACCTGCGAGCAGGGCAATCGCAGGGTGACCCGGACCGAGCACGACGGCACGCTCACCGTGCTGGCCGACCGGTGGCAGGGCAAGCGGCTGAACAGCCCGAACGACGCGACCGTGAAGTCCGACGGCTCGGTCTGGTTCTCCGACCCGGACTTCGGCATCACCAGCGATTACGAGGGGTACCGCGCCGACAGCGAGATCGGCGCCAACAACGTGTACCGGATCGACCCGGCCACGGGCGAGGTGCGGCTGGTCGCGGACTGCTTCGGCGCGCCGAACGGCCTGGTCTTCTCCGCCGACGAGCGGCAGCTCTTCGTCTCCGACACGAGGGCGGGCGTCGTCCGGGTCTTCGAGGTACGGGAGGACGGCACCCTGTCCGACGGCAAGGTCTTCGCCGAGGCGGGGGCCCGCGAGAAGGCCCGCTTCGACAACCTCCGCTTCGACGACGGCGGCCGGCTCTGGGTCGCCGCGATGAACGACGGCGTGCACTGCTACGACCCCGACGGCACCCTGATCGGCCGGCTGAACGTCCCGGAGGCGGTCGCCAACATCTCCTGGGGCGGTGCCAAGCGCAACCGCCTCTTCATCGCGGCGGAGACCAGCCTCTACTCGGTGGTCATGGGCAACACCGGCACCCACCCGACCGGACCGGGCCGCCGACCCTGGTCGGCCCCGGCCGACCGGTGACCGACGGCGCCCGGCCGACGGGGACGGTCGCGCTCGGCGCGTCGGCGGGGCAGCGCCGCGGAACGTGCGGCGGTGGGCCGCGCCTGGCGCCGCGCGAGGTCACCAGACGGGGCGCAGTTCGGCGTACCCCTCGGCGTCCATACGGCTCACGAACTCGGAGAGGAGCAGCACCGAGGTCAGTACCTGGCGGGTGGAACTGGACACGGGCACGCCGGTGCACGTCATCGACCGCGAGCAGGTGTGGATGCCCCTGGCGGGCGAGTTCGAGGTCGAGGTGGAGGGCCTGACCGGGCCGCGCCCGGTCAGGCCGTCATCGTCCCCGCCGGTGCGGTACGGGAGCCGAAGGCGGTGGGCGGCCCGGCGCAGGCACTGGTCGCCATGGCCGCGGGAGGCCGGGCGATGCTCCCGGGCAGCGAGGACAGGATCCCGCTGCCCTGGGCCGAGTGACCACCGGACCCACCCCCGCGGAGCGCCCGGGCCGGGGACCGGCGACCGCCTGCTCGGCGGTCGGCGTCCGTCGGCCACCGGCGTTCGGCCTCCCCCTACGGGGTGTTCGCCTCCAGGAGGCGGCTGGTGCGGATGCTTGCGCCGGTGAGTGTCAGGGGGATGTCGAGGCTGCCGCACATGCGGTGGGCGCGGGCGAGGGCGCTGAGCGTGGCGGGGGTGGGGTCGGCCGCCGGGAGGGCGATGACCACGCTGCTCGGGCGGTGGGTCTGGACCAGGGCCTGGATCTGGAGGGCCGCCGCTGCCCTGTTCGTGACGTCCAGATCACGGTGGAGCGCCACGTGCAGGACGTGGTGGCGAACGGTGTGGCTGATGAGCATGGTGTTCCTCCGCGCAGGACGACGAAGGCCCGCAGCCGTACGCGGTGGGGGCATCGTCCGAGGATGCCACGGGGAGCGCTCCTGGGGCGTTCTCGTGGCCCGCTCCGTGCGATGTGTCGGTGCGACGTGTCGGTGCGACGTGTCGGTGTGCTGTGTCGGTGCGACGCATCGGATTGGGGCCTCGGCGCGGGTCACCGCTGCGGGTCACCGGTGCGGGTCGTCCGTGCGGGGCTCGGCGCGAGGCGTCGGCGGGCCGGTTGATGCGCCCTCGGCTGATTCACGTACATGAATCGATGCCGGAGTCCCACTAGGGCGTGTTGCGAAAGTAGCGCCGGCCGCCCGAAGGGCGGGCCCGACGGCGTCTGGTGCGTGCGATCGCAAGGCGGAGGGTCGCCCCGATACTGGATGTATCGGGGTGATCCCGACAACGCGGCGAGCGTGCGTGCCAGGCGCCGTCGGGCAGGCGGGACTTTCGCAACACGCCCTAGGGTGGTGAGGACCGGAGTGACCGGTCGAGATCTCGGACGACACCTCACTCACCAGGCGGTTCCCATGAGCCAGTTCGACCTGCCCGTCGACCAACTCCGCACCTACCGCAGCACGTCCGTGGAGCCCGAGGACTTCGACGCCTTCTGGGCGAAGACCCTGGCCGAGACCCGCGCCCACCCGCTCGACGCGCGGTTCGAGCGCGTCGCGACGGGGCTCGCCACGGTGGAGACGTACGACGTGACGTTCGCCGGGTTCGACGGCCATCCGGTCAAGGGCTGGTTCGCGCTGCCGGCGGGCACCTCCGAACCGCTGCCCGTGGTCGTCGAGTTCCTCGGGTACGGAGGCGGGCGCGGGCTGCCGCACACCCATCTGCTCTGGGCCTCCGCCGGATTCGGGCACTTCGTGATGGACACCCGGGGGCAGGGCAGCGGCTGGGCGACCGGCGACACCCCCGACCCGGTCGGCAGTGCCCCCGCCGCCTCGGGTTTCATGACCCGGGGCATCGAGGATCCGGACACCTACTACTACCGGCGGCTCTTCGCGGACGCGGTCCGTGCCGTGGAGGCGGCCCGCTCGCACCCGCTGGTCGACGCCGGCCGGACGGCGGTGACCGGCGCGAGCCAGGGCGGCGGCATCACCCTCGCGGTGGCCGGGCTGGTACGGGACCTGGTGGCCGTCGCCCCCGACGTGCCGTTCCTCTGCGACTTCCCGCGCGCGACGACCCTCACGGACCGCATGCCGTACCGCGAGATCGGCAACTACCTCAAGGCGCACCGGGGCCGCGTCCATCGGGCGCGGGACACGCTGGCGTACTTCGACGGCGTCCACTTCGCCGCCCGTGCCACCGCGCCGGCACTGTTCTCGACGGCTCTGGAGGACCAGACGTGCCCGCCGTCCACGGTGTTCGCGGCCTTCAACGCGTACGCGGAGGAGGACAAGGAGATCGAGGTCTACGACTTCAACGACCACGAGGGCGGCGGCTCCTTCCAGCAGGCGGCCCAGCTCCGCTGGCTGCCGGGGAGGCTGCGCGGCTGAGGCCGCCACGACGCCTTCCGGACGGGTCCGGACAGGGCTGAAGCCCGAGCCGTACAACAGGCTCGGGCTTCAGGTCGTGCACGGTCGTCGTGCACGAGGCGTGGCGCGCGCCTCCCGGACGGGCGCCCCGCTCACTGGTTTCAGTGCCAGTACTTCATGGTCGTACCCCCTCCCCCGCTCTCGGGCGCAGAGTGACCTCGAAGCGGTCGAGACCGCGGAGGGTCAGATTGCGCCGGTGTTCCGGTTCCGCGACTCCCCGTGCGTCCGGGTAGTCCCTGGCCAGGGCCCCGAGGACCGATCCGGCGAGCCGGATAGCCATGGACGCGCCCAGACAGGCGTGGGCCCCGCGGCCGAACCCGAGGTGCGGGTTCGGGGCGCGGTCGAGTCGCAGCTCTGTGGGGTGGTCGAAGCGGAGCGGGTCGTGGTTGGCCGCGCCCAGGAACAGCGTGACCGGATCACCCGCTCTCATCGTGACGCCACCCAGTTCGGTGTCGGTGACGCAGACCCGGGCGTCCGCCTGGACGGGTGCGTCGTACCGGATGAGTTCGTCCACGGCGGAGGACGGGGTCGCCCGGAAGGCGGCCGTCGCGCCGGGGGTGGCCAGGAGGGCCGCCGCGGCGTTGCCGAGGAGGCGTGAGGCGGATTCGTAGCCGGCGTGCAGGACCGCGCGCAGACTGTTCCGCAGAATCGTTTCCTCTACGCCGCTGTCCGCCGCGTGCTCGGCGACGTAGGCGATGAGCCCTTCCTTGGGCGGATCCGCGAGCCATCCGCCGGCGTACTCGGCGAGCCGGGCCCTGGCCGCGACGGCGGGCTCGTGCTTCTCCGGCCACAGGCCGGCGTCCATGCCGTCGACGACGGTACGGGACATGGGCACGAACCAGTCGAGCTCGGGGGCCGGGACGCCGAGGAAGGCGGTGACGAAGCGCAGCGCCACCGGCTCGGCCAGCTCTCCGACCAGGTCGAACGAGGGACGCTCGGCCAACTCCGCGAGCAGGTCGTCGACCTGGAGGTCCAGACCGTCGTGCAGCGCCCGCCGGTCCTGGGCCCGGAAGCCGTCGAGGAGCAGGTGCCGGATGGCCGTGTGCTCCGGCGGATCGAGGGTCTGCACGCTCAGCAGCGGCGCGGGGATGTCCTCCCCGGCGCGGCGCCAGTCGGAGGCGAAGCGGTGACTGTCGGTGAGTACGGCGAGGCAGTCGGCGTGGCGGGTGAGTACCCAGGAACCGAGCAGTTCGTGCCAGAAGACGGGGGCGGACTCCCGCATCCGGGCGTACGCGGGGTACGGGTTCCGCAGGTTCGACGGACGGACCAGATCCAGGATCGGGTCCACGCCTAACGCTTGCTCCACGACACATCTCCCCCTTCGCATACGGCCTGGTTGAGGCCTTGCCTGCTGACGAGTCGAGCTGAGCGAGACGCCGGTCCGCCGGTGGGCGGAGCGTCTCGCCGGTGTGCCACCGACGGTTCGCCGGTCCTTCCCCGTACGCCATTCGAGCCGAGCGCCGGTGACGCTACCACGCAACTGAGGTGGCTGGTATGACTACCTGCCTCAGATCTTTCACAAAGCTTCGGGGAGTTACGGAAGATGACCGGCCAGGACCAGACGATTGTTCACGATGTTCCGGTGAACGTTGCCCAACAGCCCAACCCCTACCCACTCTTCGAGCGGATCCGTGAGCACGGAGTCGTTCAGCGCGTCCGGCTGAATCCCACTCTTGAAGTGTGGATGGTCACCGGTTACGACGAGGCCGTGGCCGCGCTCACCGACCCCCGGCTCAGCAGTAGTCCGGTAGGGGTCAACGGACTTGAGGAGGAGATGGCCCATCAGGAGCGCACCAACGTCCTGATGGCCAGCATGCTCGTCGCCAACGGCGAGGACCACACGCGGCTGCGCAACCTCGTCTCGAAGGCCTTCACCTTCCGCCGTGTCGAGCAGATGGCGCCCCGCGTCCAGGCGCACGCCGACGCCTTCGCCGACTCCTTCGCGGCACGCGGATCGGCCGATCTCGTCTCCGAGTTCGCGCTCCCGCTGCCCATGGCCGTCCTCAGCGAACTCATCGGCATCCCGGCCGAGGGACAGCCCGACTTCGCCCGCCTCGCGGTCGGTCTCATCATGCCGCCCAACACCCCCGAGCGGCTTGCCAAGGGCGCCCGGGCGCGGGCCGAACTCACCGAGTTCTTCGAGCCGTTGATCGCGCAGCGCAAGGCCGACCCGAAGGACGACCTGCTGAGCGCGCTGTGCGCCGCACAGGCCGAGGAGCGGATCAGCGACCGCGAGCTGACGGCCATGACGATCCTGCTCACGCTGGCCGGCCACGAGACGACGGCGAGCCTCGTCGCCAACGGCATGCACGCGCTCCTGCGCCACCCGGAGCAGTTCGCCGCGCTCCGCGACGACCCCTCGCTGCTCCCCGGCGCGATCGAGGAACTGCTGCGCTACGAGGGCCCGGTGAGCCGGGGCGTCGCGCGCTTCACCGTCGACACGTACGAGATCGGCGGGGTGACCATCCCGGCGGGCGAGATGATCATCATCGGGCTCGCCGCGGCCAACCGCGACCCGGCCCGCTACGACCGCGCCGACATCCTCGACATCGCACGCCGCGAGGTCCCGCAACAGCTCGCTTTCGGCCATGGTGTGCACTTCTGCCTGGGTGCCCCGCTGGCCAGGGCCGAGGCCCGGATCGCCATCGGCACCCTGCTGCGCCGCTTCCCGGACATGCGCCTCGCGGACCCGGACGCGGACCTGACCCGGCGCGAGGGCATCCTGCGGGGCATGGCGACCCTGCCGGTGGTCTTCACCCCGGAGGGCTGAGCGGGCGCCCGGCCCCTCGGGGTCAGGCGCGGCCGCGGAGGGCGGCCGCGTAGGCCTCGTCGGGGTCGAGGCGGCGCAGTTCCTCGGCGATCAGCTCGGCGGTGGTCCGGACCTTGAGGGCGAGGACCCGGCTGGGCTGGCCGGGGATGGCGAGCCGGGCCACCGGGCCCTCCGGCCGGTCGATGCGGATCTCCCCGTCGGGCGTGCCCATGCGGACGGCCGTGACGACCGGGCCGTCGCTGACGATCCGGTCGACGGGGACGCCGAGCCGGACCTCGAACCACCGGGCGAGGAGTTCGGCGCTGGGATTCTCCGCCTCGCTCTCGACGGCGGCCGAGATCACGGTGGTCCGGGCCTGGTCGAGCGAGGCCGCCAGCATCGAGCGCCACGGCGTGAGCCGGGTCCAGGCCAGGTCCGTGTCGCCGGGGGCGTACGAGGCGGCCCGGGCCTCCAGCGCGGAGAGCGGGTCCTCGACCGCGTACATGTCGGTGATGCGGCGCTGCGCGAGGACGCCGAGCGGGTCCCGGGAGGGGACCGCCGGGGCGTCGACGGGCCACCAGACGACGACCGGCGCGTCCGGCAGGAGCAGCGGCAGGACCACGGAGTCGGCGCGGGCGGCGAGTTCGCCGTGGAAGCGGAGCAGGACCGTCTCGCCCGCGCCGGCGTCGGTGCCGAGCCTGACCTCGGCGTCGAGCCGGTTCTCGTGCCGCTCGCGGGGCGTGCGGGCGTGGCGCTTGATGACGACGAGGGTGCGGGAGGGGTGCTCCCGGGAGGCCTCGTTCGCGGCCTTGACCGCGTCGTAGGCGTTCTCCTCGTCGGTGACGACGAGGAGGGTGAGCACGACGCCGACGGCGGGTGTGCCGACGGCCCGCCGGCCCTCCAGGATCGCCTTGTTGATCTCGCTGGAGTTGGTGTCCGTCAGATCGATCTTCATGCGCGGCGCCCGTCCCTTCCTCTGCGGCGAGCCTAACGCTCCTCGCCCGGTGCGGTGTCGGCCGGTTCGGTCTCCGCTTCGTCGTCCGGCGGGGACGCCTTCTCCTGGGCCCGGCGGCCGACCACGGCCGCCGCCGCGAGCGCGGTGCCGAGGAAGGCGGTCGCCACCACCCACGGCCGGTCGAGGACGTGGCCGGTGGCGTGGTCGAGGGAGTAGCGCCCGGCACCGGCGATGCCGATCCCGGCGGCGGTGAAGCCGAGGAAGGCCGGGTACTCGTATCCGCCGGCCTGGGCGAAGAAGCCGGCCGGGGCGTGGACGGCGACGGCTCCCGTCATGGCTCCGGCCGCGGCGGCGCCGGCGGCCGGGGTGGCGAGGCCGAGGGCGAGGAGGAGGCCGCCGCCCGCCTCGCCGACACCGGCGGCGATCGCGCTCGGCCGGCCGGGCGAGAAGCCCATCGCCTCCATGCCCTTGGCGGTGCCCTCGATGCCACCGCCGCCGAACCAGCCCAAGAGCTTCTGCGTGCCGTGCGCGGCGAGTACGGCGCCGGTGCCGACCCGCAGCACGAGCAGCCCGAGGTCGCGTCGGTTGAGGTCGGCCATGAGGGGGTCTCCGTAACGTGTCGGGGAGTGGGGCTCGTACGCCGTCCACTCTCGGACGCCTCACCCGGACGCGCCGCCCGGGACCGTCGTCCCCTGCTCCATCGGAGTCATCTTTTGCGGCATATGTCCTCTGTTGCTTAAGTGAGGGGGCCGTGGCCGTCCCGATGAAAGTGGGTACGCATGACCACCGAGTCCCCCTTGTCCCCCGAGACCGCCGACAGCGCCGGCACCGCCGCTCTGCGGGAGAAGGTCCGGAACCTGATGCCCCGGGCGAAGGAGGACCTCGCCCGGCTGGTGGCGATGCGCTCCGTCGCGGACCCCCGGCAGTTCCCGCCCGAGGAGTGCGCGAAGGCCGCCGACTTCCTCGTCACGGCCTTCACCGAGGCCGGGCTCCAGGACATGCGGCGGGTGACGACCCCGGACGGCACGGACGCCGTCGTCGGCCACGCGCCCGGCCCCGAGGGGGCACCCACGGTGCTGCTCTACTGCCACTACGACGTCCAGCCGCCGCTGGACGACGCGGCCTGGCGGACACCGCCCTTCGAGCTCAGCGAGCACGAGGGCCGCTGGTACGGGCGGGGCTCCGCCGACTGCAAGGGCAACATCGCCATGCACCTGACGGCGCTGCGCGCGCTGGGCGGGCCGGAGGGCAAGGCCTTCCCCGTACACATCAAGTTCGTGGCGGAGGGTTCGGAGGAGCAGGGCACGGGCGGCCTGGAGCAGCTGGTGCCGCTCCAGCCCGAGCTCTTCGCCGCCGACGCCCTGCTGATCTGCGACACCGGCAACTTCGCGCTCGGGCTGCCCACCACGACCACCTCGCTGCGGGGGCTCGCCAACGTGGTGGTGACCGTCTCCACGCTCAAGGGCGAGATGCATTCCGGCATGTTCGGCGGCCCCGCGCCCGACGCGCTGGCCGCGCTCGTGCGGATCCTCGACGGCCTGCGCGACGAAGACGGCAACACCGCGATCAAGGGGCTTCCCGGCGACGGCTCCTGGGACGGCGTGGCCTACCCGCCCGAGCAGTTCCGCACCGATGTGGGCGTCCTGGACGGCGTGTCCCTCGTCGGTACGGGCTCGGTCGCCGACGAGCTCTGGGCCCGGCCGGCCGTCACCGTCCTCGGCATCGACTGCCCGCCGGTGGTGGGCTCCTCGGCCGCGATCCAGGCGAAGGTACGGGCCAGGGTCAGCCTGCGGGTGCCGCCGGGCATCGACGCGGACGACGCGCTCCGCGCGCTCACCGAGCACCTCGTGGCGTCCGCGCCCTGGGGCGCCCGTGTCGAGGTGGAGGCGGAGAGCGGCGGGCAGCCCTTCCGGGCGCGCACCGACGGCCCGGCGTACCGGGCGCTGGCGTCGGCGCTGCGCGAGGCGTACGGGAAGGACATGGTCCAGTCGGGGCAGGGCGGGTCGATCCCGCTGTGCAACGTGCTGGCCGACCGGTTCCCGGACGCGGAGGTCGCGCTGATCGGCGTCGAGGAGCCGGGCTGTCTCATCCACGCGCCGAACGAGAGCGTGGACCCCTCGGAGATCGAGCACATGGCGCTGGCCGAGGCGCTGTTCCTGCGCGACTACGCGTCGGTGGCCGGATGACCCCGGCGGCCGTGACGCCCCGCCGGCACCGAACGGAAAGGGAACGAGGATTCCATGACACACACTCATGACACGACCGCACGGCGGGACGTACCGCCCGGTCCGCTCGGCGTACTGGCGGGCGCGGCCTGGCAGGCGCTGCTCGTGGCCGGGCTCGTCTCGGTGGTCCTGGGCATCATGGTGCTCGTCTGGCCCGATGCCTCCCTGCGCGTGGCCGGTGTGCTCTTCGGCGTCTACCTGCTCTTCAGCGGCGTGATGCAGCTGGTCGCGGCCTTCGGTACGCATGCGACGACCGCTCTGCGGGTCATGGCGTTCATCAGCGGTGCGCTCTCGATCCTGCTCGGTCTGTTCTGCTTCCGGGGCGCGATGCAGTCGACTCTGCTGCTCGCGCTCTGGATCGGCATCGGCTGGCTCTTCCGGGGCATCACGCAGACGGTGGCCGCGGCGTCCGACCCCACGATGCCGGCGCGCGGCTGGCAGGTCTTTCTCGGCGTCGTCAGCGCGGTGGCCGGTGTGGTGCTCATCGTCTCGCCGCTGAAGTCGGCGGAGGTCCTCACCGTCCTCGCCGGGATCTGGCTGCTCATGGTGGGCTTGGTCGAGGGGGTCACCGCATTCATGATCCGCTCGCGCGCCAAGGACCTGCCCGCCGGGGCCTGACGGGGCGGCTCACCGCCGCCTCGGCCCGCCTCTTCGCGCTCCCACCACGCTCCCGCCGTCCGCCCGATTTCCGGGCGGGCGGCGGGAGCGCTTGACCTGTGCGCTACATTTTGCCGGTCCTTGACCACCGATCCCCCGCGATCGCAACCCTTCGGAGCCGGCATCCCATGAGCGACATCGTCAACGGCCTGGGCCGCGCAGGTGCCTACGGCGCCCTCGGCGTGGTCCTGCTGATCCTCGGCATCGTGCTCGTGGATCTGCTGACGCCCGGGAAGCTCGGCCGGCAGATCTGGGAAGAGCGCAACCGCAACGCCGCGATCCTGCTGAGCTCCGCGCTCCTCGGCATAGGCGGCATCGTCTTCACCTCGATCTGGACCACGTACGACAACTTCGGCAAGGGCCTCGTCTCCACCGCCGCGTTCGGTCTGCTCGGCCTCGTGATGATGGCGATCGCCTTCCTCGTCCTGGACCTGGTGACGCCGGGCAAGCTCGGCGCGACGCTCGTCGACCCCGAGCCGCACCCGGCGGTGTGGGTGACGGCCTCCTGCAACCTCGCGGTCTCGGCGATCGTCTCCGCCTCGATCGCCTGACGACCGTCGTACGCACGAGAGGACGCGGCCCGGTTCGGGTCGCGTCCTCTCGCACGTCGGGCCGGGTACGGGCGGCCGCCCGCGTCAGTCCAGCGTCTGGGTCAGTTCACTGCGTATCGCCGTGTGGACGAGGCGGCCGCGCGCTCCGTTGACGATCGGCAGGTAGGGCACCACGTGCCCGCACTCGACGTCGGCGACGATCGGCACGTTCAGCGGGGCGAGCGCGTCGAGCACGGCCTCGTGCTGGCTGAGCGAGTCGCGGCCGGGGGCGGAGGTCCGGCCGACGAGGACGGCGTTCGCCTCGTCGAAGAAGCCCGCCATCCGCATGCCGTGCAGGTACCGGCAGATGGCGAACGCGTTGTCCTCGCACGCCTCGACGTAGACGAGGAGCCCTTCGGGGGCCTCGGCCCGGGCGAAGGCGGAGGCGTCCAGGTAGGGCGTTCCGGTGAGGTTGCACAGCATCTCGACGCAGCCGCCGATCAAGCGCCCCTCGACGTCCACGTCCCCGGTGCCGTCCAGCCGGGTCCACCGGCCGGGAGTGTCGAGCGTGAACTCGTTCACCTCGGGGTGGAGGACGTAGTCGTCCCAGCCGGCGGCCCGGTGCCGGTCCGGCGGCACCTGGGTGAACGGGTGCCCTTGGGCGGCGGTGACGATGTCGAGCCAGGTCAGGAGTCCCTCCGGTGCGCGGTAGGGCGTGTCCATGAGGTTGTTGCCGTGCACGGTCGCCGTCCCGGTGAGGAGGGTCAGCGGTGTCAGGACGGTCGCCATGTCGGAGAACCCGACGAGCCAGGTCGGTTCGGCCGCCCGCAGCCGGTCCCAGTCCAGGTGCGGCAGCAGGTCGATCGCGGTCTCGCCGCCCCACGGCGGCACGACGGCCCTGATGCCGGGGTCCGTCAGCATCGCCGTCAGCTCGGCCGCCCGCTCGGCGGCGGGCGCGCTGACGTGCCCCTCGCCGTCCATGCAGTCGCCCACCACGACCTCGAACCCCCGCGCCTCCACGGCGCGGATCGCCACGTCGAGCCGCGCCCGCATGCTCTTCGGCACGCCGCTGGAGGGGGAGGTGACGCCTATGCGGTCACCGGGGCGCAGGGGTGCGGGATAACGAATCGGCATGCGCGGGATTCTGGCATGCCGTCACCGACCGGGAACATCGTATTCCCGGCCCCGCCGCCGGGGCCTCGCGCTCCCGGCTCCACCGGGACGCCGCGTCCCGGTCCTGCTCGGGTGCTCCCGTCACGGGGTCATGGGCTCCACCTCCAGGAAGCGGCGCCCTCGCGGGCCTCGGTAGAGGAGGGCGTCCCAGCCCAGGCGGGTGAGCGCGGCCGTGCAGGCGGCGAGTGCTTCCGGCTCCTCCTGGGCGGCGCCCGAGCCCGGGGGGCCCAGCCACTCCACCACGGCCGTCGCCGGGGCGTCCCCCGTCCTGACGCGGTAGCCGGTGGCGATCCGCGTGCCCGCGGCGTCCACCGAGGAGGGGGTGACTCCACCGGCCTCCAGGGCCAGGGCCACCGCGCGGACCGGTCTGGCGCGCTCCCACTCGGCGGGGTACGCCTTCGGGTCACCCCCCTGACCGTTCGTCAGTCGTCGGATCTGGAGCAGCCCGTCGCGGGCCGCCCGGACCTCCCGTGAACGCTGCTCGGCCTCGGACCCGGGCAGCGGCGGACCGTCTCCCGTCGCCGCCTCGAACGTTCCCCCACCGCTCGTCGTCGTCATACGAAAACGGTAGGCGCCGCCACTGACAACCGCCCGCGTAAACCCGTGGCCAAGGGACCAAAGCCTTGGACATTCGGGACTTTCGTCGTGGCATTCCGGACATTCACCCCTGTGACGATGGCCTTTGAAGATCATCCGACGTGCCGTCATCTCCGGACGACGGCCGGAAGGGCCTCATGACCGAGCCACAGAAGCGGCCCCTGCCCGTCCGAGTGCGTCGCCACCCCGACGCCATACCGATGGACGACCTCTTTCGGTCGGAGCCCGTGCGACCGACCGACACCCTGCTCAGGCCCGGCCACCGGCCGGAGGCGGTGGAACTGACTGGAGCAGCGGCGTGGGCACGGGCGGCGGAGTCCATCGCCCGGCCCGGGGAGCGGACGGGCAGGACCGCGTCCGTACGGCCGCCCGCTCACCCCACCGAGCAGGCCCCGCAGTCCCCGCAGCCGCAGCCCCCGCAGGCCGTGCCACCGGTCGCCGTCCCCCGGCGTCCGCCGCCCTCCGACCCGGACCCCGACCTCGTCGAGCGCCGCGCACCCGCCCTCCCGGGCTCGCTCGCCGTCCTGGCCGGCCTGACCGCGCTCGCCGGAGCCGCCGCGACCCTGTGGCGGGCCCGCCCCCTGAGCGGCGCCCGGCTGCCGCCCTGGCAGTGGGCCGCGCTCGCCGGCTGCGCCGTCGTCGCGGTCGTCGCCTTCGGCGGCCTGACCCGTGGCCGCACGGGCTCCGCCTGGGTGCTGTCGCTCTTCGGCCGCTACCGCGGCACCGTACGGCGCACCGGCCTCGCCTGGGTCAGTCCGTTCGTGCTGCGGCGCCGGATCGACATCAGGCTGCGGCACTGGCGCAGCGAACCGATCTCCGTCGTCGACGCCGAGGGTTCGGCGCTCCGCGTCGTGGTCCTGGTGGTCTGGTCGGTACGGGACACCGCCCGCGCCCTCTACGCCGTCGACGACCATCTCGGCTATCTGCGGGAGCAGGTGGAGGCGGCCACCGCGCGGGTCCTCTCCCAGCTGCCCGCCGACGCCTTCCGGGGCGACGCACCGACCCTGCGGAACGCCGAGGCGGTCGGCGACGCCCTCACCCGGATGCTCGCGGCCGAGTGCCGGCCGGTCGGCATCGCGGTCTTCTCGGCCCAGCCGACACGCATCGAGTACGCCCCCGAGGTCGCCGCCGCGATGCAGCGGCGGCAGATCGCGGCGCTCGACGCCAAGCACCGGGACACCGTCCTGACCGGCGTGATCGACGCCGTGGACGACACCGTGACCCGGCTGACCACCCGCGGGCTCGTCGTACTCGACGACTTCGAACGCCAGGCCCTGGTCAAGGACCTGACCGTGGCCTTCTGCACCCGGCGTGGCGGGCCGGCCCCCCAGGACCAGGAGTGACGAGCATCGTGAACACCCCCGGATTCACCGCACCCGAACCCGCCGCTCCCGGGCGCACCGCTTCTGAGCCCGCCGCGCCCGAGCTCCCGGCGCCCGGGTTCACCGACGAGATACCTCGGGACTGCGCCTGCGCGGGCTGCGGCGAAGCCGCCCGCGGGCAGGTCCCGGACGGCGTGCGTTCCGGTGCGGCGGCACTGCACGGGGTACGTCGTGCCGTCGTCGCGACCGTCGGGGCGGTGGCCCTCGTGGGCGCCGGAGGGGGAACGGCTGTCGCCGAACCGGCCCCCGCGCACGCCGGCTGGGACGGTTCGAAGTACTGGTTCCGGGACGCGGCGGGCGAGTGGCGCTGGACGAGCCACCACGCGACGTACGTCCAGCGCACGGGCCCCACCGGCGGCGGCCGCACCGGTGAGCCCGTCTTCCGGGGGCGGCAGGGCTGGGACGCCCGGGACCGCGTCTACTGGTACGAGTACCGCGGCCACTGGTACTGGACGAGCCACCGGTCGAAGTACGAGCAGCGGACGGGCATCTCGGGGAACACGGGCCCTTCGGAGTCGACCGGCCCCACGGCCCCCGCCGTTCCGTCCGCGCGGGGCTGGACGGCGCCGGTCTCCTCGCACGTCTTCACGGGGTACTACGGGCAGCCGGGTGCGTGGTCGAGGGGCTACCACACGGGCCAGGACTTCGCGGTGCCTACGGGGACGACGGTCCGCGCGGTCGGCCCCGGGCGCGTGGTGACGGCGCGGTACGGCCGCTCGTACGGCTACGAGGTCGTGATCCGCCATCCCGACGGCCGCTACACGCAGTACGCCCACCTCTCGCGGATCGACGTGTCCCCCGGGCAGTCCGTGTCGGCCGGTCAGCGGATCGCGCGGTCCGGGAGCACGGGACGGGTCACGGGCCCGCACCTCCACTTCGAGGTGCGGACCACGCCGCACTTCGGCTCGGACGTCGACCCGCTGGCCTATCTGCGCGGCCACGGCGTCCGCGTAGGAGACGAGGTCAGGCCGTCACGCGCTCGATCCAGGCGGTGAGGTCGGCGACGACCTCGTCCCGGTTGGTCTCGTTGAGGAGCTCGTGGCGTGCGCCCTCGTAGCTGCGGTACGTGAGGTCGGTGAGCCCGGCCTCGCGGTAGCGGGCGACCAGCAGGTCGGAGAGGGCGAGGCGGGCGTTGAGCGGGTCGTGGTCGCCGACGAGGACGTAGACCGGCAGGGCCGCCGGGATGCCCTCGGGTACGGCGAGCCGGGCCGCGGCGGCGCCCATGTCGGCCATCCCCCGGGCGTCGGCGGCGAAGCCGCAGAGCGGGTCGGCGAGGTAGGCGTCGACCTGCTTCTCGTCGCGGCTGAGCCAGTCCGCCTCCGTGCGGTGGGGCGCGAAGGCGGCGTTGAAGGCGTCGAAGACGCCGCCTCCCCCGACGCCCGCCTCCGCGGCCTGTCGGGCGGCATCGGCGAGTCCGGTGAGGAGCCCGTCCACGGCCGTCGTGCCGGAGAGGGCGACACCGTCGACGAGGTCGGCGTGGTCGAGGAGGTACTGCTGGGCGGCGAAGGAGCCCATGCTGTGCCCCAGCAGGATCACCGGGACCCCGGGGTGGCGGTCCCGGGCGATCCGGGTGAGGGCGGCGACGTCCTCGACGAGGAGGTTCCAGCCGTCCTCGCCGAAGTGGCCCGCGCCCGCGTGCATCGAGAGTCCGTGGCCTCGGTGGTCGCCGGCGTAGACGACGAAGCCGAGGCCGGTGAGGTGCTCGGCGAGCGGGGCGTAGCGGGCGGCGTGCTCGCCCATGCCGTGCGCGATCTGCACGACGCCCCGCGCGTCCCCTTCGGGGAGCCACGTGTGGACGTGGACGGCGATCCCGTCCCGGGAGGTGAAGGTGAACATCGCGACTCCTGACTCCTGACCCCGAGGGCGCGTGCCGGACTTCCGGTGCCCGGACACCGTAGCGGTGTTCGGCATTGCCGAACACCGCTACGGTGTCCGGTGATCCCCGTCTCCACCGCTCGACGGGCGGACCGACGGCTCGACCGCCCGACGGCTCGACGGCTCGACGGCAGGCCCACCCGGCCGTTCACCCGACCGGGCGGTTCTCCTTCACCGTGATCCGGCCCTTGCGGATCGTGGCCAGGCGCGGGGCGCGGCGGGCGACGGCGCTGTCGTGGGTGACCATGACGAAGGTCAGCCCGTGCTCCTCGCAGAGCCCTTCGAGCAGGTCGACGATCTCGTCCCGCATCGACTCGTCGAGATTGCCCGTCGGTTCGTCGGCGAGCAGCACCTTCGGCCGCTTCACCAGCGCGCGGGCGATGGCCACGCGCTGCTGCTGGCCGCCGGAGAGCTCGGACGGCAGGTGCCCCAGGCGTTCGCCGAGCCCGACCGAGTCCAGGGCCGCGGCCGCCCTGTCGCGGCGGTCGGCGGCCTTGACGCCGAGCGGGACCAGGGCGGTCTCCACGTTCTCCAGGGCGGTGAGGGTCGGGATGAGGTTGAAGCTCTGGAAGACGAAGCCGATGTTCTGGCCGCGTACGGCCGTCAGTCGCCGCTCCGGGAGCTTCGCGAGGTCGGTGCCGTCGAGGAGGACGCTGCCGGCGGTGGGGCGGTCGAGGCCGCCGAGCATCTGGAGCAGGGTGGACTTGCCGCCGCCCGTGGGGCCCTGGATGACCAGCCGGTCCCCCTGGCCGATCGCGAGGTCGATCCCCGCGAGCGCGTCGACTCTGCTCCGGCCGCGCCGGTACTGCTTGGTGACGCCGATGAGTTCGTACATGGTGCGACTCCGGTGTGAGGTGGTGCGGTGCGGGCGCTCGGCCACGGCCACGGGCCGGCCCCGGTGTTCTCGGCTACTCGACGCGGCGCAGCGCGTCGGCGGGGCGCAGGCGCGAGGCGCGCCACGCGCCGACGCCGCCGGCGACGAGACCGCCGCCGAGGGCGAGGAGCACGGCGAGACCGACCGTGGTGACGCCGACCGGGGCGGTGAGGGCGATCTCGACGGTCTTCCCGACGGCCGTACGGGCTCCACCGGGGCCGCCCGCGCCGCCGCCGAAGACCGCGCCGCCGCCCCGGCCTGCGAAGCCGCCGACGCTCGCGCCGAGTTCGGCGGTGAGGTTCGGGCTGACGGCGGTGACCGCGTACGCCCCCGCGAGGCCGGCCGCGATGCCGAGGGCCCCGCCGACGACGCCGTTGACGAGTGCCTCGCCGACGACCTGGCGGGTGACCCGGCCGCTCGTCCAGCCGAGCGCCTTGAGCGTGCCGAACTCGCGGACCCGGCGGCCGACCGCCGAGGAGGTGAGCAGGCCGGCGACGAGGACGGCGGCGAGGAGCACCGCGTACGAGAGCCACCTGCCCATCGTGGTGGCGAGGTTCGCCGCGGTGTCCAGGGAGCCGGAGACCGTCTGTGCGAGATCGGCCGAGGTGGTGACGGTGGTGCCGGAGACGTTCTTCTGGATGGCCGTCTTGACGGCCTCGATCCGTGTCGAGTCGGTGGCCTTCACATAGATCGTGGTGATCTTGCCGGTGGAGCCGGACAGCGACTGCGCCTGCTTCAGGGGCAGGTAGACCTGGGCGGCGGACTGGCCGCTGTCGGCGGTCGCGAGCCCGACGATCTCGAACGCGACGCCCTTGACCGTGAGCTTCCCGCCGACCGCGAGCCCCTCCTGCTCGGCGTAGGCGCTGTCGAGGACGGCGACCTTCGCGTCGGTCTCGGTGGCCGTGAAGGTGCGGCCCTCGGAGACGGTGGAGGTGGTGAGGGGGCCGAGGTCGGGGACGGTGACGTCGGTGCCGTAGAGCGTGAAGGAGTCGACGTCGAAGGCCGCGCCGCCGCCGGTGACCGTGTCGCCGGGTCCGCCCGAGCCTCCGCCGGTGGCCTCGCCCGGCCGGGCCGGCCGGCCGGGCTGCTGCTCGCCGCGCTGGATCCGGCCGCGCGTGAACTCACCGTCGATCTTCAGGTTGACGAGGCTCAGACCGCCCACCGCCCGGTCGACGCCCTGCTGCTTCGCGACCGTCGCGACGGTGGAGTCCGCGAGCGTCTGGAAGCCCTGGACCATCAGGCGGTCGCTGCTCTGCTTCTCCTCGCCCTCCTCCTGGCCCTCGAACTCGAACCGGGGCCGTTGCGGCCGCGCGCCCTCCTGGAGCCGCTCCTGGGCCTTGGTCACCGTCAGGTCGGTGCCGAGCCCGTAGAGGGACTCCAGCACCTTGCCCTGGGCGACCTTCATGCCGGCGGAGACGGAGTTGACGACGATGACCAGCGCGATGCCGAGCGCGAGCCCGGAGGCGACGACGAGCGCCGCCTTTCTGCGGCGGCGCAGCTCGCGCCGGAGGTAGGTGAAGAACATGGCGCGAAGGTAGGAGCGTCGTGTGATGGTGGGATAAGGCCCGCGTGAGAGCCGGATGAGAGCACGTCAGCCCGGATCACGGGCCGGGAGATCGGCCGAATCCCCGGGCGGGCCGGACCTTGGGCTGGCAGAGTCGGCGCCATGACGGACAACGGGGGAACGGTCGGGCCGGGAACGGCACGGCAGCGGGAGCGGGCGGACGAGACGCGGCAGGGGGCGGTGACCGCCCTGCTCGACGCCACGGGGCTGTTCTTCAAGTCGGCGCGGGACGCGTTCCCGGGCGCGACCCCCGCCGACTGGGCGGCGGCCGCAGCCCTGGACCCGGGCTCGGTCGGGCCCGACGGGGCCTGGCGGCTGGACTTCCGCTGCTTCGCGGTAGCCGACCCGGGCGGTGGGGGCTGGACCCTGATCGACGCCGGCGTGGGCCCCGCCGAGGGACCGGGAGCGCCCTGGTGTCCCGTCCCGGGCCGGCTGCCGGACCTGCTGACGGAAGCCGGGATCGACCGGGGCGACGTCCACACGGTGGTCCTGACGCACCTGCACGAGGACCACACGGGCTGGGCCGCCGACGCCGCGGGCCGGCCCTTCTTCCCGGATGCCCGGTACGCCGTCCAGAGCGCGGAGACCGCCGCCCTCGACCGGAGCGACCCGGTGTGGTCCTGGGTCGTGGAACCGCTGCGGGCCGCCGGTCGGTTGCACGAGGTCGACGGCGCGCACCGGCTCCGGCCCGGTGTCACCCTGCTGCCCACGCCGGGGCACACCCCCGGTCACCAGTCGGTCCTCGTCGAGCGGGCGGACGGCCGGGACGTCCTGGTCACCGGAGACCTGCTCGTCCATGCGGTGCAGCTCGCCGCCCCGGGCGTCGCGTACGCGCACGAGCGCGACCCGGAGACGGCGCGGGCCTCCCGCGAGAAGCTGCTCGCGCGGGCCGTCGAACGCGGAGCGGTACTGGCGACGGCCCATCTGACCCGGCCGTTCGTCGACCTGCCCGAGGCCGCCGCCGGGTCCGGGACCGAGGCCTGACCGCCGGGTCCGGCACCGAGGCCTGACCGCCGGGTCCGAGACCGGCCGCCGGCGCCCCTGCCGCCGTGACCACGGTCGGTGGCCGTCGGCCGTCGGCCGCCTGCCGGAGGCGCGTCAGGCGACCGGTGTGGCGTAGGCGAGCGGGTCCGTCAGGACGTCGTGGAGGACGAGGGCCGCCGCACCCCTGGCCGCGTCGGACGTCGGCGAGGCGGCGCGGAGGCGGGCCGCGTCCGGGGGCCAGAGGCCGGAGACGACGTGGGCGGCGAGCTCCTCGGCGACGGCGGGGGCGAGCCAGGGCATGAGGAGCGGGTAGATGCCGCCGAGGACGACGGCCTCGGGGTCCAGGAGGTTCACGGCGCCCGACAGGGCACGGCCGAGCATGCGGCCCGCCTCGGCGAGCGCGTCAAGTGCGACCGGCTCCTCCGACTCGGCACGGCGTACGAGCTCCGTGACGTCGGGGGCGGCGGCCGCCCGCAGGAGCGCCGCCTGACCCGCGTACCGCTCCAGGCAGCCGCGCGATCCGCAGCGGCAGCGGGGACCCTCCGCGTCGACGGTCAGGTGGCCGATCTCGCCGGCGAAGCCGTGCGCGCCGCGCAGGAGTTCCCCGCGGACGACGATCGCTCCGCCGACGCCGATCTCGCCGGTCAGGTACAGGAAGGTCCGGAGGTCGCCGAGCGCGCCGAACCACAGCTCGGCGAGGGCCGCCATGTTGGCCTCGTTGTCGGAGGTCAGGGCCAGGCCCGCGGGGCCGCCCGTGCCGGGGCGACGCGCGGCGAGGGCCTCGCCGAAGAGGCGCTCGGCGGCGACCTCGTTCCAGCCGAGGTTGGGCGCCTGCCGGACGGTCCCGCCGGTGACGAGTCCCGGCAGTGCGAGTCCGGCGCCGGCCGGGACCAGCCCCAGTCCGGCCGCCTCGTCGAGGGTGTCCGCCGCGATGCGGGCGGCCCGGTCCAGGACCTCGGCCGCACCGGCCGCACGGTTGTCGAGGCGTTCGGTGCGCCGGACCCGGTCGGTGCCCGTGAGGTCGGCGACGCAGACCGACACGTAGTCGATGTTGACTTCGACGCCCAGTCCCGCGGGTCCGGTGTCCGCCGGTTTCAGCACGGTGCCCGGCCGGCCCGCCTGTCCGCTGAACGTCTTGCCCGACTCGACGAGGAAGCCGAGGTCGAGGAGCTGCTCGACGAGGGAGGAGACGGCCGGCCGGGTGAGTCCGACGCGGGCGGCGACGGCGGCCCTGGTCGTCTCGCCCGCCTCGTGGACGGTCCGCAGGACGAGGCTCAGGTTGTGCCGGCGCACGCCCGACTTGTCGGCCTTGGGTTCCGTGGGCTGGTTCATGGTGAGCGAGAGCCTAGTCGCCCCTTTCGCTCACCAGAAAACAGTTCGGTGACCGAACCTTCTTCTGTTACTGGTCCCCCTGGGGCGGCCGGGGGCCGACGCGCGCGGGCCCGCCGGCCGCCGCCGCGTCAGCCGATGTCCAGCGGCGTGCCCGGCGCGAGTTCCGCCGCGATCCGCTTGGCGACCTCCTGGGCCATGTTGCCTTCGGGGGTGGTCGCGGTCTTCGTGGCGGAGACCGCGATGGCGAGGCGTTCCGACGGGAGGTACGCCTGGATGGCCGCGTACCCCGAGAAGGACGGGTTCTGGATCACCCAGCCGTTGATCACGATGACGCCGAAGCCGAAGTGCTTGGCCTCGGTCTGCTTCAGGCAGATCGAGGCGGGGCACGTCTTGGTCGCGCCGCCGAGGCCGACCGTGCCCGGGTCGAGCAGGGTGCGGTAGGAGCGCGGCGAGAGGAGTTCGCCGCTGCCGATGGCCTGGGCCGAGCGCGCGAGGTCGCAGATGTGGGTGGTGATGACGGCGCCGGGCGCGGTGGTCCACGACGGGTTCCAGAAGGTGGACTCCTCGTAGAGGCCGCGGTCCGAGGTGAAGGCGTGCAGGACGGGGCGCGGGATGTCGGGCGTGAAGTTGTTCCGTGTGTTCCGCAGTCCGAGGGGACCGGTGACCTTCTCCCGCACCAGCCTGTCGATCCGGACGCCGGTGATCTTCTCCAAGGCGGCGATCAGCAGCACGTAGTTGGCGTGGGAGTAGCTCCAACTGGCGCCCGGCTCATACCAGAAGGAGTGCCGGAGGGGGTAACTCACCAGCTCCTTCGGGGTCCACGCGCGGAAGGGATGGGCCTCCAGCTCGGCGCCGAAGGCCGGGTCGGTGACGTAGTCGTGGAGGCCGGTGGTGTTGCTGGCCAGCATCCGCAGGGTGATCCTGTCGGCCTTGGGCAGATCGGGCAGCCAGCGCTCCACGGTGTCGTCGAGGCGGACTTTCCGCTCCTCGACCAGCCGGAGCAGGGCCGTACCGATGTGGGCGAAGGCGACGGAGCCGGCACGGAAGTGCATGTCCGGCTCGGCCGGGACCCCGGTCATGGACTCGCCCAGCGCGTCGGTGACGACCTCGTGCCCGTCGACGGTGACCCGCAGCTGCACGGCGTTCAGACGGAGGTCCTTCTTGGCCTTGCGGGTGATGGCCAGGATGCGGCGGGCCCGGTCGTCGCGGGGATCCTCGGTCCGTACGCAGTCCCGCCCGCCGTCTCCGGCGGCCGCCGGGGCGGTCACGGCGGTCGCCGGGGCCGTGACGGCGGTCGCCGGGACGGTCAGGGCGGCCGTCTGGACGGTGACGGCGAGGAGCGCGGCGCAGAGGAGGGACGTGCGGACGCCCGCCCGGGGACGCGTACGTGGCCGCGTCAGGGAACGGAAGGGGGTTCGTGTCATGGGCGGCACTATGTCCGGAAGTCCGGCGGCGCCCGCCGGAACACTCCGCGCGCGGGTCCGGTCGCGCCCGTGCGGGGCAGACACCTGACGCCGTTCGGACGCAGCGCGGGCCCGCCCGCAGGCGCCGCCCCGCGGAAATCCGGGTGCGCACGGCGGGCGCCGTGCGGTGTGATCGGGGCATGGCGATCGTACTGAGCACACCGGAAGTCGACGGGCTGGGGCGGGCGGTGGGCGCGCTGCGGGAGTGGCAGGAGGACGGTGCGCCGTCCCAGCTGCATCCGGGGGACGTGGGCTGGTTCTGGCGGTCGGGCGGAGCGGCTACCGCCGCGGCGGTCAGGACGTGGAGCCGCGACGGAAGGATCCTCGCGGTCGGACTGCTGGACGGCCCCGGGCTGCTGCGCCTGACGACCGCGCCGGACGTCCGACGGGACGAGGAGCTGGCGCGCCGCCTGGCGGACGACGTGACCGGGCCGGAGCGCGGCGTCCTGCCCGCGGGTAAGGCGAGCATCGAGGCGCCGGGGGACGCCCTGCTCCAGGACCTGCTGGCGGAGTGCGGCTGGGGCACGGACGAGCCCTGGACGCCTCTGCGCCGCGACCTGACCGAGCCGGTGGCCGACGCGGGGATCCCGGGCGTACGGATCGAGGTGGCCGGGCCGGGGGACGCGCACGTGTACGCCGCCGTCATCCGGGCGGCGTTCGACGGATCGACGTTCTCGGACGGCCGCTGGCACGCGATGGCCGCCGGACTGCCGTTCACCGACGCCCGGTGCCTCCTCGCGTACGACGAGGAGGGCGAGGCGGTCGCGGCCGTGACGGTGTGGTCGGCCGGTCCCGGCAGGCCCGGCGTGCTCGAACCGATGGGCGTCCACCGGGCGCACCGGCGGCGCGGGTACGGGAGGGCGATCAGCCTCGCCGCGGCGGCGGCGCTCCGGGAGCTGGGCGCGTCGAGCGCGCTCGTCTGCACCCCCAGCGCGAACACCGGCGCCGTCGCCGCCTACGAGTCGGCCGGTTTCCGGAGCCGCACCGAGGTGCGGGACCGGTACCGGGACGCGTAGGCGCACCCCCTGCGGGGTGTCACCCCTGCGCGCCCCGGTTCCGGTCGTGCCGGATCGTCAGGCCTCGACGTCCTGCGGGTACCAGCGCAGCTCGACGGTGTTGCCGTCCGGGTCCTTCACGTAGACCGACTGGGCCGAACCGCGCGCGCCCCAGCGCGGGACGGGGCCCTCCAGGACGTCGAACGTCCCGGAGTCTATGACCTCCTGCCAGTCCAGGGGGTCCACGACCAGGCAGATGTGGTCGACGTTGGACTCGCCCCGCGGACGCGAGAAGAGGTCGATGACCGTGCTCTCGTCGATGCGCACGGACGGGAAGGAGACCTTGCCGGCCCGCCACTCCTCGACCCGCTCGGGAGCGAGGCCCAGGGCTCCGGTGTAGAAGTCGAGCGCCCTGTCGACGTCGGTCACGTTCAGTACCAGGTGGTCGAAGGCTTTGACGCGCATGTGTGGAATCCCCGTTCTGGAAGGTGTGTCACGTCCGGTCGCGGTCGTGCCGGAGCCAGACGATCATGCAGGTCCGAGGGGAGTCGATCAAGTGTGCACAGCGCGCCCGAGGCGGTCAGACGGACGGGATCCGGGCGTGCAGGAGGCAGAACTCGTTGCCCTCCGGGTCGGCCAGGACGTGCCAGTTCTCGGTCCCGTCCTGGCCGACGTCGGCGGGACTGGCGCCGAGCGCGAGCAGGCGCGCGAGCTCGGCGTCCTGGTCGCGGTCGGTGGGGCTGACGTCGATGTGCAGGCGGAGCTTCCCGGGCCGCGGGTCGCTGCTCGGGCTGAGGACCAGCGTGGGCTGCGGGCCGCCGAAGCCTGCGTCGGGCGGCCCGATCTCGATGCTTCCGTCGTCCTCCCGGCCGAGTTCGACGTAGCCGAGGACCTCGCTCCAGAACGCGGCCAGCCGGGCCGGGTCCGCGCAGTCGACGATCAGTTCACTGATGCGGCATGCCATGCCCGCAGTGTACGGAGCGGGCTCCGGAGCCGGTCGTCACCCGCCCGGGCCCGTTGCCGGAGCCGGGCCTTCCGCCGGGTCAGGGGCGGCCGCGGCGGCTGTACGTGTCGCTCGCCGTCGGTACGGAGTTGTGGACGGCCGAGGAGCCGAAGGACGCCCGGTCGTGCTGGGCCTGGCGCAGCGCCTCCTGCTCCGCGAGCATGCCCTCGGCCGTCTCGGTGCGGCTGCTGCCCCGCCGCATCAGCGTGACCGTCATCAGCACGCCGACACCGCCGAGCACCCCGAAAAGGATCAGTACAGCAGTCATGGCGACTCCCCCCGTCGTCCCCCGTCGTCCCCCGTCGTTCCGCCACGGTAACCGCCCTGGTCATCTCCGGGGAAGGGAACGTGGTTCAGCTCAGGAGTTCCGGGCTCGCCGCCGTGAGGACTCCGGCGATCCGGTCCCACGTCTCCGTCGAGCGCGCGAGTGGTGGCAGGAGTTCGCCCTCGCCCGTGCCCCAGGACCGGGCCAGGGTCACGGGGTCCTCGCCGGTGACGGCGGCCGCGGCGAGGGCCGCCGCCCCGAGGGCGACGAGTTCCTCCGCGGCGGGGACGACCAGGGGGCGCCCGGAGAGCCTGCGTACGGTGTCGGTCCACGCCCTGCCGCGCGCGCCGCCCCCGATCAGGCGCAGCGGACGGTCCCGTACGGCGGGGTCCGTCAGGTCGAGGCCGCAGGCGGCGAGGAGTCCGTCGAGGGCCCGCAGGACGGTGAAGGCCGCGCCCTCGTAGGCGGCGCCGAGGACCGCACGCGGGTCGGTGGTGTGGCGCAGGCCGGTGACGAGCCCGGCGGCGTGCGGCAGGTCCGGGGTGCGTTCGCCGTCCAGGTACGGCAGGACCACGACCCCCGCGTCACCGCCCGGCGCCGTGTCCTCGCGGTCGAGGCCGAGGAGGGCGGCGAACCGGTCGACGGCGAGCGTGCAGTTGAGGGTGCAGCCGAGCGGGAGGTACGTGCCGTCGGTGGCGGCGAAGCCGGCGAGCCCGGGGGCGGCCGGCCGGGTCCGGGTCGCGGCGAAGACCGTGCCGGAGGTGCCGAGGCTGACGACCGGGTGGTCGAGCAGGCCCGCGCCGCCGAGCCCCAGGCCGACGGCCGCGGCCATGTTGTCGCCGGTGCCGGCGGCGACGACGACCGTACGCGGCAGCCCGAGGGCCTCCGCGGCGGCCGCGGTGAGGGTCCCGACGCGGGTGGCGCCGGAGGGGGCGACATCGGGCAGGAGGGCGGGGTCGAGGCCGAGGAGGTCCAGGATCTCGGGGTCGTAGCCGCCACCGCGTACCGCTCCCGTACCCGTACCCGGCCCTGCCTCCGTACCCGCCCCCGCCTCCGTGGCGGATCCCGCCTCCACACCCGCTCCAGCGCCTTCTTCCGTACCCGCTCCCCCGCCCGCTCCCGCCCCGGCTCCGTACCAGCACGTCCCCGACGCGTCCCCGGGGTCCGTGACCGCGTGGCCCGTGAGACGTTCGGTGAGGTGGTCGTGCGGGAGGCGGACCGCGGTCGTCGCGGCGGCGTGCGCAGGTTCGTGGGCGCGCAGCCACTGCCACTTCGCGGCGGTCACGGCGGCCACCGGCACCGAACCGGTGCGCTCCAGCCAGGACTCCGGGCCGCCCAGCGCGGCGGCGAGGGCGGCGGCCTCCGGGGCGGAGCGGGTGTCGTTCCACAGCAGCGCCGGCCTCAGGGGCCGGCCGTCGGGGCCGAGGGCGACGAGGCCGTGCTGCTGTCCGGCGACCGCGATGCCGGTGACGGTGGCGGCCGGGACGCCCGCGTCCCGTACGGCCGCGCGGACGGCCGTGACGAGGGCGGTCCACCACTCGCCGGGATCGCTCTCCCGCGCGCCGCCCGTGCCGGTGACGGTGTGCGGGGCGCGACCGACGGCGAGGAGCTCGCCCGTCGCGGCGTCGACGGCGGCGGCCTTGGTGGACTGCGTCGAGCTGTCCACGCCGATCACGACGGAGCGGCCGGTGCGCGTACGCGTGCGCATGCCCTCACCTCATCTCTCTGGGTCGTCCGGTCCGGATCCGGATGTGGATCCGGGTCCGGGTCTGGCGTCGGGGCGCCCTCGTCCCGTATTAGTTATCTCAGATAACAAATCACGAGAGCAAGGGAAGGACACACCGTGCCGAAGCTCTACTCCCCCACCCCCGAGGATCGCTTCACCTTCGGCCTCTGGACCGTCGGCTGGCAGGGCCGCGACCCCTTCGGCGAGGCCACCCGCCCCGCCCTCGACCCGGTCGAGACCGTCGAGCGGCTCGCCGCCCTCGGCGCGTACGGCGTCACCTTCCACGACGACGACCTCATCCCCTTCGGCGCCTCGGAGAACGAGCGCGACACCGCCGTCAAGCGTTTCCGTGCCGCGCTGGAGCGGACCGGGCTCGCGGTCCCGATGGCGACGACCAACCTCTTCACCCACCCCGTCTTCAAGGACGGCGCCTTCACCGCCAACGACCGGGACGTGCGCCGCTTCGCGCTGCGCAAGACCCTCCGCAACATCGACCTGGCCGTCGAGCTCGGCGCGAGCGTGTACGTGGCCTGGGGCGGCCGGGAGGGCGCCGAGTCCGGCGCCGCCAAGGACGTGCGGATCGCGCTCGACCGGATGAAGGAGGCCTTCGACCTCCTCGGCGAGTACGTCACCGAGCAGGGCTACGACCTGCGGTTCGCGATCGAGCCCAAGCCGAACGAACCGCGCGGCGACATCCTGCTGCCGACCGTCGGGCACGCCCTCGCCTTCATCGAGCGCCTGGAGCGCCCGGAGCTCGTCGGGGTGAACCCCGAGACGGGGCACGAGCAGATGGCCGGGCTCAACTTCCCGCACGGCATCGCGCAGGCCCTGTGGGCGGGCAAGCTCTTCCACATCGACCTCAACGGTCAGTCGGGCATCAAGTACGACCAGGACTTCCGCTTCGGGGCGGGCGACCTGCGCCAGGCGTTCTGGCTGGTGGACCTCCTGGAGACCGCCGGGTACGCCGGGCCGCGCCACTTCGACTTCAAGCCGGTGCGCACGGACGGCTTCGACGGGGTGTGGGAGTCGGCGCGGAACTGCATGCGCAACTACCTGATCCTTGAGGAGCGTGCGGCGGCCTTCCGCGCCGACCCCGACGTCCAGGGGGCCCTGGCGGCCTCGCGGCTGCCCGAGCTCGCCGTCCCCACGGCCGCCGACGGCCTCGCCGCGCTGCTCGCCGACCCCACGGCGTACGAGACCTTCGACGCGGAGGCCGCCGCCGCCCGGTCGATGGCCTTCGAGCACCTCGACCAGCTCGCTCTGGAACACCTCCTCGGCGTCCGCTGAGCCTCCGGGGAACAGGTGGACCTCGGCGCGAGTCGCCGGCGTCCTCGTGCAGGCGCGGGCCGGCGCTCCCGTCGGCGAACCGCCCTCGTCGCGTCGGCTCGTCGCGTCGGCTCGTCGCGGCGTCGCGGCCCCTGCGACACTGCGTACCGCGGAAGGATCCCGCCGGCCGCGCCGCCCGGGACGCGGCCGCCGCCCGAACCGAACCGTCCCGAGGAACCCGTGATGCGCGTCGCCCTCTTCGTCACCTGCGTCAACGACGCCGTCTTCCCCTCGACGGGCGTGGCGACGGTCCGGCTCCTCGAACGGCTCGGCGTGGAGGTCGACTTCCCCGCAGCGCAGACCTGTTGCGGGCAGCCGCAGTTCAACACCGGCTACCGGGAGGAGACCGGGCCGCTCGTCCGGCGCACGGTCCGGGCCTTCGAGGGGTACGAGCACGTCGTCGTCCCGTCCGGTTCCTGCGCGGCGATGGTGCGGCACCACTACCCGTCCTTCGGCGCGGATGCGGCGGGCCTCGGCCCGCGCGTGTACGAGCTGACGGAGTTCCTGGTGGACGTGCTCGGCGTGACGGACGTGGGCGCGTACTTCCCGCACAGGGTGACGTACCACCCGTCCTGCCACGGGCTCCGGCTGCTCGGGCTCGGGGAGCGGCCGCGGCGGCTCCTGGAGGCGGTGAAGGGCCTGGAGCTCGTGGAGCTGCCGGGGGCGGAGGAGTGCTGCGGTTTTGGCGGGACCTTCGCGGTGAAGAACCCGGACGTGTCGGCCGCCATGGGTGCGGACAAGATCACGAACGCGCAGTCCACGGGCGCGGCCGTGCTGTGCGGCGCGGACAACTCCTGTCTGCTGCACCTGGGCGGGATGCTGAGACGGCGGGAGGACCCTTTGCGGGCACTGCACCTGGCGGAGATCCTGGCGAGCACGGAAGAGGAGCCCTGGCGATGAGCGGAGTCTTCGTCGGCATGCCGGCGTTCCCGGAGGCGGCGCGCGAGGCCGTCCACGACACGACGCTCCGGGCGAACCTGCGGCACGCGACACACACGATCCGGGACAAGCGGGCGCGGGCGGTCGCCGAGCTCGACGACTGGGCCGCGCTGCGGGAGGCCGGGAAGCGCATCAAGGACGAGACGCTCCGTCATCTGGACCGGTATCTGGTGCAGTTGGAGGAGGCGGTGACGGCCGCCGGCGGCACCGTGCACTGGGCGGCGGACGCGGCGGAGGCCAACCGGATCGTCGCCGGTCTCGTCAGGGCGACGGGCGAGACGGAGGTCGTCAAGGTCAAGTCCATGGCCACGCAGGAGATCGGGCTCAACGAACACCTGGAGTCCGAGGGCATCGCCGCCTACGAGACGGACCTCGCGGAGCTCATCGTGCAGCTCGGAGAGGACCGCCCCTCGCACATCCTCGTCCCGGCCATCCACCGCAACCGCGGCGAGATCCGCGACATCTTCGCCGAGAAGATGGGGAGTTGGGGCCGCCCCGCGCCGGAGGGGCTGAGCGACACCCCGGCCGAGCTGGCGGAGGCGGCCCGGCTGCACCTGCGGGAGAAGTTCCTGCGGGCCAAGGTCGGGATCTCCGGGGCGAACTTCATGGTCGCCGAGACCGGCACGCTCGTCGTCGTCGAGTCCGAGGGCAACGGCCGCATGTGCCTGACGCTGCCCGAGACCCTGATCTCCGTCGTCGGGATCGAGAAGGTCGTGCCGACCTGGCGGGACCTGGAGGTGTTCCTGCAGACGCTGCCCCGCTCGTCGACGGCCGAGCGCATGAACCCGTACACCAGCATGTGGACCGGTACGACGGACGGGGACGGGCCGAGCGCCTTCCATCTCGTGCTCCTCGACAACGGCCGTACGGACGCCCTCGCCGACGAGGTCGGCCGGCAGGCGCTGCGCTGCATCCGCTGCTCGGCCTGCCTCAACGTCTGCCCGGTGTACGAGCGGGCCGGCGGCCACGCGTACGGTTCGGTCTACCCCGGGCCGATCGGCGCCGTCCTGACCCCTCAACTCCGGGGAACCGTCAGCGAGATCGACGCCTCGCTGCCGTACGCCTCCTCGCTGTGCGGCGCCTGCTACGAGGTGTGCCCGGTCGCGATCGACATCCCCGAGGTCCTGGTGCATCTGCGCGAGCGGGTCGCCGGGCAGGGCGGGAAGGGTCACCGTCTGGAGAAGGCCGCGATCAGGGCCGCCTCCTGGATCCTCGACCGTCCGCACGTACTGGCCGCCGGGGAGCGGCTGGCGTCCGCGACCCGCGAGGTCCACCCGAAGCGCCTGCCGGGGCCCGGCGCGCGTCAGTGGTCCGACCACCGGGACCTGCCCGAGCTGCCCGCCGAACCGTTCCGCGACTGGTGGAGGAAGAACCGCGCATGACCGACACCGTCTCCTCGCGCGAGCGGATCCTCGCCCGGGTCCGCGCCGCCGTCGCCGACGCGCCCGAGGCGCCCGCCGTCGCCCGCGACTACCGGACGAGCCACACGGCGGACGACCCGGCGGCCGTGCTCGGCCTGCTCCACGAGAACCTCGCCGACTACCGGGCCCACGTCCACCGCACCGCCCCCGGCGGCCTCGCCGCCCTGGTCGCCGAGCGGCTCGCGGAGCGCGGTGCCCGGAGCGTCGCCGTGCCGCCCGGGCTGCCCGAGGAGTGGCTCGCCGCCACGGACGCCGTCCGGCGGCCCGACAGGCCCCGGCTCACCCCGTACGAACTGGACGGCGTCGACGCGGTGGTGACGGGCTGCGCGCTGGCGATCGCCGAGACCGGCACGATCGTCCTCGACGGCGGTCCGGGGCAGGGGCGCCGCGCCCTCACCCTCGTTCCCGACGTGCACGTCTGCGTGGTCCTGGCGCCGGAGCAGGTGGTGGCCTCGGTGCCGTCGGCGCTCCCCCGGCTCGATCCGGGGCGTCCGCTGACCTGGATCTCCGGGCCCTCGGCGACGAGCGACATCGAGCTCGACCGGGTCGAGGGCGTCCACGGCCCGCGCACCCTGGAGGTCATCCTGGTGACCGACGGCTGACGCCGGCCGGTCGGGCCGGCTGCGGGAGCTCCCGGCCCGCGCGGTGCGCGGCGGACTCGTGTGGTTCGCCTTCGACGCACTGCGCGAGACGGCGACGGCGGGTCCCGACCACCTGGCCCTCGCCGAACGGTTCGACACCCTGGTCCTGGACGGCGTGCCCCCGTCGGCCGAGGCCTCCGCGGACGGACGGCGGCGGTTCGCGAACCTCGTGGACGTCGCCTGCGACCGGGGCGTCAGGCCGGTCCTCATCGGCTCCGACCCGCCGGCCTCCCTCTCCGAGGGCCGAACCCCCCGACGCGCGGCTTCGACCGCACGGCGAGCCGGCTCGCGATGCTCCGGCGCGCGGACTGAGCTGCCCCGCGCCTCAGCCGACGACGAGGGGCTCGGGCTCGGCGAGGAGGTCGTCGACGATGGTGAGGCGGGTCTCGGGGAAGTACTCGAGGATCGCCTCGCGCATCATCGCCTCGCCCTCCGGATCGGGGGTCCCGCACTTCTCCCGGGTCTCCCGGTCGGGCCAGCGCGCGTACGCCACCCAGGTGCCGTCGTCGGCCTTGTGGAGCCTGGAACCGTAGCTTCCGCACTCCTGACGGATCGCCACGGTCACCCGGTGCCAGCCGTCGACGAGCAGCTGCTCCTTGCCCGGCCGCAGCCGCCACCGGTACACCATCGCGAACATCGCTCCGCCTCCTTCGTCATGGCGACGGCGGCGCGCACCGCCCTCGGGAGGACTGAACTACACCGATCAGTTCACTGTCAATACTGAACGGTTCGGTTGAGGTTGCCGGGCCGCACCCGTCACGATCGCCGCCCGGGCGGGCCTCAGACTCCGCGCCTCCCCTTCTCGACGGCCTGGCGGACGTCGTCCCCCCAGCCGAGGTCGTCGGCGATCCGCACCGCGTCCCGCTCGACGACGACCTTCTCCTCGGCCTTGCGCACCTGCACCCCGGCCACTCCCGCCTCGACGAGGAACTTCCGCAGCTTGGCGTCGTGACCCTGGGCGTACGTGCTCTGGGTGGTGCTGGTGCACCGGGTCGTCTTCGGCTCCCAGGTCCTGTCGCCGTGCGGGGTCTCGTGGAGAAGTACCAGGTACGAGTAACTCCCGCAGGCACAGGGGCGGGTGGCGTTCGTTGCTGTGGTCATGGCCGGATCATAGGTACGACGGCCCCCGCCCGACGAGCCCGCTGACGGCCGCCCCCTCGCCTACACGACGCCGTCGTCCTGGCCCGGAGAGTACAGCGCCCCCTGGACGTACTCCATGGCCTTCGTGAAGGCCGGGTCGGTGAGGCGGCGGGTCATCTCCTGGTCGTCGACGTCCTCGATGTGGGTCTGGATCCACCAGAGGTTGCCGAACGGGTCGCGGACGCGGCCGACGAGGTCGCCGAAGAAGAGGTGGGTGACCTCGGTGACGGAGGTTCCGCCCGCCTCGACCGCGCGCCGGTGGACGGCCCGGGCGTCGTCCACGTAGAGCCGGACGAACGCGGGGGTCGGCGCCCAGCCGGGCGGGCTGTCGAAGGCCATGATCCGGCCGTTCCCGATCCGCAGTTCGGCGTGGCCGATGGTGCCGTCCTCCATGACGAACCGGCCCAGGTCCTCGGCACCGAAGGCCCGCTCCAGATAGTCGATCAGACCGGCGGTGTCGGCTCCGATGATCCAGGGCGTGACGGTGGTGTAGCCCTCGGGGACGGCCTGGACGGGGGCGGGGGAGGGTGAGGCGGGCGTGGCGGGGGTGTCGTCGCTCATGCCGTCACGCTAGGCCGCATTTAGGTCAGCCGGCGACCTCCATGCCCGCGGGCCCGAGACAGGTACACCGTACGGCAGAGCAGAGTGGCGGGCCCGCCCTTCGAGGCCGCTGACCCGGCACGATAGAAAACGCTTTCACGAACCCTGTGCGAAGCATTGACGAAACACCAACGCCCCCCTAACTTCATGCCCGTTGCACTTCGTACGTCATATATGAGACGCGATACACGAGATCTGAGAGTGCTCCATGGCCTTCGCCCCCAGCCCCATCCCGTCCCGCACCCAGTACGTCCTGGAGGCGATCAAGCACGACATCCTCACCGGCGGGCTCAGACCCGGCCAGGCGCTCGTGGAGACCGAACTCGCCGCGCGCTTCGGGGTGTCGAAGACCCCGGTGCGCGAGGCGCTCAAGACCCTCGCCGGCAGCGGGCTCGTGGTGATGAGCCAGTACAAGGGCGTCACGGTCCGGATGGTCGACGCGGACATGGCCCGCGCGGTCTACGACGTCCGCCTGCTCCTGGAGCCCGAGGCCGTCCGCCGCGCCGTCGCCTCCGCCGCCCCGCTCGACGCGGCGCACGAGGCACTGCGCCGGGCCGCCGGGGCCGAGGACCCGGCCGAACGGTCCCTCGCCAACCGGGACTTCCACCGCGCGCTCTACCTGCCCTGCGGCAATCCGCTGCTCGGCCGGATGCTCGACGAGGTCCGCGACCAGGCCGCCCTGGTCTCCACCGTCGCCTGGGCCGCCGTTCCCTCCTGGGAGCGCGAGGCCTCGGAGCACGAGGAGATCCTGCGACTCGCCACCGCGGGCGATGCCGAGGGAGCCGGCCGGGCCGTGCACGACCACATCGCCTCGTTCGTCGAGCGCGCCTTCCCCCAGTCCGCCCTGAACGACGAGTGAGCGAACCGCCAGTGAACGAAGAGCCGGAGAACGAACAGCACTCCCCCGCCGTCGACTTCGAGACCCTCAGGGCCGCCCTCGCCGACGTCGTGGCCATCCCCGTCACCCCGTTCGCCGCGGACGGCTCGGTCGACACCGTCGCCCTCCGCGCGCTGCTGCGCCGGCTGCTCGACGGCGGCGTCCGCACCCTCACGCCGAACGGCAACACCGGCGAGTTCTACGCCCTCACCCCCGAGGAGCGCCGCTCCCTCACCGAGGTGACCGTCGAGGAGGCCGGGGACCGCGCCGTGATCCTGGTCGGCGTCGGCCACGACGTGCCGACGGCCGTCGAGGCCGCCCGGCACGCCCGCGCCGCCGGGGCCCACATGCTGATGGTGCACCAGCCCGTCCACCCGTACGTCTCCGAGAGCGGCTGGGTCGACTACCACCGGGCCATCGCGGAGGCCGTGCCGGAGCTCGGCGTCGTCCCGTACATCCGCAACCCGCTCCTCTCCGGTGCCCGGCTCGCCGAGCTCGGCGCGGCCTGCCCCAACGTCGTCGGGGTGAAGTACGCCGTCCCGGACGCCTCCCGGTTCGCCGGTTTCGCCCGGGACGCGGGCCTCGACCGCTTCGTGTGGGTGGCGGGGCTGGCCGAGCCGTACGCCCCCTCGTACTTCGCGAGCGGCGCGACCGGCTTCACCTCCGGGCTCGTCAACGTCTCCCCCGCGCTCTCCCTGGAGATGCTGCACGCGCTGCGGGCGGGCGACTACCCGACCGCGATGAAGGTGTGGGAGCGGATCCGCCGCTTCGAGGAGCTGCGGGCCGCGAACGGCAGCGCGGACAACGTGACCGTCGTCAAGGAGGCCCTCGCCTCCCTCGGCCTGTGCCGCCGCGACATCCGCCCGCCGAGCCGGGAACTCCCGGAGAGCGAGCGGGCCGAGGTCGCCGCGATAGCCGCCGGCTGGCCGTCATGAGCGCCCCCGGCGACCCCCGACGCCCCGAGCCCGGCGACCCCCCGCACCCCGAGCCCGGCACCCCCCGGCGCCCCGAGGAGCTGCGCAGCCACCAGTGGTACGGCACGGACGGGCTGCGCTCGTTCAGCCACCGCGCCCGCACACGGCAGCTCGGCTACCTGCCCGAGGAGCACCTCGGCAAGCCGGTGATCGCGATCCTCAACACGTGGTCCGACATCAACCCCTGTCACGTCCACCTCCGGGACCGCGCGCAGGCCGTGAAGCGAGGGGTGTGGCAGGCGGGCGGCTTCCCGCTGGAGTTCCCGGTCTCGACCCTCTCGGAGACGTTCCAGAAGCCGACGCCGATGCTCTACCGCAACCTCCTCGCCCTGGAGACGGAGGAGCTGCTCCGCTCGTATCCGGTGGACGGGGCGGTCCTGATGGGCGGCTGCGACAAGACGACCCCGGCGCTGCTGATGGGCGCCGCCTCCGTCGACCTGCCGGCCGTCTTCGTGCCGGCCGGGCCGATGCTGCCCGGGCACTGGCGCGGCGAGACCCTCGGCTCCGGCACGGACATGTGGAAGTACTGGGACGAGAAGCGGGCGGGCCGGATCGGTGACTGCGAGATGGCCGAGCTGGAGAGCGGCCTGGCCCGCTCCCCCGGCCACTGCATGACGATGGGGACGGCCTCCACGCTCACCGCCGCCGCGGAGACCCTGGGCGTGACCGTGCCGGGCGCCTCCTCGGTGCCTGCGGTGGACTCGGGCCACGACCGGATGGCGGCGGCCTCGGGGCTGCGGATCGTCGAGCTCGTACGGCAGGACCTGCGGCTGTCGCGGCTGCTGACCCGGGAGGCGTACGAGGACGCGGTCGCCGCCGTCCTGGCGCTCGGCGGCTCGACGAACGCGGTGATCCACCTGATCGCGATGGCGGGGCGCTCCGGGGTGAAGCTCACGCTCGACGACTTCGACCGGATCGCGCGGACCGTCCCGGTCCTGGCGAACCTGCGTCCCGGCGGCCGGTACCTCATGGAGGACTTCCACTTCGCGGGCGGGATGCCGGGCTTCCTGTCGCGGCTGACGGACGTGCTGCACCTGGACCGGCCGACGGTCTCGCACGCCACCCTGCGCGAGCAGCTGGCCGGCGCGCTCGTGCACGACGAGGACGTGATCCGGGACCGGGCCGGGGCCCTGGCCGCCGAGGGCGGGGTGGCCGTGCTGCGGGGCAACCTCTGTCCGGACGGGGCGGTGATCAAGCACATCGCGGCAGAGCCGCGGCTGCTGAAGCACACGGGTCCCGCGGTCGTCTTCGACGACTACCGGACCATGCAGCGGACCATCGACGACCCGGCGCTCGGCATCACCGCGGACCATGTGCTCGTGCTGCGCGGCGCGGGACCCAAGGGCGGTCCCGGCATGCCGGAGTACGGGATGCTGCCGATCCCCTCGTACCTCCTGGAGCAGGGGGTGAAGGACATGGTCCGGATCTCCGACGCCCGGATGAGCGGGACGAGCTACGGGGCCTGTGTGCTGCACGTGGCGCCCGAGTCCCATGTCGGCGGACCCCTCGCCCTGGTCCGCACGGGCGATGCGATCACTCTCGACGTCGCGGCGCGCTCACTCCATCTGCACGTCACGGAGGAGGAGTTGGCCCGCCGGAAGGCCGCGTGGACACCGCCTCCGGTGCGGTACGAACGCGGCTACGGCGCGCTCTACATGGAGCAGATCTCCCAGGCCGACACCGGCTGCGACTTCGCGTTCCTGGCCAGGCCGGGGACCACCCCCGACCCGTACGCGGGCTGAGCCCCGCCGCGCGAAGCACCGTCGGAACCCCGAACGCACCTCCCCCTCGTCCCCCCTGTCCGAAATCTCGAAGTCGTTCGCGAAGCGCTTCACCGAGAACGGAGCCGCCGTCATGGCCTCAGCTGTGACCTCACCGCCCCAGGCCGGAACGCCCCAGGCCGATCCGGCACGGAGGCGCCGCCGCACGGGATCGGCCCCCCGCCGACTGCCGTATCTCCTGATCGCCCCCGCCGGTCTGCTGATGCTGGGCTTCATCGCCTACCCGGTGCTCAGCGTCTTCTACTACAGCCTCCGGCACCACAACCCCACCAAGCCCTGGCGGAACGGCTTCGCCGGCCTCGACAACTTCACCCGCATCTTCACCGAGGACCCGCACTTCTGGGGGACGCTGTCCTTCAGCCTGAAGTGGGTCGTGGTCGAGGTGACCCTCCAGCTGCTCTTCGGCCTCGCGCTCGCCCTGATCGTGAACCAGACCTTCGTGGGCCGCGCCCTGGGCCGGGCCCTCGTCTTCTCGCCGTGGGCCGTCTCGGGCGTGCTCACCTCCGCGATCTGGGTGCTGCTCTACAACTCCCAGACCGGCATCACGCGCTACCTGGCGGACCTGGGCATCGGCGAGTACGGCACGTCCCTGCTCTCCGACACCGCGACCGTGTTCCCCGCGGCGATCGTCGCCGACCTGTGGCGCGGGGTGCCCTTCTTCGCCATCCTCATCCTGGCCGACCTCCAGTCCGTGCCGAAGGACCTGTACGAGGCGGCCGAGGTCGACGGGGCCGGCCGGGTCCGCCAGTTCCTGCACATCACGCTGCCGCACATCCGGGACGCGATCGTGCTGTCCACGCTGCTGCGCGCGGTGTGGGAGTTCAACAACGTCGACCTGCTGTACACGCTGACCGGCGGCGGCCCCGCGGGCGAGACGACCACGCTCCCGCTGTACATCGCGCACACCAGCGTCGACGCCCACAACTTCGGATACGCCTCCGCCCTCACCACGGTGGCGTTCGTGATCCTTCTCTTCTGCTCGATGGCCTATCTGCGCCTGAGCAAGTTCGGAGGCGACGGCAAGTGACAGCCGAGTCCACCCTGACCGCCGCCCCCGCCCCCGGGGCCGCGCAGGTCCCACCGCCCCCCGACCGGACCCCGCCGGCCGTCGCCCGCAAGCGCCGCCGGGCCTGGGACGAGGTCCCCCGCTGGCAGATCTACCTGCCGCTCGGGATCTACCTCGTCTTCACCCTGGTCCCCTTCTACTGGATCCTGCTGTTCGCGGTGCGGCCGGCCGGTTCCACCTCGCTCCTGCCCTGGCCGATGACCACCGAGCACTTCGAGAAGGTGTGGACGGAGCGCAGCTTCGGCGTCTTCTTCCAGAACAGCCTGCTCATCGGCGTCGCGGTGCTGGTCATGACCACGGTCGTGGCCCTGGCCGGGGGGTACGCGCTCGCCCGCTTCGACTTCCGGATCAAGAAGGGCTTCATGCTGGCCCTGCTCTGCTCGCAGTTCGTGCCGGGCGCCCTGCTGCTCGTCCCGCTGTTCCAGATCTTCGCCGAGCTGCGGATGATCAACTCGCTCGGCTCGGTCGTCATCGCCGAGACCGTCTTCCAGCTCCCGCTGTCGATGATCCTCATCAGCGGCTTCATCAGGAACGTGCCGTACTCCCTGGAGGAGGCCGCCTGGGTCGACGGCTGCAACCGCTTCTCCGCGTTCCGGATCGTCGTCCTGCCGCTCCTGCGGCCCGGGCTCGTCGCCGTCGGCTCCTTCGCCTTCGTCCACGCCTGGAACCACTTCCTCTTCGCCCTGATGTTCCTCAGCAGCCAGTCCAAGCAGACGATCCCCGTCGGCCTCAACACCCTGATGGGCGCCGACAGCGTCGACCTCGGCGCGCTCGCGGCCGGCGGGGTCATCGCCGCCGTCCCCGTCGTCATCGTCTTCGCCTTCATCCAGAAGTGGCTGGTCACCGGCTTCAGCGCCGGGGCGGTGAAGGGATGAACGGCGCCCGGACGACCCTCGACGAGGAAGACATGAACCCCGCACGCATCCCGCTGCCCGTCGTCCTCGCCGGCGCCCGCGGTCACGGCCGCAGCCACCTCCTCAACATCCGCCGCCTGGAGGAGCGCGGGCTCGTCCGCCTGGCCGGGGTCTGCGAGCTGCGCCCGCTGGACGCGGCCGAGCTGGACGGCATCGGGGACCCGGAGCAGTCCGCCGACTTCGAGGCGCTCCTCGCCTCGACCGGCGCCCGGGTCGCCGTGCTCAGCACGCCCATCCAGACCCACACCGACATGGCGCTCGCCGCCGCCCGGCACGGGGCGCACATCCTCCTGGAGAAGCCGCCCGCCCCCTCGCTCGCGGAGTTCCGCCGGATGACCGAAGGGGTCGCGGCGGCCGGAGTGGCCTGTCAGATCGGCTTCCAGTCGCTCGGCTCGCACGCGGTGGTCGCGATCCGCCGGATGGTCGAGGAGGGCGCGATCGGGGAACTCCTCGGCGTCGGCGCCGCCGGGGCCTGGGTCCGCGACGAGGCCTACTTCCGGCGCGCGCCCTGGGCGGGTCGCCGGCGCCTCGGCGGCGCCGACGTCGTCGACGGGGTGCTCACCAACCCCCTCGCGCACGCCGTCGCCACGGCGCTCGCGCTCGCCGGAGCCACCCGGGCCGAGGACGTCGAGCACATCGAGAGCGAACTGCTCCGCGCCAATCCCGTCGAGTCCGACGACACCTCCTGCGTGCGGGTCGTGACGGCGGCCGGCCCCCAGGTGACGGTGGCGGCGACGCTCTGCGCCGAGCGGTCCTCGGAGCCGTACGTCGTCGTCCACGGCAGCCGGGGCCGCATCACCTTCTGGTACCGGCAGGACCGGGTCCTGGTCCAGCGGGCCGGGCACGGGCCGGTGGAGACCGTGTACGGGCGGACCGACCTCCTGGAGAACCTCGTCGCGCAGGTGACGGACGGCGAGCCGCTGCGGGTGCCCCCGGTGGAGACGGGCGCGTTCATGCAGGTCGTCGAGGCGGTCCGGACCGCCCCGGATCCGCTGGAGGTGCCTGCCGGGCACTGGCACCACGAGCCCGGCGGGATCGCGCCCCGCCGGGTCGTCGACGGGATCGACGCCCTGGTCGACGCGAGCGCCGACGAGCTGCGGCTCTTCTCCGAACTCGGCGCCGCCTGGGCGCCGTCGACCCGGGCGGGGGCGCGATGAGCACCGGGCACCCGACCCTCCTGCGCTGCGCCGGGCGCACCGTCGCCCGCTACACCACCCGGCCGCCGCTGGCCATCGGCCACTCCCCCCGGCCGTACCTGCACCCGGTGACGACCCTCGCCGGGCGGGTCGTGACCGAGACCGTGCCCGCGGACCATCCGCACCACCTGGGGGCGGGGGTCGCCGTCCCCGACGTCGCGGGCCACAACTTCTGGGGCGGGCGCACCTTCGTCCGGGGCCGCGGCCCGGTCGAGCTCGACAACCACGGAGTGCAGCGCCACGACGGGTTCAAGCTGTGCGACCCGGACGGCTTCGTCGAGGAGCTGAGCTGGTGGGCGGCGGGCGAGCGGCTCCTGCGCGAGCACCGGACCGTGGCGGCCACGGCCCTCACGGACACCGCCTGGGCGCTCGACCTGACGTTCTCGCTCGTCAACACGTCGGGGCGGGATCTGTCGATCGGCAGTCCCGCGACGAACGGCCGGCCGGGCGCCGCGTACGGCGGGTTCTTCTGGCGCGCGCCCAAGGAGGCGGCGGTGCCCGCGGTCTTCGGCGCGGACCCCGGGGCCGACGACGAGGAGTCGGTGCACGGCGCCCGGTCCGACTGGGTGGCGCTCGCGGGCGACGGCTGGACCCTGCTCTTCGCCGGGGCGACGGAGACGACCCGCCGCGACCCGTGGTTCGTGCGGGCCGCCGAGTATCCGGGCGTGGGTTCGTCCCTCGCCCACGACGGCCGGCTGCCGGTGCCCGCCGGGGAGACCTTCGTACGCCGGGTGGTGACCGTGGTCGCCGACGGCCGGCTCGACCGGTCCGGCGCCGCCGCCCTGGTCCGCAAGGCGGTGGCCTCGTGAGCCGCCCGGCCGGCCGGGCCCCCACCGGCGACCTGGGCGACGGCACGTACCGCAACCCGGTCCTCGCGGCCGACTGGTCGGACCCGGACGTCGTCCGGGTCGGCGAGGACTACTACCTGACGGCGTCCAGTTTCGGCCGCGCCCCCGGCCTGCCGCTGCTGCACTCCCGGGACCTGGTCAACTGGACGATCGTGGGCCACGCCCTGGAGCGGCTCGAACCGGCGGCCGCGTTCACCGTGCCCCGGCACGACCGAGGGGTCTGGGCGCCCTCGCTCCGGCACCACGACGGCCGGTTCTGGATCTTCTGGGGCGATCCCGACCACGGGATCCTCCAGGTCAACGCCCCTTCGGTGCGCGGGCCGTGGACCCCGCCGCACCTGGTGAAGTCGGGGCTCGGACTGATCGACGCCTGCCCTCTGTGGGACGAGGAGTCCGGCGAGGCGTACCTCGTCCACGGGTGGGCGAAGTCCCGGGCCGGGTTCAACAACCGGCTCACCGGCCACCGGATGAGCCCCGACGGCACGAAGGTCCTCGACGAGGGCCGGGTCCTCGTCGACGCCGACCTGATCCCGGGCTGGTTCACCCTGGAGGGACCGAAGCTGTACCGGCACGACGGCTGGTTCTGGATCCTCGCCCCGGCCGGGGGCGTGGCCACCGGCTGGCAGGGCGCCTTCCGGTCACGGTCGTTCCACGGCCCGTACGAGGAGCGGACCGTGCTCGCGCAGGGCGACACCGACGTCAACGGCCCCCACCAGGGCGGCTGGGTGCGCACCCAGCACGGCGAGGACTGGTTCCTGCACTTCCAGCAGTCGGGCGCGCACGGCCGGCTCGTCCACCTCCAGCCGATGCGCTGGGGCGCGGACGGCTGGCCGGTGCTCGGCGACGGCGGCGCGCCCGTCCGGGTCCACCGCAAGCCGCGCCTGCCGGAGCAGCCGCCGTCGCGGCCGGCGGTCGACGACACCTTCCCCGGCGGGCGGTTCGGCCGCCAGTGGCAGTGGACCGCCAATCCGGACGAGGGCTGGGCGACCCAGCACGCGGGCGACGGCCTGCGCCTGGGCTGTGTGCGTACGGAGCGGCTCGACGACCTGCGGAGCGTCCCGCACGTGCTCACCCAGCGGCTGCCGGCCGGGGCGTGCGCGGTCGAGGTCGGGCTGCGCCTCGACGGCGAGGCCGCCGGGGCCCGCGCGGGGCTCGTGGTCCTGGGCGACGCGTACGCCTGGATCGGTCTGGAGCGCGCCCCGGACGGCACGGTCCGGCTGACGCACCGCTTCGCCCCGGCGGGTGCCGGGCGCGAACGGGACGCGGCCCGCTCCCGGCCGGTGGCCGGGGACCGGGTCCTGCTGCGGATCGAGGTCACGACGGACGCGCGCTGCCGCTTCTCGTACTCCTCCCACGGCACCGATGACGGTCCGGTCCCGCTGGGCCCGGAGTTCGCCGCCGCCCCCTGGCGCTGGGTCGGCGCGCTGCTCGGCCTGTTCGCCGGCGCGCCGGAGGGCTCGGGACACGCCGGGACGGCCGTGTTCTCGGACTTCCACGTCACCGACTGACACCCCACTGACCCCTCTGAGCTCCCCCACATCCCCATCCCCGCAAGACCCCGAGAGAAGAGAGCCGACGATGACCATCTTCCCCGGCGGACGGCGCAGAGCCGCCGTCGCCCTCGCCCTGTCCGGTGTCCTCGCCCTGACCGCCACCGCCTGCGGTGACGACGGCAGCGGCGCGGGCGGCGACAAGGGCACGGAGGGATCGGGCAAGGGCAAGATCACCTTCTGGGACAACAACGGCGGCGTCCGCACCGACGTCTGGAAGGAGATCATCGCGGACTTCGAGAAGGCGAACCCGGACATCGACGTCGAGTACGTCGGCGTGGCCTCCAAGGAGGTGCAGTCCAAGTACGACACCGCCATCCAGGGCGGCGCACTGCCCGACGTCGGCGGCGTCGGCGCGGCCATGCTCGCCGGGATCGCCGCCCAGGACGCCCTGGAGCCGCTGGACGCCCGGGTCGAGGACAGCTCGCTCAAGGGCAGGCTGAACACCGGCATGGTCGACAGCGTCAAGGCCGCCGGCGGCCAGGACAAGCTGTTCACGGTCCCCACCTCCGCCAGCAACGGCGTCCTCTACTACCGCACCGACCTGTTCAAGGCGGCCGGCCTCGCCGAGCCCACCACCTGGTCGGCGTTCTACGCGGCGGCCGGGAAGCTCACGCAGAAGGACAAGAACCGTTTCGGCTACACGATCCGCGGCGGCGCCGGCTCCATCGCGCAGGCCCTGGACGCGATGTACGGCCAGAGCGGCATCACCGACTTCTGGAACGGCGACAAGACCACCGTCAACGACCCGAAGAACGTCGCGGCCCTGGAGAAGTACGCCGGACTGTTCAAGCGGACGACCCCCGCCGCCGACGTCAACAACGACTTCACCAAGATGGTCGCGCAGTGGGACAGCGGCGAGATCGGCATGCTGAACCACAACCTGGGCTCGTACCAGGACCATGTGAAGGCGCTCGGCACGGAGAAGTTCCGCGGCATCCCGAACCCGACCCTGGACGACGGCACCCGGGTGCAGGTCTCCAACCCGGTCGACGGCCTCGGCCTCTTCTCGTCCAGCAAGAACAAGGCCGCCGCCTGGAAGTTCATCGAGTTCGCGGCCTCCCACGAGTCCAACAGCAAGTGGAACAAGTCGGCCGGCGCGATCCCCGCCAACACGGAGGCCGCGAAGGACGCGTGGCTCCAGGAGGCCGAGCCGACCAAGCTCGCCGCCGACGTCCTCTTCAGCGGCAAGGCCGCGATCGTCCAGCTGCCGTACCACCTGCCCGACTGGAACACCATCTCCAAGGCCGACAACGAGGCCGGCTTCCAGAAGGTCCTGCTCGGGAAGACGACGGCCAAGGCCTTCCTCGACGGGCTCGCCGAGCAGCTGAACGCGGCCCAGGCCGAGTGGAAGCAGCAGAAGCAGTGAGCGTCGGCCGCCGCGCGGTGGTCACGGCCGGGGCGGGCCTCGCGCTCGCCCTGGCCGGGGCGCCCACCGCCCGTTCCCAAGGACTCCCGCCCCGAGGACTCCCCTCCCCGGGACTCCCACCCCGAGGACGCCCCCGTATGCGCACCGTCTTCCTCGCGGGCGACTCCACGGCCGCCCAGAAGTACGCCGACGCCGCCCCCGAGACCGGCTGGGGCACGGCGCTCCCCTTCTTCCTGCACAAGGGGCTGACCGTCGCCAACCACGCGGTCGACGGACGCAGCACCAAGAGCTTCCTCGACGAGGGCCGGCTCGACCCGATCCTGGCGGCGATCCGCCCCGGCGACCTGCTCCTGGTCCAGTTCGGCCACAACGACGCCAAGGTCGCCGACCCCACCCGCCACACCGAGCCGTGGACCACGTACCAGGACAACCTGCGGGTCTTCGTCGAGGGCGCGCGGGCCCGGGGCGCCCTCCCGGTGCTCGCCACCTCCGTGGAACGGCGGAGGTTCGCCGCCGACGGCACGGCGCTGCGCACACACGGCGCGTATCCGGCGGCGATGCGGGAGGCCGCCCTGGAGGCGGACGTCCCGCTGCTCGACATCGAGGCGCTGTCTCTGACGCTGTGGCAGGAGCTCGGCCCCGAGGCCACGAAGACGTACTTCAACTGGACCGCGACCGAGCAGGACAACACCCACTTCAACCCGCCCGGCGCGATCGAGGTGGCCCGCCTCGTCACCGCCGAGCTGCTCCGCACGCACGTCCTCGCACCGCGGGAGACGTGCCGCCTGGACGACGAGATACCCACCGACCGGATCACCTGGCCCGTTTCCGAGGAGAGCTGACCGTGAACCGACACCGCAAGCTGGGAGTGGTGGCCGCGACCGCCCTCGCCCTGACGGTCACCGCGCCCGCCGCCGGCGCCCACACCGGCCACCACCCGGCCACCGGCGCCCGCACCGGCCACCACCCCGCCGCCGACCCGGCCAGGGCGGTCCTGCCGACCGGCGACGGATGGGCGTCCGAGGGCGGCGGCACCACCGGCGGCTCCGCCGCCGAGGCCTCCCGGGTCTTCACCGTCACCACCTGGGAGGAGTTCCGGGCCGCGCTCGAAGCGCCGGGCACCGAGCCCCGGATCGTGAAGGTGCGGGGCACGCTGGACGCGACCGCCCAGGGCTGCGCCGCCTTCGAGGCCCCCGGCTACGACTTCGCCCGCTACCTCTCCGACTACGACCCCGCGGTCTGGGGGTACGAGGACGAGGTCACCGGCCCCCAGGAGGAGCTGCGGGCCGCCTCGGCCACCGCGCAGGGCAAGGCGATCAAGGTGAAGGTGCCGGGCAACACCACGATCGTCGGCGTCGGGAGGCACGCCGGGATCACCGGCGGCAGCCTGCAGGTGCAGGGCGTGGACAACGTCGTCGTCCGCAACCTCACCCTGGAGAGCCCCCTCGACTGCTTCCCCCAGTGGGACCCGACGGACGGCGCGACCGGGGCGTGGAACTCCGAGTACGACAGCCTCGTCGTGTACGGCTCCACGCACGTCTGGATCGACCACAACACCTTCACCGACGGGGCCCACCCGGACAGCTCGCTGCCCTCGTACTACGGGGAGGTCTACCAGCAGCACGACGGCGAGCTGGACGTCGTGCGCGGCGCGGACCTCGTCACGGTCTCGTGGAACGTCTTCACCGAGCACGACAAGACCCTGATGATCGGCAACAGCGACAGCGCGGGCGCCACGGACCGCGGCAGGCTCCGTGTCACCCTCCACCACAACCTCTTCGACAAGGTCGTGGAGCGGGCGCCCCGGGTGCGTTTCGGTCAGGTCGACGCGTACAACAACCACTTCGTGGTGGCGGGTCCGTCCTACGTCTACAGCCTCGGCATCGGCCAGGAGTCGCAGCTCGTCGCCGAGAAGAACGCGTTCACGCTCGCCGCCGACGTGCCCGCCGGGCAGATCCTGAAGAAGTGGAAGGACGCGCCGGTCACGACCTCCGGCAACCACGTCAACGGCCGTCCGGTCGACCTGCTCGCCGTCCACAACGAGCAGTACCCCGGGGAGATCCTGCGCGGGGACGCCGGCTGGACCCCGGTGCTGCGCACCCGTGTCGACCACCCGAGGGCCGTCCCGGCGCTCGTCGACCACCGCGCGGGCGCGGGCCGCCTCCGCTGACCCGGCGTCGAACCCCGTCCCGGAAGAATGGAGCACCCGCATGCCCTCGCACCGTCCCGGAACGGCCGCCCCCGGCCGCCGTTCCCTGCTCACCGCCGGTCTCGGCGCGGCGGTCGCCCTGGCCCTGCCCGCCACGACCGCGAGCGCGTCCCCGTCGTCGAAGAGGCCCTTCGGACGCTTCGGTTCGCCCGCCGCACGCCTCACCGGGCGGACGCTCTACGTGCACCCCGGCGGCCTCGGCGACCACACCACGGTCCAGGCCGCGGTCTCCGCGGCGAGCGGCTCCGGCTGGACGCTGGTCCTCGCCGCCGGCACGTACCGGGAGACCGTCGTCGTCACCGCCGCCCGTACCGGCATGACGTGGATCGGCGCGAGCGGCGATCCACGTGACGTCGTCGTGGTGTACGACAACGCCGCCGGCACGCCCCGGCCCGAGGGCGGCACCCACGGCACCAGCGGCTCCGCGACGACGACCGTGCAGGCGGACGGCTTCACGGCGCGGTACGTGACCTTCGCCAACGACTTCCTCCGTACCGACCTGCCCGGGAACCCCGGCACGCAGGCCGTCGCGCTGAAGGCGCAGGGCGACCGCTCCGCGTTCTTCCACTGCCGGTTCCTCGGTCACCAGGACACGCTGTACGCGGACTCGACGTCCCTGGCGTCCTTCGCCCGGCAGTACTTCGCGCACTGCCACGTCGAGGGTGACGTCGACTTCGTCTTCGGGCGCGCCCGGGCGGTCTTCGAGCACTGCCGGTTCCGTACGCTGCTCCGCACCGATCTGGTCGGCGCGCCGTACGGTTTCGTGTTCGCCCCGTCGACGGCGGGCGCCAACCCGTACGGCTTCCTGGTCTCCCGCTCGCGGGTCACGAGCGAGGCCCCGGACGGCCACTACAAGCTGGCCCGGCCCTGGGTGCCGAGTTCTGACCCGACCGCCCGGCCGTCGCTGGTGGTCCGGGACAGCGTCCTCGGTGCCGGGATCGACACGGCGGCTCCGTACGCGAACATGCGCGACGCCCACCCCTGGCAGGCGCAGCGCTTCGCGGAGTACCGCAACACGGGCCGGGGCGCGGTGGTCCTCGTCCCGGAGAACCGTCCGCAGCTCGGCGCCGCCGAGGCGGCGACGGCGACGCGGGAGACGTATCTCGGCGACTGGGTGCCTTGGAGGGCCCGCGCCTGACGGCGGGACACGCGTGGCACCCGGGCCTCGGACAGGGTCCGGGTGCCGCGCCGTTCGGGGACGGAGGAGAGGGAAGTCCGCCAGAGCGCACGCAGGGCGCCGCACGTCCGCCGGGTCACGCCGTCCGGGAGACCGGGAGGCGGGCGCAGCGGCGGCAGGCGCGGGCCGAGGTCGCCACGACCGCGTGCGAGACGGCCGCGAGGGCTCCGGCGCAGGCGAGGAGCGGCCAGTTCGCGGCGAGGGCGGAGGCGACGGCGAGCGCGAGCGTCGTGACGGCCATCGCGACCCCGGCGGTGGTGCCGGTCCAGGCGATGAAGAGGGGCAGCCGGGGCGGGGTGGGCAGCCGGCGGGCGAGGGTGCCGGTGACGGCCAGCGTCGCGGCGGAGAGCAGGGCGGCGCCGGTCGCGAGCCCGGCCAGGTGCGCGGCGATGAGCTGGGCGGTGCGGGGGACGGCCCCGGCCGGGTCGGCGGCGGGGGTGACGGCCAGGTACCAGCAGGCGACGAGGAAGGGGGCGGTGAGCGCGACGGCCCGGGCGGTGTGCCGGGCCTGGGCGAGGGTCAGCTCGCGCTGACAGCTCGGCACGAGCTCCTCGACCGTCCCGAACTCCCTTACCGCCGCGCGGATCGCGTCCGGGTAAGGGTCACCGCGCTCGGCGTGGGCGTCGGCCGTGTCGGCGAGTCCGCCGCGGATCTCCTCGACCATCCGGGCCTTCGCGCGGGCGGGTCCGTGGAGGGCGGCGGCCAGTTCGGCGGCGTACGCGTCGAAGGGGTCCGGCTGTCCGGCGGCGTGGGGGTCGAGGGGGTCCGGCTGTCCGGCGGCGGTGGGGTCGAGGGGGTCCGGCTGTCCGGCGGCGGTGGTCATGTGGTGAGGCCGGGCGGCGGGGCGGCCGGGTTCAGGACCGAGCCGATGGCGGTGGTGAACTCGCTCCACGCCGTGCGCTCGCCGGCCAGGGTCTCCCGGCCGGCCTCGGTGAGCTCGTAGCAGCGTCGGCGCCGCTCGCCGGAGGAGGACTGCCAGCTGCTGCTGAGGAGTCCGAGCCGCTCCAGCCGCTGGAGCGCCGGATAGATCGTGCCCGTCCGCAGTTCGAGCACACCGCCGCTGCGCTGCTGGACCGCGGCGATGATCGCGTACCCGTGCAGCGGGCCCTGTTCGAGCACCGCGAGCAGCAGCCCGTCGAGGTGCCCTCGTACCGCATCCGCCTTCATGAGTAGGCAGCCTACCCACAAGACCGGTAGGCAGTGTATGCATAGGAGAGCAATATATTGGCAGCCAACACATCGGGGGGCTGCCGGTCTCATCCAGCTCCCGTGCGGAGGCACACGCCGTGACCGAATTCCTGTTGTCCGTCCACGTCCTGGTGGCGATCGTCACGGTGGGGGCGATCACCGTGGCCGCCTCGATGTTCCCCCGCGTCGCCCTGCGGGCCTGCGGCGGCGGGGAGCGGGAGGACGGGCCGTCCGGACGGACCGGAACGGCCGTGGTCCTGCACCGCGTCTGCGCCGGGTACGCCGTCGCCGGTGTCGTCGTCCCGGTCTTCGGCGTGGCGACCGGCGCCCAGCTCGGCGTCCTGACCGACGCCTGGCTGATCGCGTCGATGCTCCTGACCACACTCGCCGCGGCCCTCCTGGGCCTGGCCGTCCTGCCCGGCCAGCGCCGCCTCCTCGCCCTGGCCGAGGCCGCGGCCACCGAGACGGAGGCCCGCCCGGTGGCATCCCGACTGGCCATGCTCACCGGGGTGTTCAACCTGCTCTGGGCGGTCGTCGTCGTCCTGATGATCGTCCGCCCGGGCTCCACGACGGGCGTGTGATCGCGGTCCTCTGTGGCGGTGGGCCGCCGAGCGGCCCGTCCGCTCCCGACGATCCCGGACGGCACCCGCCGGGGAGTCCCAACCCGGTCCGAACCCGCTCCCCCACGCGGCCGAGGGGCGGTCCGCCCGGAGGAGCAGGGGACACGGGTATCGGTACGGCCCCGGCGCGCGGGCGTCACTTCGCCGGGGCCGCGCCTCCGAAGCCGCCCCTGAGCGTGGACCGGCCGCCGTCGGCGCCCGTCAGGGCGACGGTGTACGTGTCGGCCGAGGCGTCCCTTACCCCCTCGGCGTGGTTGTACTGGACGGCGAAGACGTGGCGGCCCGGCGGGACCGTGCGGCCCGGCTTCAGGGTCCACCGGTAGTGCAGGGCCCCCGGCTCCTCCGTGACCGTCACGGCGAAGTCCTCGGCCGGGCGCGTGCGCCAGTGGCCCGTGCTCACGACGCCGGCCGTACGGGCCACCCGCACGTCGACGACGAGACCCGACACCTGCGTCTCCGTCGTCACCGCGAGATCGCCCTGCGCCCACCAGCGGTTGCTGCCGGGGTCGACGGTGCCGGCCGCGGCGGCCACCGGCCCGGGCGCGGGCGGCGCCGACGCCGGGGCGACCGGCCCGCGGTCCAGCGTGGTCACGGCGAGCCCGCCGACACCGACCACCCCGGCGACGGCCACCGCCACGGCCAACGCGGCCGTCCAGCGCCTGCCGGTCCACGGGGAAGCCCACGGCAAGGCTCCGGGGAAGGTCCTCCGGCCGACGGCGGGGCGCCGCTCGGACGCCCGCGGCGCAGCCGCGAGGCCTCGCTCCACCCGGGCCAGCATGCGGGCGTGGTCGGGCCGGTGCGCGAGCCCGGCCTCACGCAGCTCGCGGCGCAGCCGCTCCTCGTCCATCAACGCCTCCCCGCGACGAGTTCGGTGGCGGCCCGGTCGCCCAGAAGGCGCTGGAGCTCGGCCATCCCCTTGGAGGTCTGGCTCTTGACCGTACCGACCGAGATCCCCAGCGCGAGCGCGGTGTCACGCTCGGAGAGGTCGAAGGCGTGCCGCAGCACCACGCAGGCGCGCTTGCGGAAGGGCAGGGAGCGCAGCGCCGTCCGTACGTCGAGGACCGCCGGGACGTCGGGGTCCTCGACGTGGTCGGGGCGGCGGTCCCAGAAGGCGGCGATCCGGCGCCGCTCGCGCACCGTGCCCCGGATCCGGGTCTTGGCGAGGTTGGCGACGACTCCCCGGGCGTAGGCGGCGGGGTGATCGGCCGCGCGGACCCGGTCCCAGCGGTGCCAGAGCGCGAGCATGGCGTCGGCGGCGAGGTCGTCGGCCGCGTCGGTCTCGCCGGTCAGCAGGTGCGCGAGGCGGGCGAGTTCGGCGTAGTGACGCGCGAAGAAGGCCCGGAACTCCGTCGCACTGTCGTCGGCCTCAGCGTCCGCCGCGACCACGACGGCCCTCGGTGGATCCGGTGGACCGGGCGGATCGGGTGGATCGGGTGGATCCGGTGGATCCGGTGGGTGGTGCGGAGCCGGCGGGGGCGGAGACGGAGCGCTTGCCGCTGGGCACGCGGCTGACGATGCCGGCCGACACCCGGGTGTGGCGGGCGACATCGGCGAGGGTGACCACGTGTGCGCTCCTCGTCCGTTCCCGGTGATCCGGGCGACCGCCCGTCGGTGTTGGTTCCGGGCGACCGCCCGTTGGTCCGGCCCCGACCCTAAGCGGCCGCTCACCGAGCTGTCCAGACGGGCCGTGAAGAGTCCGGGGACCCGGAGGCCGGGCGGCCCCCGCTCGGGGACCACCCGGCGTCGGCGGTGGCCCCCGCGGAGAGGGTGCCGATCCAGGCGGAGTGATCGTCGTACACGGGGTGGCGACATGCGGGTGGTTCTCCTCGCGGCTCGGGAGGACGGGGGTGCGAAGAGCGGATGAGCCCGTGGGGACAAGCCCTGAACCAGTGGGAGCGCTCCCACTGTGCAGGGGGCCCGCATCGGCGTCAAGGTGTGCGAAGAGTCGAAGGCGGATGACGGGGAAATTTACCCAACCCCTCTTTTCCTTGGCGGCAGTTGACGCTACGGTCTGCCCGACCAGTGGGAGCGAATCCGTCCGGTCGGCACACCGCCAGTGGTGTGCCCTCGCTGCGAGGACTCGCTCATGCGACATCCCCCACGTCTTTCCGCGCTGCTCGCAGGAGTGGCGCTCACGACGGCGAGCACCGCGTTCGCCGTCATGGGTACGGCCTCAGGAGCCGCGGCCGCATCCGCCTGCACCGTGGAGTACTCGGTCGTCGGCCAGTGGGCCGGCGGCTACCAGGGTGCCGTCACCGTCACCAACAACAGTGCCGCGCTGAGTGGTTGGAGCCTCGGCTTCGCCTTCCCGGCCGGCCAGGCCGTCGGCCAGGGCTGGGGCGGCAAGTGGTCCCAGTCCGGGGCCTCCGTCACGGTCGTGAACGAGAGCTGGAACGCGGCGCTCGGGACGGGCGCCGAGGTGACGGCCGGGTTCATCGCCTCCTGGACGGGCGCCAACACGGCACCCACCGCCTTCACCCTGAACGGCACGCCCTGCGACACGAACACTCCCCCGACACCCACCCCGACGACCCCCACACCCACACCCACACCCACCCCGACGACCCCGACGCCGCCCCCCACCGACCCGACGACCCCACCGACCACTCCCCCGACCTCACCGCCGCCGACCCCCGTCACCGGCGCGCCCGAACTCGGCGTCACGGGTAACAAGTTCACCGACCAGAACGGCGCGGTCCGCCGCCTCCTCGGCGTCAACCGCTCCGGCGGCGAGTTCATGTGCGTCCAGGGCCACGGCTTCTTCGACGGTCCCGTCGACGACGCCTCGGTCGAGGCCATCGCCGACTGGAAGGCCAACACGGTCCGCATCCCCCTCAACGAGGAGTGCTGGCTGGGCCTGGACAACATCAAGCCCGAGTACCGGGGCGCGCACTACGTCGACGCGGTCAAGGGCCTGGTGACCAAGGTCCTCGCCCACGGCATGACCCCGGTCGTCGAACTGCACTGGACGCACGGCCAGTACACCGGCAACTCGGCCGGCTGCTCCGACGTGCACGCCTCCTGCCAGAAGCCGATGCCGGGCGCCCGGTACACCCCGGCGTTCTGGACCTCGGTGGCGAACACCTTCAAGCACGACAAGCGGGTCGTCTTCGACCTGTTCAACGAGCCCTACCCGGACCGGGCGACCTCCACCGCGACCCAGGCATGGACCTGCTGGCGCGACGGCGGCACCTGTCCCGGCATCGGTTACGAGGTCGCCGGCATGCAGGACCTGGTGGACGCCGTCCGCGCCACGGGGGCGAAGAACCTGGTCCTCGTCCCGGGCCTCGCGTACTCCAACGACCTGAGCCAGTGGCGCGCGTACCGACCCACGGACCCGGCGGGCAATCTGGCCGCCGCCTGGCACGTCTACAACTTCAACACCTGCGCCGACGAGACGTGCTGGAACAGCACCCTCGCCCCCGTGGCCGCCGAGGTACCGCTCCTCGCGGGCGAGATCGGTGAGAACACCTGCGGACACGCGTTCATCGACCGCGTCATGAAGTGGTTCGACGACCGCGGCCTCTCGTACCTGGGCTGGACCTGGAACACCTGGAACTGCAACTCAGGTCCCGCGCTGATCAGTTCGTACGACGGCACCCCCACCGCATTCGGCATCGGGCTGCGCGACCATCTGCGCGCGCTGACCCCGTGAAAGCCGTCACCCCGTGAAAGCCGTCACGCCGTGGAACCCCTCACGCCGTGAAAGCCCCTCGAATCCCTCGTGAACCCCTCTCGAACCCCTCGCGAATCCCTCGTGAGTCACCGGAAAGGAACCCCCACCCGCATGAGCCGCACCAGAAGCACCAGCCGCACCGCCCTCCTGGCGGCACTCGGCCTCGTCACGGCCACCGGCGCGACCGCCACCGTCCTCGGCACCGCCACCGCCGGCGCCGCGGCCCCCGGCTGCACGGTGAACTACCAGATCACCAACCAGTGGAACACCGGCTTCGGCGCCAACGTGACCGTCACCAACACCGGCGACCCCGTGTCCTCCTGGACGCTCGCCTGGTCCTACGCCGGCAACCAGCAGGTCACCCAGGGCTGGAACGCCACCATCACCCAGTCCGGCGCCGCCGTCACCGCCAGGAACGTCTCCTACAACGGGACGCTCGCCACGGGCGGCTCCACCTCATTCGGCTTCAACGGCTCCTACAGCGGTACGAACGCGGTGCCGGCCGCCTTCACCCTGAACGGGGTCGTCTGCAACGGCTCCACCCCGACGACACCGCCCACCACACCCCCGACCACACCGCCCACGACTCCCCCGACCACACCGCCCACCACGCCGCCGCCCGGGACCAAGGCCGACAACCCGTACGCCGGCGCCAAGGTGTACGTGAACCCCGAGTGGGCAGCGAAGGCCGCCGCCGAGCCGGGCGGCACCAAGGTCTCCGGCCAGCCCACCGGCGTCTGGCTCGACCGGATCGCCGCCGTCAACGGCTCCGCCACCTCGATGGGCCTGCGCGGCCACCTCGACAAGGCCCTGGAGCAGAAGGGCTCCGGCGAGCTCGTCGTCCAGCTGGTGGTCTACAACCTGCCCGGCCGCGACTGCGCCGCGCTCGCCTCCAACGGCGAGCTGGGCCCGACGGAGATCGGCCGCTACAAGACCGAGTACATCGACCCGATCGCCGCGATCCTCGCCGACCCGAAGTACGCGGGCCTGCGGATCGTCACCACGGTCGAGATCGACTCGCTGCCCAACCTGGTCACCAACGTCTCCGGCCGCCCGACGGCCACCGCCAACTGTGACGTCATGAAGGCCAACGGCAACTACATCACCGGTGTCGGCTACGCGCTCAAGAAGCTGGGCGCGATCGGCAACGTCTACAACTACATCGACGCCGGACACCACGGCTGGCTGGGCTGGGACGACAACTTCGGCCCGTCCGCCGAGCTCTTCAGGCAGGCCGCGGTGGCCGAGGGCTCCACGGTCGACAACGTGCACGGCTTCATCGTCAACACCGCCAACTACAGCGCCCTGAAGGAGGACCACTTCACCGTCGACGACAGCGTCAACGGCACCTCCGTGCGCCAGTCGAAGTGGGTCGACTGGAACCGGTACACCGACGAGCTGTCCTACGCCCAGGCGATGCGCGCCAAGCTGGTCTCGATCGGCTTCAGCAGCAACCTCGGCATGCTGATCGACACCTCCCGCAACGGCTGGGGCGGCGCCGCCCGGCCCACCGGCCCGGGCGCCCTGACCAGCGTCGACACCTACGTCAACGGCGGCCGCTACGACCGTCGCATCCACCTCGGCAACTGGTGCAACCAGGCCGGCGCCGGTCTCGGCGAGCGGCCCCAGGCGGCGCCCGCCGCGGGCATCGACGCGTACGTCTGGATGAAGCCCCCGGGCGAGTCCGACGGCGCCAGCAAGGAGATCCCGAACAACGAGGGCAAGGGCTTCGACCGGATGTGCGACCCGACCTACACGGGCAACGCCCGTAACGGGAACAGCATGTCGGGCTCACTGCCGGACGCCCCGATCTCGGGCCAGTGGTTCTCGGCCCAGTTCCAGGAGCTCCTGAAGAACGCCCACCCGGCGCTGTAGCACCGCCCCCGGCGAGACCTCTCGCACGAGGCCTGCGGCCGGCCGGACCCCGTCGGGTCCCGGCCGGCCGCAGGAGTCCGCGCGGCCTCCGCCGACGAGCCGTGCCGCATCCGGCGCCGGGGCCGTCAGCAGGACTCGCGCACGATCAGTTCCGTCGGCAGGACGTGCCGCCGCGGCTCCTCCGGCACCTCCACACCGCCACCGCCGCACTCCTGGATCCCCTGGATCTCCCGGATCAGCATCCGCGCCATCGTGCGCCCCATCTCCTCGATGGGCTGCCGCACGCTCGTCAGCGGCGGATCCATCAGCCGCGCCACCGCCGAGTCGTCGACCCCCACCAGCGCCACGTCCTCGGGCACCCGCCGCCCCGCCTCCCGCAGCACCCCGCGCGCCCCGGCCGCCATCACGTCGGAGGCGGCGAAGACGGCGTCCAGGTCCGGACTGCGGTCGAGCAGCAGCCGCATGGCCCGCCGGCCGCCCTCCTCGGTGAAGTCGCCGGTGGAGACGAGGTCCTCGTCCGGCGCGTGCCCCGCCTCGGCGAGGCCCGCGCGGTAGCCGCCGAGCCGGGCGCGGGCGACGTACATGTCGAGCGGGCCGGTGACGGTCGCGATCCGGCGCCGGCCGCCGCCCACGAGGTGCGCGACGGCCGTGCGCCCGGCCCCGATGTTGTCGGAGTCGACGTACGGCACGGGCTCGGCCTCCGAGCGGCGCCCGTTCATGACGACCGGGAGGCCGAGCTCGCGGATCCGGTCGGGCAGCGGGTCGTCGCCGTGGACCGAGGCGAGCAGCACCCCGTCGACGCGCTGGGCGGCGAGGTACTGCTCGAAACGCTGCCGCTCCTGCTCGCTGCGGACCAGGGTGAGCAGCAACTGCTTGTCGGCGTCGGCCAGTTCGGCGCTCACTCCGCGGATGAGGTCGAGGAAGTACGGCTCCGCGAAGAGCCGGGCCTCGGCCTCGGGGATGACGAGCGCGATGGCGTCGGTGCGGCTGCCCGCGAGGGCGCGGGCGGCCTGGTTGGGTACGTAGCCGAGTTCGGCGACGGCTCGGGCGACGGCCGTTCTGGTCTGCTCGCTCACCCGGGGGGAGCCGTTGATCACCCGGGAGACCGTTCCCCGGCCGACCCCGGCCCTGGCCGCGACCTGCTCCAGGGTCGGTCTGCCGTTCTGCCGTCCGTTCACAAGCGCCGAACTCCCCTCGTAGGACATCGTGCAGCCCACCACGACCACTGCGGCGAATGGGAGCGCTCCCACACTAGTTCACCACCCTCTCCCCGCGCCACGTGCGTGTGTTCAGGAGATGACGTCCCGGACCCCGCGCGACCCCGGCGAAACCCGCCGAGCACCTTCCCGTAACGAATCCGCGTTCATGTCTTGACACCCGCGCCCGCCAGGCAGCAACCTTCCGGCAGCGACGTGGGAGCGCTCCCATCGAGCGCACACAGCCTGCATCAGGTCCTGGCGGGCAGCCGCCGAGCCGCGATCAGCCGGCCGGACCTCTTGGCGCACAACGAGCACCACCTTTGGACGAGGAGAGTGGAATGCGCACTTCCAGCAGCAGACGCGGACGCCGTGCGGCGATCGCGGCGGTCGCCGTCGTCGTGACCGGGACGACCCTGCTCACCGGTTGCGGCAGCGGCAGCGACGACGACGGCGACGCCCGGGGCGGCGGCAAGATCACCCTGCGGGTCGGGACCTTCGGTTCCTTCGGGTACGACAACAAGACCGGCGCCAAGCTCTACGCCGAGTACGAGAAGGCCCACCCCAACATCAAGATCGAGGAGACGAACGTCTCCGACGGTCAGAAGTACTGGGACACGCTGAAGCTGCGCCTCGGCCAGAACAACGGTCTCGCCGACATCCAGGCCGTCGAGGTCGGCTACATCGCCGAGGCGACCGGCGAGACCATGGCGGACAAGTGGGTGGACCTCGGCAAGGAGGGCGGCGCGGACATCGGTGCCTTCCTCGACTGGAAGGTCAAGCAGGCGACGACGGCGAGCGGCAGCGTCATCGGCCTCGGCACCGACATCGGCCCGATGGCCGTCTGCTACAACAAGGAGCTCTTCGCCAAGGCCAAGCTGCCCACCGAACGCGAGGCCGTCGCCGCGCTGTGGGCCGGCGACTGGGCCAAGTTCGTCGAGACCGGGAAGACGTACAAGAAGAACGCGCCCGCCGGCACCGCCTTCCACGACTCGGCGAGCGGCCTCTTCAACGCGGTGGTCTCCAGCGACCCCGTCCAGTACGCGAACACGAGCGGCGAGCTCGACTGGGAGAACAGCCCCGGCGTGAAGAAGGCCTGGGAGACCGCCGTCGCGGCGAGCGAGGGCGGACTGACCGCCAAGCTCCGCCAGTTCGACGAGAAGGGCACCTGGAACGCCGCCTTCAAGAACTCCAGGTTCGCCACGGTCGCCTGCCCGAGCTGGATGACCGGCATCATCAAGGACCAGGCGGGACCCGCCAACCAGGGCAAGTGGGACATCGCCGCGCCGCCGGTCGCCGGCAACTGGGGCGGCGCCTTCCTCGCCGTGCCGAAGTCCGGCAAGCACACCAAGGAGGCGGCCGAGCTCGCCGCCTGGCTGACCGCCCCCGAGCAGCACGCCAAGGTCTTCGCGGTCAACGGCAACATCCCCTCGTCCAAGGACACGCTCACCTCCTCGGCGGTCCAGGACGCCAAGCTGCCGTACTTCGGCGAGACCCCGGTCGGCAAGATCTTCTCGTCCGCCGCCGCCGGGATCACGCCCGCCGCCATCAGCCGCTGGGACGGCCAGGTGAAGACCTTCCTCACCGACAACGGCATCCTCGACATCGAGCAGCGCGGCACCGACCCGGCCAAGGCCTGGGAGAACGTCAAGAAGCTGGTCGACGACAAGATCGACCAGTAGCGGGGGCGCCTGTCGGTCCGCCGCCTCCCACAGCCGGCGGCGGACCGGCACCGTCCGCACCACCGCACGCATCGACCTGGAAGGACGCCCCCGTGGCCACCTCCGTTCGGGCGAGGTCCGACGGCTCCCCGCCGCCCGCCGCACCGCCCTCCTCCTCCGGCCCCCGGAGCCGCCGCTCCGCCCCCGGCGGCCGGCGCAGCACCCTCTACCGCTGGGACATCAAGGCGACCCCGTACGTCTTCGTCGCCCCCTTCTTCCTCACCTTCGCCGCCTTCGGCCTCTTCCCGCTGATCTACACGGGCTGGCTCTCGCTCCACCGGGTCGAGCTCGGCGGCGATCCGCAGTGGAAGGGCCTGGAGAACTACACCGACCTCGCGACCAGCGAGTTCTTCTGGAACGCCCTCGCCAACACCTTCACCATCGGCGTCATCTCGACCGTCCCCCAGCTGCTCATGGCCCTGGGCCTCGCGCACCTGCTCAACTACAGGCTCCGCGGCCGCGGCTTCTTCCGGATCGCGGTCCTCGCCCCGTACGCCACGTCGATCGCAGCCGCGACGCTGGTCTTCGCCCAGCTCTTCAACACCGACTACGGGATGATCAACACCGTCCTCGGCTGGATCGGCTTCGACCCCGTCCCGTGGGAGTCGTCCAAGTGGCCGGCGCAGATCGCGATCTCGGTGATCGTCATATGGCGCTGGACCGGCTACAACGCGCTGATCTACCTGGCCGCCATGCAGGCCGTGCCCCAGGACCTGTACGAGGCCGCCTCCCTCGACGGGGCGTCACGCTGGCGCCAGTTCATCAGCGTCACCATCCCGTCGATCCGGCCGACGATCCTCTTCACCGTCGTCGTCTCCACCATCGGCGCCACCCAGCTCTTCGGCGAGCCGATGCTCTACGGCGGCAGCGTCGGCATCAGCGGCGGCAGCGGCAACCAGTTCCAGACGCTGAGCCTGCTGATGTACGAGAAGGGGTGGGTCAACAACGCGCTGGGCCAGGCCTCCGCCATCGCCTGGATCATGCTGCTGCTCCTCCTGCTCGTCGGCGGCGTCCAGGCACTCGTCTCCCGTCACAACCGCAAGAAGCTGGGAGGCTGAACCCCATGGCCCGCACTCTCGACAGGGAAGCACCCCGGTCCGGGCGCCGGTTCCGCCAGACGGCCGGTCGCCAGCACCACGCCGGCCCCGTGACCTACGTCCTGCTGGCCGTGGCCGCCGTGGTCTCGCTCTTCCCGCTGTACTGGAACCTGGTCGCCGCCTCCCACAGCGGCGAGCGCGTCGTCCAGGCCCCGGCGCCGCTCCTGCCAGGCCCCCACCTCCTGGACAACCTCAGCTTCGCCTGGAACCAGGTCCACATGGGCGAGGCGCTGATCAACACCACGGTCGTCGCCGGTCTGGTGGCCGCGTCCACCGTCCTCTTCTCCACGCTCGCCGGCTTCGCCTTCGCCAAGCTGCCCTTCCGGGGGCGCGGCATGCTGCTCTCGCTCGTGGTCGCCACGATGACGATCCCGCCGCAGCTCAGCGTCATCCCGCTGTACCGGATCATCACCGACCTCGGCTGGTTCGACCAGCTCCAGTCGGTCGTCCTGCCCTCGCTCGTCGCCGCCTTCGGCGTGTTCTTCATGCGCCAGTTCCTCGTCGAGGCCCTGCCCGTCGAGCTGGTGGAGGCCGCCCGCATGGACGGCGCGCACAGCCTGCGGGTGATCTGGCACGTCGTCTTCCCCGTGGCCAGGCCCGCGATGGCGGTGCTCGGCATGCTCGTCTTCGTCCAGGCGTGGAACGACTTCTTCTGGCCGTTCATCGCGCTCACCCAGGACGGCAACCCCACCCTCCAGGTGGCCCTCGCCGGCCTCGGAGCGGGAAACCACACCGTGGACCACGCCGTCGTCCTGACCGGCGCCCTGATATCCACCGTCCCGCTGCTGCTCGTCTTCGCCTTCCTCGGCAAGCACATCGTGGGCGGCATCACGGCGGGCGCCGTCAAGAGCTGAGCGGCCCGCACCCGCTCGCACACCACCTTCCGAACGTACCGACCCCGTAACCGCGTTGGGAGCGCCCTCCTATGACCGCGTCCGAAACCCGGCCGCTCACCGCCGTCCGCTCGTTCCCGTCCGACTTCCTCTGGGGCGCCGCCACCGCCGCGTACCAGATCGAGGGGGCGGCGGCGGAGGACGGCCGCACACCGTCCATCTGGGACACCTTCTCGCACACCCCCGGCAGGGTCTTCGAGGGCCACACCGGTGACGTGGCCGTCGACCACTACCACCGGTTCCGCGAGGACGTCGGGATCATGTCCGAACTGGGCCTGAACGCCTACCGGTTCTCCGTCTCCTGGTCCCGGGTCCAGCCGACCGGGCGCGGACCCGCCGTCCAGAAGGGTCTGGACTTCTACCGCGCCCTCGTCGACGAGCTGCTCGCCGCCGGGATCGCACCGGCCCTGACGCTCTACCACTGGGACCTGCCCCAGGAGCTGGAGGACGCCGGCGGCTGGCCCGAGCGGTCCACCGCCGAGCGGTTCGCCGAGTACGCGGGGATCGTCGCCGACGCCCTCGGCGACCGGGTCACCCGGTGGACCACCCTCAACGAACCCTGGTGCAGCGCCTTCCTGGGGTACGGCTCCGGGGTCCACGCCCCGGGCCGCACCGACCCGGTCGACTCCCTGCGGGCCGCCCACCACCTCAACCTCGGGCACGGCCTCGCCGTCCAGGCCCTGCGGGCCGCGCTCCCGGCGGACCGGCAGCTCGCGGTCTCCCTCAACCTCCACGAGGTGCGCCCGCTGACGGACTCGGCCGAGGACCTGGACGCCGCCCGCCGCATCGACGCCGTCGGGAACCGGATCTGGCTCGGCCCGATGCTCGACGGCGCCTACCCCGAGGACCTGCTCGCGGACACCGCCCACCTCACGGACTGGTCCTTCGTCCGGGACGGCGACACGGCGGCGACCCGGCAGCCGCTGGACCTGCTGGCCGTCAACTACTACACGCCGACGCTGGTCTCGCACGTCGCGGAGGGCGAGGAGAAGCCGCAGGACGACGGTCACGGCAACAGCGAGCACTCGCCGTGGCCCGGCGCGGACTCCGTCGCCTTCCACCGCGCGCCCGGCGAGCGGACGGCGATGGGCTGGCCGGTCGACGCGAGCGCGCTGTACGACCTGCTGAACCGGGTCTCCACCGCCTACCCGGAGCTGCCGCTGGTGATCAGCGAGAACGGCGCCGCGTACGAGGACGAGGTCGGCGAGGACGGCTCGGTGCACGACCCGGAGCGGGCGGCCTACGTGCACGCGCACCTGGAGGCCGTGCACCGCGCGATCGCCGACGGGGTGGACGTCCGCGGCTACTTCCTCTGGTCGCTGCTGGACAACTTCGAGTGGGCGTACGGCTACGCGAAGCGGTTCGGAGCGGTCCGGGTCGACTACGACACCCTGGAGCGCACCCCGAAGTCCAGCGCCCGCTGGTACGGCCGGGTGGCCCGGACGGGCGAGCTGCACGCCCCGCACGGCGACTGAGGCGGCGGTGCGACGGGCCGTGCCGGGACCACCGGCACGGCCCGTCGCGCTGCCGGGCGCTGCGAACCCGGCCTGATCGGCAGGACGCTCGCTAGGGCGTGTTGCGAAAGTCCCGCCTGCCCGACGGCGCCTGGCACGCACGCTCGCCGCATTGTCGGGATCACCCCGATACGTCCAGTATCGGGGTGACCCTCCGCCTTGCGATCGCACGCACCAGACGCCGTCGGGCCCGCCCTTCGGGCGGCC
>NZ_JBIBVC010000002.1:366951-672192 GCF_043080005.1 Streptomyces sp. NPDC015130 | reverse complement strand
TATCGGGGCGACCCTCCGCCTTGCGATCGCACGCACCAGACCCCGTCGGGCCCGCCCTTCGGGCGGCCGGCGCTACTTTCGCAACACGCCCTAGAAGGGCACCGGCGCGATGTCGACGTCCGCCCGGCGGCCGGCCGCCGAGGCGGCGATCGCCGGGTGGTCCTCGCCGAGCCGACGGCGGAAGCGGGTCAGGGTCTCGGTGTGCAGGACCGTGGCCTCGGCGTCGCGGTGCAGCGCACGCAGGTCCAGGACCACGTTGTTGGCGCAGGCCAGCGTGGTCGGGTGGTCCTCTCCGTGGTCCCGGGTCAGGACCTCCAGGGTCTGCTCGTCCAGCTCCAGGGCCTCCGCGTGACGCCCCTCGGCGGCGTACTGGCTGGCCGCGCCGATGGCCGTGGTCAGTGTGAGGACGTGCGCGTCGCCCAGCGAGTCGCGCATCCCGGGCAGGGCCGCCGCGAGGTGCTCCCCGGCGGCGTCGAGGTCCCCGAGCTGCCGCAGGGTGATGGCCAGGTTCGTGCGGGCCGACAACGTGTAGGGGTGGTCGGGCCCGAGCTTCGCCGCGTAGCGGTCGACGGTCGCCTCTCCGAGCTCCCGCGAGCGCCTCAACTGTCCGTCCTGCCGCAGGTCGACGACGAGATTGGCCCCGCAGGCGACGGCGTCCGGGTGGTCGGGTCCGAAGCGGTTCACGAACTTCGTCCACACCGTCTCCGAGAGCTCCAGCGCCCCCTCGTGGTCCCCCGCGCGGCGGCGGCACACCGAGAGGACACGACCGCAGCTGAGGGTGGTGGGGTTGTCCTCGCCGAACGCCGCGATGTAGCGGGCGTAGACGTCCTCCTGGTGGGCCGCGGCCTCCATGTAGTCGCCGGTCTCACGGATGTCGATCGACAGGCCGCTCAGCGTGTTCAAGGTGTCGAAGTGGTTCTCGCCCAGGTTGAGGGCGCGCAGCCGGACCGTCTCCGTGTCGTACACACGCGCCTCCCGGTACAGCCCCATCAGCCGCAGGCCCACGCCCAGGCTGTGGGCCGCGCGGAGGGTCGCCGGGTCGTCCTCGCCGAACGCCCGCAGGGAGCGCTCGTACACCGACCGGTTGATCTCCAGTCCCCGCGCCATCTCGGCCCGCAGGCGCAGGCCGGTGCACAGCTGGATCAGGGCGTCGAGGGTGCCCTCGTCATCCTCGCCCGCGGTCCGGACGTACGTGTCCGCCGTGCGCTGCATCATCGCGGCGGCCTCCTGGTACTCACCGAGCATGCGCAGCATGAAGGCCAGCCACTTGGCCATCTCCAGCGTCTGCTGGTCCTCGGCGCCGAACTTCTCGGTCCAGATCTCCAGCGCCTCGCGGGCCATCGACGCCGAGCCCTTGTGCTCGCCCCAGACGTAGAGGAACTCCACCATGCCGCGGATGAGACCGCGTACCCACGGCGACTCGCACTCCACGGCCCGGGACACCACCACATGCGGGAGCAGCGCCTGGTAGCGGGGCCACAGTTCGCGCGAGGCGGGGCTGTTGGGGTTGGCGTCCGCGAGGAGCAGATGGGCGCCGTGGCGCATGTCCGCCTGCTGCTGCGGGGACATGCGGTTGACCAGCACGGCCTGGACCAGTCGGTGCAGCTGGATGGTGTCGTGCCGGTGCTCGATGCGGGCCAGGGCGTAGACGTTGATCTCCCGGATGGCCCGGCCGAGTTTGATCGGATGCCGCAGGGCGTCGTCCAGCTCGGGGGCGATCGTGGTGCTCCGCGAGTTGTTGAACAGGGAGCGGGAGATCGGCTCGGGGGCGAAGAAGGAGCAGACCTGGAGGAGTTGGAGCGCGGCGGGGTTGCGCTGTTCGAGCTGGCGCAGCGAGACGTCCCAGGCCGCGGCCACCGACATGGGGTAGTCCGGCGAGGGGACGAGTTCGAGCATCAGCTCGGCGATCTTCTCGTTGATCAGCCGCAGGTACTCGGGCACCGCCATGCCGGTCACGGCCTGCCAGGCCGCCGCCTGCTCGATGGCGAGCGGCAGGTCGCCCAGGGCCTCGGCGAGCTTGTCGGCGTCCTCGTCGGTCAGGTCGCGGGCCCGCCGGCGGAGCAGCGACTTGCTCTCCTCGCGGGAGAAGACGTCGACGGAGAGCGTCCGGGCCACCCGGTCCCACTCCTGGTTCCGGGAGGTGATGAGGATCTTGCCCGTGCCGCCGGTCGGGAAGTAGGGGCGGACGGCCTCCACGTTCTCGGCGTTGTCGAAGACGAGCAGCCACCTGCTGTACGGGTCGCCGCGGCGCAGCGCCTCGCGGACGGCGGGGACGGCCCGGTTGGCCTCGCTGCCCGCGTTCAGCCCCATCCGCTGGGCGAGTTCGGTGAGCGCGGTCAGGATCATCGTGGGCTGTTCCGAGGGGATCCACCACACGATGTCGTAGTCGGACGCGTACCTGTACACGTATTCGATGGCGATTTGGGATTTTCCGACACCGCCCATGCCGTGGAGCGTGTGGGGCAGCACCGCCGAGGTGTCTCCGGTCAGCAACTGCTGGCGGACCTGGGCGAGGAGGTCCTCGCGGCCGACGAAGTTGGGGTTGTTCGGCGGGACGTTGCCCCAGACGGCCGGTACGGAGAGACGGGGGTGGGTCTGCGGCTGCGGGGCGGCCGGGCCGGGAATCGGCGTTCCGTGGGCGGGAGTCGTCGGGCCGTGGGCAGGGGGCGTCCCGGTGTCCGACTGCCCGTCGGGACTCGGGCCGGGAATCGACTGGGCCGGGGTCCCGTTGAGGGCCCGCCCGTCTTCGCGCTGGTGCTGACTGGCAGTGGTGTCGGTCATGGCAAGGCCGCCCGTGTCGGAATTTTCAGGGGTATGACGGATATCGTGGACCAATGGCAGGGAGTTCGGTACGAGCGACGCTCCCGTCGGATCGCGCTCCAGGGCCGCGCTGATCCTCTGAGCCCGGTCCAGGTACGGCCCGGAGAGGGCACGGAGCACGGCGAGCTCGACCCGCACGAACGGAAGGCTTTCCTCCGTAAGTGGTGGGTCGGGTACGTCCTCCGGGGCGAGCAGGGCGCCGCGCAGCCCCCGGGCCGCCTCGAACCGGTCGCCGTAGAAGTCGGACATCGAGCGCGCGACCCGCGCGGTGTCTCCCCGCATCGCACTGGCCAGCAGGGCCTCGCGCGCCCCGTCGACGAAGTCCAGCGGGGTGGGGAACGCGGCTCCGAGCGGCTCCTCGGACGGCAGCTCCTCGACCAGCCCGCTGAGGAACAGCTCGGCCACGTGCGCCGGTTGGGCCTCCGGCACCAGCGCGAGCCGGACGTCCCGCACCAGGCGGGGTTCGAGGACGGTGGCGGCCAGATGGGTGGCCAGCCGGAAAGCGGTGGGCGTGGCGTGGCTGCGGAAGCGGCGGACGCGCTCCTGCACCGACGGCGCGCAGGGCTCGTCGTCCTCGTCCTCCCACGGGACCGGTGCGGGTGCGCCGAGGAGCAGGACGGACGCGTCGGTCCACCCCGGCTCCGTACCGGCCACCAGCGAGGCCCAGCGGCCCAGCCAGCCGGCGTCCAGCTCCAGCACCGGTACGGGTACCCGCCAGGTCCCGGGCGGCGGGTCGAAGGGATCGCGCTCCGCCTCCGGGAAGTGCACGGACAGTTCGGTGTTGCGGGCGCCCGCGCGCGGGCTGCGGAGCCGCACCCGCCGGGGCGTCAGGGCGGTGCGGTGCCAGTCCCGTGCGGACAGCAGGTGCACGACCGCCGTCGGGCCCGCCGTCGCCCACAGCTCCAGGGCCCGCGTGCCCGCCTGGCCCCGCCACAGCGGTGCCAGGGCGTCGGTCAGGACGAGGACGATCCGGCGGCCGGTCCTGTCGATCAGCTCGGCGGGGTCGCCGGCCGGGCCGCGCTCCCCGTACGGGCCGCGCAGCACGACCTCCTCGCCCGCCGCGCTCTCGCGCACGCCGAGCCTGCGGACCCGGACGTCCCGGAAGGCGCCCGACTGCTCCGCGACGGCGGTGAACTCGGCGACCGTCTGCTCCCAGATCGTCATCGTCACGTGGTCGTCGACCACCAGGACCAGGTCGAAGCGCCGCTCGTCCGCCGACCGGACGTAGGGCAGCCACAGGCCGTCCTCGGCGGCGCGCTCGGCGGTGACCTCCTCGTCCAGCTCGATCCCGTACGCCGAGGGCACCGTCTGCCTCAGCGGCCTCAGCCACCGCCCGATCCCGGCCGCGTCCCGCAGGTCCGGCGCGGGGCCGGCGCGGACGTACACGTCCTGGAAGCCGCCCGTGAAGGGGTACGCGGAGACCGCCTCGCCCTCGGGCGGGAGCCGGCCGGGGCCACCGGGGCCGTCGGAGACACCGGGGCCGTCGGAGCCACCCGGGCCGTCGGGCCCGCCGGCGGCCGTCGCGGGCCAGGGGACACCGGGCAGCCGGGACACGGGGTCCGGGCCGTCGCCGTTCGCCGCCGGCCCGGGCGCGCCGACGGGACCGCCGGCGGGAGCCCCGACGGGTGTCCCGGCGGGTCTCCCCCCGGCCGGCCCGCCCGGTGGCCCGTCGGGTGCTCCGCCGTCCGGTGTCGGTTCGTGGCCCCCGGGCGTCCCGGGGGCGTCGAAGGTCCCGGAGAGGGCGGGCGGCACCGCCGGCCGGGGGCGCGGCGGGTCGGTGGACGGGGGCAGCCGGGCCGCGAGCGTCTGGTACGCGTGCAGCCACAGCGCCTCCGCCACCTCGAAGGCCTCGGGTTCCGGCCGGGCGTCGTCGTCCATCAGGGTGCTCCCGAGAGTTCGCGCCAGAGCGCGTCCAGCAGCTCGCCCCAGGCCTCGTCGTCCTCCCGGACGCCCGCCGTCCGCAGGAAGACCGCGTTGAGGAGTTGGTCCGTGGCCAGTCCGCCGTTCTCGCGGCTGCGCTCCATGAAGGCCCGGATCATGGCGTCGGGCCGCCCGCCCTGGTCGCGGAAGTGGGCGGCGATCATGGCGGCGAGCTGGTCCTCGCGCGGCGGGGAGACGTCGAGCCTCACGCAGCGGCGGAGGAAGGCCGGCGGGAACTGGCGCTCGCCGTTGCTGGTGATCACGATGAACGGGAAGGCCCGGCACTTCACCCGCCCGTCGGTCACCGTGACCGTCTGGTCCGGGTCGTCGGTGAACACCCGCGCCTCGCCCTCCTGATGGCGGGCGCGGACCAGCTCGGGGATGTCGTACGAGCCGTTCTCCAGGACGTGCAGGAGGTCGCTCGGCAGGTCGATGTCGCTCTTGTCGAGCTCGTCGATCAGCAGGACCCGGGGGAGTTCGTACGGCAGCAGGGCGGTGCCCAGCGGGCCCAGCCGGACGAAGTCCCCGATCCGCGCCCCGCCCGAGCCGTCCTCCGCTCCGCTCCCGGTCGCCTGGGACGGCACCGGGAGGCCGGCCCTGCCGCGCCCGAGGGAGGCCTGGGCGCGCCCGATGGCGTCGTACTCGTACAGCCCGGAGCGCAGGGTGCTGCGGGAGGTGATGCCCCAGTGCAGGACACGGCCGAGGCCCAGCTCGCGGGCGACGAGATAGGCCAGGGTGGACTTGCCGATCCCGGGCCGCCCGGTGACGAGCAGCGGCCTGCGGAGCAGCAGCGCGGTGTTGATCATGTCGATGTCGTGCGCGTCCTGCCGGGGCGTGGCGCGGCCCACGACGCCGAGGCGCCGGTCGCTCTCGGCGTTCTCGGCCGGTACGGGGGGCAGCACCGGGCCGCCGTCGAAGTCCCGCCAGCCGGGTGGCGCGGGCAGGATGTCACCGAGGCGGATGTCGGTCAGCGGCCGGCCGGTCCCCCGGTAGATCCACCAGCTGCGGCCGCTGACCTGCCCGCCGTTCCGGCCGCTCTCGACCGGATGTTGGACGCCGCTCATATTTCCCCCTCATCGTCGTGTCCGCCCCGCGCGCTTCCGGTGCCGGTACCCGCCGACCCGGACCAGTCGACGATGCGGTTCGGGTCGTCGAAGAGCACGGCGACATGCCGTCCCACGTGGTCGTCCCGTTGCGCCGCGGCGGCGGTGGCGGCCTCGTTCCGCAGCTGCTGGACGCGCTGCGGCAACTCGGCCGGTCTGCCTTTCATGAGCTTCTTGGCCGCCCGCTTGCGGAAGTCGGAGGGTGCTCCCGGGCGGCGGTCCCAGACGGCCATCGGCACGCCGGAGCGCAGGGCGGTCTCCAGCGAGTCCCGGCTGCCGCCGGGGCCGGGGAGCGGGGGGTCGTTCAGGGCGACGGCGACGAGCCGCTCGTCGGCGGTGAGCCTGCTGTTCCACTGGACGGGGTCGTGGCCGCGCTTCCCCGCCGTGTCCCAGTGGCACACGGTGTCGTGGCTGTCCTGCAGCCGCTGCCAGCGGTTGTGCCAGCGCCGGTGGAACTGCGGTGCCCGCATGCGTTCCAGGCTGCGCAGCACGACCGGGTAGCTCAGGCACAGGGCGCTCGCGAAGGAGGACCGGGAGCCGAGCGGCAGCCATTCCACCGCTTCGTTGAGGAGGTGGAAGGGGAGGACGAACTCCAGTACCGGACTGCCGGGGCGCCCGGCCCAGTCGCTCTCCGCCCGGTAGACGAGCTGCTCCACGGCGGGCCCGACCTCGGCGAGCGTCACGAGCCGGTCCTCGCCGCGCTCGGGGTGCCACGGCCCCGGACGGATCTGGCGCCAGTGGGACAGCAGATACCGGTCCGGGCTCATTCCGTGTTTGCACAACTGCACAACGAGGCAGGCGGGTGCTGGTTGTGCGGCCGGGCCCCGGTCGCTCTCCGTGCGGACCGCGGCCAGCGGTGCCGTGAGGCCCAGTTTGGCGGCCTGGGCGTCGTTCCATTCGCGCAGACCGACGGCGGTGGGCCGGTGGGCGGGCGACCGGTCGAGCCTGGTGGCCACCTGCTCGACCAGCACCATGGTGGGGAGCAGTCCGTCGGGGCGGGCGTTGGCCCTGCTGAGGAAGTCGAAGGCCTCCCCGAGGGAGGCGACGGGACGGTGGGGGAGGGGGAGGTCGCCGGCCGCCGCGTACAGCTCGCCGTGCGCGTCGAGGTGGTCGACGCGGGCCAGCAGCCCGCGGACGTCCCGTAACTCCGCCTCGGGCAGGGCCGCCAGGACCGAGGGGGCGGCGACGATCTCCTTGATCCGCAGGACGGGGGCGGAGCCGGGGGCGTACACGTCCAGGGTCGCGAGCAGCTCGGGCAGTCCGCGCGGCTCCCGCAGACAGGCCCGGACGATCTCCAGGGTGTCCAGCCGTGTGCGGCCGTGCCGGCGCACGTTCCCCAGCTCGGGTAACGGGCCGGCCAGCATGCTGATCAGGAGGTCGCGTCCGTCCGGGGTGTCGAGACCCGTCACCGCGCACAACTGGTCCACCAGCGCGTGTTCGAGCGCCGGTGGATGAGCGACATGGCTCTCGCTGAACAATGGCCCCCCCGTCACGGATCCGAAGTTCCCGACTCCCCATCGGACATGGGCGGTTCGGGCGCCGTGGTCCCCCGCTCAGGGTATGGCTCGGGCCTGAGGCGTCGCCACCCCGTACGCGGGTTCCCTCCGGTTCCCTCCCCCGGATCCCCTCCTCCGGAACCGTCCGGACTACTCGACGACCAGCTCGACCGCGATGTTGCCGCGGGTGGCCTTCGAGTACGGGCAGAAGGCGTGGGTCTTCTCCAGGAGGGCGACGCCGGCCTCGCCCTGGAGGTGGTCCGGGAACTCGGCGCGCATGACGACCGAGAGCCCGAAGCCGCCGTCCGCCGGGTCCTTGCCGATGGAGACCTCGGCGGTGACCGAGGCCTCGGAGACGTCGATCTTCTCCTGGCGGGCGACCACGCCCATGGCGCTGGCGAAGCAGGCCGCGTACCCGGCGGCGAAGAGCTGCTCGGGGTTGGTGCCGAGGCCGTTGCCGCCGAGGGCCTGGGGGTGGGCGAGCGGGAGGTCGATGTGGCCGTCGGAGCTGACGGCGCGGCCCTCGCGGCCGTTGGCGGTGGCGACTGCGGTGTAGATCGCGTCCATGGTTCTTCCGTTCCTGTCCTCGGGGGTGGTGTGCCCTCTGCGGTGTCCCCACTATTGATAGCGCACTATTCAGTTGTGCACAACTGAATCGCGTGTGAAGTGTCCTCGCGTATCCTGGGAGCCATGGAGACGCTCGACACGGTCCCGGACGAGGACTTCCTCCGGCTCGACCACCAGATCTGCTTCTCGCTGCACGCGGCGACCCGCGCCTTCAACGGCGTCTACCGCGAGGCGCTCAAGGAGCTCGGGCTCACCTATCCCCAGTACCTCGTCATGCTCGTCCTCTGGGAGCACGGCGAGCTGCCCGTGAAGGGGATCGGCGAGCGGCTGCGGCTCGACTCGGGGACCCTGTCCCCGCTGCTCAAGCGGCTTGAGGCCGCCGGATACGTCGAGCGGCGCCGCAGTCCCGAGGACGAGCGGTCCGTCACCGTGCGGCCGACCGGCGAGGGCACCGCGCTCAAGGCGAAGGCGCTCGGCGTCCCGCGCCGGATCGCCGCCGCGACCGGCCTCCCGCTGGAGGACATCCGCGACCTGCGGGAACGGCTCGACGCCCTCGCCACCCGGCTCGACGCCGTCGACCCGGACGCCCTCGGCTCCTGCACCTGAGCCCCGGGGAGCACGCCGGCTCCCCGAAGGGCGCACGGCCCTTCGGGGAGCGGGTGGTGGAGGCGGTGCGGTGACTCACGCGCGGGGGACGCCCCGCAGGAGGGCGAGGACCACGACCGCCGTCACCAGGGCGAAGGCCGCGCTCAGGCCCGAGGCCGTGTGCAGGGCCGTGGTGAACGCCTCCCGGGCCTGGGCGATCAGACCCTCGTCGGTCAGCGAGAGCGCCGCGCCCAGGCTCTCGTGGGCCGCCGCCGGGGCGTCCGCCGGGATGCCCGTACGGTAGACGGCCACGGCCACGCTGCCGGTCACCGCGATCCCCAGGGCCAGGCCCAGGTCGTAGGCCGTCTGCCCGGTGGCCGCCGCCGCGCCCGCCTTCTCCGGCGGGCCCGCGCCGACCGCGAGCGCCGTGCCGAGGACGCTGATCGGCGCCGCGCCGAACATGATCACGGCGAGGCCCAGGGCCGCCGCCGTCACCCCGGAGGCCAGGGCGACCACCGCGTACCCGACGAGCGAGACCAGGAGCCCGCCGGCCAGGACGTACGCGGGACGGACGCGGGCGGCCACGAACGGCGTCAGCTGCGAACCGGCGATCAGGGCGGCCGCCCCCGGCAGCAGCCACAGTCCCGCGTCGAGCGGGGAGAGCCCGGCGACCGACTGGAGGTACTGCGGGATCAGGTACTCGACGCCGTTCAGCGCGGTCATCCCCAGGAGCAGGGCGAGCAGCGCTCCCGTGAAGGCCCGGCTCCGGAAGAGCCGGAGGTCCAGGAGCGGGGTGGCGAGCCGGTTCTGGCGGCGGACGAACAGCACGGTGAAGGCACCGCCGAGGGCGAAGGCCGCCGCCGCCTCGGCCGTCGGGCCGTGCGCGGCCAGCGACTTCACGCCGTACACCAGCGGCAGCACCGCGAGCAGGAAGAGGACCACGCTCGCCGCGTCGAGCCGGCCCGGCTTCGGATCGCGGTACTCGGGCAGCAGCAGCGGGGCTGTGACCAGCGCGATCAGCATGATCGGCAGGCCCATCAGGAAGACCGACCCCCACCACCAGGCCGCGAGCAGCACCCCGCCGACGACCGGGCCGATCGCGAGGCCGACCGACAGGGCGGTCACCCACATCGCGATGGCCGTGGCCCGCTGCCGGGCGTCCGTGAACATGTGGCTGATCAGGGCGAGCGTGGACGGCAGGACCGCCGCGCCGGCCACCCCGAGGAGGGCACGGGCCGCGATCAGCGTCCCGGCGTTCGGGGCGTACGCGGCGAGCAGCGAGGCGAGCAGGAAGCCCGCCGAGCCCGCCATCAGCAGCTTGCGCCGGCCGAGGCGGTCCCCGAGCGTGCCCATGATGACGAGGGTCGCCGCCGTGAGGAAGCCGTAGATGTCGGTGATCCACAGCAACTGGGCGCCGCTGGGGCGGAGATCCGCGGACAGGTACGGGGTGGCCAGCCACAGCACCCCGAGGTCGGCCGTCATCAGGGTGACGGGGAGCAGGAGGACGGCGAGACCGAGCCACTGGCGGGCCCCGGCCTTCGCGGGCCCCGCCCGGGGCGGGGACACTGCGGCCCGGTCCGCCTCGGACGGGGGCGTTACGGCCCGGTCCGCTTCGGACGGGGACGAGTCACGGGTCGTGGTCATCGCGGGAGAACTCCTTCCAGTGCCGCGTCCGCCTCGGCCAGCAGGGCCCGGACGCGCTCCGGGCGCCGGTCCTTCGGGACCCCCGAGAGCTCGGTGCCGTACACGATCCGCACGGACACGTCCTCGATCCCGCAGTACTCCGAGACCCCGACGCGCAGTTGGGTGTCCACGACGGCGGACAGGCCCAGGTCCTCGATCTCCCGGGCGGACTGGCCCATGAGGGCCAGCCACAGCATCCGCTTGGAGGCCAGACGGGGCTTGCTGCGCCCGTAGGCGAAGCCGTAGTTCCACACCCGGTCGATCCAGCCCTTGAGGACGGCGGGCGGCGCCATCCACCACACGGGGAAGACGACCACGATGTCGTCGGCGGCCAGGATGCGGTCCATGTGCGCGTGGACCTCGGGGGAGTACCTCCTCTCCCGGTCCTCCCAGTCCGGTTCGTCGGCCGGCCGCAGGACGGGGTCGAAGCCCTCGGCGTACAGGTCCAGCACGTCGACGGTCCCTCCCTCGTCCTTCAGGCGGGCGTGGGCGAGCTCGGCGACCTGGGCGGTGAGCGAGTCGGAGCGGGGGTGGGCGTGGACGAGGAGGGTGTGCGGGGCCATGGCGGCGGGTCCTTCGGGGGGAGGAGTGGGAGGGGAGGGGCGGCTCAGAGGCCGAGGCCGGAGCCGCCGCTCGCGTCGATGTTCTGGCCCGTCACCCAGCGGGCGGCGTCGGAGGCGAGGAAGCCGACGACGTCGGCCACGTCCTCCGGCCGGCCCACCCGGTCGAAGACGGAGAAGCCGGCGGCGTGCGCCTTGGCCGCGGGGTCGGCCATCCACGGGTGGATGTCGGTCTCGATCGTGCCCGGGGAGACGGCGTTGACCGTGATGCCCCGCGAGCCGAGGGTCTGGGCGAGGGTCAGGGTCAGCACCTCGACGGCGCCCTTGGAGGCGGCGTACGAGGTCATGCCCGGGAAGGCGACCTTGGTGACCCCGGAGGAGATGTTGACGATCCGGCCGCCGTCGCGCAGTCGGCCCAGTCCCTGCTTGACGATGAAGAACGGCGCCTTGGCGTTGACCGCGAAGACCCGGTCGTAGTCGGCCTCCTCGACCTCGTGGATCAGGCCGGGGCCGGCGATCCCGGCGTTGTTGACGAGGATGTCGAGGCCGCCGTCCTCGCCCGCCCCGGCGTCGAAGGCGCTCCAGAGGGCCTCGGCGTCGCCGGGGACGCCCAGTTCGGCGCGGATCGCGAAAGCGCTGCCGCCGGCCGCCTCGATCGCGGCGACCGTCTCCTTCGCCGCCGTCTCGTTGCTTGCGTAGTGGACGGCGACACGGGCGCCGTCGGCGGCGAGACGGAGGGCGATCGCCCGGCCGATGCCCCGGCTCGCGCCGGTGACGAGGGCGGTCTTGCCGGCGAGGGCGGCGGTGCCGGTGCGGGCGTCGATGCTCATGGTGGGCTCCTCGGGTGGGTGTCCGTCGTGTCGTTTCCTGCTGACGGGAACGACTCTGCCGGGGGGCTGTTCGGGTCCGGCTCGGATCCTGTTCGGGCCTGGTCAGGGCTCTGTTCGGGCCCGGTTCGGGGGCCGGGTTACGGTGGCCGCATGCGATTCGCGGTGCTGGGGGAGACGTCCGTACGGACCGAGGGCGGGCGGCCGGTCCGGGTGCCGGAGCTCAAGGTGCGGGCCCTGCTCGCGGCCCTGCTCGTCGACGCGGGCCGGCCGGTCGCGGCGTACCGGCTCGTCGACGACCTGTGGGGCGACGAACCGCCCGGCAGCCCGCTGCGGGCCCTCCAGGCCAAGGTCTCCCAACTGCGCCGCGCCCTCGACGAGGCCGAGCCCGGCGGGCGCGAGCTCGTCGCCACCCGGGCCCCCGGCTACCTCCTCGCGGTGCCCGAAGGAGCCCTGGACGCCCACCGGTTCGCGGCACTCACCGCCCGCGCCCGGGACACGGCGGAGCCGCGCGCCCGGGCGGAGCTGCTCGGCGAGGCCCTCGGCCTGTGGCGGGGGCCGGCGTTCGCGGACTTCGCGGCGGAGCCGTTCGCGCGGGCGGCGGCCGACCGGCTGGAGGAGGAGCGGCTCGCGGTGCGCGAGACGCTGGCCGAGACACGCCTGCTGCTCGGCGAACACGACCTCCTGGCAGGTGAGTTGGCAGAGCTCGTGGCCCGCCACCCGCTGCGCGAACGGCTGCGGGCCGTCCAGCTGCGCGCGCTCTACCGTGCGGGCCGGCAGAGCGAGGCGCTCGCGGGCTACGAGGAGCTGCGCGCCCTCCTCGCCGACGAGCTGGGACTCGACCCGAGCCCCGAACTGGCCGCGCTCCACACGGCGATGCTGCGGCAGGACGCGGAACTGTCGCAGCCGGCGGGGCGGGTGCCTGTGGCCGCGCCTGAGCCTGGGTCCGCGCCTGAGCCTGGGTCCGCGCCTGCGTCTTTGTCCGCTGCGTCTTTGTCCGCGCCTTCGGCGCCCGGTGGGTCGTCGGTGCGGGGCAACCTCCCCGTACCCCTCAGCGGGATCGTCGGCCGCGACGAGGCGGTGACGGAGGTGACCGGGCTGCTGCGCGAACGGCGGCTCGTCACCCTGACCGGGCCCGGCGGCGTCGGCAAGACCCGGCTGGCCGTCGAGGCGGCGCGGCGGGCGGAGGAGGCGTTCCCGGACGGTGCGTGGCTCGTCGAGTTCGCCGGTGCGGGCGGCCAGCTCGCCGAGGTCGTCGCCGCCGCGCTCGAACTGCGCGACGACGGGGTGTGGGGGCTGCGGCCCGACGGGGAGCGGCCGCCCACCACGGCCGAGCGGCTCGCCGAGGTCCTGCGCGGGCGCCGCGCCCTGCTCGTCCTGGACAACTGCGAGCACGTCGTCGACGAGGCCGCGTCCCTCGCCGAACTCCTGCTGCGTGCCGCGCCCGGACTCGTCGTCCTGACGACGAGCCAGGAGCCGCTGGCGCTCGCGGGCGAGACCCTGTGGGCGGTGGAGCCGCTCGACGCGGACGGCGCGGTCGCGCTGTTCACGGCCCGGGCGACGGCCTCCGCGCCGGGCCTGGTCCTCGACGCGCCCGCCCAGGAGGCGGTACGGGGGATCTGCCGCCGCCTCGACGGCATTCCGCTCGCCCTGGAACTGGCCGCGACCCGGGTCCGGGCGCTCGGCGTGCACGGGCTCCTGGAACGGCTCGACGACCGGTTCCGGCTGCTCGACGCGGGCCTGCGGGGCGCCCCCGCCCGGCAGCAGACGCTCCGGGCGGTCATCGACTGGAGCTGGGACCTGCTGAGCGCACCGGAGCGAACGGTCCTGCGCCGCCTCGCCGTCCACGCGGAGGGCTGCACCCTGGCGGCGGCGGAGTGGGTCTGCGCGGGGGAGGGTCGCGGGGCTGCCGGTGGTCCGGCGGTCGGGCGTACGGCGGCGGGTGGCGGCGCGTCCGGTGGTCCGGGGGGCGGCGGTCCGACACCCGAGGATGCGACGGCTGAGGGTGCGACGGCTGAGGGTGCGACGACCGGCGGCCCGGCCGCGGGAGGCGCCGGCGCCGACTCCCGTACCGACGTGGCCGTCGCCGACGTCCTCGGGCTGCTGGTGCGGCTCGTGGACCGCTCGCTCGTCGTGGCCGTCGACGGACCTGACGGGCCGCGCTACCGGCTCCTGGAGTCCGTGGCCGCGTACTGCCTCGAACGGCTGCGGGACGAGGGCGAGACCGAGGCCGTACGGGAACGCCACCTCACGTACTACCTCCGCGTCGCCGAGGAGGCCGGTACCGCCCTGCGCGGGCCCGACCAGCGCCGCCGCCTCGCCCACCTCGACGCCGAGACCCCGAACCTGCGGGCCGCCCTCGACCGGGCGCTCACCGCTACCGGCACCGAGGGTGCCGCGCTCCGGCTCGTCGACGCGCTCGCCTGGTACTGGATCATGCGCGGGCGCCTCGGCGAGGCGCTCCGCTCCGCGACCGCGGCGCTGCGCGCGCACCCGCCCGGCTGCGCCGACGTGCCCGGCCTCGCCGCCCTGCGGGCCCGCGTGGACGTCTGGCGCACGGGGCTGGCCGTCATGGGCGGCGACGGGACGGACCGGCGCCACCGGATCGAGGCCGCCCTGACGGCCTACGACACGGCAACGACCGAAGCGCCCGGCCCGACGGCCTCGACAGCCCCGGGCGCCTCGTCCGGCCTGCCCGGCCTGACGGCCTCGACAGCCCCGGGCGCCTCGTCCGGCCTGCCCGGCCTGACGGCCTCGTCCGGCCTGACGGCCTCGACAGCCCCAACCGCCCCAACCGCCCCGAACGCCTCAACCGCCTCAACCGCTCCGACCACCCCAACCGCCTCAACCGCCCCAACCGTCCCGACCGCCCTGGCCGACCCGGCCGCCATGCCCGACCCGGCCGCCACGCCTGACCCCGCCGCCACGCCCGACCCGGCGGCCGCATCCGTCCCCCTCCCCACCCGTACCTACGAAGGCGCCGCCGGCCTGCCCTGGGCGCGTTGGTTTCTCGCGCATGCGCTCTGCGGTACCGGGAGTCAGGTCGAGGGCGGGGAGCTGACCGGTCGTGCGCTCGACGGCTTCCGGGAGCGTGGCGATCGCTGGGGTGAGGCGGCCGCGCTCGCGGACCGGTCCGTGCAGCTCCTGCTCCGGGGCGACGTGGCGGGTGCGGAGGCCGACGCGGCTCGGGCGGACGCGCTGTTCGTCGAGCTCGGCGACGCGTGCTCGCGGCTGTGGACCGTGTACCCGCTCGCGACCGCCGCCGAGATCCACGGCGAGTACGAGCGCGCGGACCGGCTCAAGAGGGCCGGTCTGGAGGTCGCCGAGAGCTTCGGCCTGACGACCGAGGTGCCCGACCTGCTCGCCGGGCTCGGGCGTACGGCCCTGCTCCGGGGCGATCTCGCCGAGTGCCGGAGCTATCACGAGGCCGCACGGGACCGGGCCGCCGAGGTCGGGTTCCGCGCGGGCGAGATCAACGCCGTCCTCGGGCTCGGCCTGGGCGCCCGCCGCGAGGGCCTCCACGAGGAGGCCGAGCGCCACATGCGGCAGGTCCTCGACTGGCACCGCTCGGTCGGCCTCGACTCCGCCAACGCCCTGATCCTGGCCGAGCTCGGTTTCTCGGCGCTCGCGCGCGGCGACCTGGCGCAGGCCCTGAAGCTTCAGGAGGAGGGGTACGGCACCGCGCTGACCTCGGGCGACCCGAGGGCGGTCGCGCTGGCCCTGGAGGGCCTGGCCTCCGCGCACGCCCCGGCCGGCCGGGCCCGGGGGGCCGCGCTCCTGCTCGGCGCGGCGGCGGCGCTGCGCTCCTCGACGGGCGCGCCGCTGCCCCCGGCGGAGCGCGTCGACGTCGACCGTACGGAGGCGGCGGCCCGCACCGCCCTCGGCGAGGCGGCCTTCGCCACGGCCTTCGCCCACGGCGGGACCCTCACCCACGACACCGCCGTACGCGAGGCGGCCCATGGCGGAGGCCAGAGCGGGCCCACCACCGCGTTCATCAAAATGTAAGGAGTAACTGCCGCTTACGTCCCTATACTCGCTCCATGCCCGACATCACCATCCGGCGCGCCGTCGCCGACGACTCCAAGCGGCTCACCCGGCTCGTCCGGACCTCCGCCGCCTACCGGGGCGACTACGCCGCCATGGTCGACGGCTACCAGGTCGGCGGGGCGTACATCGAGCACCACCGCGTCTTCGTCGCCGTCGGCGGGGACGACCGGGTGCTCGGCTTCTACGCCCTCCTCGTCGACGAGGCCGAGCTCGACCTCGCCTTCGTCGCCGACTCCGCCCAGGGCCTCGGCATCGGCCGGCTGCTCATGGAGCACATGACGGGTCAGGCCAGGGAGGCCGGACTGCCCGCCGTGCGGGTCGTCGCGCATCCGCCCGCCGAGGACTTCTACCTGCGCACCGGCGCCGTCCGCACCGGCACCCTCCCGCCCGCCGGACGGGTCCACTGGGCCCGCCCCGAGCTCCGGTACGACATCGCGTGACCGCCACGCAGGAAACCCGGGAACAGTCCCGCCGCAGGATCTTCGCCGACCTCACCCCGCTGCGGACCTCCGCCGACTACCGCCGCCTCTGGTTCGGGAGCACCGTCTCCTGGGTCGGCCAGGGCATGACCGCCCTCGCCGTCTCCCTCCAGGTGTACGACATCACCCGCTCGCCCTTCTCCGTCGGGCTCGTCGGGCTGTTCTCCCTCGTCCCGCTCGTCGTCTTCGGGCTGTACGGCGGCGCCGTCGCCGACACCGTCGACCGCCGCAAGCTCGGCCTCGCCAGCGCCCTCGGCTCCGCCGTCCTCTCCGTGGCCCTCGCGGGCGCCGCCTTCGCCGGCTTCCACCAGGTCTGGTTCCTCTACGGGATCGTCGCCCTCCAGGCCGTGTGCGCCGCGCTCAACGCGCCCGCCCGCAGCTCGATGATCCCCCGCCTCCTGCCGCCCGAGCAGCTGCGCGCCGCGAACGCGCTCAACTCGATGGTGATGACCTTCGGCACGCTCGTCGGCCCCAGCCTCGGCGGCCTCATCGTCGGTGTGGCCGGCTACCAGACCGCGTACCTCGTCGACGCCCTCGCCTTCTCCGCGAGCCTCTACGCGATGTGGCGGCTGCCGTCGATGCTCCCGGACCGGACGGGAAGCAAGCGGGCCTCGGTCCTCGACGGGCTGCGCTTCCTCGCCACCCGCCCCAATCTGCGCATGACGTTCCTCTCCGACTTCTGCGCGATGATCCTGGCCCACCCCCGCGCCCTGTTCCCGGCCGTCGCGGTCCTCTGGTACGGCGGGGACGCGAAGACCACCGGACTCCTCGTCGCCGCGCCCGCGTTCGGGGCGCTCCTCGGCGGTGTGCTCTCCGGCTGGCAGGGACGGATCCGCCACCACGGACAGGCGATCCTCGTCGCCGTCGCCTGCTGGGGCACCGCCATCGCCGTCTTCGGACTGACCCGGAACCTCTGGCTCGGGCTGCTCCTGCTGGCGCTCGCCGGGTACTCCGACACCGTCTCGATGATCTTCCGGAACACGATGATGCAGGTCGCCGCACCCGACGAGATGCGCGGCCGGCTCCAGGGCGTCTTCATCGTGGTCGTCGCGGGCGGGCCCCGGCTCGGCGACTTCCTCGCGGGTTCCGTCGCCGACCTGACGTCCCCGGCCGTCGCCATCACGGGCGGTGGCGTCGCCTGCGTCCTCGCCGTCGGCCTCCTGGCCCTCTACGGCCGCTCTTTCCGCCGGTACGACGCACTCGACCCCACTCCGTGAGGCTCCGTGCGGGTTTCGACCCGAACCGGCCGTCCTGACCTGGCGGTTGGCCGCCACGGCGCATAACCGCCAGGAGCAACCGGGGTCAACTCCCGCCCCACAGGCCAAGACTCCTCGCGGCACCCGGAAAACCCCCTACCCCGGGTCCGCGAGGAGTTTCGTCGATGACGTCGAGGATCACCCCCTTCGGCAGAGGGAGGGCCGGCCTGCTCGCCGCCGGCATCACCCTCGTGATGCTCTCGGCCGGGCAGACCGCCGCCGCGCCGGGCGCCACCACCCCCGTACCCGCGACCTTCACCGGGGCCAAGGGCACGGGCACCAGCACCACCGTCACCCTCCTCACCGGAGACCGCGTCACCCTCACCGACCTCGCCGACGGCAAGCAGACCGTCACCGTCGACCGGGCCGAGGGCGCCACCGGCGCGATACGCACCCAGGTCGTCGACGGACGCGTCACGGTCGTCCCGGACGAGGCCGCCCCCTACCTGGCCTCCGGCACGCTCGACCCCCGGCTCTTCGACGTCACGGGCCTCGTCGAGCAGGGCCTCACCGGGGAACTGCCGCTGATCGTCACCCACGGGTCCAAGGGGGCCCGGGCCGCCGCCCCCGCCCCGCGCGGCACCGAGACCGTCCGCGCCCTCCCCAGCATCGGCGGCGCCGCCGTCACCGCCACCGACCCCGCCGCCTTCTGGCAGGACTTCACCGCGCCGAAGGCCCGCACCGCCGCCCCCGCCAAGGTCTGGCTCGACGGCCGGGTCGAGGCCGCCATGGCCGACTCCAACGCCCAGATCGGCACCCCGAAGGCCTGGGAGGCCGGGCTCACCGGCAAGGGCGTCAAGGTCGCCGTCCTCGACACCGGCGCCGACCTCGGCCACCCCGACCTGGCGGGCCGGGTCACCGAGAGCAAGTCGTTCATCGAGGGCCAGGAGGTCGCCGACCGCGACGGCCACGGCACGCACGTCACCTCCACCGTCGGCGGCTCCGGCGCCGCGAGCGACGGCAAGGAGAAGGGCGTCGCACCCGGCGCCACCCTCGCCGTCGGCAAGGTCCTCAGCGACGAGGGCTCCGGCACCGAGTCGCAGATCATCGCCGGCATGGAGTGGGCCGCCAAGGACATCGACGCGAAGATCGTCTCGATGAGCCTCGGCTCCCGCGAACCCAGCGACGGCACCGACCCGATGGCGCAGGCCGTCGACACCCTCACCGCCGAGACCGGCGCCCTCTTCGTCATCGCCGCCGGCAACTCCGGCGCCCCCGGCTCCATCGGATCGCCCGGCGCCGCCGACTCCGCGCTCACCGTCGGCGCCGTCGACTCCGCCGACGAGGCCGCCTACTTCACCAGCCAGGGACCCCGCCACGGCGACCAGGCCCTCAAGCCCGACCTCTCCGCCCCGGGCGTCGGCATCCTCGCCGCCCGCTCCCAGCTCGCCGCCGGCAGCGGCCTCTACACCGCCATGAGCGGTACCTCGATGGCGACCCCGCACATCGCCGGCGTCGCCGCGCTGCTCGCCGAGAAGCACCCCGACTGGACCGGCGCCCAGCTCAAGAACGCCCTCATGTCCTCCTCGAAGACGCTCGACGCCTCCGCGTACGCCCTCGGCGCCGGCCGCGTCGACGTGGCCGCCGTGATCGCCGCGAACGTCACCGCCACCGGCTCCGCCGACCTCGGCTTCGCCTCCTGGCCGTACGAGGAGAACAAGCCGGTCACCAGGACCGTCACCTACACCAACTCCTCCGACGCACCGGTCGAGTTGAACCTCGCCGTCGAGGGCATGCCGACCGGGGTCGCCGCCCTCGCCGACACCACCCTCACCGTCCCCGCCCACGGCACCGCGAGCACCACCGTCACCGGCGACGGCACCAAGGCCCCCGTCGGGCGGTCCTCCGGCCGGATCACCGCCACCGCCGGCGGCACGCCCGTCGCCCACACCGCGCTCGGCCTGGTCAAGGAGGAGGAGCGCTACACCCTCACCGTCCACGTCAAGGACCGCGACGGCGCCCCCACCGCGGCCTTCCTCGGCATGAAGAAGCTGACCCCGGGCGAGGACCCCTTCCCGGCGGCCGTCGGCGACTCCGGCACCGTCGAACTGCGCCTCAAGCCCGGTACGTACACCGTCGACAGCTTCCTCGACGTGCGCGGCTCGCACGGCGCCGACTCCCTCGGCCTCGGCTTCCTCGCCTCCCCGGAGGTCGTCCTCGACCGCGACCGCGAGATCACCCTCGACGGACGGCAGCTGCGCGAGATCCGCGCCGAGGTCGAGAAGCGGACCGAGACCCGGCAGCTCCTCATGGAGTACGACCGGAAGGCCAACGGCACCTCCTACACGGACATCGTCCAGGTCCCCATGACCTACGACTCGCTCTTCGCCGCGCCGACCGCGCCCGTCACCGACGGCACCTTCGAGTACCGGACCGTCTGGCGCCTCGGCAAGCCGATGGTGGAGGCGAGCGTCGACGGCGTCCGCCTCTCCGGCGCCACCCCCCAGGGCGGCGCGACCCTCCTCGAAGGCCGCCACCGCCTCGGCCTCGTCGACGCGGGCACCGGCACCCCCGCCGAGTACGCGGGCAAGGACGCCACCGGCAAGGCCGTCCTCGTCCGGCTCACCGCCGGCGCCGACCCGACGCAGCTCGCCCAGACCGCCCAGGACGCGGGCGCCAAGGCCCTGTTCGTCACCGACGACCGGCCGGGCCGGCTGATGAAGTGGTTCGGCACCGCCGACTACGAGGACCGGCCGCTCTCCGTCTCCACCGTGAACACCGCCGACGCGAAGCGGCTCGCCGCCGGCGCGGCCCGCGGCCAGCGCGTCGACCTGACCGGCACCCGCTTCACCCCGTACACGTACGACCTCTCCGAGGGCCACCCCCGCGCCATCGGCAAGGACCTCGTCTTCCACCCCGACGAGGACGAACTGGCCACGATCCGCTCGACCTTCCACGCGCCGACCAAGCGCGCGGAGCTGGGCGGCGAGTTCCGCTACTCGATCACCGACGCCTTCCCGATCGGCGTCGGCTTCAAGGAGTGGATCGCCTTCCCGGCCGAGCGCACCGAGTACGTCTCCACCGGCACCGGCCAGCGCTGGCACGAGTCCGTCGACCTCGGCGACTCCCTGGAGGAGCGCGGCGGCACCCCGTCCTACCGGGGCGGCAGCCGCGTCGACCTCGACTGGTTCGGCCCCGTCTGGCACCCCTGGCTCGGCACCGGCCTCGGCTGGGGCCAGCAGCGCACCGGCAACGACCTGCGCTTCAACACCCCGGGCTGGGGCGACTCGGGCACCGACCACACGGGCTTCGGCAACGTGTGGAGCGACCCGACGATGAGCCAGTTCACCGAGGTGTACGTCGACGGCGTCCGCGTCGACCGGAAGAAGAGCTCCGGCGCCTACGCCTGGGACGCCCCGGCACAGGAGGCCACGTACAAGGTCGTCACCGACACCGCGCTCGACCCGGCCCGCTGGCGGCTCGCCACCAAGGGCCACAGCGAGTGGACCTTCCGCTCGGCCGAGACCCCGCACGACCGGATCACCTACCTGCCGATGCTCAACCTCGGCTTCGACCTGGACACCGACCTCGACGGCGACGTCAAGGCCGGAAGCAGGCTGCCCGTACGGACCTTCGCCGAGTACGTGGACGGCGCCTCCGGCACCGGCACGATCACCGGCGGCACCCTGGACGTCTCCTACGACGAGGGGAAGACCTGGACGAAGGTCGCCCTCAAGCCCTCGTGGCGCGGCGCCTCCTGGAGCGGTGAGCTCCGCATCCCGTCCGGGGCGGCCTCCGTCTCCCTGCGGGCGGGCGCGAGCGACGACCAGGGCGGCACGGTCACCCAGGAACTGATCCGCGCGCTCGGCGTGAAGTAGCGGCGCCGAACCAGTGCGAGGCCGGGCCCCGGTGAGCCGGGGGCCCGGCCTCTTCCCTTCCCTTCCTTCCTCGATGCTCGGTCAACGAGTGGAGGGGAGCGCCTTCTTCAGGACCTTGCCCATGTCGTTGCGGGGGAGCGCGTCGAGGTAGTGCACCACCCGGGGCCGCTTGTGCGGGGCGAGCAGGCCCGCCACGTGCTCCGCGAGCTCCGCCTCCGCCGGGGGTGTCGCGGCGTCCGCCGGCACCACCCAGGCCACGATCCGCTCGCCCAGGTCCGGGTCCGGCTCGCCCGTGACGGCCGCCTCCCGCACGCCGGGGTGGTCGAGCAGCGCGTTCTCTATCTCGCCCGCCCCGATCTTGTAGCCGCCGCTCTTGATCAGGTCGGTCGCCTTGCGGCCCACCAGCCGCACCGCGCCGTCCGCCTCGCGGACCGCCATGTCGCCGGTGCGGAACCAGTCGCCGTCGAAGGCCGCGGCCGTCGCGTCCGGCCGGTTCAGGTAGCCGGAGAAGAGGTTCGGCCCGCGGACCTGCACCTCGCCGACCGTCTCCCCGTCGAGCTCCTTCAGGACGGAGCCGTCCTCGTCCACCAGGCGCAGGCCGACGCCCGCGAGCGGGGTCCCGACGCTGCCCGGCCGGGGCTCGCCGCCCGGCCGCACCCCGGTGTTCATGAGCGTCTCGGTCATCCCGTACCGCTCCACCACCGCCCGGCCCGTCGCCGCCGTGATCCGCTCGTGGTCGTGGACCGGCAGCGCCGCCGAGCCCGAGACGAGGAGCCGCGCCCCCGCCAGCGCCTCCACGAGGCGCGTGTCCTCGTCGAGCGCGTCCGCGATCCGGTGGTACATCGTCGGCACCCCGAACAGCATCGTGCCGCCGGCGCCCAGCTCCCGTGCCACGCCCTCCACCGAGAACGCGCCCAGGTGCCGTACCTCGCCGCCCCGCCGCAGCGGGCCCAGGAGGCCGAGGATCAGCCCGTGGACGTGGAACAGCGGCAGCGCGTGCACGAGCACGTCGTCCGCCGTCCATTCCCAGGCCTCGGCCAGCGCGTCGAGGGAGGCGGCGATCGCCCGGCGGGAGAGCACGACGCCCTTCGGGGGGCCGGTGGTGCCCGAGGTGTAGACGACGAGGGCGGGGGACTCGGCGTCCTCCGGTTCCGTCACCGGGGCCACGGGCCCGTCCGGGGCGAGGTCCACGTCGATCCGGGGGAGTGCGGCGAGCCCGGCCGGCAGCTCGTCCCCCGGCGCCGCGAGCACCGCGCCGGGCGCGCTGTCGCCGAGGATGTGCGCCAGCTCCCGCTCGCCGGTGCGCGGGTTGAGCGGTACGGCGGGCACGCCCGCGAGCAGGGCGGCCACCACCGCGACCGCCGTGTGCGCGCTCGGCGTGGCCCAGACGGCGACCCGGCCCGCGCCCCCGATCCGCTCCGCCAGGGCGCCGGCGGCGCGGGCCAGTCCGGCGTACGTCAGCATCTCCGGGCCGCAGCGCAGCGCGGGCCGGCCGGAATCGGTCGCGGCCGGGGAACCGCCCTCCGGGGATCGGGCGTCCAGGGCGGGGAAGAGCGCACTCACCGGTCGTACTCCTCGGGTCGATGTCGAGGTCGAGGGTTGCCCGGAGAATTCTGCCCGCCCGTCAGGGCCGGCGGACTGTGATCTTCGTCGGCTCGGGCTCCGGCTCGCCCCCGCCGGGCCGGATCCCGCGCATCCGCCCGTACGCGTACACACAGCCCGCGAGCGCCAGGTCGGAGAGGAGCATGAAGCCGATGGAGTACGAGCCCTTGGCGCTGTAGATCGCGCCCATCACCAGCGGCGGCACGAAGCCGCCGAGGCCGCCCATCGCGCCGACGATGCCGGTGACGCTGCCGACCTGGGCCTGCGGCGTGACCTGGGAGACCAGGGCGAAGACGGAGCCGCTGGCCGTGCCGAGACCGGCGGCCATGACGAGCAGGGCGATCGTGCCGCCCGGGTTCAGCTCGGGGTCGAAGGCCTGCACGATCGCGAAGACGGCGACCACGCCGAGCGCGCCGGCCGTCACGAGGGCCGGGTGGACCCGGTCCGAGAGCCAGCCGCCGATCGGCCGGAAAACGACGGTGACCACGGCGAACCCTGCGGCCTTGGTGCCCGCGTCCGTCGGGTCGAGCTCGTACCAGGTCTTCAGGTACGTCGGCAGGTAGACGCCGAACGCGACGATGCCGCCGAAGCCGATCGCGTACAGCGCCGACAGCTCCCACGTCACCCGCAGCCGCCCCGCCGAGCCGAGCCGGCTCGCGAGGGAGGCGGTGGGCACGGGCCGGTCGGGGCGGTCGGTGATGAGGAGGGCGGCCAGCACGGCGTACACGGCGAGCGCGATCGCCACCACGATGAAGGGGAGGTTCTCGCCGTGCTTCGCGATCCGTGGCGTGAAGTAGCCGGAGAGTGCCACGCCGCCCATGCCCATGCCGAAGACACCGAGCGCGAGACCGCGCTTGGCGGGCGGGAACCAGGAGTTGACCAGCGGGATGCCGATGGCGAAGGTCGTGCCGCCGAGGCCCAGGAGGAAGCCGACGACCAGCATCAGGGCGTAGCTGTCCTTGGCGACGATCAGGAGCAGCACGGGGATGATCGTCAGCGCCGAGACGACAGGGAACATCAGCTTCGCGCCGTACTTGTCGGTCAGGGCGCCGGCCGGGATGCGGCCCACCGAGCCGACCAGGACGGGTACCGCGACGAGCAGCGACTGCTGGAAGGAACTGAGGTCGAGGCGGTCGCCGTACCAGCTCGCGATCGGTGCGATCAGGTCCCAGGCCCAGAAGGTGAGCGTGAAGCCGATGGTGGCCATCACCAGGTTGCGGTAGGCCGCCGCTGTCGGGGGTTTGGTCTCGGTGTCCACGCCTCCAGTCAAGATCGGGGCGGGGACGGCGGCGCGCGGGACTGCTCCGTCCGGGCCTCTCCGGCCCCGGTGGCGCAGACGAGCCCCCGTGGCGCCGGCAAGCCCCATGGCCCGTACGGCACCTACGGCCTCTCCGGCCTCTCCGGCCTCTACGGCCTCTACGGCCTCTACGGCCTCTCCGGCCTCTGCGGCCAGACGACCGTGGTCGGCGGGGTCCCGTCGTCCTCGACCCGCAGCCGTACGCCCTCGCCGCCGGCCGTCACCTCGACCGTGATCGCGGTGATCCCGGGCCGCCGGTGGGCCGCCGCGAGCGCCCCGCGCAGGGCGGCGAGCAGCTTCCCTGCCTCCTCGTCCTCGACGAGCGTGTCGACCGCGCCCGAGAAGTGCACGGACGGCTGGAAGCCGAGCAGGGCCGCCGCGCCGCCCGTCTCGCGCAGGACCCGGCCGCGGAAGGAGGTGGGCGCGTCCGCCGGGGGCTGCTGGAGCGCGAAGATGGTCGTCCGGACCTCCTGGATCGTCGAGTCCAGCTCGTCCACGGCCCGGCCGAGGAGCGCGGTCTCGTCGTAGGCGGAGCCGTCGGAGCCCTCTGGGCTGTCGGGGCTGTCGGGGCGCGCGGTGCCGTGGGAGCTGTCGGCGCCGGCCGCGCGCCGGCGGGTCGACTCCAGCATCATCTCCGTGGCGAACAGGCGTTGGACGACGAGGTCGTGCAGGTCCCGCGCGATCCGGTCCCGGTCCTCGTACACCGCGAGCCGCTCCCGGTCGTGCCGGGCGTCCGCGAGGACCAGCGCGAGCGCGGCCTGCGAGGCGAACTGCGAGGCCAGGAGGCGGTCCACCGCCGAGTACGGCGGCCCGCCGCGCCGCCGGGGGAGGGCGAGGGTGCCGATGAGCTTCCCGCCGCTCTGCAGGGGCAGCATCATCGACGGGCCGAACCGGGACCGGACATGGGTGGTCATCCGGGGGTCCGTCGCCGAGTCCTCCACGAAGACGGGTTCCCCGCCGAGGAGTTGGACGAGGACGGGGGAGCCGGGCGCGATCGTCGTGCCGACCAGCTCGCCGGGGTCGTCGTTGGTCGAGGCGGCGACGATCTCCATCCCGCCCTCGGGGGTGGGCTGGAGGACGACGCCGGCCGAGGCGTCGGCGAGGATCCTGGCCTGCTCGGCGACGGTCATCAGGGCGTTCTCGGCGGACTCGCCGGTGAGGAGGGCGGTGGTGACGGCCGCCGCGCCCTCGATCCAGCGCTCCCGCTGCCGGGTCGTCTCGTACAGGCGGGCGTTGCCGATGGCGATGCCGGCCTGGGAGGCGAGGATCCGGAGAAGGCTGAGGTCCTGCTCGGTGAAGGGGCCCGTCCGCTTCTCGGTGAGGTAGAGGTTGCCGAAGACCTGGGTGTGGACCCGGATCGGGACGCCGAGGAAGGAGCGCATCCGCGGGTGTCCCCCGGGGACTCCGGACGAGCGGGGATCGGACGTCAGGTCGTCGATCCGCAGTGGCTGCTGGTCCTGCGCCAGGAGGCCGAGCAGCCCGGTGTGGCCGTCGGGGAGCCCGCCGACCCGCTGCCGCTCCTCGTCGGTCATGCCGTGGGTGAAGAGGTCGGTGAGCCGGTGGCGCTCGGGGTCGACGACCCCGAGCGCTCCGTAGCGGGCCCCCGTCAGTTCGGCCGCCGAGTCCACGAGGTGCTGGAGGGTGGCGTGGAGTTCGAGATCCGTACCGACGCTGAGGACGGCTTCGAGCAGCAGGGGCAGGAGGGCGCCGTGCTCGTCCACGCCGCCCTCGTCCACGTCTTCGGACCCGTCCATGATCGTCACGGTCTCATTGTCGTACGAATCGTATGAATCGCACGAATGGGGTGGAGGCGGGGGTCAGTCGGCATCGGCGAGCGGGTCGCGCACCGACAGCGGGTCGAGCACCATCGGCTGGACCTTGCCCTCCAGCATCGCGCCGAGCCCCAGGACCGCGCAGACGTCGGGGCGTTCGGCGATGTGCACCGGCATGCCGGTCGCCTCGCGCAGCATCTGGTCGAGGCCCGGCAGCAGGGCGCTGCCGCCGACCATCATGATCCCGCGGTCCGCGAGGTCGGCCACCAGGTCCGGCGGGCAGTCGCGCAGCACCTTCCCGATGCCGTCGAGGACCGCGGTCAGCGGGGTGTGGATCGCCTCCCGTACGGCGGCGGTGTCGACGGTCACCGAGCGGGCCAGGCCCGTGGCGACGTCCCGGCCGTGGATCTCCGTGGAGGCCGGGCCGTGCGGCGTCAGGCCGTTTCCGCTGAGGGCGAGTTGGAGCGGGCGCACCGACTGGCTCGGCAGCATCAGCTCGTGGTGGTGGCGCAGGTGCTGGATGACGGCGTGGTCGATGGCGTCGCCGCCGATCGGGATCCGCTCCGCCGTGACGATCGCGCCCAGCGAGAGCACCGCGACCTGCGTGGTCGCCGCCCCGCACACCATGATCATGGTGGCGGTCGGCTGCTCGACGGGGAGACCGCAGCCCACGGCCGCGGCGATCAGGGTGTCGACCAGCTCGACCCGGCGCGCCCCGAGACCGACGAGGGTCTCCACGGCGGCGCGCTGCGCGAGCGGGTCGCTGTCGTGGGGCGTGCAGGCCGCCGCGCGCAGCCGCGGCTTGCGACGGAGCTGACGGCGCAGCTTCTCGCCCAGCAGGTGGCGGAGCATCCGCTGCGCCATCTCGATGTCGACGACCGTGCCGCCGGAGACGGGCCGGGCGACCCGGATGTAGTCGGGGGTGCGGCCCGTCATCTTCTCCGCCAGCGCGCCGACGGCGATCAGCGCTCCGGTGCGGGTGTTGACGGCGGCGACGCTGGGCTCGTCGACGACGAGTCCGGCGCCCTTGACGAAGACCCGGGTGCGCGCGGCCCCCAGGTCGACGGCGACATGGCAACGGCGCAGTTGCTCAAGGCTGACGGTCACGGCGGATCCTCCGGAATGCGGTGCTGGCACGGGCGAGGTGTTTCGCGTTGCGCGGTCCTTGGGGGTGTCCTGCCGATCAGGCCGGGGTCGCGACGCCTGGTGTCGCGCCCCGCCGCCCTGGTCCGGCCCGATCGGCAGGACACTCCCTAGTTCGCATCGTGCGACCGCCCCGGGCCCGGCGCGCGCTGGGCTGAGCCGCCCGGGGCCACCGGAGGGGGGACGGGCGGGGCCCGAGACGATCCTGACCGAAGCGGGAGAATCGCGACGCACCGCCGACGACCTGCGGTTTCCTCACAGGATCCTCACCTCCGCGCCTACCTGTCGCCGCACCGCGCCGCATAGCCTGCGGGCCCCATGGACTACTGCCACGCGTGCCGGCGGCATCTCAACGGGGCCCTCGCCTGTGCCGGGTGCGGGACCCCTGTCGAGGAACTGCGGTACGAGACCCCCCACGCTCCCGTTGCGCCCGCCGGGCCCGAGTTCGTCGAGCACGTGCGGTACGAGACCCCCCACGCACCCGCTCCGCCCGTCGAGCCCGAGTTCGTCTACGAACTGGACGTCGTCGAGCCGCCGCGCCCCGCCACGGGCGGCCGTCGCGCCGCCCGGACCGCCGCGCGGGGCCGGTCCGCCCCGCGCGGGAGCAGACGGGCGCGGGCGCGCCGGGGGCGGACGGTGCTGCTGGGGACGGTGGGCCTGGTCCTCGCGGCCGGGACGCTGGGCGTGGTGCAGCTGGCCCTGCAGGAGCCGGAGGCGAGCGGCGCGGCCACGGCCGTGCGGGAGCAGGAGGTCGCGGAGACCTCGGTACCGCCCGTTCCTCCCGAGATCACGGAGAGCGCCGAGAGCACCGAGGGCCCGGAGGGTGACGGCCCGCCGGACGGCTCCCGGCCGCCCGAGGTCACGTCCGCGCCACGCACGAACGAGCCGACCCGCGAACACCAGGTGGGCACGGGCTCCGGCGCGGGCACGGGATCCGGTACGGGTGCAGGTACGGGCACGGGAAGCGGTACGGGCTCCGGTTCCGGTACGGGGGAGGGGGACGGTGGCCCCCCGGCCGAGACGCCGACGCCCACCGGTCCGGCGTCCCCGACCGCCACGCCCGACGTCCCGCAGCCCGGCACGCCGACCGCCCCGGGCACGGCGACGGCCACGCCCACGGCCACCGGGCCCACCCCGAGCGGCTCACCGTCCGGAACGGCGACGGCGACGGCCACACCGAGCGCCACCCCGACCCCGACCCCCAGTCCGACCTGCACCCGCTTCCTCTGGTGGTGCGTCTGAGGGGGGCGTGTCCGATGGGGCGCGTGTCCGAGGCCGCTGCGCCCGCGGCGGCCCCTCAGCCCCGGGGCGGGACCCCCTAGACCGGGCCCTCGCCGAGCATCCGCCTCAGCAGGTCCCGGAGGAGGGTCCGCTCGACCTCGGTCAGTTCGCCGAGGGGCTCGCGGGCGAAGTCCAGGGACTCGCGCAGCCGCCGGGCGGTGTCCTGGCCCTCGTCCGTGGGGACGGCGAGCTTGACCCGCCGGTCGTCGGGGTCGGGCCGGCGCTCGACCAGGCCGCGGGCCTCCAGGCGGTCCACGATCCCCGTGATGTTGGACGGCTCGCACTTCAGCTTCTGGGCGATCCTGCGCATCGGCAGCGGATCGAGCGAGAGCAGCCCGAGGACCCGGGCCTGCGCGCCGGTCAGCGAGTGCTGAGCGGCCGCCTGCTCGTACTCCTCGTAGTAGCGCGCCACGACCGTGCCGATCAGCTCGACGACTTCGAGGGTCAGGGGGTCCGTGCGTGAGGTGGCCATGGGCATCATCCTACCCAGATACTTGACAACATGAAATATCCAGGCGCATGGTTGTTTCAGTCAGTGAAACATTTGCGTTCCGAAGCTTTGCCTGGAGGCCGTGCTCATGTCCGTACTTCCCGCGTCCAGCCGTGAGTGGCACCTCGTCGCCCGTCCGCACGGCTGGCCGACCGCCGCGGACTTCGCCCTGCGCGAGGTGCCGGTGGCCGAGCCCGCCGAGGGCCGCATCCTCGTGCGCAACCTGCACTTCTCCGTCGACCCGTACATGCGCGGCCGGATGAACGACGTGAAGTCGTACATCCCCCCGTTCAAGCTGGACCACCCCATGGACGGCGGCGCGGTCGGCGAGGTCGTCGCGTCCAACGCGGAGGGCTTCGCCGTCGGCGACCACGTCCTGCACGGCCTCGGCTGGCGCGAGTACGCCGACGTCCCGGCGCAGCACGCGACCAAGGTCGACCCGGCGCTCGCCCCCCTCTCCGCCTACCTCGGTGTGCTCGGCATGACCGGCCTCACGGCCTACGCGGGCCTCTTCGAGGTCGCCTCCTTCAAGGAGGGCGACACGGTCTTCGTCTCCGGCGCCGCCGGGGCCGTCGGCAGCCAGGTCGGCCAGATGGCGCGGCTCAAGGGCGCCTCCCGGGTCATCGGCTCCGCCGGATCCGACGAGAAGGTCAAGTTCCTCGTTGAGGAGCTCGGCTTCGACGCGGCCTTCAACTACAAGAACGGCCCGGTCAAGGACCAGCTCCGCGAGGCCGCCCCGGACGGCATCGACGTCTACTTCGACAACGTCGGCGGGGACCACCTCGAAGCCGCGATCTCCTCGCTCAACGTGCACGGCCGCGCCACCATCTGCGGCATGATCGCCCAGTACAACGACACGGAGCCGGTCCCCGGGCCGCGCAACATGGCGATGATCATCGGCAAGCGGCTCCGTCTCCAGGGCGTCCTGGTCGGCGACCACTACGGCCTGCAGGACCGGTTCGTCCAGGAGGTCGGCGGCTGGCTCGGCTCCGGCGAGCTGAAGCACCGCGAGACCTTCGCCGAGGGCATCGAGAACGGCGTGGACGCCTTCCTCGGTCTGCTGCGCGGGGACAACACCGGAAAGATGATCGTCTCGGTGAACCGCTAGTCTTCCCTCAGCCGTCGCGATCGTGGGCGCGAGTCGCGGCGAACCGATGAAGGAATGACCAGCATGTCCATTCAGCACTCCGACGTTCTCTACACCGCCGTCGCCACCGCCGAGAACGGCCGTGACGGCCGGGTCGCCACCGACGACGGTCAGCTCGACGTCGTCGTGAACCCGCCGAAGGCGATGGGCGGCTCCGGCGCGGGCACCAACCCCGAGCAGCTCTTCGCGGCCGGCTACAGCGCCTGCTTCCAGGGCGCGCTGGGCGTCGTCGCCCGCAACGAGAACGCCGACGTGTCCGGCTCGACGGTCACCGCCGAGGTGGGCATCGGGAAGAACGACGACGGCTTCGGCATCATCGTCAAGATCTCGGCGACCATCCCGAACGTGGACGCCGAGACCGCCAAGAGCCTGATCGAGAAGGCCCACCAGGTCTGCCCGTACTCCAAGGCGACCCGCGGCAACATCACGGTCGAGCTCGCTGTCTGAGCTCCGAACGGGCACACTGAGTGAGGGCCGCACCCCGACCGACCGGGGTGCGGCCCTCACCGCGTCCGCGGCGGCACCACGGGACCGCCGCGCGGCCCGTCAGGCCACGTCAGGCCGCCTCCGGCCGGTCCGGCCCGTCCGACCGGCCCCAGTAGGCTGAGTCCATGCGTGATCTCGGGGTGGGTTTCAAGTATCTGGTCCAGGGCCAGAAGTGGGTCGGCCGGCACGGACGGTGGTTCGGATTCGGACTGCTGCCCGGTCTCGTGACCTTCGTCCTCTACCTGGGGGCGCTCGTCGGCCTCGGCTACGGAGCCGACGACCTCGCGGCCTGGGCGACGCCGTTCGCCGACGACTGGAGCTCGCCCTGGCTCGGGCTCCTCCGGGGCACGCTCACGGGCCTCGTCCTCGCCTTCGGACTCTTCCTCGCGGTCATCACCTTCACCGCCGTCACCCTCCTCGTCGGCCAGCCCTTCTACGAGTCCCTCTCGGAGGAGGTCGACCGCAGCCAGGGCGGCGACGTGCCCGAGTCCGGGCTCCCGCTCTGGCGCGAGCTGTGGATCTCGGCCCGCGACAGCCTGCGGGTCCTGCTCCGGGTCGTGTTCTACGGCATCCTGCTCTTCGCCTGCGGCTTCATCCCGGTGATCGGTCAGACCGTCGTCCCCGTCCTCGGCTTCTGCGTCTCCGGCTTCTTCCTCGCCGAGGAGCTCACCGCCGTCGCGCTCCAGCGCCGGGGCGTCGAACTCAAGGAACGCCTCACCCTGCTGCGCGGCCGCCGCCTGGCCGCCCTCGGCTTCGGCGTCCCGCTGACCCTCGCCTTCCTGGTGCCGTTCGTCGCCGTCTTCCTCATGCCCGGCGCCGTCGCCGGAGCCACCCTGATGGCCCGCGACCTGCGCGGCGAGACGTCCGGCGACGACCGGGACGACGACTCCCCGGAAAACGGTCACGTGCGCGGCAACCTTCCGTCCTTCGGTGGCGACAAGGGGGTGCACCACCTCCCCCACTGAGGAAAGAGCACATGACGTCACACAAGCGGAAGACCGGCCGCCGCCGCGCACTCGTCGGCGGCCTGAGCGCCCTCGGCATCACCGGCGCGGCGATCGTCACCACCAGCCTCCTCGCCCCCGCGGGCGCGGCGACGCTGCCCGCCTGGCCCCAGGCCAAGGGCAGCACGCCGGTCGCCACGACCATCGAGGTCGCGGGCACCTACGACGGCAAGCTCAAGCGCTTCGCCGGAACCGGGGAGCTCGGCTCCGACGGGCAGAGCGAGAGCCAGCAGCCCCTCTTCGTCCTCCAGGACGGCGCGACCCTCAAGAACGTGGTCATCGGCACCCCCGCCGCCGACGGCGTTCACTGCCTCGGCAGCTGCACCCTCCAGAACGTGTGGTGGGAGAACGTCGGCGAGGACGCCGCCACCTTCAAGGGCACCTCGAAGACCGCCGTGTACGCGGTGCACGGCGGCGGCGCGAAGGGCGCCTCCGACAAGGTCTTCCAGTTCAACGGCGCCGGCAAGCTGGTCGTGAACAGGTTCCAGGTCGCCGACTTCGGCAAGCTGGTCCGCTCCTGCGGCAACTGCAAGAAGCAGTACCCGCGCACGATCCTGATCAACGACGTCGACATCACCGCACCCGGCAAGTCGATCGTCGGCGTCAACGCCAACTACCGCGACACCGCGAGCCTGCGCAACGTCCGGATCCACGGCGACACCAAGAAGAAGATCAAGCCGTGCACCCGCTTCACCGGCAACGACACCGGCAAGGAGCCCAAGGAGATCGGCACGGGCCCGGACGGCACCGCCTGCCGCTACGCGGCCGGGGACCTCTCGTACGACTAGGGCGTGTTGCGCCCCAGGACCCACCGCGACTGCACCCGGTCCGCGCGCCTCAGGCGTCCAGGACCGGGTGCAGTTCCGGTCGCGCGTCCCACCAGTCCCGGTAGAAGGCGTTGTTGTCCACGTTCGCCAGATAGGCCCGGCCCGCCGCGCGGTACAGCAGCTCCGCGTGCGGGGCCGGGACCGCGGCCCGGTTCCAGGCCAGCCGGATCCGCCCCAGGACCGGGTCGCCCTCCAGCGGCCGCAGCACCGTGCCCGCCGCGGCCGGCGCCGTGGGCTGGCTCATCGAGATGGCCCGGCCGGCCGCGATCAGGTCGTAGTGCATCTTCCGGTCGGCCACCCGGTGCCGCAGCGAGGGCGTGAACCCGGCCTTCGCACAGGCCGCGACCAGCGCCTCGGGGCCGCCGTCGTCGTCCTCCACCAGCGTCATCCAGTCCTCGTCGGCCAGCTCGGCCAGCGCGATCCGCTCCTTCCCGGCCAGCGGGTGCCCGGCCGAGAGTCGCACGCAGAACGGCTCCCTGGCCACCAGGGTGCGGGCCGTCGTGCCCTCCGGCAGCGGCACCTCGTGGTCGTTGACCTCCCCGTACAGCACGGCGTCGTACCGGCCCGCGCCGAGCTGCCGGGTCAGCGTCGTCGCCGAGTGCTCCACCGTCACCGCGATCTCCTGCCCCGCGATGACCCGCTCCAACTCCCCGAGCAGCCTGTCGACGAGGACGAGCAGGATGCAGCCGAGGCGCAGCGGCGTGTGCGGGGAGACGGCCCGCGCCCCGGCGGCCAGCGCGTCCATCTCGCCGAGCACGAGCCGCGCCTTCGACAGCACGAACTCGCCCAGCGGAGTGGGCTCCACGCCGTGCCGTCCGCGTAGGAACAGCTCCCCGCCCGCGACCCGCTCGATCCGCTTCAGCTGTGCCGAGAGGGCCGGCTGCGAGACCCCGAGCCGGCCGGCCGCACGTCCCAGACTGCCCGCTTCCGCTATCCGGCAGACGGCCTCAAGATGCCTCAACTCCAGCTGCATTTCAGCAGCGTACGCAGCACGGGACGGCCGCACCATAACCCGCGTCTTATGCCGGATGAGATGTCCCGAACTGGCCATGTCCACGCCCATACTCGGCGCGACGATCCGTCTCCCCCACGCTGATCCCCACCCCGATCGGAGCAGACGTTGCACCCCACCAGACTCACGGCCTCCAGAGTCACGGCGACCGTCGCCGCCCTGGCGCTGTCGGCGAGCCTCGCGACCGCCCTCGCCGGACCGGCCACCGCCGCGCCGGACGTCGCGGCCCCGCAGTCCCAGCCCGTACCGCCCGGGCACGGGAAGTCCCTCGCGCTCGCCGCCGCCGACCGGGCCGCGGACAGCGGTCTCGACGAGCTGCGGCACGGAGCCGACGAGGAACTCGTCCGCACCTCCGTCACTCCCTGGTCGAACGGCCTGTACTACGCCTCGTACGAGCGCACCTACCGCGGCCTCCCGGTCGTCGGCGGTGACGCGGTCGTCGTCTCCGACAGCGCCGGCAAGGTCCGCGAGGTGACCGGAGCCAAGTCCCCGTCCATCAAGGTCTCCACCAAGGCCACGGTGACCGCCGACGCGGCCCTCGCCACCGCGCGGAAGCAGCTCGCCTCCGTGGAGAGCGCGAGCACCCCCGAGCTGACCGTGCTCCTCAAGGGCGGCAAGGCCGTCCTGACCTGGCACACCCGGGTCGTCGGCCAGACCGCGCAGAACGCCCCGAGCGCCCTCGACACCTATGTCGACGCGCGCACCGGCTCCGTCGCCCAGGCCGTCGACAAGGTCCTGCACGCCGACGGCCGCGGCTACCACAACGGCAACGTCACCATCGACACCGCCGCGAGCTCCATGACCGACACCAGCCGCGGCGGCTTCAAGTGCGGCGGCCAGAACGGCAGCGCCTACACCGGCTCCTCGCCGTGGGGCAACAACGGCGCCAACGACCTCGTCACCGCCTGCGTCGACATCATGTACGCGGCCCAGCGCGAGTCCGACATGCTCAAGCAGTGGCTCGGCTACAACGGCATCAACGGCCAGGGCGGCATGGTCCCGGCCCGCGCCGGACTGAGCCAGGTCAACGCGTACTACGACGGTACGAAGACCACGTACGGCCGCAACCAGAACGGCACCAACCAGCTCACCGGCATCGACGTCGTGGCGCACGAGTACGGCCACGAGATCTTCGACCGGACCCCGGGCAGCGCCGGCTCGTCCAACGAGAACGGCGGCATGAACGAGTCGACCGGCGACATCTTCGGCGCGCTCACCGAGCACTTCGCCAACAACCCGAACGACACCCCCGACTACACCGTCGGCGAGGAACTGAACTTCACCGGCAACAACCAGCCGATCCGCAACATGTACAACCCCTCGCTCATCAACAACGACCCCAACTGCTACACCCAGTTGACCTCGGGCACCGAGGTGCACGCGGCGGCCGGCCCGCAGAACCACTGGTTCTACCTCCTCGCCGAGGGCTCCAACCCGGGCAACGGCAAGCCCAACAGCCCCATATGTTCCGGCGGTCCCTCCTCGGTGACCGGCATCGGCATCCAGAAGGCCGGCAAGATCTTCATGGGCGCCCTGCTCATGAAGACCTCCTCCTGGAACCACCTGGCCGCCCGCAAGGCCACGCTGACCAGCGCCAAGAACACCTACGGCAGCACCGAGTGCAACGCGGTGAAGGCGGCGTGGAACGCGATCGGCGTCCCGGCCCAGTCCGGTGAGACCGACTGCGGCGGCACCACCAACCCGGACTTCTCGCTCGCCCTGAACCCCGCCACGGGCTCGGTCCAGCCGGGTGCCTCCGTCACCTCGACGGTCAGCACCAGCACCACCGGCGGCAGCGCGCAGACCGTCCAGCTCTCCGCGAGCGGCGCCCCGAGCGGCGTCACGGTCTCCTTCAGCCCCTCCTCGGTGACCTCCGGCTCCTCCTCCACGATGACCGTGCAGGTCGCGGCCGGCACGGCCAACGGCGCCTACCCGATCACCGTCACCGGTACGGGCTCCGCCACCCACACCGTCACCTACCAGCTGTCGGTCGGCACCACGACCCCGCCCACCGGCTGCGGGAACTCCGAGTACAGCTACCAGGGCAGCCTGACGTCCGGTCAGACCGGGGTCCAGCCCGACGGCTCGTACTACTACTCGGCGACCCCGGGCACCCACGTGGGCTGCCTGCGCGGCCCGGCCGGCACCGACTTCGACCTCTACCTGCAGAAGTGGAACGGGTCGGCCTGGGCGGACGTGGCGGTCGGCGGCACGGCGAGTGCCGACGAGAACACCAGCTACTACGGCACCGCGGGCTACTACCGGTACGTGGTCCACGCGTACAGCGGCTCCGGTGCGTACACGCTGGGCCTGAGCACCCCGTAAGGGGGGCGGGGCACCGTCACGGGCCGGGGGTCCCGTGACGGTGCCCCTCCGGGCCGGGCGGCCGAATGTCCCACGGCCGCCCGGCTCCTCTCCATGAGCCGGTCCCGCCGGTCAGCCGACCTCGGCGAGCACGAACCCCTGCTCGTCCGGGCCCGCGTCCGCGATCCGTCGGCCGTCCGGGCCCCAGGCCCCGGCCAGACCGGTGCCCACCCCGTCCTCGTTGGCCCCGAGGACGTTGCCGAGGACCACGTACAGGCCGAAGTCCCGCGCCCGTACCGGGTACACCGTCTCGAACGAGTCGTTGTCGGCGGAGAGCACCGAACTCGCCAGATACACCGCGCAGCCCTCGGCCGCGGCCCGCTCGGCGAGCCCGGGGAAGCGGTTGTCGTAGCAGGTGGCCGTCGCGAACCGGACCCCGTCGAGCGAGAACCGTCCGTCGGCCTTGCCCGGGGCGAAGACCTCCTGCTCGATCCCGTACAGGTGCTGCTTGTCGTAGCGGGCGAGGAGCCCGCCGTCGGGACCGATCACCAGCGTGGTGACCCCGGTCCGCCCGTCGGCCGTCCGCACCGGCCCGTTGACCACGGCCGCCGCCGAGACCTCCCGGCAGGCCTCCCGCACCGGTTCGAGGCGCGGGTCGTCCTCGGCGAGGACGAGCGCGGGGGTGTCCCGGATCAGCGAGGGCTCGTACCCGCTGAGGCAGAGCTCGGCGAAGACGACCACGCGGGCCCCCTCGGCCCCGGCGGACCGGACGAGCCCGGCGATCGTACGGACGTTGGCGTCGATGTCCCCGGCGACCGGGGCGAACTGGGTGGCTGCGATGATCACGGCGGCCATCATCCCGCGCCCTTCTGTAAGGGTCAAGGGCGGTCAGGGGGTATTAGCTCCTCGGCCGTCTCGCGCAGCACGCCGAGGAAGGCGGTCGCCGCCACCGTCGGCGCGCTCGGCGCGGCCGCGCAGATCCGGCGGTACGGCACGTCGCCCGGGTGGATCGTCACGAGCGCGACGTCCGGGCGCACCGAGGCCGCCGCGAGCGCGGGCACGAGCGTGACCCCGAGGTCCGCCGCGACCGCCCCCAGCTTGGCGATCCAGTCGTGCACGAGCAGCCCGACGCGCGGCCGGAACCCGGCGGCGACGGCCGGACGGAAGAGCGTGTCCTCCAGGCGCTCGTGGCCCGTGATCCACTCCTCGTCGGCGAGTTCGGCGAGCCGCACCGCCCGCCGCCCCGCGTGCCGGTGCCCCTGCGCCAGGGCCACCAGCATCGGCTCGTCGAGCAGGTGGTGCAGCGTCACACCCGGCGGCGGGGGAGCGGTGGGCGTCGGGCCGACCACGGCGAGGTCCTCCTCCCCGGCCGCGACGAGCCCGAGGTGCTTGACCGACGGCCCCTCGACCCGCGTGACCACCACCCCCGGATGCCGCTCGCGGAACGCGGCCTGCGCGCGCGGCACGAGGGAGGCGGTGGCGCTGGAGAAGGCCCCGAGCCGCAGCAGCCCGCCGTCGAGCGTGCGCAGCGAGGCCAGTTCCGCCCGGGCGGCGGCCAGTCGGTCCCGTACCGCCTCGGCGTGCGGAAGCAGCACCCGGCCCGCCTCCGTCAGCCGCACCCCGCGCGGCAGCCGCTCGAACAGCTCGGCCCCCATCTCGTCCTCCAGCGACTGGACCTGGCGGGAGACCGCGGACTGCGTGTAGCCGAGGGCGTGGGCGGCGGCGGTGAGGGAGCCGGCGTGGGCGACGGCGAGGAACGCCTCGTACAGGCCATGCGAGACAGGCATGGCAGCCATGCTAGACATTCGCTTGTCGCATGAAGAAGGCGGTCCTAGCGTCGGGGGCATGGACAACACCGCCCCGCAGAAGATCGCCTTCCTCGGCCTCGGATCCATGGGCCTGCCGATGGCCCGCCGCCTCCTCGACGCCGGACACCCCCTGACCGTCTGGAACCGCACGCCCGCCAAGGCCGACCCCCTCGTCGCCGACGGAGCCGTCCGGGCCGCCGACCCCGCCGAGGCCGTCCGGGACGCCGACGTCGTCGTCACGATGCTCGCGGACCCGGCCGCCGCGCTCGCCGTCGCGGACCGGCTGATCCCGGCGCTGCGCCCCGGCACCCACTGGATCGACACCTCGACGGTCGGTCCGGACACGGTCGCCGCCCTGGCCGCCCGGCTCCCCGGCGGGGTCACCCTGATCGACGCGCCCGTCATGGGCAGCGTCGACCGGGCCGCCACCGGCGAGCTCCTGATCCTCGCGGGCGGCGACACCGCGCCCGTCGCCGCCGTCCTCGACCTGCTCGGCGCCACCACCCCGTGCGGCGGCCCCGGCACCGGCGCCGCCCTCAAGCTCGTGCTCATCAACGCGGCCATCGGCGGCGTCGCCCTCGTCGCCGAGACCCTCGCGCTCGCCGGTGCCCTGGGGCTGCCCCGCGAGCTCGCCCTCCGCACCCTCGGCGCGGGCCCCCTCGCGGGAGCCGTCGGGCGCGCCACCGCCACCGGGTCGTACTTCCCGGTCGCCCTCGCCGCGAAGGACGTCGCCCTCGCGACGGCGCTGGCGAAGCTGCCCGTCCTGGAGGCGGTCCACACCGCGCTGACCGCGGACCCGGCCCTGCTCGGCGAGGACCTGGCGGCCGTGGCCCGCTGACTCCCCTCAGCCGTCGCCGCCGCCCCGCAGCAGGCGCAGGAAGTCACGGAAGGCGGCCGGCATGTCCACGGCCGCCGGGTCGAGGAGCCACTGGTACTGGAGCCCGTCCAGCACGGCCGTCAGGATCGGCGCGGCCTGCTCGGGGGTGAGCCCGCCCGGCAGCCGGTCGCCGAACTCCAGGCGCAGCACGTCCGCCATGCTCGCCCGCACCTGCCCGTACCGCTCGGTGAAGAACTCCCGCGCCGGGTGCCCGTCCGTGACGCTCTCGCCGAGGAGGGCGGAGAAGGTCTGCACGATCCCGGGCCGCATCGCGTTGTACTCGACGAGGGACTCCATCAGGTCCAGCCGCCAGTTCTCGCGGTCCCGGCCGCCGCTCGTGTCCCAGCGGTCGCGCTCCTCCAGGACCGCGATGAGCAGCGCCTCCTTCGTCGGGAAGTAGTGCAGCAGCCCCTGCTGCGTCAGCCCGACGCGCTCGGCGACGGAACCGAGGGTCGCGCCCCGGTAGCCGCGCTCGGCGATCACTTCGAGGGCGGCCCGCAGGATCTCCGCCCGCCGCTCCTCGCTCCTGGCCCGCACCATCGCCGCGGCCTCCTCTCGCAGGGTCGTCCCAGGACGGTACCCCTTCGCCGCGGCCTTGAGATAACGGAAGCATCACGTAACCTACCGATCTACAGGTAGGTGGGTGCACGATGGGCGCATCGGGGTCATCGGTACGTCAACGAGGAGGTACGGCCATGGCGGAGAACAGCGCGGAGACCGCGCGGAACGCGGCCGTCGAGACGGCGCTCGGCAAGCTCGACCTGGACACCAAGACGCGGCTGCTCGGCGGCCAGGACATGTGGTCCCTGCCCGCCCTGCCGGAGATCGGCCTGAAGTCCCTGGTCATGTCCGACGGACCCATCGGTGTCCGCGGCGTCCGCTGGACCGCCGACGACCCGTCCGTCGCCCTGCCGTCCCCGACCGCGCTCGCCGCCGCCTGGGACCCCGCACTCGCCCGCCGCGCCGGCCGGCTCCTCGCGCAGGAGGCCCGCCGCAAGGGCGTCCACGTCCTCCTCGCGCCCACCGTCAACCTGCACCGCTCACCCCTCGGCGGCCGCCACTTCGAGGCGTACAGCGAGGACCCCCACCTCACCGGCGCGATCGGCACCGGCTACGTCCAGGGCGTCCAGGACGGCGGCGTCGGCACCACCGTCAAGCACTTCGTCGCCAACGACGCCGAGACCGACCGCTTCACCGTCGACAACAAGGTCGCCCCGCGCCCGCTCCGCGAGGTCTACCTCGCCCCCTTCGAGGCCATCGTCAAGAACGCCCACCCCTGGGGCATCATGACCGCCTACAACCAGGTCAACGGCGTCACGATGACCGAGCACCGTCACCTCGTCGAGGAGGTCCTGCGCGGCGAATGGGGCTTCGACGGCTGCAACGTCTCCGACTGGATGGCCGCCCGTTCCACCACCGGCGACATCGAGGGCGGCCTGGACGTCGCCATGCCCGGCCCGCACACCGTCTACGGCGAGGCCCTCGCCGCCGCCGTCCGCGCCGGCGAGGTCGAGGAGTCCGCCGTCGACGCGGCCGTACGCAACGTCCTGCGGCTCGCCGCCCGCGTCGGCGCCCTCGAAGGCGCCCCGGCGGTCGTCACCGAGCACCCCGCCGCCGTCGACGGCGACGCCCTCGCCCGCGAGATCGCCCGCCGCTCCTTCGTCCTCGTCCGCAACGAGAACCGGGCCCTGCCCCTCAGGAGCGGCACGGTCGCCCTCTCCGGCGCCGCCGCCCGCGACGCCCGCGTCCTCGGCGGCGGCTCCGCCCAGGTCTTCCCCGACCACGTCGTCTCCCCGCTCGCCGGCCTGACCGCCGCCCTCCCCGAGGGCGCGCTCACCTTCACCGTCGGCGCCGACCCCAGCGACGAACTCACCCCCGCCGGCGCCAACTCGCCGGGGTTCACCCTCCGCGCCCGCTGCCGCGACGCCGAGGGACGGATCCTCGGCGAGGGCTCCCTGCCCAACGGCCAGGTCCAGTGGATCGGCGACGACCTGCCCGCCGGCGTCACCCACGAGGCCCTCGCCTCCATCGAGGTCCTCGGCACCTTCACCCCGCGCGAGTCCGGCGAGCACGCCTTCGGCACCCGCGGCCTCGGCGCCTTCGCCCTCACCGTCGGCGGCGTCCCCGTCTTCGAGGGCGTCCAGGCCATGGGCCCCGAGACCGACCCCTTCGAGGCCTTCTTCGGCTCCCCGGTCGAGCGCGCCAAGGTCGCCCTCACCGCCGGCGAGCCCGTCGAGGTCTCCCTGCTCCACACCCTGGACAAGGAGTTCGCGGCGCCGCTGCCGGCCGTCATGTTCTCCTTCGTCCACCTCGGTCCCCGCCGCGACCCCGACGAACTGATCACCGAAGCCGTCGAGGCCGCCCGCGCCGCCGACACCGCCGTCGTGGTCGTCGCCACCACCGAGCGCGTCGAGTCCGAGGGCTTCGACCGCAAGGACCTCGCCCTCCCCGGCCGCCAGGACGACCTCGTACGGGCCGTCGCCGCCGCCAACCCGAACACCGTCGTCGTCGTCAACGCCGGCTCCCCGGTCGAGATGCCGTGGCGCGAGGACGTGGCCGCCGTCCTGCTCAGCTGGTTCCCCGGCCAGGAGGGTGGCGACGCCCTCGCCGACGTCCTCACCGGCGCCGAGGAGCCCGGCGGCCGCCTCCCCACCACCTGGCCCGCCGCCCTCGCCGACGTCCCCGTCACCGAGGTCACCCCCACCGAGGGCGTACTCGACTACACCGAGGGCGTCTTCATCGGCTACCGCGCCTGGGACCGGGCCGGCGCCGTCCCCGCGTACGCCTTCGGCCACGGCCTCGGCTACACGGCCTGGACGTACGACTCCCTCACCGCCACCCCCGAGACGGTCACCGTCCGGCTCACCAACACCGGCGACCGCCCCGGCCGCGAGGTCGTCCAGATCTACCTGGCACCCGTCTCCACGGAGCCGACCGGCGTGCGGAGCACGACCGCGGAGCGCCCGGCGCGCTGGCTGGCCGCCTTCGCGAACGTCGGGGCCGCGCCCGGCGAGACCGTCGAGACCGGGATCGCGCTGCCCCGCCGCGCCTTCGAGATCTGGGACGAGGAGAAGAACGACTGGGTCTTCGTCCCCGGCGCGTACGAGGTCGTGGCGGCCCACTCCCTCACGGACGCCCGCCTGACCGCCACCCTGGAGCTCTGACCTCCGGATCTCCCTGCCGGATCCCCACGCCGGATCCCCACGGCCGATCCCCACGCCGGATCCTCACGGCGGATCCCCGCGGCGGATCCCGCGAACCGGGCCCCGGGACGGAACCTGACAACCGTCCCGGGGCTCCTCACTCCTCCGTGATCCGCCGGTACGCGAGCTCCGCGAGCCGCGCCTGCCCGTCCCGGCTCGGATGGAACCAGTCCCACGGGCTCAACTGCCCGCCGTCGAACCGGAAGCCGAAGACGGCCCCGCCGTCGTACCGGCAGCGCTCGTCCTCGGCGCAGACCTCCTCCAGGACCTTGTTGTACGCCACGACCCGCTCCCGGACCGTCGTCCGGCGCCGCTCCGCGGCCGGACCCAGGTCCTCCGCGTCCGCGAGCATCGAGCCGCAGATCCCCAGCTTCCACACCTTCAGCCCCGCCGGGCTGAGCCGCCCCGTCGCCCACAGGTGCTTCAGGTCCGGCACGCTCGACACGTACACCTGCGCCTTCGGCGCACCCGCCCGCAGCCGGGCCAGCGCCGTCTCGAAGGAGAAGCGGAAGTCGGCGACCGGGGTCATGAGTTCCGGCGTCGGTCGGCAGGCGTCGTTCGCGCCCATCATCACCGTCACGAGCTCCGGCCTCTCGGCCGCCGCCCCCGCCATCGGCTCGGGCAGCTCCGCCATCCGCGCCCCCGTCCGCGCCAGGTTCCAGCTGCGCGTGGCCACCTTCCCCGGGCCCAACAGCCGCAGCGCCAGGCTGTTGACGGACGCGTCCGTCCCGGTCGCCCAGGACACCTCGGGGCAGTCCGCGAGGACCGCGCAGGCGTCGAAGGCGCGGGTGACGGAATCGCCGACGGCGGCGACGGAGCCGGGGGAGACGTCCCACGACGAGGCGGGCGTCGGGCTCGGCGTCGGACTCGGCGGCACGCTCCGCGCGGGCCCCGCCGGGGCGCGGCTGTCGGCCGGAGCCGCCGCGCCCGGGCTCCCGGACGTGCAGCCGGAGGCCGCCGCCGCGCACAGCAGCGCCGCCGTCGCGGAGACGGCGGCGGTACGGATCCTGCGTCGGCCGCGCATCCCCCGGCCCTCCTTCGGCGTCCTGGCGGGTGAAAGGTTGGTGTTCCCCGGCCCTCGGACCGACCGTACGTCACACCGACGACGGCGCGGCACGGTAGCTTTTCCCCCGTCGAACCAGAGGCGCCATCGCCGACGGGCTCCGGTAAATTACATCACGTCACATGCTGTCCCCTTTTTGATGGTTTGCGATGTTTTTCTCCGGATGCTGTTAACTGAGGCCGCTGGGAAGGCGAACCTCGTCCCACACTGGAGGTCCCGGTGACGACACGTGGAGTCCTGTACGTACACTCCGCACCGCGCGCGCTGTGCCCGCACGTCGAATGGGCGGTCGCGGGTGTCCTCGGTGCGAGGGTCCAGCTCGACTGGATCCGCCAGCCGGCGTCCCCCGGCACCTGGAGAGCCGAGTTCTCCTGGAAGGGGCAGACCGGCACCGCCTCCAAGCTCGCCTCCGCGCTGCGCGGCTGGCAGATGCTCCGCTTCGAGGTGACCGCCGAGCCCTGCCCCACCGCCGAGGGCGAGCGCTACAGCGCCACCCCCGACCTGGGCATCTTCCACGCCGTCACCGGAATGCACGGCGACATCCTCATCCCCGAGGACCGCCTGCGGGCCGCGCTGGCGCGCTCCCTCCAGGGCGAGACGCAGCTGGAGGCCGAGGTCGCCAGACTCCTCGGAAAGCCCTGGGACGACGAGCTGGAGCCCTTCCGGTACGCGGGCGAGGGCGCGCCGGTCCGCTGGCTTCACCAAGTCGTCTGACGCACTTCACCGAGGCGTCGCGGATGCGCGCCGGGGCGGGCAGAGGGCGCCGGGAGCCGGCGCCCTCGCCTCGGCGCGCCGTACGGCCGCGCAAGCGGGCCGGGCGGCGGCGAGGACCGCCAGGACGCGGCTTCAGGGGCGCTGTGCCGGAATCCGTCCCGGCCGGTGTACGACGAAGGCCCACGCCCGGGCAGGGCGTGGGCCTTCTCGATGTCCCGCGTGGGGTCAGACCGTGCGGAACGCCAGGACCACGTTGTGGCCGCCGAAGCCGAAGCTGTTGTTGATCGCGGCGATCGTGCCCTGGGGGAGCTCGCGGGGCTCGCCGCGGACGATGTCCGCGTCGACCTCGGGGTCCAGCTCGTCGACGTTGATCGTCGGCGGGGCCAGACGGTTGTGGAGCGCCAGGACCGTCGCGACGGTCTCGATGCCGCCGGCGCCGCCCAAGAGGTGACCGGTCATCGACTTCGTCGCGGAGATCGCGACGTGGTCGAGGTCGTCGCCCAGGACCTTCCGCAGCGCCTTGATCTCGGCGACGTCGCCCTGCGGCGTCGACGTGGCGTGCGCGTTGAGGTGGACGACCTCGGACGGCTTGAGGTCCGTCGAGTCGAGCAGGTTCTGCATCGCGGCGGCGATGCCCCGGCCGGTCGGCTCGGGCTGCGCGATGTGGTGGCTGTCGGCCGACAGGCCCTGGCCGAGGACCTCGCAGTAGATGCGCGCGCCGCGCGCCTTCGCGTGCTCCTCGGACTCCAGGATCACGACGCCCGCGCCCTCGCCGAGGACGAAGCCGTCCCGGCCGGTGTCGTACGGACGCGAGGCCTTCGTCGGCTCCTCGTTGTTCTTGGACATCGCCATCATGTTGGCGAAGGCGGCGATCGGCAGCGGGTGGATCGCGGCCTCGGTACCGCCGGCGATGACCACGTCGGCACGGCCGGTGCGGATCATCTCGACGGCGTAGCCGATCGCCTCGGCACCCGACGCGCACGCGGAGACCGGGGTGTGGACGCCCGCGCGAGCGTTCACCTCCAGACCGACGTTGGCGGAGGGGCTGTTCGGCATGAGCATGGGCACGGTGTGCGGGGAGACGCGGCGGACGCCCTTCTCCTTCAGCACGTCGTACTGGTCGAGCAGCGTGGTGACACCGCCGATGCCGGAGGCGATGACGGAGCCGAGCCGCTCGGGCACGATCTTCTCGTCCTCGCCGGCGGGGGCGGTGTAGCCCGCGTCGGCCCAGGCCTCGCGGGCCGCGATCACGGCGAACTGCGCCGAGCGGTCCAGCTTGCGGGCGAGCGGGCGGGGCAGGACGTCGCCGGGGTCGACGGCGGCGGCCGCGGCGATCTGGACGGGCAGCTCCGCGAAGCGCTCGCCCTCCAGGGGCTTGACGCCGGAGCGTCCCGCAAGCAGACCTTCCCAGGTCGTTGCGGAGTCGCCACCCAGCGGTGTGGTTGCGCCGATACCGGTGACGACCACGGTGCGATTGGTCGAGCTCACAGGAATTCGTTCTCCATGTGTGTGATGGTCGGAATACGGCGCCACCGCCGGGTGGCGGACCGAGTCAGCAGGGGCCGAATCAGGCCTGGTGCTTCAGGATGTAGCCGGCGGCGTCGCCGACCGTCTTGAGGTTCTTGACGTCCTCGTCCGGGATCTTGACGTCGAAGCGCTCTTCGGCGGCGACGACGACCTCGACCATGGACAGGGAGTCGACGTCCAGGTCGTCGGTGAAGGACTTGTCCAGCTGGACGTCTTCGACCGGGATGCCGGCGATCTCGTTGACGATCTCGGCGAGACCCTCGACGATCTGCTCCTGGGTGTGAGCCATAGTGGCGCTCCTTCTTGCGGTTACTTCGGTAAAAGGGGGGCTTCCGGAAGATCCGGGTGCCTAGGGGAGGGTAACGACCGTCGCGGCGTAGACGAGACCCGCCCCGAAGCCGATGACGAGCGCGGTGTCGCCGCTCTTCGCCTTCCCGGTCGCCAGGAGCCGCTCCATCGCGAGCGGGATCGAGGCGGCCGAGGTGTTGCCGGTGGTCTCCACGTCACGGGCGACCGTGACGTGCTCCGGCAGCTTCAGGGTCTTCACCATCGAGTCGATGATCCGCATGTTCGCCTGGTGCGGGATGAAGACGTCCAGGTCGTCCGCCGTGATGCCGGCGGCGTCCATCGCCTGCTGGGCGACCTTCGCCATCTCGAAGACGGCCCAGCGGAAGACCGCCTGACCCTCCTGCGTGATGGCGGGGAACTTGACCTCGCCGGCCTCGTTGAGCGGCAGCTTCGAGACGTCGCCGCTGGGGGTCCCCCCCGCTCGAGCGGAGTCGAGAGCTTGGGGGAGGAACTCGTTCCACGGCACGGTCTGCTTGATCGTCTCGGACTTGTCGCCCTCGGAACCCCAGACGGTCGGGCCGATGTGCGGCACGTCCGAGGGGCCGACGACCACGGCACCGGCGCCGTCGCCGAACAGGAAGGCCGTCGCGCGGTCCTCCAGATCCGTCAGGTCGCTGAGCCGCTCGACGCCGATGACGAGGACGTACTCGGCGGAACCCTCGACGACCATGCCCTTGGCGAGCGTCAGGCCGTAGCCGAAGCCCGCGCAGCCGGCGGAGATGTCGAACGCGGCCGGCTTCCCGGCGCCGATCTTGTCGGCGATCTCGGTGGCCACGGCCGGGGTCTGCTTGAAGTGCGAGACCGTGGAGACGACCACGGCACCGATCTGCTCCGGGGTGATCCCGGCGTCGGCGATGGCCTTGCCGGAGGCCTCCACCGACATGGCGGTGACGGTCTCCTCCGGGGAGGCCCAGTGGCGGGTGGCGATACCGGAGCGCGAGCGGATCCACTCGTCGGACGAGTCGATCGTCTCGAGGATCACCTCGTTCGGCACGACCCGGGTCGGGCGGTAGCCGCCGACACCCAGGATCCGCGCGAACGGGGCGCCCTTGCTGGGCTTGATCTTCGACATCTTCTCGACACTCCTTCTCAGACGGCCGCGTGCTGGGCGATGAGCGTACGGGCCGCGTCGAGGTCGTCGGGGGTCTTGAGGGCGACCGTGGCCACACCCGGCAGGGCGCGCTTCGCGATGCCGGTGAGGGTGCCGCCGGGGCACACCTCGATCAGGGCGGTCGCGCCGAGCTCCTGGAAGGTCTCCATGCACAGGTCCCAGCGGACCGGGTTCGCGACCTGGCCGACCAGGCGCGAGAGGACCTCGGCGCCGGTGGCGACGGTCCGCCCGTCCTTGTTGGACACGTACGTCACGGCCGGGTCCACCGGGGACAACTCGGCGGCCGCCTCCTCCAGCTTCGCGACCGCGGGCGCCATGTGGTGCGTGTGGAACGCGCCGGCGACCTTGAGCGCGACGACCCGGCGGACGCCCTCCGGCTTGTCCGCGTCGAGGGCGGCCAGCTGCTCCAGCGTGCCGGCGGCCACGATCTGGCCCGCGCCGTTCACGTTGGCCGCGGTCAGCCCGAGCTTCTCCAGGTGCGGGACGGTCACCTCGGGGTCGCCGCCGAGCAGCGCCGACATGCCGGTCGCGGTGACCGCGGCGGCCTCGGCCATCGCGAGACCACGGGCCCGTACGAGCTTCAGCGCGGCGGTGTCGTCGAGGACCCCCGCGAACGCGGCGGCGGTGAATTCGCCGACGCTGTGGCCGGCGACGACGCCGGGCGCGACGTCACCGAGGGCCGAGGCCGAGAGCAGGCCGGCGGCGACGAGCAGCGGCTGCGCCACGGCGGTGTCACGGATCTCGTCCGCGTCGGCCTTCGTGCCGTAGTGGACGAGGTCGAGACCGATGGCCTCGGACCAGGCCGCGATGCGGTCGGCGGCACCGGGAAGTTCGAGCCAGGGAGTCAGGAAGCCGGGCGTCTGAGCGCCTTGGCCGGGAGCGACGAGTACGAGCACCCTCACACTCTCTCTTGCGGACGGCTCCCGGCGCCCGTGAGGACAAGGACGAAGAACCGTCGGGGGAATTGTTGGTCTTCGACAAAAGTCTAGGACTGGGCATCCCCGTCGGCCAAGCGCCCGAGAATGAGCGCGATCCGCAGCGTGAACGCGGAGCGGACATCGGAGGGTGACCAGCCGGTGACGTCGGTCACACGTCGAAGCCGGTAGCGCACGGTGTTCGGGTGCACGAACAGCATCCGCGCCGCGCCTTCCAGGCTGCTCGCCTGCTCCAGGTACACGCTCAGCGTTTCGAGGAGCGCCGAGCCCGCCTCCTCCAGCGGTCTGTAGATCTCCTCCACCAGCTGCTCGCGCGCCGAAGGGTCGGAGGCGATGGCGCGCTCCGGGAGGAGATCGTCCGCGAGAACGGGCCGGGGCGCGTCCTGCCAGGCGGAGCAGGCCTTGAGGCCGGCCGCCGCGGCCTGCGCGGAGCGGGTCGCGGCCAGCAGGTCGGGGACGACGGGACCAGCCACGACCGGACCGGACGCGTACGGGCCGATCAGCGACTTCGCCACGGCGAGGGGGTTGTCGTTGCCGCCGGCGATGACGACGAGCCGGTCGCCGAGGACACCGGTGAGGACCTGGAGCTTGGCGTGCCGGGCGGCCCGCCGGATCGCCTCCACGGTCAGCTCGCTGTCCCCGTCGGGGGCCGTGCCGAGGATCACGCAGACATGGTCCGGCGAGTTCCAGCCGAGGGCGGCGGCCCGCGAGACGGCGCCCTCGTCGGCCTCGCCGGAGAGCACCGCGTTCACCACGAGCGACTCCAGGCGCGCGTCCCAGGCGCCCCGGGCCTCGGCGGCCTGCGCGTACACCTGGGCCGTGGCGAAGGCGATCTCCCGGGCGTAGACGAGCAGCGCCTCGCGGAGCACGGACTCGTCGCCGGGGGCGGCGACCTCGTCGATCGCCGACTCCATGACCTCGATCGTGGTGCGGACCATCTCCACGGTCTGGCGCAGGGTGATCGCCCGGGTCAGCTCACGGGGCGCCGTGCCGAAGACGTCCGTCGAGATCGCCTGCGGCGTCTCGGGGTGCCGGAACCACTCGGTGAACGCGGCGATACCGGCCTGGGCGACCAGGCCGATCCAGGAACGGTTCTCGGGCGGCATCGCCCGGTACCACGGCAGCGTCTCGTCCATGCGGGCGATCGCGCCGGCGGCGAGCCTCCCGGAGGACTGTTCGAGGCGCTTCAGGGTCGCGGAGTGCGGATGAGCGGCGTTCGTGGGTTCTGGCACGGGGACAAGACTGCCTTATCAGGGCGCCGACGTGCGGGGGCGGGGCGGATTCGCCCACGGGGACCGGGGCCCGCGCCGGATACCGTGAGCCCGTGATGCGCATCCAGCGGGCAGACGAGCGGTACCCCGGGGGCGAGCCGGCGGCCGGGATCGAGACCCGGCACGCCCTCTCCTTCGGGCCGTACTACGACCCCGACAACCTCCGCTTCGGCGCGGTCCTCGCCTGCAACGAGGAGCGGCTCGCTCCCGGCGCGGGCTTCGACGAGCACCCGCACAGCCACACCGAGATCGTCACCTGGGTCGTCGAGGGCGAGCTCACCCACCACGACACCGCCGGTCACACCACCGTCGTCCGCCCCGGCGACCTCCAGCGGCTCGGCTCCGCCGGCGGCGTCCGGCACGTCGAGCGCAACGACGCCGACGTGCCCCTGGTCTTCGTGCAGATGTGGCTCGCGCCGCTGGTGCCGGGCGGGGAGCCCGCGTACGAGCTGGTGCGCGGCGGCGAGGGCTCCTGGTCGTACGAGCTGCCGACGGCCGACGCGCGCCTGCACGTCCTGCGTCCGGCGGCCGGCGAGCACGCCGCCGTACCGGCCGCCGACTTCGCGTACGTCCACGTCGTACGCGGCACGGTCCGCCTCGCCGACACGGCGGACGGCGAGGCGCTCGGACCCGGTGACGCGGCGGACGGCGAGGCGCTCGGACCCGGTGACGCGGCCCGGCTCACCGGTGCCGAAGGGGGCACGCTCGTCGCCACGACCGATGCGGAGGTCCTGGTCTGGGAGATGCGGGACCCGCGCAGGAGCCTCGGCTGACCCGGCCGGACCTTCAGCCGAGCGCGCTCTTCGCCTTCCACTGCGCCCAGCTCAGGTTCCACGCCCCGTAGCCGTTGCCCTCCGCGACCGTGCCCTTGGTGTCGCGGCCGGTGATCTCGAAGGGGTCGCCCACGTTCACCGAGGCGTAGAACGACGCGGCGTTCGCGTCGCTCATGCCGATGCAGCCGGAGCTCCGGTTGGCCTTGCCGAAGTACGCCGCGTTCCACGGGGCCGCGTGCGCGTACATGCCCGACCAGGTCAGCCGCATCGAGTGGTCGACCATCTTGTCGTAGGCGTCGCCGAGGCCCACCGTCTCCGAGTTCATGTTGATGGTGCCCTCCTTCGCCATCAGGACGGCCGTGCCCCGCCAGGACCGCTTGTCGCCGCCCGGCGTGCCGCCGGAGACCGGGATCGTGCGCACCGCGCGCCCGTCCCGCTCCAGCGTCAGCTTCTGCCGGTCCAGGTCGACCTTGACGACCTGTGCGGCGCCGACGGTGAAGCCGGTGCGGTAGTCCCGGACGAACCAGCCGCCGCCCGAGTCGGTGCCGTCGAGGTCCGCCTGCAGGGTGACCTTCGTGCCGGGCTTCCAGTACTCCTTGGGCCGCCAGTCCGCCCGGTCGCGGCCCGACCAGTCCTTCACCCAGCCCCAGGACCCCTCGGTGGCGTTCGAGGTGGTGACCTTCAGCTGCCGCTCCACGTCCGCCTTCTTCGTGACCGGCAGGTCGAAGACGATCGACAGGGGGTGCCCGATGCCCACCGTCGTGTTCTTGCCGGGCGCCAGGGTCAGCTTGTTGACCGCCTTCGGCTCCGGCGTCTCGAAGGACGACCGGGTGGTCGACTCCTTGCCGTCGGCGGTACGGGAGGTCACCTCCACCGTGTACGAGGTGCCCGGCACCGCCTTGCGGTCCGACGTCCAGCTCGTGCCCCCCGCGCCCGTACGACCGGAGAGGACCCCGCCCTCCGCGTCCGCGACCTTCACGACCGCGAGCGTGCCGCCCGAGGCCGTCACCGAGACCGGCCGGCCGGCCGCCGGGTCCACGACCGTCACCTTCGCCGGTGCGGCCGCCGCGCCGGGTTCACCCGCCTTCGCGGGGCCGGCGCCGGGGCCGCTCGCCGCCTGGGCGGAGCAGGCGGTGAGCGAGACGCCCAGCGCGACGGCCACGAGAACGGAACGGGGCGTGCGTATCGGCAGCACGGAAGACCTCCGCGGTGAGGGAAGAAGGTGGGATGTTCCGGACTGTAGGCCGACCGGCCGTCCTGTGGGCCGCCGGAGGCCCGTATGACAAGGGCTGCGGCGGAACGGTCATCGTCCGGTCACAATGACCGTGCGCTTCCGTCGAATTCGGCTGTGAGCCTGCTGTGCGCCCCACCACCGAGGGGCGGAACCAGGAGGCTCCCGTTGTGTCAGCGCTGCTCGTGACGGCCGCACCCACCGACCGCCGTGCCCCCGCGGGCCCGGTCAGGCTCGGACCCGTGACACCCGAGACGTACCGCGCGTTCCTCGCCTCCCGCGCCACCGGCGCGGACGGACCCAGCTTCCTCCAACTGCCCTCCTGGGCACAGGTCAAGGACGGCTGGACCCACCAGCTCATCGGCTGGGGGCCGGAGTCCGGCGAGCTCACCGGCGTCGCCATGGTCCTGCTCCGCGCGTTCCCCGGCACCCGCAAGTACTTCGCCTACCTCCCCGAGGGGCCCGTCGCCGACTGGTCCGACCCCGACCTGGACGGCTGGCTCGACCCGCTCCTCCGCCACCTCCGCGCCTCCGGCGCCTTCGCCGTGCGCATGGGCCCAGGGCCCGCGTACCGCCGCTGGACCGCCGCCACCGCCAAGGCCGCCACCGGCCCCGGCCGCCGCCTCGCCGACGTCCTCGCCGACGAGGTCGACCCGCTCGGCACCGTCGTCGCCGAACGCCTCCGCGCCCGCGGCTGGCGCAAGTGCGGCGGCGACTCCGAGGACGGCGCCGACGCCCAGCCCCGCCACGTCTTCCAGGTCCCGCTCGCCGGCCGCTCCACCGACGACCTCTGGTCCGGCCTGAACCAGGAGTGGCGGCGCAACGTCCGCAAGGCCGGCAAGTCCGGCGTCGAGATCACCATCGGCTCCGCCGCCGACCTGCCCGAGTTCTACCGGCTGCTCCGCATCACCGAGGAGCGCGACGGCTTCCGGCTCGGCCGCTCCCTCGCCTACTACGAGCGCCAGTACGCCGTCCTCAACGCCGAACAGCCCGGCCGGATGCGGCTCTACCTCGCCCGCCACGAGGGCGAGATCCTCGCGGCCCACACCATGGTCACCGTCGGGGCCCGCGTCTGGTACCAGACCGGCGCCTCCGCCGACCACCGCCGCGAGGTCCGCCCCTCCAACGCCCTCCAGTGGCGCATGATGCGCGACGCCCATGCCCTCGGCGCCGCCGTCTACGACCTCCGCGGGGTACCCTCCACCCTCGATCCGGACGACCGTGCCCACGGGCTCCTGCGCTGGAAGCTCGGCACGGGCGGACAGGTCGTCGAGACGCTGGGGGAGTGGGAGATTCCGATGCAGGGCACGACCAACGGGGCGCTGTTCCGCGCCTTCCAGGCATATCTGGCCCGCCGATGACGGCGACGCTCACCGAACCCGCGGCACCGCGGAAGGCGGCCGCGCCCTCCGCGCTCCGCAGCGGGGCGCTCATGGCGGCGGGCTCGCTCGTCTCCCGCGCCACCGGCTTCGTCCGGGCCGCGGTCGTCGCCGCCGCGCTCGGCGCGGGCGTGGTCGCCGACGGCTACGCGGTGGGCAACTCCGTCCCCACCATCGTCTACATGCTGCTCCTCGGGGGCGCCCTCAACGCCGTCTTCGTCCCCGAGCTGGTCAAGGCCGCGAAGGAGCACGAGGACGGCGGCGTGGCCTACACCGACCGGCTGCTCACCCTCTGCGCGCTCGCCCTCACCGCGCTCACGGCCGCCGCCGTGTTCGCCGCGCCGCTGATCGTCGACACGTACACCGACTACGTGGGCGAGCAGCGGGAGATGACCGTCGCCTTCGCGCGCGCGTGCCTGCCGCAGATCCTCTTCCTCGGGCTCTTCACCCTGCTCGGCCAGGTCCTCAACGCCCGTGGCCGGTTCGGCGCCATGATGTGGACGCCCGTCCTCAACAACGTGGTCGTCGTCGCCGTCTTCGGCCTCTTCCTCGTCGTCGGCGACGGAGGGGAACTCACCCCCGGCGAGACCGCGCTGCTCGGCTGGGGCACCACCGCCGGCATCGCCCTCCAGGCCCTCGCGCTCCTGCCCTCGCTGCGCGCCGCCCGCTTCCGCTGGCGGCCCCGCTTCGACTTCCGCGGCAGCGGCCTGGCCGCACCGCTGCGCTCGGCCGGCTGGCTGGTGCTGCTCGTCCTCACCAACCAGGGCGCGTACTGGGTGACCACCTGGCTCGCCACCTCCTCGGGCAGCGAGACCACCGGCGGTTCGGGCCTCGCCGGGTACAACAACGCCTATCTGCTGTGGGCCGTCCCGCACGGCATCGTCACCGTCTCCCTCGTCACCGCGCTGCTGCCCCGGATGAGCGCCGCAGCCGCCGACGGCGACCTCGCGGGCGTCCGCCGGGACGTCGCGTACGCGCAGCGGACCAGCGCGGCGGCCGTCGTCCCGGCGGCCTGCGCGCTCCTCGCCCTCGCCGTCCCGCTGATGACGGTGGTCTTCGGGTACGGGGCGACCGACGGCGACGACGTCCGCGCGATGTCCTGGATCCTGATGGCCTTCGCGCCCGGCCTCGTCGCCCTCTCCGGCCAGTACGTGTGCACCCGCGCGTTCTACGCCCTGCGCGACACCCGTACCCCCTTCTTCCTCAACCTGGTGATCGCCGGCCTCAACGCCGGGCTCTCCCTGGCCGCGCACCACTACCTTCCGGCCCACTGGGCCGTCGCGGGCATGGCCGCGGCCTACTCGCTCGCCCTGTGGGCGGGCTGGGCCCTCACCGCGTACGTCCTCGGGCGCCGGCTGCGGGGGACCGCCGACGCGGGCACCTCCCGGGAGGGCGACGGCGCGGGTTCCGCGCTCGCGCGGCTCCTCGTCGCCGCCCTGCCCGCCGCCGGATACGGCCTCGTCGTCGCCGACCTGACCGGTCCGGCCGGCGCCGTCGCCGCCGGACTGGCCGGCGGCCTCACCGTCCTCGGCGTCTTCGCCCTGCTGGCCCGCCCCCTGCGCCTCGTCGAGGTGCAGGCCCTGCTCGCCACCGGCACCACCCGGCTCCGCGCCCTCGGGCGCCGGGCATGACCCACCGCCCCCTTCCGGGGCGTCGACACGACCCTGGGATACTCCACAGATGCCCCGCGTGCTCCTCATAGAAGACGACCCCTCCGTCCGCGAGGGCGTCGAACTCGGGCTGCGCCGCCGCGGGCACGAGGTGCGGACCGCGGCCACCGGGGAGGCCGGGCTCGCCGCCCTCGGGGAGTTCCGCCCCGACCTGCTCCTCCTCGACCTCATGCTGCCCGGCATGAACGGCGTCCAGGTCTGCCACCGCGTCCGGGAGAGCAGCCAGCTCCCGATCATCATGCTCACCGCCCGCGGGGACGACTTCGACGTCGTCATCGGCCTGGAGGCCGGTGCCGACGACTACATCGTCAAGCCCGCCCGTACCGAGGTCATCGAGGCGCGGATACGGGCCGTGCTGCGGCGCATCGAGGAGCCCGGAACGGGCCGCCCCGGCATCGAGTTCCACGGGCAGCTCGCCGTCGACCGGGCCGGACTCACCGTCGCCAAGGCCGGCGAGCGGCTCGCCCTCGCCCCCTCCGAGCTGAAGCTGCTGCTCCACCTCACGGCCGCCCCCGAGCAGGTCTTCAGCCGGCAGCAGCTCCTCGAACACGTCTGGGAGCACAGCTACCACGGCGACGCCCGGCTGGTCGACGCCTGCGTCCGGCGGCTGCGCAACAAGATCGAGGACACCCCCGGCGAACCCCGCTACATCCAGACCCTGCGCGGCTTCGGCTACCGCTTCGGACCGCTGTGAGGTCCTGCGCGGCCCCGGAGACGGCGGAGGACGCGGCCGCCGGGGCGGAGACGGGAACGGAGACGAGGACGGAGACGCGGCGGCGCAGGGCCCGGCGCCCCCGATGGCGCCCCTTCGGCCTGCGGACCCGGCTCGTCCTGGCGTTCCTGCTCGTCGCCGCCGTCGGCTGCGGCACCACCGCCGCCCTGACCTACCGGGCCGCCCGCAACGCCATCCTGGAACAGGCCCAGAACACCGCCCTCTCCGCCTTCCGCGAGCAGGTCCAGGGCCTCAACACCGCCCTGCCCCCCTCGGCCGACTTCCTGGGGGACCAGGTCCGCCGGATCGCCCGCCAGGGCAAGCCCCGCACCTGGCGCGTCTACGCCGAGTACGGCGACGTCCGGGTCTCCTCCACCGACCGCCCGACCTCCTCCGTCATCACCCCCGAGCTGAGGGCCCGGGCCCACGCGAACGCCGAATCGCCCCACGGCAGCTTCCAGCGGGTCGTCAAGAACGGCACCCCGTACCTGACCATGGCCGTCCCCGCCCTCTTCCACGCCTTCTCGCCCGAGGACGCGGCCCGGCCCACCGGCCTCGTCCTCTACGCGGTCATGGAGCTCGACGAGGAGGAGGCCAACGTCGAGGCCATGGTCACCGCCGCCCGCGACGGAGCCCTCCCCGCCCTCGCCGTCGCCCTGATCCCCGCGCTCATCGCCTCGCGTGGTGTCCTGCGCCCCGTACGGGAACTGGGCATCGCCGCCCACAACATGGGCCGCGGCCGCCTCGACACCCGGATCCACGCCAAGGGCAGCGACGAACTCTCCGACCTCGCCCGCACGTTCAACGAATCCGCCGCCGAGCTCGAACGGTCCGTCGCCGAACTCCGCAGCGCCGAGGCCCGCGCCCGCCGCTTCGCCTCCGACGTCTCGCACGAACTGCGCACCCCGCTCGCCGGCATGCTCGCCGTCACCGAGGTCCTCGACGAGGACGCCGCCGCCGGGACGCTCGACAGCGACACCGCCCGCGCCGTCCGGCTGGTCAGCGCCGAGACCGGCCGGCTCGCCGTCCTCGTGGAGGACCTGATGGAGATCTCCCGCTTCGACGCGCGCGCCGCCGAGCTCCACACCGACGAGGTCGACGTCGCCGACTGCGTCCGCAAGACGCTCCAGAACCGGCACTGGACCGACCCCGCGTCCGTCGCCCCGTACCTCGCCCCGGGCATCAGGGCCCGGCTCGACCCGCGCCGCTTCGACGTCGTCGTCGCCAACCTCGTCGGCAACGCCCTGCGGCACGGCGGGGCGCCGGTGACCGTCCGGGTGTACGAGGAGGGGGACCACTTCGTGACGGAGGTCGCCGACCGGGGTCCGGGCATCCACCCGGACGTCCTGCCGCACGTCTTCGACCGCTTCTACAAGGCGGACCCCGCCCGGACGCGCTCGGCGGGCAGCGGGCTCGGCCTCGCGATCACCCTGGAGAACGTACGGCTGCACGGCGGCACCGTGGAGGCCGCCAACCATCCCGAGGGCGGCGCCGTCTTCACGGTGCGGATGCCGCTGTGACCGGCCGCCCGACCCGCCGCCGGGCCGTCGCCGCGACCTACCGCCCGGCTGTTGCCGCGACCTACCGCCCGGCCACCGCCGCGACCCGCCGCCCGGTCTTTGCCGTGATGCGCCGCCGGGTGGCCGCCGCGGCCCTGGCCGGGCTCCTACCGCTGGTGGCCGCGTGCGGGATCCAGGGGAGCGACGTCGTCGAGGCGGGCGGAGCCCCGACCGTCCTGGTCGGGCCGAACCCCGAGTCCCGGATGCTGCTGTTCTTCGTCGGCCCGGACGGCCACTCCATGCCGGTGGCCCGCGACGTCGGGTTCGGGAGCTCGGACAACCCGTTCGGACCGGACTACGTCCTGGGCAACGGGGAGGGCCACGAGACCGACGCGCCCGACAGCGCCCTCCTGGCGGAGCGAGGGGTCGTCGGCGACAAGGTGCTCGCCGCGCTCCTCGCCGGACCGAACGACGCCGAGACCGCCGCGGGCCTGACCACCGCCCTCCCGCGCGGCGTGGCCGCCCCGCACGTCACGGAGGACAAGCCGGGCGGCACCGAGGGCCGCCGGCTGCTGCGCGCGCGGGCCCCGTTCGCGGTGACGAGCCTGTCGGAGCCGGCCGTGCGCCAGCTCGTGTGCACGGCCGCCTACGCGAAGGACAGACTCGGCCTGGCGGAGGTCGTCCTCATCGGCCCGGACGGCGCCCTGCCCGTGGCCACCTGCGGCGACGACACCGGCTGAGGAGCGCCGCGTGGGTCAGGCGGCGCGCAGCTCGGCGAGGACCGCGTCCGTGAACGGCGGCCAGGCCTCGATCGCCCACGGCCCGAAGGGCCGGTCGGTGAGGGCGACGCACGCGGCCCGCGCGTCCGGGTCGATCCACAGGAACGTCCCCGACTGCCCGAAGTGCCCGAAGGTGCGCGGCGAGGAGCCGGCGCCCGTCCAGTGCGGGGACTTGCCGTCGCGGATCTCGAAGCCGAGCCCCCAGTCGTTCGGCCGCTGGTGCCCGTAACCGGGCAGGATGCCGGTCAGGCCGGGGTACGTGACGGTCATCGCGTCGAGGACGGTCCGGGCGTCGAGCAGCTGCGGCGCCTGCACCTCGGCGACGAACCGCACCAGGTCGTCGACGGTCGACACGCCGTCCTTGGCGGGCGAGCCCTCCAGGGCCGTCGACGTCATGCCGAGCGGCTCCAGAACGGCCTGGTGCAGGTACTCGGCGAAGGGGATGTCGGTCGCCTTGGCGACGTGGTCGCCGAGCGCCTCGAAACCGGTGTTGGAGTAGATCCGGCGGGCGCCGGGCGCCGCCATGACCCGGTTCTCGTCGAAGGCGAGCCCCGAGGTGTGGGCGAGGAGGTGGCGGACGGTCGCGCCCTCCGGCCCGGCCGGCTCGTCGAGGTCGATCGCCCCCTCCTCGTACGCGACGAGGACGGCGTACGCCGCGAGCGGCTTGGTGACCGAGGCGAGCGGGAAGCGCCGCCCGGTGGGGCCGTGGGACCCGGCCAGGGTGCCGTCCGCCCGCACGACGGCGGCGGCCGCGGTGGGGACGGGCCAGTTCTCGATCGACGCCAGGCTCGGGACGCTGCTGCTCTGCATGGGGCCGAGCCTACTTGCTTCGAGTGCACTCCAACGTTTTAGCGTGGGGTCATGAGCGTGATCGCGAGCACGGCCACGAGTACGGCCATGAGTACGCCCACGGCGACGGGAACGGGCGGCGCCCGTGCGTCGCACTACACCATCAGCGAGGTCGCGGCCCTGACCGGCCTGTCGGCGCACACCCTGCGCTGGTACGAGCGGATCGGCCTGATGCCGCACGTCGACCGCTCGCACACCGGGCAGCGCCGGTTCAGCGAGCGCGACCTCGGCTGGCTGGGCTTCGTCGGCAAACTGCGGCTGACCGGCATGCCCGTCGCCGACATGGTCCGGTACGCCGAACTCGTCCGCGAGGGCGATCACACCCGCAACGACCGGCGGGAGCTCCTGGAGGCCACCCGGCGGGACGTCCTCGCCCGGATCACCGAGCTCCAGGACACGCTCGCCGTGCTCGACGTCAAGATCGGCCACTACGGGACCCCATGCGGAGGCACACCCACATGACCAGGATCGACACCGTACGTCTCGGCGGCCAGGACGGCCCCGAGATCGGCGTGCAGGGCTTCGGCGCCATGGGCATCAGCGAGTTCTACGGCGACACCGACGAGGCCGCCGCCCGCGACACCCTCGACGCGGCCCTGGAGGCCGGCGTCACGCTGATCGACACGGCCGACATCTACGGCAGCGGCGCCAACGAGGAGTTCCTCGCGCCCTTCGTCGCAGCCCACCGCGACGAGCTCACCCTCGCCACCAAGTTCGCGATCGAGCGGCGCGCCGACGACCCGTCGTACCGGGCCGTCCGCAACGACCCCGCGTACGTCAAGCGGGCCGCGGAGGCCAGCCTGCGCCGCCTCGGCGTCGAGACGATCGACCTCTACTACATGCACCGCCGTGACCCGGCGATCCCCTTCGCCGAGTCCGTCGGCGCGATGGCCGAGCTCGTCCAGGAGGGCAAGGTCCGCTTCCTGGGGCTGAGCGAGGTGACCGGGCCCGAGCTGCGCGAGGCCCACGCGGTGCACCCGATCGCCGCGCTCCAGTCGGAGTGGTCGCTCTTCTCCCGGGACGTGGAGCGCAGCGCCGTCGGCGCCGCCGCCGAGCTCGGCGTGACCTTCGTGCCGTACTCGCCGCTCGGCCGGGGCTTCCTGACCGGGGCGTTCGCCGACGCGGGCAAGGAGCTGTCCGGCGGCGACTTCCGCCGGTACCAGCCGCGGTTCACCGGCGAGAACGCGGAGCGGAACGCCGCCCTGCTCGACCCGGTCCGGAAGATCGCCGCCGCGCACGCGGCGACACCGGCGCAGATCGCCCTCGCCTGGGTGCAGCAGCGGTCCGCCGTGCACGGCCTGACGGTCGTCCCGATCCCCGGCACCCGCAAGCGCTCCCGCCTGGAGGAGAACGCGGCCGCCACCCGGATCGTCCTCACCGCGGCCGAACTGGCCGAACTGGAGCCGATCGCGGGCCTGGTGGCGGGGGACCGGTACCCGGACATGAGCCACACGTCCCTGGCCCGCGAGGCCTGAGGCCCGCGGCCGCCCCGCGCCGTCACCCGAGCCCCAGGGCGAAGACCCCGAATCCGGCCGCGAGGAGTCCCGCCAGGACGCGGCGCGCCGGACCGGTCCTCGTCCAGGGGGACTCGAAGCCCCGCGCGAACCGCCCGATCAGGACGAGCAGTCCCGCGAAGACCGGCATCCAGGCCAGCCGGGCCAGGATCCAGCCGACCGAGTCGGGCGCGCCGACCAGGCCGGGGACCTCCCCGAGGTACGAGCCGGGGACCGCCGCGGCGAGCATCGCCGTCTGGTGCCAGCACAGGATCGTCATCGCGGACAGGTTGACCACCACGACCGGCGCCCACAGCGCCGGCCGCTTCAGGAGCCGGCCGAGCCTCTCGCGGAGCAGGATCGCCGCGCCGCTCTGCGCGGCGGCCAGGGCGAGGACGAGCAGCGACGGCGGGTGCGAGTTGGTGCGGGCCTCACCGGGGACACCGACCATGGACGCCGGGTACCCGAAGGCGAGCAGGAGGGTCGCGAAGAGCGCGGCGCCGCCGAGCAGCAGCGCCCAGGCGTGCCTGCGGGTCACCCGGCCCTCGCCCCACGAGACGCCGAGCTGATAGGCGAAGAGCCAGCCGGGCAGGATGTTCAGCAGGCTCAGCCAGGACGGCACGGCGTCGGCGTACGGCCCGTAGCGGAGGAAGTCGACGACCGCGACCGAGCCGAGCAGCGGCGCGGCGGCCCAGACCCCGAGGCGGCGGGCGGCCCGGACGCAGTACGGGGTGAGCGCGGTGACCACCGTGTAGACCCCGACGAACCACAGCGGCTGGACGACGAGCGTGGACGCCGTCCGCAGGGTGTCGACGGGCACCCCGGCGCCGAAGTGGAGCAGCGGCAGCAGCGCCGCCCACACGGCGGTGACCCCGAGGACCGGGCGGCCGAGCCGGGCCAGCCGGCCCTTCAACCACGCGCCGGTCGAACCCTTGCGGCGCCGGTAGGAGAGGACGGAGGCATAGCCGCCGACGAGGAAGAAGATCCCCAGCATCTGGAGGACCCAGCTGGCCGGGGCGAGCTTGGCGAAGGTGCCGAGCGGGCTCGCGTTGTGGAGGGCGCCGTCGGCGGAGAGGGTGAAGCCGCCGAGCAGCCAGTGCCCGGTCGGCACGGCGAGCAGGGCGAGGGCGCGGAGCCCGTCGATCGCCCGGTCGCGGTGGGCGGGGGTGGAGGACTCGATCTTCGCGGCCGTCCTCCGGGCCGCCGTGGCGAGGGCGCTCATCGGACGTCTCCCTCGGCGATCGCGGCGAAGGCGCGCAGGGAGCTGGTGCCGGGCGCGAAGTAGCCGCCGTGGCCGGTGGCGTCCTCGGCCGGGATCCGGCGGGCCCCGAAGGCCGGGTCGGTGGGGTCGGCGCCGTGGCCGAGCCCGGCGAGCTCGACGTTCGGGATCCGGTCGATCCAGTCGGTGGGGTCCTTCGCCGCCCAGACGCGGGCGGAGGTGCCGAGTCCGGTGACGTTCGCGGCGCGCATCCCGGGGGAGCCGAGGACCACGAGGTCCTTGGCCTTCAGGTCGCGGGCGGCGAGCCCGCAGACGACGGAGCCGTAGCTGTGGCAGAACACCGACGGCTCGGCGGCCCCGGCGGGCCGGACGGCCGCGAGACCGTCCACGAAGCGGGCGAGGCGGTCGGCCCCGGCCTCGGCGAGCCGGGCGGTGGCCGCGTCCAGGCCGACGCCGACGGGGGTGGTGTAGCCGGCCCAGGCGACGACCGCCGTGCGGCCGCCGGTCGCCCGGTGCAGCTCCCGCGCCATGTCCGTGAGCGGGGTGAGGTGGCCGGCGTCGGTGTCGGAGCCGGGCACGACGACCGCGACCTGCTCGGCCCGCGCCAGGTCCCCGTACACGAGGGCGACCTGACCCCGGCCGCGCGGATCGTGGGCGAGGACCTTCGCCCCGGCGAACCGGCCGTGCGTGGCACGCTCGTTGGCCTCGTACCGCAGGGCGAGGGGGGCGCCGTCGAGGTTCCCGACGACCGTGGGGTGCGTGCGGGCCAGTTCCCTCTGTCGTACGGGGGCGAGTCCCGCGAAGAACCGCGCGGTCCCGGCCGGGTCCATCCGCTCCGGGTCCGGCAGCCCCGCATCCCGCCAGGCCCCCGTTCCGACAGGTGCTCCGGTGACGGCCTCCTGGGCGTCCCCGGACGCCCAGCCGGCCGTTCCGGCGATGACCGCGGCCACCACGGCCACGGTCGTCAGGGTCCTCGCAAAGCGGCGCATGGGGTCGCCCCTCCCTCTCCGGTTCTCGCTCGTTCGTCGGCGAGAGGAAGGTAGGAAGACGACGGGTGACGGCACGTCACACCGGGGAGCCAACTGCGGTTTGATACCGGGGTAGGGGGTGGACGACTGGCCAACCCGAGGGCGGGGGTGGGGTTTTCCCCCGGGGGCGTGCCGGGGGGTCCGGGGGCGCTCAGCTCGCGCCGGGGGTCACCAGGCCCGACTCGTACGCGAAGACGACGGCCTGCGCCCGGTCGCGCAGGTCCAGCTTGGCGAGGACCCGTCCGATGTGGGTCTTCACCGTCTGTTCGGCGAGGACCAGCCGGTCCGCGATCTCCTGGTTGGACAGGCCCCGGGCGATCAGCTCCAGGACCTCCGTCTCGCGCGGCGTGAGGCCGTTGAGGCGCAGGGCGGTGGTGTCCCGGCGCGGGGCGGGCCGGGAGGCGGCGAAGTCGGCGATGAGACGGCGGGTCACCGACGGGGCGAGCAGCGCCTCGCCCGCCGCCACGATCCGTACCGCCGCGATGAGGTCGGCGGGCGGCGCGTCCTTCAGGAGGAAGCCGGACGCGCCGGCGCGCAGCGCCTCGTACACGTAGTCGTCCACGTCGAAGGTGGTCAGCATCAGGACCTTCGGCAGGTGGGTGACGCCGGCCGGCGGGTGGAGGATCTCGCGGGCCGCCGCGAGCCCGTCCATCTCCGGCATCCGCACGTCCATCAGCACGACGTCCGGATGCGTCGAACGGGCCACGTCCACGCCCTGCCGGCCGTCCGGCGCCTCGCCCACCACGTCGATGTCGGGCTGGGCGGCGAGCAGCGCGGCGAAACCCGCCCGCACCATGGCCTGGTCGTCGACGATGATCACGCGGATGGTCACTCGGGGTCCTCGGGGTTCGGGGTCGGATCCGGGATCGGGTTCGGGGTCGGATCCGGGTTCGGGGTGGGGGCCGGGCCGTCACCGGCACCGGTCAGGGCGCCGGCTCCGGGTCCGGGGCGGGTGCGGGGTCCGCCGTCAGCGGGAGCCGGGCGGCCACCCGGAAACCGCCGTCCGGCAGCGGCCCGGTGTCCAGCGAGCCGCCCGTCAACCGTACGCGCTCCCGCATCCCGACGAGGCCGTGCCCGGTGCCGGCCGCACCGCGCTCCACCCCGGAACCCGCCTCCGCGCCGGGCCCGTTGACGACCAGCACCGTCAGCCAGCCGTCCTCCGAGGCCCGCACCGACACGCGGGTCGCGGCGCCCGGCGCGTGCCGGACGACATTGGCGAGGGCCTCCTGCACGATCCGGTACGCGGACAGGTCCACCGCCTGCGGCACGTCCTTCAGCCCGGCGGCGAGCGACAGTTCGGCCGGCACCCCGGCCCGTACGGTCGCCTCGACCAGCTGCTGGACCCGGTCGAGACCCGGCTGCGGCGCCCGCTCGCCCTCGCTGCCGTCGCTGCGCAGCACCGAGAGCAGCCGCCGCATCTCGGCCAGCGACTCCCGCGCGCTCGCCGCGATGGAGGTGAACTCCTCCCGGGCCGCGTCCGGGAGGTCCGGGATGCGGTACGGGGCGGAGTCCGCCTGCACGGTGATCACGGACATGTGGTGGGCGACGACGTCGTGCAGCTCGCGCGCGATCCTCGCCCGCTCCTCCAGGAGCGTGCGGCGGGAGCGCTCGGCCTCGTTGATGATCTCCTGCTCGACGAGCCGCCGCTGCGCGTCGCCCCGGGCGCGCACGGCCGAGGTGAGCAGCAGCAGGACGCCGCTCAGCACGAGCAGCAGGGTGTGGACGCTGGTGGTCCCGTCGGGCCGGAAGGCCTCCAGGGCGTATCCGGCCGCGCCGGTCGCCAGCCAGACGCCGAACAGGGCCCGGCGCGACTCGCGCAGCCCGAGCGCGACCATCAGCGCGCAGTAGCCGACGACGACCGGCGGGGTCCAGGGCCACAGGTCCGCGTGGGGGCCTTCCGAGCCGAGGAGGGCGAGCGCGCCGAGCACGTCCGCGGTGAAGATCACCCACCAGGCCTGGAGGGGGCGGGAGACGGCGAGCAGCAGCGGCGCGGTCTGCGCGGTGGCGATGGCCCCGGCGAGGCCGCCGTTCACGCCGTAGTCGTTGAGGAGGACGGTGATCGTGGTGGGCAGGAGCGAGGCGACGAACGCGACGGCGACGACGTACGGCAGCAGGCGCACCCACCGCGAGGAGGCCTCGGAGAGCAGGGGCGCGCCGGGGGTGGTCGGGGTGGTGAGCGCGGCCCCGAGGCCCTGGAGCAGCTCACGTGACCGTGCGCTGAACCGGCCGAGGCGGGCGGTGGGCGGCTCGTGCCGCTGTTGGGTAGCCATGACCCGCCCAGGGTAGGCAGCGGCCTTGCGCGCGGGCGTCATACCCGGGTGGGGCCGGGACCCGATACCGGGGTATGACACCGGGGGCCTTCCGAGCCTCGTCGGCCCCTCGGCCCGTCGGCCTGCCGGCTCCTCGGCCCGTCGGCTCCTCGGCCCGTCGGCTCCTCGGCCCGTCGGCCCGTCGGCTCCTCGGCTCAGAGCTCCGCGAGGAGTTCCGCCTTCTTCGCCGAGAACTCCTCGTCCGTCACGAGCCCCGCCCGGTGCAGGTCGCCCAGGTGCCGGATCCGCTCCGCCACCGCCCCCGGGTCGCGGAGCGCGCTGTCCGGGGCGACGGCGGCGACGGAGACGGGCACGCGGTCCTTGCCGCGGATGGCGGCGAGCACGGCCGCCGCGAAGGGGAGGGACTCGTGCACGGGCCCGTAGCCGAGACCGAAGACGACCGAGGCCGGGTCCCGGTCGGGCTGGGCGGGCCGGGCGACGCCGTCGCGGGGCACCAGCCGCAGGTAGCCGTCGAGGATCTCCGGCGAGCGCCACTCGACGCCGCTGAGCTCCCGTACGGAGAAGGTCTGGTCGCCGGCCTTCCACTTCTCCGAGGACGCGCCCGTCCAGGACCAGCGGAAGGCGACCTCGGAGGTCCCGTCGAAGCTCGCCCGCCCGTCGTACGTCTTGAAGGACAGCGGCCCCGAGGGCGCGGCCACCAGGAAGCCGTCGGTGGGCCGCACGGCCGGGTCGTCGTCTCCGACGCCCCCGCCCTCCGCGAAACCGCCCTCCGCGAAGCCGGCCTCGGTGAAGCCCGCGTCGGCGAAGCCCGTGTCGGTGAAGCCCGCGTCCGCCGGGAGCAGCGCCCGCAGCTCGTCCCGGTAGTACTCGGCGAGCGTCTCCTTGTCCGCCGGAAGCACCAGACGGTACGGGTCGCACGCCTCCTTGAGCTGCCCCGCGGCCGCTTCCATCAGAGGATCGGCGCCGGGCCGGGGCACGGCGTGCAGCACGACGGTGCCCCGCTTGCCCGGCGTGAGCGTCACGGACGCCAACGCCTCGTGCGGTACCCGTCGCTCGCGTAGCGCGCTGAAGAGCTTCGGCGTGTTGCGGTTCCCCCGATCGAAGCGGATGACGAGGGCATCGCTCTCGAACTCCCAGGTGGCATGAATTCCGGCCAGCACATCACCCATACGCCTCATCGTATGCGGCGTATGCCCGTGCGTCGCCCCTGTGAAAGGTCGGGAAATTACGTGATCTACGCGCGTCAGGCCGCTTCCGCACCGGATATTCCGCGGTGGCAAGCGCTGTCGGCACGTGCGCAGACCAGGTCCCCGTACGCACCGACCCCTATCGCGGCGAAGTTGCCGAGGCTCTCCGTGCCCGGCTCGAAATAGCCGCTGTGCCCGGCCGCGCCGCCCGCCGAGAGCAGCCTCGCGCCGAATTCCGGTTCCACCGGGTCCGCGCCGTGCCCGACCCCGCCGACCTCCAGGTGGGGCACGTCCTCGATCCAGTCGTCCGGGTCCCGCATCGCCCACACGCGGGCCGGGGTGGCGAGCTCCGCGGCGTGTTCCACCCGCATCCCGGGGCTGCCGGCCACGGCGAGATCCGTCACCCGCGCGGGCAGTTCGGGCGCCGCGAGCCCGCAGAGGACGGAGCCGTAACTGTGGCAGAAGAGCGCCACCCGGGCGTCGCCGGGCAGCGCCGAGGTCAGCTCCACCAGCCGTACGGCTCCGTTCGCGGCCAGCCGGCCGGTCATCGCGTCGACGCCGACCCCGGAGGGCGCGGTGTAGTCGGCCCAGGCGATGACGGCGACCCGGGCGGCGGGGGAGGTCCGCCGCTCGGCGGCGTACAGCGCCTGGGCCATGCCGGCGGGAGCCGCGTACCGGCCGTGGGTCTTCTGGAAGGTGAGGAGGGTGGTGTCGACGCCCGGCACGATCACCGAGACCCGCCGGGCCCGCTCCAGATCGCCGAGGACCTCGGCCGCGCGGCCCTTGCCCGTCGGGTCGAAGGCCAGGACCTGGCGGCCGGGCCGCATCAGGGAGGCGAAGCGGTCCGCCCGGCGCCGTGCCTCGTGGCGGCCGTCGGCGGAGAGCCGCGGGTCGTCGAGCCTGCCCCGCTCGGCGTCGAGGGACTCCGCGAGCGTGAACCGGTTGGCGCGGTAGCGGAGGGCGACGGGGACGCCGTTGAGATTGCCGACGACGAGCGGGTGCCGCTCGGCGAGCCGCCGGCCGCCGGCCGGTCCGAGCCGGGCGAAGAACGCGGCGACCGCGCGGGCCGGGGTGGCCGCCGGGTCGGGCAGCGGGCGGTGGCCGACGCGGTCGCGCGCCCACGCGGCGAGCGCGTCCGCACGGGACGGTCCGGGCTCGGGCCGGTGCCGGATCGCGGTCCACCCGGTGGTCGCGAGCAGCACGAACACGACGGCGAGCGCGAGGAGCGTGCGCAGCACGGCGAGGGTGGGCGAGGCGTCGGCTGAGGTCACGGGGCGCCACCCTACGGGGGCCGGAGCGCGTGGCCCAAAGGGTGTCGCCGGCCACTTCGGAGCGGTACGGGGCGCCTACGCGGCGTCGTCGGCCGTCCCGGTCCGCCAGTGGGGAGCGAGTGCCGGTCCGAGATGGTCGAGGTAACGCTCGGTGAGGGCGCGGATGCCCTCCAGGCTCTGGTCCGTGCCCCGGCCCCACATCTGGGCCGTGACCCGCATGACCCCGCTGAAGGCCGCCACCGCGATCCGGGGGCGGGGGTCCTCGTCCACGTCGAGGCCCTCCCGGTCGGCGATGATCCGGGCGATCGTCTCCTCCGTCTCGGCCGAGCGGCGCAGATGGAAGGCGAGGAGCGCGGGCGTCGACTCGATCATCTGGAAGTTCCGCAGGTACAGCTCGACGGGGACGACGTCGGCGATCGCCTCACCGGCGTGGTCCCACGCGCTGAGGACGGCCTCCCGCAGGGCGTCGAAGGGGCCCTCGCCGGGCGGCCGCCGGTCGAGGGCGCTCACGAACAGCTCCTCGACCATGTGCTGGACGGCGAAGGCGACCTCTTCCTTGGAGCCGAAGTAGCGGAAGAAGGTGCGCTGGGAGACCTCGACGGCGTCGACGATCTCGTCGACGGTCGTCCGCTCGTACCCCTGGGTGGTGAAGAGCTCCAGGGCCACCCGGATCAGCGCGTCGCGTGTGCGCTGCTTCTTCCGCTCGCGGAGGCCGGGGGTGGGAACGGTCAATTCGAATCTCTTTTCAGGTGTTTCGTCCGGCTGCGGGAGTAGTCAGGGTACCTGTGAGCTACGTGACAGTTACCGGCGTGTGAATCGCTTTGTCAATTGTCAGTGGCTGACATTAGCCTCGTCGCATGACTAGTCAGACCACCGTGGAAAAGGCCCCGCAGGGTCAGGGGGGCGTCGTCCGGGAACCCGCACCGGGCCCGGCGAAGGGACTGCGCGGTCACCCGTGGCTGACCCTGTTCGCCGTCGCCGTGGGCGTGATGATGGTCGCGCTCGACGGCACGATCGTCGCCATAGCCAACCCCGCCATCAAGACCGACCTCGGCGCCACGCTCGCCCAGGTCCAGTGGATCACCAACGGCTACCTGCTCGCGCTCGCCGTCGCGCTGATCACCGCCGGCAAGCTCGGTGACCGCTTCGGCCACCGCCAGACCTTCCTCATCGGCATCGCCGGCTTCGCCGCGGCCTCCGGCGCGATCGGCCTGTCCGACTCGATCGGCGCCGTGATCGCCTTCCGCGTCCTCCAGGGCCTCTTCGGCGCCCTGCTGATGCCGGCCGCACTCGGCCTGCTGCGCGCCACCTTCCCCGCCGAGAAGCTGAACATGGCCATCGGCATCTGGGGCATGGTCATCGGCGCGTCCACGGCGGGCGGCCCGATCGTCGGCGGCCTGCTCGTCGAGCACGTCAGCTGGCAGTCCGTCTTCTTCATCAACGTCCCGGTCGGCGTCCTCGCGCTCGTCCTCGGCCTGGTCATCCTCAAGGACCACCGCGCCGAGAACGCGCCGCGCTCCTTCGACGTCCTCGGCATCCTGCTGCTCTCCGGCGCCATGGCCTCCCTCGTGTGGAGCCTCATCAAGGCCGGCGAGTCCTGGGGCTGGTCCAGCGGCAAGACCTGGGGCTGTCTGATCGGCGCGCTCGTCCTGTTCGGGCTCTTCGCCTTCTGGGAGACCAAGGTCAAGGAGCCGCTGATCCCGCTGGCCATGTTCCGCTCCGTGCCGCTCTCGGCCGGTGTCGTCCTGATGGTCCTCATGGCCTTCGCCTTCATGGGCGGGCTGTTCTTCGTGACCTTCTACCTCCAGGGCGTGAAGGGCCTCAGCCCGGTGGACAGCGGTCTGCACCTGCTGCCGCTGACCGCGATGATGATCGTCTCCTCGCCGCTGGCCGGCGCGCTGATCACCAAGTTCGGCCCGCGCGTGCCGCTCGTCGGAGGCATGGTCTGCACCGCCGTCGCCATGTTCGGCATGATCACGCTCTCGGCCGGTACGGGCACCTTCGCGATGTCCCTGTGGTTCGCGCTGCTCGGCCTGGGCCTCGCCCCGGTCATGGTCGGTGCCACCGAGGTCATCGTCGGCAACGCCCCGCTGGAGCTCTCCGGCGTGGCCGGCGGTCTGCAGCAGGCCGCCATGCAGGTCGGCGGCGCGCTCGGTACGGCGGTGCTCGGCGCCGTCATGTCCTCCAAGGTGGCGGACTCCTTCGCGGGCAACTGGAAGGAGGCCGGCATCCCTGCCCCGGTCAACCCGCAGCTGGAGCAGGCCGCCGAGTTCGGCATGGCCCCGCCGGAGCTCGCCAAGGCGCCGGGGATGACCCCCGACCTCTTCGACAAGATCTCGGGCGTCATCCACGACACCTTCCTGGACGGCATGGGCCTGGCCTTCACCGTCGCCGGCGGCGTCGCGGTCGTCGCGGCCCTCGTCGCCACGCTCACCAAGCGCGGCGAGAACGCGGAGGCGGGCGGCATGGGCGGTCACATCTGACGTCCGTCTGACGACCGTCTGACGTCCGCCGTCAGGGTTCCCGTAGGGGGCCGTCACCCGTTCGCGTGAACGGGGGCGGCCCCTCTTCCGTCGTGGGGGAGACCTCCGCCATGCTCGTGATTACAGAGAGTAATCGAGTGGGGGTCATCGACATGAAAACGCACACGCACAGGTACGGGTCCTCGTATACGAAGTCGGGTATCGCGGCAGCGGTGGCGGCCGTCCTGACCGGCGTCCTGACCGCGCTCCTGACCGCGGTCCCGGCCGCCCCCGTGGCGGCGGCGGACGCGACGGCGGCGCCGTCCGGGACGCTCCTCGGGCCCTGCGGTCCGGGCCGCCTCTGCCTCTGGCCCAAGCCCGATTTCAAGGGGCGCGTCCAGAGCCACGAGCTGGCCACGACCGACATCGAGAGCTGTGTCGCCCTGCCGCCGGGCACCTCGGCCCAGTCCCTCGCGAACCGCACGGGACGGCCGGTCACCACCTACCAGTCGGCGGAGTGCGCGGAGACGGGCGAGTTCGAGACGTACCCGGGGCGCGGGACATGGATGCCGCAGACGCCCTACGAGGTCAGAGCGTTCAAGATCTGGGAGCGCTAGGGACGGCGGGTCCGTCGGGCCCGACCGGGCCCGCGGGCGCGGGGACGGCGGGTGCGGGGACGGTGGGCGCGGGGACGGCGGGCGTGGGGACGGCGGGTGCGGGGACGGTGCGTGATCCGTCCGGCGGGGAGAGCCGCGCGACCTCCGCGCGGAGCTCCCGCACCTCCTGGGTCAGCGCCTCCAGCAGCTCGGTCTGCCGGCGTTCCACCGCGTCGTCCCGGTCGAAGCGGGAGATGAACCAGGCCGCGATGTTGGCGGTGACGACACCCAGCAGGGCGATGCCCGAGAGCATCAGCCCGACCGCGAGGACCCGGCCGAGACCCGTGGTCGGGGCGTGGTCGCCGTAGCCGACCGTGGTCATCGTGGTGAAGGACCACCAGACCGCGTCCCCGAGCGTCTTGATGTTGCCGTCCGGGGCGTCGCGCTCGACGTGCAGCACGGCCAGCGAGCCGAACATCATCAGCCCGACCACCGCGCCCGCCACATAGGTGGTGAGCGTGATCTGCGGGGCCATCCGGGCCCGCCGGCCCACGAGGAGGAGCGTGGAGACGACGCGCAGCAGCCGCAGCGGCTGCACCATCGGCAGCACGACCGCGAGCAGGTCCAGGGGGTGGGAGCGGACGAAGGCCCAGCGGGCCGGGGCGATGACGAGCCGGACGAGGTAGTCGAGGGCGAAGGCCGCCCACACCACCCACTCGACCCGGGTGCACAGCCGGTGCACCCACGGGGCGGCGCCGGGGGCCACGATCGGCACGGCGTAGGCGAGGCCGAACGCCACCGCGAGCGCCAGCAGCGGCGTCTGCGTGCGCTTTTCCCAGCTCTTCCAGCGAACCTTCATGCGGGGCATCGTAGAGAACGCCGAAGGGCGGCGGGACCATCGGTCCCACCGCCCCTCACCAGGCGCTATGCGCTACGGACTCAGGCGTCGCCGCCCGCGGGGCCCGGGTCGGCGGCCGCCACGTCGAGCAGCTGGTAGCGGTCCACGGCCTGCTTCAGGGCCGACCGGTCGACCTTGCCCGCGCGGGCCAGCTCGGTCAGCACCGAGAGCACGATCGACTGGGCGTCGATGTGGAAGTAGCGGCGGGCCGCACCCCGCGTGTCCGCGAAGCCGAAGCCGTCCGCGCCCAGCGAGGTGTACGTCCCCGGCACCCAGCGGGAGATCTGGTCCGGGACCGCGCGCATCCAGTCCGAGACCGCGACGAACGGGCCCTCGGCGCCCTGGAGCTTGCGCGTCACGTACGGGACGAGCTGCTCCTCGTCGGGGTGGAGCAGATTGCGCTCCTCGACGGCCACGGCCTCGCGGCGCAGCTCGGTCCACGAGGTCGCGGACCAGACGTCGGCCCGGACGTTCCACTCCTCGGCGAGGATCCGCTGCGCCTCGACCGCCCACGGCACGGCGACGCCGGAGGCCATGATCTGCGCCGGGATCGTCCCGGCCTCGGCCGGCTTGAAGCGGTGGATGCCGGCGAGGATGCCCTCGACGTCCACGTCCGCCGGCTCGGCCGGGTGCTGGATCGGCTCGTTGTAGACGGTCAGGTAGTAGAAGACGTCCTCGGCGGCCGGGCCGTACATCCGGCGCAGGCCGTCCTTGACGATGTGCGCGATCTCGAAACCGAAGGCCGGGTCGTAGGCGATGCAGGCCGGGTTGGTCGAGGCGAGCAGGTGCGAGTGGCCGTCCGCGTGCTGGAGGCCCTCGCCGGTCAGCGTCGTACGGCCGGCGGTGGCGCCGAGCACGAAGCCGCGCGCCAGCTGGTCGGCCATCTGCCAGAACTGGTCGCCGGTCCGCTGGAAACCGAACATCGAGTAGAAGACGTACACCGGGATCAGCGGCTCGCCGTGCGTGGCGTAGGCGGAGCCCGCGGCGATCAGCGAGGCCGTGCAGCCGGCCTCGGAGATGCCGTCGTGCAGCATCTGACCGGTCGGCGACTCCTTGTAGGCGAGGAGGAGTTCGCGGTCCACCGCCTCGTACTGCTGACCCAGCGGGTTGTAGATCTTGGCGCTCGGGAAGAAGGCGTCCATGCCGAAGGTGCGGTACTCGTCGGGGGCGATCAGCACGAAGCGCTTGCCGATCTCCTTGTCCCGCATGAGGTCCTTCAGGATGCGGACGAAGGCCATCGTGGTGGCGATCGACTGCTGCCCCGAGCCCTTCTTGGCCGCCGCGTAGGTCTTGTCGTCGGGGAGGACCAGCGGCTTCGCCCGCACGACACGGGTCGGCACGTACCCGCCCAGCGCGCTGCGCCGGTCGTGCATGTACTGGATCTCCTCGGAGTTGCGGCCCGGGTGGTAGTACGGCGGCAGGCCGTCCTCCAGCTGCCGGTCCGTCACCGGGATGTGCAGCCGGTCGCGGAAGCGCTTGAGGTCGTCGACCGTCAGCTTCTTCATCTGGTGGGTCGCGTTGCGGCCCTCGAAGTTCGGCCCCAGCGTCCAGCCCTTGACGGTCTGGGCGAGGATCACGGTCGGCTGGCCCGCGTGCGCCTTCGCCGCCGCGTACGCCGCGTAGATCTTCTTGTGGTCGTGGCCGCCGCGGCCCAGGTGCAGGACCTGCTGGTCCGACATGCCCTCGACCATGGCCCGCAGCCGGTGGTCGTCGCCGAAGAAGTGGTCGCGGATGTACGCGCCGGTCTCCGTCGCGTACGTCTGGAACTGCCCGTCCGGGGTGGTGTTCAGCTTGTTCACCAGGATGCCGTCGCGGTCCTGCGCGAGCAGCGGGTCCCAGGAGCGGTCCCAGATCAGCTTGATGACGTTCCAGCCGTTGCCCCGGAAGACCGACTCCAGCTCCTGGATGATCTTGCCGTTGCCGCGGACCGGGCCGTCGAGCCGCTGGAGGTTGCAGTTGACGACGAAGGTCAGGTTGTCCAGGCCCTCACGGGCGGCGATGGAGAGCTGGCCGAGCGACTCGACCTCGTCCATCTCGCCGTCGCCGAGGAACGCCCAGACGTGCGACCTGGAGGTGTCGGCGATGCCGCGCGCCTCCATGTACCGGTTCATCCGCGCCTGGTAGATCGCGCCGAGCGGGCCGAGGCCCATCGACACGGTCGGGAACTCCCAGAAGTCCGGCATCAGCCGGGGGTGCGGGTACGAGGAGAGCCCGTTCGGGAACTTCGACCGCTCCTGGCGGAAGCCGTCGAGCTGCGTGTCGTTCAGCCGGTCCAGGAGATACGCGCGGGCGTAGATGCCGGGGGAGGCGTGTCCCTGGAAGAAGATCTGGTCGCCGCCGTCGCCCTCGTCCTTGCCGCGGAAGAAGTGGTTGAAGCCGACGTCGTAGAGCGAGGCCGAGGAGGCGAAGGTGGCGATGTGCCCGCCGACGCCGATGCCCGGGCGCTGGGCGCGCGACACCATCACGGCCGCGTTCCACCGGGTGGCGTTGAGGACCTTGCGCTCGATCTCCTCGTTGCCGGGGAAGAAGGGCTCGTCCTTGGTGGCGATGGTGTTGACGTAGTCCGAGCTGCGCATCTCGGGCACGGCCACGCGCTTCTCGCGTGCCCGCTCGATCAGTCGGAGCATGAGGTAGCGGGCCCGCTCACGGCCCCGCTCGTCGACGGCCGCGTCGAGGGAGTCGAGCCATTCCTGGGTCTCTTCCGGGTCGAAATCCGGGACCTGACTGGGAAGGCCGCCAATGATGATCGGGTTGCGATCGGATCCGGGAGCCACGCTCTTCCTTCACTGTCGGTGGTGCCCACGGGGCCACGGAGTGGTCGGGTTGTCCATCGTGTACCCCGTCGGCGCCAGACGTCACATTTACCGGGGGGTAACCCCTACGGGGGTCCCAGCGGCGTCCGCGGTGTCCTCCACGTGTTCGGATGTGTTCAAATCGCAACCTTACGCCCAACTCGCGCATGCGTTTCGTCCGGACGTTCGGCAGACTGAAACCTCAGAAGTCCATAAACCGGGATGAATCATGTGGGACTGATCACGGAGTGCGGCCGGAGCGTGCCGGAAGTTGGGGCGAGACGGCCCCAAACGTCACCGTTTCGGCGGTCTCCGCGGCCCAGTACTTGCGCGATGAGGCCCGGCACGTGTGGACTACGGCCAGCGCCGCGCGCATACGCGTGGCCCACAGCATTTTCCGAATGAGCAGGAGGCAAGCCGTGAGCGCGACCGCGGACCACGCGGAGGAGCGGACCAACCCGGCAGCGAGGCTGGGGTTCGAGCCCGGACAGGTGGTCCAGGAGATCGGCTACGACGACGACGTCGACCAGGATCTCCGTGAAGGCATCGAGTCCATCATCGGCGCCGAGCTCGTGGACGAGGATTACGACGACGTCGCCGACGCCGTCGTCCTCTGGTTCCGCGACGAGGACGGCGATCTCACCGATGCACTGGTGGACGCCATCGGTCTTCTGGAGGACGGCGGCGTGATCTGGCTGCTGACGCCGAAGACCGGCCGTGACGGCTACATCGAGCCGAGCGATATCAACGATGCCGCGCAGACTGCTGGTCTCTCCCAGACCAAGAGCATCAGCGTCGCCAAGGACTGGGCGGGCGCCCGCCTGGTGGCCCCCAAGCGCTGATCACCGTGTTGTGAGACGCCCCCGCCGGTACACCCGGCGGGGGCTTTCGCGCGCAGGCCGTAGGCTGGCCTCACCGTTTCGGCCCAAAGGGCCGATTCGCCCCGCGGGCCGGACCGGACCGGACCGATCCGGGGTCGGCTCCGGCGGAAGGGATGCGTGGGCGATGGCGATCGAGGTCGGCACCGAGGCCCCGGGATTTGAGCTGAAGGACAACCACGGGCGCACCGTGCGGCTCTCGGACTTCCGCGGCGAGAAGACCGTGGTGCTGTTCTTCTACCCCTTCGCCTTCACCGGCGTCTGCACCGCCGAACTGCGCGGGCTGCGGGACGACCTCCCGACGTTCGTCAACGACGACACCCAGCTCCTCGCCGTCTCCAACGACCCGATGCACACGCTGCGCGTCTTCGCCGACCAGGAGGACCTGGACTTCCCGCTGCTGTCCGACTTCTGGCCGCACGGCGAGGCCTCCCGCGCCTACGGCGTCTTCGACGAGGAGAAGGGCTGCGCGGTGCGCGGCACCTTCGTCATCGACAAGGAGGGCGTCGTCCGCTGGACCGTCGTGAACGGCCTGCCGGACGCCCGCGACCTCGGCGAGCACGTCAAGGCGCTCGAAGCCGTCTGAGCCGCACCGCGGCCGACACCTCGGATTCGCCGGGCGAATCGACTGTTTCGACCGGGAACCCGTCACTAGGATCCACTCGTTGATCCGATGCCAACGCACGACTGGGGCGCTGCCCCTGAAAACGTATGGAGGGACTCGTGGGAGTCAGCCTCAGCAAGGGCGGCAACGTCTCGCTGACCAAGGAGGCCCCTGGCCTCACCGCCGTGACCGTCGGTCTGGGCTGGGACGTCCGCACCACCACCGGGACGGACTTCGACCTCGACGCCAGCGCCATCCTGGTGAGCGAGGAGGGCAAGGTCCGGAACGACCAGGACTTCGTCTTCTTCAACAACCTGAAGAGCGCCGACGGCTCGGTCGAGCACACCGGTGACAACCTCACCGGTGAGGGCGAGGGCGACGACGAGCAGGTCAAGGTCAGCCTGGCGACCGTGCCGGCCGATGTCGCCAAGATCGTCTTCCCGGTGTCGATCTACGACGCCGAGAACCGCCAGCAGTCCTTCGGTCAGGTGCGCAACGCGTTCATCCGCGTCGTGAACCAGGCCGGCGGCGCCGAGATCGCCCGCTACGACCTCTCCGAGGACGCCTCGACCGAGACCGCCATGGTCTTCGGCGAGCTGTACCGCCACGGCGCGGAGTGGAAGTTCCGCGCGGTCGGTCAGGGGTATGCCTCTGGTCTGCGCGGTATCGCGCAGGACTTCGGCGTCAACGTCTGAGCCGAGAGTTCGAACCGTCCGGCGCCGCACCTCCCGTGCGGCGCCGGACGTGCCTCATCACCACCCCGGGGAGGAACTGATCACATGGGCGTCACACTCGCCAAGGGAGGCAATGTCTCCCTCTCCAAGGCCGCTCCCAACCTCACCAAGGTCCTCGTCGGACTCGGCTGGGACGCGCGCTCCACCACCGGAGCCCCCTTCGACCTCGACGCCAGCGCCCTGCTGTGCCAGTCGGGCCGTGTCCTGGGAGACGAGTACTTCGTCTTCTACAACCAGCTCCGCAGCCCCGAGGGCTCCGTCGAACACACCGGGGACAACCTCACCGGCGAGGGTGACGGGGACGACGAGTCCCTCATCGTGGACCTCACGCAGGTCCCGGCCCACTGCGACAAGATCGTCTTCCCCGTCTCGATCCATGACGCCGACAACCGGGGGCAGAGCTTCGGCCAGGTCAGCAACGCCTTCATCCGGGTAGTGAACCAGCTGGACGGTCAGGAGCTCGCGCGCTACGACCTCTCCGAGGACGCCTCCTCCGAGACCGCGATGATCTTCGGCGAGCTCTACCGCTACAACGGCGAATGGAAGTTCCGGGCCGTGGGCCAGGGGTACGCGTCCGGGCTCCGGGGCATCGCTCTAGACTTCGGGGTCAACGTTTCGTAAAGCCATGTAATTTCACGATGGGGTAGACAGTGGTTCTGAAAACCTTCGGCTGGTCGTTCGCGATCACTGCGCTCGGTCTGGTCGCAGCGGTGTTCTACGGGGGGTGGGAGGCCTTCGGGATCGTCGCGATCCTCTGCGTCCTCGAGATCTCGCTGTCCTTCGACAACGCGGTGGTCAACGCCGGAATCCTGAAGAAGATGAATGCCTTCTGGCAGAAGATCTTCCTCACGATCGGTGTGCTCATCGCCGTCTTCGGTATGCGACTGGTCTTCCCCGTCGTGATCGTCGCGATCAGCGCCAAGATCGGCCCCATCGAGGCCGTCGACCTCGCGCTCAACGACGCCGAGCGCTACGAGCAGCTCGTGACCGACGCACATCCGTCGATCGCGGCCTTCGGCGGCATGTTCCTGCTGATGATCTTCCTCGACTTCATCTTCGAGGACCGTGACATCAAGTGGCTCGGCTGGCTGGAGCGCCCGCTGGCCAAGCTCGGCAAGGTCGACATGCTGTCGGTCTGCATCGCCCTGATCGTCCTGGCCGTCAGCGCCATGACCTTCGCGACCCAGGCCCACCAGCACGGCGGCACGCACGTCGACGCGGCGTCGACCGTCCTGCTCTCGGGCGTCTTCGGTCTCATCACCTACCTCGTCGTCGGCGGCCTCTCCAGCTTCTTCGAGAACAAGCTGGAGGAGGAAGAGGAGCGCGAGCACGAGGCCGAGGAAGAGGCCAAGCGCAGCGGCAAGAAGGTCACCGTCGTCCAGCTGGCCGGCAAGGCCGCCTTCTTCATGTTCCTGTACCTGGAGGTCCTCGACGCCTCCTTCTCCTTCGACGGTGTCATCGGCGCCTTCGCCATCACCAACGACATCGTCCTGATGGCGCTCGGACTCGGCGTCGGCGCCATGTACGTCCGTTCGCTGACGGTCTACCTGGTCCGCCAGGGCACCCTCGACGACTACGTCTACCTGGAGCACGGCGCCCACTACGCGATCGGCGCGCTGGCCCTGATCCTCATGGTCTCCATCCGCTACCAGATCCCCGAGGTCGTGACCGGTCTCATCGGCGTCGCCCTCATCGCCTGGTCCTTCTGGTCCTCCGTCCGGCGCAACAAGGCCCTCGCGGCGGCCGAGGGCGGCTCGGGCGGTTCGGGAGACAAGACCGAGGTGTCCGCCGGGGTGTGACACCCCCGGTAACGAGGAACGCTTCACTGCGGGGCGGTCGGTGCACCCGGCCGCCCCGCAGGCATGTGCACGGCGATCAGCGGGCGATCAGTGGGGGGTGAAGGCGTCATGGCCTTCTGGGACAACCTTTTTCCGGGGCGGGCGGCACAGTTCGACATGGGCGGCGCCGCGTCGAACACGATCGACCTGACGAAGCGGCGCCCGTCGGTCTCGCTCACCAAGCAGGGCGCCGCCACCGGCAACCTCCGGGTGAACCTCTCCTGGCGGATGCGGACCTCCGACCTCGAAGGCCGCTCCCGGCAGAGCGGCCGCCTGCTGCGCAACCCCTCGCAGCTCTTCAAGCCCGAGGTCGTCCAGGCCCACACCCAGGGCATGGTCAACGTCGACCTGGACCTCGGCTGTCTCTACGAGCTCGCCGACGGCAGCAAGGGCGTGGTGCAGCCCCTCGGCGGCTTCTTCGGCGACCTCAACGGCGCCCCGTACGTCAAGCTCAGCGGCGACGACCGCTTCGGAGGCTCCTCCGGAGAGACGATCTTCATCAATCTGGACCACAAGGACGAGATCAAGCGACTGCTCTTCTTCGTCTACATCTACGACCAGACGCCGGCCTTCGACCGCACCCACGCCAAGATCACGCTCTACCCGAGCAACGGCCCCCGCATCGAGATCGACCTCGACGAGCGGGCCCCGCAGGCCCGCTCCTGCGCGGTCTTCTCGGTGGACAACACCAAGGGCGAACTGACCGTCCGCCGCGAGGTGCGGTTCGTCTACGGGTTCCAGGCCGAGCTGGACCGCCTGTACGGCTGGGGACTCCAGTGGGGGCGCGGCTACAAGACAAAGGCGTGACGTGCGCCTCCGGGCCGCGGGGCGCGCCTCGGCCCCAGGGCGCTCCCGGCTTCCGGAGCGCCGCACGGAGCGCCGCACGGAGCGCCCCCCGGACTCAGGACCTGACGAACTGGGGGCCCATCGGGGGCATCCGGAACTCCGGGGCCGCGTGCGGGTCCGGCCGCTGGACGGGCTGCGGGTAGCCGTACGCGGGAGCAGGGGCGTTCGCCGGCGGTCCCTCCGGAGGGGTCCCCTGCGGGTACCCGTACGAGGGCGCCCGGTCCGGCATGGGCGGTACCGTCGGCTGCGGCGGTACAGGGGTGTGGACCACCGTCGCGTCGAGGTCCGGGGAACCGGCCGGGAGACCCGGGGCGCCGGCCGCGCCGTCCTGGGACTCGGGGAGGTCCTGAGCGCCCTGAGCGGCCTCCTGGGCCGCCTCCTGGGCGTCCTCGTCGACCGAGATGCCGAAGTCCGTGGCGAGGCCGACGAGCCCCGTCGGATAGCCCTGCCCCACCGCGCGGAACTTCCAGCCGTCCCCGCGCCGGTACAGCTCGCCGCAGATGACCGCCGTCTCCTCGCCGGTCTCCGCCGTCACGTCGAACAGCGCCAGCGGCTCACGGTCCGGTCCGGCCGTCGCGTCGTACAGCAGGATCCGCAGGTCCGAGACGGAGCGGAAGGTGCCGCCGTCGGAGGAGGCCGCGACGACCACCCGGTCGACCGAGGCCTCCAGGCTGCCCAGATCGGCCTCCACGGTGTCCGTCAGGCCCTGGGCCACCCGCTTCTTCGGCAGCCGCCGCACGCACCCCGAGGGATGGCGCGGCTGGTTGTAGAAGACGAAGTCCTCGTCGGACCGCACGCGCCCGTCGGCGCCCAGGACCAGGGCCGAGGCGTCCACGTCGGGGACCCCGGGGCCCGGGGTCCAGCAGAGCACGGCCCGTACGGCCGCGGTGTCGAGAGGGACGTTGGAGCCCTTCAGCATCGCGTGCGTCATGACCGTCATCCTGCCCTCCCGCCCGACCGGTGGACAACGCGGGGGCGTCACCGATACCGGGACGAGATGACTGATGCTGACGAGTTACCTGAATTTCATGCCGGAAGGGAACTACGGACACCCGCACCTACGTACTATTACCGGCCACATGTCGTCAGGGCCAGGAGAGGCAGACGGGGGACTTAGATGCGTCATTTCGGGCACATCCCGTCCGCAACGCGGAGCGGGTTGTTCCACAGCGAGCCGGCCGACTTCACGGCCGACTCGCCCGCGCGCACGCTCGCCGTGGCCCTCGGTGCCACGCTCTACAGCCCGGCCACCCGGCCGCGGCTGGCCGACGACATCCGCAAACAGGCGGCGCGCGGAGTGGTCTCCATGGTGCTCTGCCTGGAGGACTCCATCAGCGACGCCGACGTCGAGGCGGGCGAGAGCAACCTCGTCCGGCAGTTCGCCGACCTCGCGGCCGGAGCCGAGGCCCAGGACCGGACGGACACCGGGACCGTCGTCGACGTACCCCTCCTCTTCATTCGCGTTCGTGATCCGCGCCAGATCACCGACCTCGTCGCCCGACTGGGCGAGACGGTCCGCCTGCTGTCCGGATTCGTACTGCCCAAGTTCACCGAGACGCGCGGCCGCGCCTTCCTCGAAGCACTCGCCCAGGCCGAGCGGACCTGCGGCAGGCGCCTCTTCGCCATGCCCGTCCTGGAGTCCCCCGAGCTCCTCCACCTGGAGACCCGGGCCGAGACCCTCGCCGGCATCGCCTCGATCACCGACAAGTACCGGGACCGCGTCCTCGCCCTGCGCCTCGGCGTCACCGACTTCTGCTCCGCCTACGGCCTGCGCCGCTCGCCCGACATGACCGCCTACGACGTCAAGATCGTCGCCAACGTCATCGCCGACGTCGTCAACGTCCTCGGCCGCTCCGACGGCACCGGCTTCACCGTCACCGGGCCCGTCTGGGAGTACTTCCGCCCCGGCGAGCGCATGTTCAAGCCGCAGCTGCGCCGCAGCCCCTTCCTGGAGGGCCGCGCCGAGGACCTGCGCACCGCGCTCATCGAGCATGACCTCGACGGACTGCTGCGCGAGATCGAGCTGGACCGCGCGAACGGCCTCCTCGGCAAGACCTGCATCCACCCCACCCACGTGGTGCCGGTGCACGCGCTCTCCGTGGTCAGCCACGAGGAGTGGAGCGACGCCCAGGACATCCTGCGGCCCGAACAGGGCGGCGGCGGGGTGCTGCGCTCCGCGTACACGAACAAGATGAACGAAGTGAAGCCGCATCGCGCGTGGGCCGAGCGCATCCTGCTGCGCGCCGAGGTCTTCGGCGTCGCGCGGGAGGACGTCGGCTTCGTGGATCTGCTCACCGCCGGACTGGCCGGCTGACGAAGGGACGTCGACGACGTGGTGTGGACCGGAACGTGGGTCGCGGAGCGACTGGGCGTCGAATTGATCGGCGGCGAGGAGCTACCGGCCCTGTTGGGCCTCGCACTGCGCCGTAACCCCAAGCGGGCGCACCTGCTCGTCTCCAGCGTGCTCGGCAAGCACGTGCCGCAGCGGCCCTCCGTCGTGTACGGCTCCGGCCTCGGCCTCGGCGTCCGCGTCCGCGAGCTCCTCGGCGACGAGGAGGCGGCGCGCTCGGTCGTCCTCGGCTACGCGGAGACCGCCACCGCCCTGGGCCACGCCGTCGCCGACGGCCTCGGCCTCGCCCCGTACCTCCACTCCACCCGGCGGCCGGTGGCCGGGGTCGCCCGCGCGGGCGGCTTCGAGGAGTCCCACTCGCACGCGACCTCGCACCTCCTGCTGCCCGAGGACCCCGCGCTCCTCGCCGGCGGCGGGCCGCTGGTCCTCGTCGACGACGAGTTCTCCACCGGCAACACCGTCCTCAACACGATCAGGGACCTGCACGCCCGCTACCCGCGCGAGCGGTACGTCGTCGTGGCCCTCGTCGACATGCGCTCCGGCGCCGACCTCGGCCGCCTGGACGCCTTCGCTGAGGAGATCGGCGCCCGCGTCGACCTGATCGCCGCCGCCGCCGGGACCGTACGCCTCCCGGACGGCGTCCTGGAGAAGGGCCGGGCCCTGGTGGAGCGGCACGAGACCGCGCACCGCGCCGCCGCGCCCGCCGGCGGCACGCCGCCGCCCGTACGCATACCGCTCGACTGGCCCGAGGGCCTGCCCGACGGCGGCCGGCACGGCTTCACGCCCGAGCACCGGGAACACCTGGAGAAGGCCCTGCCGGCCCTGGCGGCCAGGATCGAGGAGGCCCTGCACCCGGCCACGGGCACGGAGAGCGGCCCCGCGGCGGTGTCCGGCCCCGCGGCCGGGACTCCCGGGCAGCAGCCCGGCATCCTCGTCCTCGGCTTCGAGGAGCTGATGTACGCGCCGCTGCGCCTCGCCGGCGCCCTCGAGGACGCCGGACACGACGTCCGCTACTCCACCACCACCCGCTCGCCCGTCCTCGCGGTCGACGACCCCGGGTACGCGATACGCACCCGGCTCGTCTTCCCGGCCCACGACGACCCGGCCGACGGCCCCGGCGAGCGCTACGCGTACAACGTGGCGGGCGCGGGCTTCGACACCGTCGTCCTCGTCGTCGACTCCGCCGCCGACACCCCGGAACTGCACGCCCCGGACGGCCTGCTCGCCCAGCTCGCCGCACACGTCCCGCGCGTCCTGCTCGCGGTAGTCCCGGCGTACGAGCCGCCCACGGCCTCCGTCGCGACGCCCGCCACCACGGACGAGCCGCCCGCCGCCTCGTCCACGCTCACGCCCACGGTCTCCGAAGCTCCCGAAAGGAGCTCCATGCTGCCCGAGCCCCTCCGCGGCCCCGCCTTCTCCTCGTACGCGCCCGAGGAGGTCGGCTGGCTGCTCCAGGACCTCTCGGGCGTCGAGCTGGAGGCGCCCACCGAGGAACGCGAGGAAGCCATCCAGAGCGGCGGCGCGCACTACGCCGAATCGCTCCCCGTCGAGTACCAGCCCAGCGCCCGCTACCAGGAGCTCTTCCACTCCGCCCTGGAGAGCTCCGCCGCCCGGATGGCCCGCGCGGTCGGCACCGTCACCGAGACCGTCCTCGCCGAGAAGCCGGGCCGCGCCCCCGTCCTGGTCTCGCTCGCCCGGGCCGGCACCCCCGTCGGCGTCCTCATGCGCCGCTGGGCGCAGGCCCGCCACGGCCTCGACCTCCCGCACTACGCCGTCTCCATCGTGCGAGGCCGCGGCATCGACGCCAACGCACTGCGCTGGCTCGCCGCCCACCACGACCCCGCCGACGTCGTGTTCGTCGACGGCTGGACCGGCAAGGGCGCCATCACCCGTGAACTCGCCGAAGCGATAAAGGAGTTCGAGACGGCCGAGGGGATATCGGGCTTCGACCCGGAGATCGCCGTCCTCGCCGACCCCGGCGCCTGCGTCCGCACCTACGGCACCCGCGAGGACTTCCTCATCCCCTCCGCCTGCCTCAACTCCACGGTCTCCGGCCTGATATCCCGCACCGTGCTCCGCTCCGACCTCGTCGGACCGAACGACTTCCACGGCGCCAAGTTCTACCGGGAACTGGCCGGTTCGGACGTCTCCGGCGCCTTCCTCGACGCCGTCGCCGCCCGCTTCGACGAGGTCGCCGAGACCGTCGACGTGGACGTCAAGGAACTCCTCGCCGCCGACCGCACCCCCACCTGGGAGGGCTGGGCCGCCGTCGAGCGGATCAGCGAGGAGTACGGCATCCACGACGTGAACCTGGTCAAGCCCGGGGTCGGCGAGACCACCCGCGTCCTGCTGCGCCGCGTCCCCTGGAAGATCCTGGCCAAGCGGGGCGCCGAGGCCGACCTCGCGCACGTCCGCCTGCTCGCCGAGCAGCGCGGGGTGCCCGTCGAGTTCGTCGACGAACTCCCGTACAGCTGCGTCGGCCTGATCCACCCTCAGTACACGAGGGGTGCGACGGGCGCCGACGGCAAGGCGGTGGTGTCCCAGTGAGCACGCCACTGACCACGACCCTGGTCGCGAGCGACCTCGATCGCACCCTCATCTACTCGAGCGCGGCCCTCGCCCTCGGCATGCCCGACGCCCAGGCGCCCCGGCTCCTCTGCGTCGAGGTCCACGAGTCCAGGCCGCTCTCCTACATGACGGAGGACGCCGCCGGCCTCCTTGAGCGACTGGCCGCCGAGACCGTCTTCGTACCCACCACGACACGGACCCGCAAGCAGTACCAGCGCATCCAACTCCCGGGCGCCACACCGAAGTACGCGATCTGCGCGAACGGCGGGCACATCCTCGTCGACGGCGTCTCCGACCGCGAGTGGCACGCGAAGGTGGTGACCCGGCTGGCCGAGGAGTGCGCGCCGCTCTCCGAGATCCGCGCCTACCTCACCGCCACCACGGACCTGTCGTGGGTCCGCAAGCACCGGGTGGCCGAGGACCTCTTCGCCTACCTGGTCGTCGAGCGCGAGCGGCTCCCCGAGGACTGGCTGGCCCGCTTCGGCGAGTGGGCGGGGGAGCGCGGCTGGACCGTCTCGCTCCAGGGCCGCAAGGTGTACGCGGTACCGAAGCCGCTCACCAAGAGCGCGGCCGTCCGCGAGGTCGCCCGCCGCATCGGCGCCACACTCACCCTCGCGGCGGGGGACTCGCTCCTCGACGCCGACCTGCTGATGGCCGCGGACCGGGCCTGGCGCCCCGGCCACGGCGAACTCGCCGAGACCGAGTGGACCGCGCCCCATCTCGACGTCCTCGCGGAACGCGGCGTCGCGGCGGGGGAGGAGATCCTCCGCCGCTTCCGCGCGGCCGCGGCGCCGGGGCAGTAGCTACGACGCCGGGGAAGTAGCCACGACGCCGGGGAAGCAGGGGCGCGCCGCCCCGCTCAGCCGCAGCAGCCCCCACCACAGCAGCCACCGCCGCCGCCACCGCCCTGAGCGGGGGCGGCGGCGCTGCTGCTGCCGCCGACGGCCACGGCCGAGAGCAGCTTCACGGTGTCGTCGTGCCCGGCGGGGCAGGAGGCAGGGGCGGAGGACTCGGCCATGGGACGGCTGAGCTCGAAGGTGTCGCCGCAGGTGCGGCAGCGGTATTCGTAACGAGGCATGGGAACAGGCTAACGGCGACGGGCCGCGGAGGGCAGGGCAGGAAGGGGCCCTCGACGAGCACGCGACGAGGAGCGAGAACGAGGCGCTCCACGACGAGCGAGACGAGGAGCGAGAACGAGGCGCTCCACGACGAGCGAGACGAGGACAGGACGAGCCCCCTCCCCCTCAGTCCCCCTCCCCGTCTCTCCTTCCCGCCGCCTTCTGACTCAATGCCCGGCGGCGGCGGTGCCCCGGTCCTCGCGGATCTGCTCGACGACCCGGGCGGCGTCGGTGCGGACGCCCTCCAGCTCGGTCAGGAAGTGCCAGTAGTCCGGGTGGCGGCCCTCCAGGGAGCCGACGGCCCGGTCGAGCCGGGCGACGGCCTCGTCGAGGGGCCGGGCATGACGGGGGTCGGGCGTGTTCCGCCCGGCCATCGCCAGCCGCTGGGCGTCCCGGACCGCGAAGCGGGTGCGGTCGACGTCCGCCGACGGGTCCTTCGCGACGGCGTCCAGACGGCGCAGCCGCTCACCGGCGGCTGAGACGGCCTCGTCGGTCGAGTCGAGGAGGGCGCGGACGGTGGAGAGCCGGGAGGTCGCGTCGGGCCACTGCTGCTCGGCGCGGGCCTTCGCGGCCTCGGCGAGCCGCTCCTCGGCCTGCCGGAGCGTGCCGGCGGCCTGCTCGGGCACGTGCTGGAGGTCCTGCCAGCAGGCCGCGGAGAACCGCCGCCGCAGCTCCGAGAGGACCGGCTCGACGCCCTCGGCGCGGGTGGTCAGCGCCTCGGTGCGGGTGCGGAGGGAGACGAGCCGCCGGTCGATCTCGGCGGCGCGCTGGGGGAGCCGCTCGGCCTCGGCGCGTACGGCCTCGGCGTCACGCAGGACGCGGTCGGCGCGCTGGAGGGTCTCGGGGACGCCGTGGCGTCCGGCGCCTTCGTTGAGCCGGGTCAGTTCGGGGCCGAGCTGGGCGAGCCGGAGGGCGAGGTCGTCGGCGCGCAGCCCCCCGTCCCGTACGGCGTCAAGGGCGGCGCTCGCGCCGCGCAGCGCCTGGCGGGCCCGCTCGACGGCGGGGACGAGCCGGGCGAGCTGGGTCTCGGCGCGGTCGAGGAGCGGCCCGAGGCCCTCCTCGAACCGGTCGAGCTCGCCCTTCACCCGGTCCAGCTCGTCCTTGGCGCGGGACAGCTCCGCGCGGGCGCGGTTCGCGGTGGCCGCGTCGAGCTCGTCGCGGTCGAGTTCGTGGGCGTCGACGGCGGTGATGTAGCCGTGGCTGACCTCGTCGATCCGGCGCCCGAGGGCCTCGAACCCCTCGACGGCGCGGCGGGCGTCCGGGGAGCTGTCGGCGGCGGTGATCGTCTCGATGGAGATCCGCAGTCCGCGCTGGGCGGTGTCGAGCTCGTAGAAGGCAGCGGCGGCGGCGTCCTTGGCGGCCTGGGCCTCGGCCCGCTGGCTCTCCCCGCGCCCGCCGAACCAGCGGCGCGTACCGCCGCCAGCGAAGGCCTGCGGGAGCAGCGCCCCGACCAGCAACGGCAGCGCGAGGGCCAGCCGGAACGTGGACGGAATCCTGGGCGCCGCACAGCCCCCAGGGGGTGTCCTGCCGTCGCTAGCCGCCACGTACCTCTCCCCGTGCTGTGTCCGCCGTCACCGGTCCGGTTCATTCTCCCACCCGGTAAGGACGAACACACGGGCCGATCAGTTCGCCGTTCGGACGGAGATGTCACCGTCGTCGGTGCGGACGCTCAGGGAGTGCTCGGCGCCGACGCGGCGGGGGACGTCGAGGCTGACGTCGCCGTCGCCGGTGGTGGCGGTGGCGTCGTACTGGGCGGTGGGCACGGTGACGGAGACGTCGCCGTCCCGGGTGACGACGCCGAGGCTGCGGGGCACGGACCCGAGGGTGACCTGCACGTCGCCGTCGTCGGAACGGGCGAGGACGTTCGGTGCGCGGGTGCCGCCCTCGATCTCCAGGTCGCCGTCCTTGCTGCCGAGATCGAGGTCCCCGGTGCTCCCGGTGACCCGGACGTCACCGTCGTCGGACCGGACCTTGAGGGGCGTGGCGAAGCCCTCGGCCGAGATGTCGCCGTCCTTGTTCTCGACGCTGACGACGACGTCACGCGGGACCTTGACGCGGTGCACGGCGGCGCAGTTGGAGGCGACGGCATCGCAGTCAACCCGCAGGGTGAGCCGCCCGCCCTCCAGCTTCCAGCTGGTGTCGGGCCCCGACCCCATGAACACCCATCCGTCGACCTGCCGCTCGACGAGGACGTCGTCGACGTCGGCGGGCACGAGGACGAGGTCGGAGTCGTCGGTGTCCACGACGAGGCTGTCGCCGTCGAACGCGAAGGTCTTCTTCTCGACCGGCGCCTCCCCGGCGTCGGCGGTCCCGCAGGCGCTGAGCGCGAACAGAGCGACGAGGACCCCGCCGGCGGCGAGGAGCGGGTGGCGTGCGTTCATGGCGTTCTCGATCCCCCAGAGGAAAGTGTCGTCACCCCGAAGGTACGAGCCCCGCACCCCCCGTCACGATCCGGCGACCCACCGTCCCCGGGGTAGGGCTACCCCCCTGCACCCCCTGCGGATTCGGCCCCCACCCGTCGGCCATGTACGCTGTTGTCTCTTCCACGGGTGCGTAGCTCAGGGGTAGAGCGCTGCTCTTACAAAGCAGATGTCGGCGGTTCGAAACCGTCCGCGCCCACCAGTGCAAAGGCCCCTCGCCGATCATGGCGAGGGGCCTTTGGCGTCTGCTTCGCTGGCCGCCGGGCGGACGGGTGGTGCGCGGCCCCGAGGTCCCCGCCGTCGAGGCGGTGATCGCCGGGCTCGGCGGACAATGGCGGCATGACGTTGACGATCTGGGTCGATGACTGGCAGATGCAGTGCTGCGGAGAGAGCGTCGCGCCAGGGGATGTCGTCTCGTGGACCCTGCTGGAGGTCGATCCGGAGGACTACGCCGACCTCGTCGGTGGCGAACGTGCGGAGGGGATCGACTTCCGCGAGGAGCACCACGGCCAGGGGGAGGGGCGCGCACCCACCTCGGTGGAGGTGGTGTCGGTCGTCGAGGTGCACTGCCGTTACGGGGTGCCTCCGGGAGCCACGAGCCGGGTGAACCACCCCGTTCCGGGCACGACCGTGCTGGTTCCGGTCGAGGAGGCGGACGGGTGGGCGAAGGCCAGGCCTGATGTGCGCTTCGCGGGTTACCTGGTGACCGCCCGACCTGTCACCGACCCGCCGGAGGGTCCGGCTGCTCGCGGGCGATGAGGGAGTCGGCGGAGCGGCCGGTTCATGTGCCTGCTGCCCGGGTTCAGGGTCGGTCGGTCGCTCGGGACTGGGCGGTCATGACCTCGTCGCCGTGTTCGAAGGCCCATGCGCCGAGTGTGCCGATCGGGTCCAGCAGCGTGCGGCCCAGGGCGGTGAGTTCGTATTCGACGCGTGGTGGCGCTTCGGGGTGGGCGGTTCGGGTCACCAGGCCGTTGAACTCCAGGCGGCGCAGCGTCTCGGTCAGGACCTTGGGGCTGATGCCGCCGATGCGTGTCCGCAGTTCGCCGGGGCGCTTGGGGCCGTCGCGCAGGACCCAGATCAGTACGGGGTTCCACGTGTGGGAGAGGAGGTCGAAGGCGAGGCGGGCGCGGCAGTCGGCTACGAAGGCGTCGGTCGTCGTCACTTACCGAATGGTGCCTGACGGGTTTTCTAGTGTCGTGCCGAACGTGGTGGAAGCGGCTGAGGAGGGGGACTTGTCGGTGAAGATCGGTGTGCTGGGTACGGGGAACATGGCGGACGCCCTGGCGACGCAGTGGGTGCGGGCCGGGCACGAGGTGTTCTTCGGGGGACGGAGCGAGCGGAACGCCCGGCGGCTCGCGACGCGGGTCGGGGGCGGCGCGGGGTACGGCAGTCTGCGGGAGGCGGTCGCGTTCGGAGAGGTGGTGCTGGCAGCGCTGCCGTACGGCGTGGGAGCCGGCGTCGTCCGGGAGCATCGGTCGGCGCTGGCGGGGAAGGTCCTGCTCGACTGTGCCAACCCGGTCGGGCCCGGCTTCCGGCTGCTGACGGAGGGCGGTCCCTCGGCAGCGCAGCGGCTGGCCTCGGCCGCGCCGGGCGTGCACGTCGTCAAGGCGTTCAACCTCTGCCACGAGGACGTGTGGCGGATGACCCCGCCGGTCTTCGACGGGCAGCCTCTGAGCGTGCCGGTCTGCGGGGACGACGAGGCGGCACTCGCCCTGGTGCGCGAGCTCGTGCGGGACCTGGGCTGTGAGCCGGTGGCCGGGGGCGGGCTGGACCGCGCCGGACTGCTGGAGGCGACCGCCGCGCTGTTCATCGGACTGTGGGTGGGGGAGCAGGCGGACGTCCGGGCGATCGCGCCGCCGTTGGCCTTCGCGGAAGGTCCACGTGCCGGGAGCGCGTGAGTGGTCAGGGTGGCGTGGCGGGAGGTGTCGGTGCAGCTGAGGGGGCGGGTCGGGAGTCGAACGGTTGAGCCCGAGTCGCCGGCGGTTGCGTAGGGTCGGAGACCATGAGCACTCGGACCCTTTATCTGTTCGCCTCGGCGGCCCCGCCGCTCTTCGACGTCGCCCGTGTCATCGAGGGTGCGCAGGCCGACGGCTGGGACGTCTGCCTCGGGCTCACCCCGACGGCCGCGCGGTGGCTGGCCGAGTCCCTCGACGGTCTTGCCGTGCTCACCGGGAACCCGGTGCGCTGGGAGTACGGGCTGCCCGGGCAGCCGGATCTGTGGCCGGCCCCGGACGCGGTCCTCCTGGCGCCTGCCACCTTCAACACCGTGAACTCCTGGGCCCTCGGCCTCACGGGCACCTTCGTCGTCGGGGTCGTCGCGGAAGCGATCGGCAAGGGCGTCCCCACCGTGACCGTGCCGTGTGTGAACGAGGCCCTTGTCCGGCACCCGCAGTTCGAGCGGTCGGTCGAGACCCTTCGCGGTGCCGGGGTCGCGGTGCTCCACGGCGAGCCCGGTCAGGGCGAGGCGGCGGGCTTCCCCTGGCAGGAGGCCCTTGACGCGGTGGGGCGAGTCGGCGCGCGGGCCTGATGTCGGACCTGACGAAGTCTGTCCTTGTGTGCGTGTGAAGTCGGCGAGGGTGAGGCGGGGCTGTGCGCGAGTCGGACTGGGACGACGACAGCGGCTACCGGGCGGCTGTGCGGCGTACGCGGATCTTGATGGGGTTCGGTCTGGTCGTCGCGGTCGCCGTGATCGGGGCTGTGGTGGTGACCGCTCTCGGGGTGGCCCTCGTTCTGGGGTGGGCGGGGATCCTCGACCGGTAGGCGGGGCCCCGTGTCGGGAAGTTGACGTGGGGCTCGGCCGGCCGGTGTACTCCCCGCATGGTTGACGTGGGGGACGCGCCCGAATCCGTGGTGCAGGGCGGCGAGATGACGCCGCAGCGGTACATAGAGACCCGGCTCGCGCAGTACCAGGAGTGGTACGACGTCAAGGCCACCCGGATGAAGGCGATGCACCTGCGGATGCGGACCGTGTCCGTCGTCGGCGGGGCGCTCGTACCGGTGTTCGTGAATGTGGACCTGGCGTTCGCCCGGGTCACGGCCACCGTGCTGAGCGTGGTGGTCGTCGCCGCCGTGTCGCTGGAGAGCGTGTACCGGTACCGGGAGCAGTGGAAGAACTACCGGTCGACCGAGCAGCTCCTCGGGCACGAGCGGGTCTACTTCGAGACCAAGGTCGGGCCGTACCACGGTCTGTCGAAGCGCGAGGCCTTCTCCGCGCTCGTCGCCCGCGTCGAGCGGGCCATCGCCGGCGAGAACTCGGCGACCCTGAACGTGATGACGCTCGGCGGGCAGGTCAACGCCGACGTGCAGCAGCACGGCGTGCCGGCCGCCCGGCAGGAGCCGGAGGGTTCCTGAGACGGCCGGGTTCCTGGGGCGGTTGGGCCTGGGACGGTCGGGTTACCGAGACGGCCGAGGGCCCCGGGTTCGCCGGGGCCCTCGGTACGTCAGACGCGGTGCTGCGTCAGCACCACTTGTAGTCGACCCGCGTCGAGTTGTACGAGCAGCTGTCGACCCACGTGCCGTTCGCCTTGCGCAGCGTCGCCGTGTCCTTGTCGTTGTTCCAGACGTACCAGCCACGGTTCTGGTAGACGTTCGCGGACGTGTTCGTGCCGCGGCCCGTGCGGACCGTCACGATCTTGCCCTTGCCGAGGGTGAAGTTGCCGAAGGTGTACTTGTGGTTCGCGGCGTCCTTCAGCGTCCAGCCCCGCAGGTTCACCGCGGCGCCGGTCGTGTTGCGTATCTGCACGTACTCGGCGTTGAGGCTCGAGTTCGCGCCGCGGTCCGAGCCCGGGCTGTCGTAGTAGATCTTGTACAGGTGGACCGAGCCGGCGGCCTGGGCCGGCGAAGGCAGCAGCAGAACGCCGGAGGCGGCGGCCGCGGTCACAGCCGCGAGCGTGCGTGCACGAAGCATGAATGTCCCTCAGTTTCTGCCGGGCACCCGCCGATGGGGCCCGACGAGCACACAGGATACGCACGTCCTTCACTCCGTCAGCACATGTTCGGCCAAGGCGAGAAAGGCGAGGAAGGGCGGGGAAGGGCGGCCTAGGGTGTGGGCATGGGTGCTGAGGGTTTTCGGGTTGTCGTTCTCGGGTCCGCCACGCCCTTTCCCCGGCCCGGCAACCCCTGTTCCGGCCTCCTCGTCGAGGGCGGCGGAGTCCGCGTCTGGGTCGACGCCGGGACCGGGACCCTCGCCGAGCTCCAGCGGCACCTCGCACTCGGCGACATCGACGCCGTGTGGATCTCGCATCTCCACGCCGACCACAGCGCCGACCTGCTCACCGCCTACTACGCCCTCCTGTACGCCGGGCTCGACGTGTCCGTGCCGATGCCCCTCTTCGGGCCCGCCGGCATCGCCGACCGGCTCGCCGGGTTCCTGACCAACGGGCCCGAGCGCAGCCCCGTCGAGCGGGCCTTCGCCGTCGAGGAGCTGTACGACGGGCACGTCACCACCCTCGGCGGGCTCACCCTCCGGACGCGGGCCGTCGAGCACGCCGGCCCGGACGCCTTCGCCCTGCGCGTCGACAGCGAGGACGGACGCTCGTTCGTCTACTCCGGGGACTGCGAGCCCTGCCCCCCGCTCGTCGAACTCGCCCGGGGCTGCGACCTGTTCTTCTGCGAGGCCGACGGGGACGTGCCGGGCCACCACTCCGCCGCGCAGGCCGGGGAGAGCGCCGCCGCCGCCGGTGCCGGGCGGCTCGTCGTGACCCATGTCGGAGCGGGTGTCGAGCCCGGCGAGGCCGTCGCCCTCGCCGGGGCGGAGTTCTCCGGCCCCGTCGCCCACGCCGACCCCGGCGCGCGGTTCGAGGTCACGCGTCGAAGTCGTACTCCAGGACGTACGACGACGAGTCCAGCGTCATCTCGTTGAGCTCCACCGCCACCCCCGGCCCCGTGAAGGCCGTCCGCCCGATCAGGACGACCGGCGTCCCGAACTCCAGGGCGAGCCGGTCCGACTCGTCCGCCGTCGGCATCCGGCAGCGGATCTCCTCGCGGAAGCGCACCGGCCGGTGCCCCAGCTCGGTCAGCCGGGCGTAGGTGCCGCCCGGACCCGTGTCCCGCTCCGTGATCGCCGTCCCGCGCACCAGCTCCGCGGAGAGGTACGAGACCGAGAGCAGCACCGGCTTGGCGTCCAGGACGAAACGGCGGCTGCGGACGCAGACGGGCGCGCCCGGCGCCAGGTTCAGCGCCCCCGCGACCCGGGCGCCGGCCTCCGTCTCCGCCACCTCGATCTGGTCCACGACCAGCTCCCGGTCCTCCACGTCCGCCGACCAGACCGAGCGGCCGCTGCCCCAGCGCTCCCCGGCGAGGCGCGGGATGCCCCGGCGGCGCAGCGGGCGGAAGACCCGGACGAAGACCCCGGCGCCCTTGCGCGCCTCGGCGAGGCCCTCGTTGCGCAGCACGGAGAGGGCCTGGCGCGCCGTCATCCGGGCCACCTCGTAGGTCGACATGAGGTCGTTCTCGCCGGGGAGCCGGTCGCCCGGCGCGAAGTCCCCTGACTGGATCGCGGTTCTCAACTCGTCGGCGATGCGCTGGTACTTGGGCCGACGAGCGCTGTCCTGGTCAGTCACGGGTGGACCACTCCCTTCATCTGCGGGACACCCTAGGCGCACCCCCGGTCCGGGGTGCACACGTGTGCGCCGTCCCGCCGGGTCGATCCATCCATCGGGGGACATCTCTAGAGATACGTTGACAGGGCGAGGTGTCCCCGCTTCTCTGGTGGTCCCCAGCTTCAGGATTCGGGACGGAGGGGATGCGTGCAGCCACTGCCGGAGGTCGGTGACCTCGTCCGTGACACCGCCACCGGGCGGGTCGGTTTCTACGTGGGGAGCGCCTCCGGACGCTTCCGGATCCGGGCCGTCCACGGTGGCGCCGAGTGGGACGCCGAGCCCGCCGACGTCCAGCCCGCCACGCCCCTGCGCGAGCTGCGGGCCCGCGCGGCCGAGATCAACGCGCGTAGCCGACGCGGTCTCGGGGCGTGACGGAGCGGTTGGTGCCGGGGCCCGGGGTGGTGCTGTCTGTGGGGCCCGGGGCGGTGGTCGGTCGGGCCTGGCGCGGTCTGTCGGTGGGGCCCAGGGTGGGTGTCGGTGGCGCCTGGCGCGGTCTGTCGGTGGGGCCCAGGGTGGGTGTCGGTGGCGCCTGGCGCGGTCTGTCGGTGGGGCCCGGGGCGGTTGTCAGTGGGGCGCGCCACACTGGAGGCATGTGCCGCAGCATCAAGACGCTCCGACCGCCCGCGCTGCCCGAGGAGGCGACCGAGGAGGACTTCCGCGCCGCCGCCCTGCAGTACGTCCGCAAGGTCTCCGGCTTCCGCGCGCCCGCCGCCCACAACCGCGAGGTCTTCGACCGCGCCGTGGACGAGATCGCGGACGCGACCGCGAGACTCCTCGCCGGCCTGGAGGTGCGCGGGGCGCACCCCGCCGTCACGAGACCGGTGCGGGAGCCGCAGCCGGACGCCGTATGAGGTACGCGGCGAGGCCGCCCGCCAGGAAGAGCGCGAGGGTCGACACCCCCGCGCTGAACCAGGTCGCGCCCAGCCACTGCCCGCCCAGCCAGCCGAGGCCCACGCTGTAGGAGGCCCAGGTCACGCCCGCGAGCGCCGACCACGGCAGGAAGTCCTTGCTCCTCCGCTTCGCCGCGCCCGCGCCCAGGGAGACCACGGAGCGGCCCGCCGGGGCGAAGCGCGCGAGCACCACGAGCAGCCCGCCGCCCCGGGCCAGCGCGGTGCCGAGACGTTCCTGCGCCAGGGAGAGGCGCCGCGAGCGGGCGATCGCCCGGTCCAGCCTGGCCCCGCCCCGCCGGGCCAGGCGGTACGCCAGGAAGTCGCCGAGCACGGACGCGCTGGCCGCGCAGAGGAGCAGCGGGAGGACCGAGGGCACGTCGGGGGAGGCCGCGGTGGCCGTCGCCGCGGCCGTGGCGGCGGTGATCACCAGGAAGCCGCTCGGCAGCACGGGCAGGAAGACGTCGAGCAGGATCGACGCCGTCACCACCGGGTAGATCCACGGGCCGGCGGTCAGCGACCGCAGCGAGCCGAGGCTGTCGAGCAGATTCACAGGGCCAGAGCCTACGCGGCGGTGGGGGAGACCCCGCCGGGCGGGTACCGGGGTGCCGCGTGGGGTGGTGGGGCCCCGCGCGCTGCCCGTGTCTTCGTACGGGAAAGGCCGGAAACCGTCCTCCGGTTTCCGGCCCGTCCGTGGGTGCGAGGCCTCAGGCAGCTATCGGCGCGCCCTGCTCCTCGTGCTTCCGGCCGGCCTTCGCGCCCGCGCCGCCCCGGGCGCCGAAGAGGCCGTCGAGGGCCAGCGCGCCCGGGCCGGTGAAGACCAGGAGCGCGAGGGCCCAGCAGAACAGGGCCGCGGTCTCGCCGCCGTTCTGCAGCGGGAAGAGGGCCTCCGGCTGGTGGACCTTGAAGTACGCGTACGCCATCGAGCCCGAGGCGATGAACGCGGCGCTCCGGGTGCCGAGGCCCGCCAGGACCAGGACGCCGCCGACGAGCTGGATCACGGCCGCGTACCAGCCCGGCCAGGTGCCGGCCGGGACGGTGCCGCCACCCATCGCGCCGCCGAGGACGCCGAAGAGCGAGGCCGCGCCGTGGCAGGCGAAGAGCAGCCCGACCACGATCCGGAAGAGACCGAGCGCGTAGGGCTGGGCCTGGTTCAGGCGGCCCGTGAGGCTGCTCGGCTGAGCGGTGTTGGAGCTGGTGTTCATGGGGGTGACCCTTCGGCCTGACCCTGTCCGTGGGGAGGACGGGGTGTGGGGGACGGAAACCGACGAGGCCGCAAGGTTAGGCACCCCTCACCAGTACTTGCAAGTTCAACATTCGGCCACCGGGGAGTGTGTGGTGAGGCTCACTCCCCGGGGCCGCCGGCATGACGCCGGTTCAGGAAGGGACGTTTCAGCAGCCGTTGAGCACGGACTGCAGGGCGCTCTTCTCGGCGGAGTCGACGCTGAGGTTCCAGTGGTGCTTCACGTGCACCCAGGCCCGGGCGTACGTACAGCGGTAGGCCGTGCGGGAGGGCATCCACTCCGCCGGGTCAAGGTCGCCCTTGGCCTGGTTGACGTTGTCGGTGACGGCTATCAGCTGGGGTCGGGTCAGGTCGTTCGCGAAGGCCTGGCGCTGCGCGGTGGTCCACGCGTTCGCGCCCGAGCGCCAGGCCTCGGACAGGGCGACGACGTGGTCGATGTCGAGGTCGGACGCGACGGTCCAGGTGGCGCCGTCGTACTCGGAGTACCAGCTGCCGCTGACGGAGGCGCAGCTGGAGTCGGTGACGACGTTCACGCCGTCGCGCTTGAGGACCGTCTCGCGGGTGTTGCACGCGCCGGACTGGGTGATCCAGTGCGGGAAGAGGTCCCGGCTGTAGCCGGTGGAGGAACCTTCCGCCTTGACCGTGAGGGCGGCGAGGTAGGTACGGGCGGTGGCCGCGCTGACGGGGGTGGGCATCGCGGCCTGGGCGGCCGGTGCCGTGGCGAGGAGGCCGGTGGCGGTGACGGCGGCGGAGGCGGTCAGTACAGCGAGTCGACGCGCGTAGATCATGCCGACGGGCATGTGAACTCCCTTGAGATGGGGGGACCTTGGCGGGTGCCGTCCCCTGTGGGGGTGCCGGGCGCTGGCCCGGTCATCGTGGCGGCGCGAGGTTTCCCTGGGGGATGCGCCAGGTAACAGGGTGGCGACATGGGCACGTCACATCAAGGGGTGCGGGCGGCCTGATGGAGCAACAAATTCCGCGCGCCGCCGCCGGGTTGCGGCGGGGCCCTACTGTGGCCGTGTGCTTCTGGACGTGACCGTCACCTTTGGGGCGGTACTCGCCGTCCTGCTCGCCCTCGCCGCGAGTGTCGTCGCCCTCACGCACCTCGGCCGGGCCCGCGACACCCTGCTCGCCGGCGCGCGCGCCGCCGTCCAGCTGGTCGCCGTCTCGCTCGTGATCGGCTGGGTCGTCCGCTCCGTACCGCTGCTGCTCTGCTTCCTGCTCCTGATGTACGCGGTGGCGGTGCGCACGGCGGGGCGGCGGGTCGTGCCCGCACCGGGGCGCGGCTGGTGGTGGGCGGGCGTGCCGATCGCCGCCGCCGTCGCGCCGGTCGTCCTCGCGCTCGTCGCCACCGGCCTCGTACCGGTGAAGGGGATCACGCTCGTGCCCGTGACCGGCATCCTCGTGGGCGGCGCGCTCACGGCCACCGTCCTCGCGGGGCGGCGCGCGCTCGACGAGCTGGAGACGCGGCGGGGCGAGGTCGAGGCGGGGCTCGCGATCGGGCTCGTCGGGCGCGAGGCGCGGCTCGAAGTGGCGCGGAAGGCGGCGGCGGACGCACTGCTCCCCGGCATGGACCAGACGCGCACGGTGGGTCTCGTCACGCTGCCGGGGGCCTTCGTGGGCATGCTGCTCGGCGGCGCGTCACCGCTGCACGCGGGCGCCGTCCAGCTCTTCGTCCTCATCGCGCTGCTCGCGGTGCAGGCGGTGGCCGCCGCGACCACCCTGGAGCTGGTCGCGCGCGGCCGGATCTCCCGGGAGGCGGGGGAGGGGGGAGCTACGCCAGGGCGGTCAGGGTGATCGTGCCGTCCGCCGTGGTGTCGACCCGCAGCCGGGTGAGGTCCTCGGCGTGGATGTCGGGGGCGAAGGCCGCCGCGCGCGGGCCCACGCCCACGATCCGCATGCCGGCCGCGCGGCCCGCCTGGATGCCGGCCTCCGAGTCCTCGAAGACGACGCAGTCAGCCGGGGCGAAGCCCAGCTCCGCCGCGCCCTTCAGGAAGCCCTCCGGGTCCGGCTTGCTCGCGCCGACGGACTCGGCGGTCACCCGCGTCGCGGGCATCGCCAGACCCGCCGCGCCCATCCGCGCCCGGGCCAGGGTCTCGTCGGCCGAGGTCACCAGGGCGTACGGCAGCTCGGCGATCGCGGCCAGGAAGGCGGGGGCGCCCGGTACCGGCACGACGCCGTCGAGGTCGGCGGTCTCCTCGGCGAGCATCACCCGGTTGTCGGCGTGGTTCTCCTCCATCGGGCGGTCCGGGAGGAGGACGGCCATCGTCGCGTACCCCTGGCGGCCGTGGACCACCTTGAGGACGGCGTCGGCGTCGAGGCCCTGCCGCTCGGCCCAGCTGCGCCAGCAGCGCTCGACGACGGCGTCCGAGTTGACGAGGGTGCCGTCCATGTCGAGGAGGAGGGCGCGGGCGGTGAGCGGTGCCGGGGTGGTGGCGGCCATCGAGGTCTCCAGGGAGGGGTGCGGAGAACGAAGCGGTCCCGCCCGCCGGTCAGGGAGTACGGGCGGGGCCACTTTGTTTTTCTACGATACAAAACCGGAGGTCGTCTTGGCCAGCCGGTCCCGCCCGCAGCGGTTCCCGTCCCGATCCGGCGGCGCGGCCGCCACGGAGCTCAGAGCCAGGTGCTCCGCTCCAGCGCCTCGCGCGTGTAAGGGCCGTAGACGCCCTTCGGGTCCTCCTCGATGAACATCCAGGACTGGTAGCTCTTCACCGCGCGCCAGACCCCCTGTCCGTACTCCCCGTCGATGGGGCCGTGGTACGCCCCCGCGAGCGTCAGGCGCTGCTGGAGCTCCTCCACCTCGGGGCCGCTGGAGCCGTAGCTCAGCGTCGCCGCGGACTCCTCGGTCTCCTCCGGCTGCGTCGGCTCCTCGGGTACCTGTGTGGCGGGCGGGGCCGTCGTCGCCGGGGCGGTCGTCGGGGCCGCGGTCGTCGGGGCGGCCGTGGTGGTGGCGGCAGGAGGGGCCGCCGCACCGGTCGTGGCGACGGGGGCGGTCCGGGAGGCGGAGGGGGTGGACGTGGCGGACGGGGAGGCGGACGTGGCCGTCGGGCGCACGGACGGCGACGACGAGCTCGGCTCCGGGGTCTCGGAGGAGGCGGACGGGGACGGGGCCTCCGACACGGCGACGTTCAGGGAGGCGCTCGTGGTGATCTCCAGGCCGGTCGCCCGGTCGTCGCCCTCGTCCCCGCCGCCGAGGACCGCCGCGGCGAGGGCGGCGGTGCCGACGACCGCGACGGCGGCCACCGCCGCGACGACCGTGCCGCGCCTGCGCCGCCGCGCCGCCGCGCGCTCGTCCGCCGGCCCGGCCCCGCGGTCGCCGCGGCCGACGCCGTGCAGCAGCAGGGGCATCGTCTCGGAGGGGTCGCCGCCGTGGTCCGCGGGGAGGTGGGCGCAGGGGTCCGCCTGCGGGTGGGCGCCGGAGCGGAGGTCGCCGTACGGGGTGCCGGGGGCGTCGGCGTACGGGGTGACGCGGGTGTCGGCGTACGGGTCGGGCTGTGCGGCGTACGGGTCGGGCTGTGCGGCGTACGGGTCGGGCTGTGCGGCGTACGGGTCGGGCTGCCGCGGGGTGGCGTCCGAGCCCCCGTGCACGGGAGAACCCGGGCGGATCGCCGACAGCTGGGCCGTCGGCGGGTCCTCCGCCGAGTCCAGCGTCACGTACGGCCTGATCCGCAGCGGATCGAAGTCCTCGGCCGCCGCCAGCTCCGCCCGGGCACAGGCGCAGCCGGGTCTGTGTACACCGCATTCAGGACAGGCATGTCCGGTCATGATGGGTCCCCTCCCCGAGACAACTGCGAGCGATTATGCAGCCCGTCCCTGTTTGACGGGTGAACGGCGTCACTCTCCGACAGGTCGTACCGGGGCATTCGGTTCAGGGCGGAGGAAACGCCCAAGGGGGACGCGTGCCCGCTCGCACCGCCCTGCGGACACCGCCCCGAATCCGCAACTCGACGGCGGCAAACCCTCTGTGACGGGCGCTCAGCGCCGCTCAGTAGGCTGTCCCCCTCCAAGATCGCAGCACAGGGGGATGGCAGGAATGAACAGCGGAGATCCACGTCACGCGAACAACCCGTACGCCGGCCAGGGCGGCCCCGGCGGACCCGGCGGGTACGTGGCGAACGGCGCGTACGGTACGCAGATACCGCCCGCCCCGGCTCGCGCGACCGCGAACCGAGGGGCCTGGATCGGCGCGGGAGCCACGCTCGTGGCGGCGGTCATCGGTGTGGTCGGTGCGTACCTGGTGAGCAGCAACAACAACGGCAACGCGAACCCCGCGCCGCCCGCCGCGCAGGGTCCGGCGACCGGGACCACCAGCCCCGGGGAAGAGGTCCAGGGCGGTGACAAGGCTCCCTCGGACTCGTCGGAGAGCCCGGAGGCCACCCGGTCCTCGGAGGTCTCGGAGGCCGCGGAGTCCTCGGAGCCCCCGGCTCCCGTGACCCCCTCCGGGAAGCCGGCCGGCACCGTCGAGTGGCAGGGTGCCCTGGCGCTCACCTACGCGGAGAACAAGGACCTGGACTCCGCGCCCCCCGTCCACTCCGGGATCAACGTGGAGAACGACGTCTCCATCTACACCTTCGGCACGACCCCGAGGATGCAGCTCGGGAACGAGGTCAAGGCGCTGGTGTGGAAGGACTCGACGAAGGTGCCCGCGTACGCGGACTGTGCCCGTGACATCGACACCCTGGGCACCTCGATGGAGGTGAAGCTGAAGACGGGCCTGGTCCTCTGCGCGAGCACGAACGACGGGCGGCTCGCCCGGCTCACCGTCAAGGAAGTGGGCGGGCTGGCCTCCGACACGAACGGTGTCTTCGACGTCGTCGTCTGGAGCCGCTGAACCGCCGCTCGAAGAGCCACGGGCCGGCAGGCCGCGGTCAGAGGTCCTTGCCGTACCAGACGTCCATGTACGGACCCGTGCAGTACGCCGGGATCTCGACGTACCCGTGCCGTGTGTACAGGGCGCGTGCCTCGACCAGGTCCAGGCGGGTGTTGAGGACCATCCGGCGGGCGCCGAGGCCGCGCGCCGCGTCCTCCAGCTCGCCGAGCATGGCCCCTGCCCCGCCGAGGCCGCGGAAGGCGTGGCGCAGGAAGACCCGGGTCAGCTCGGCGCGCCCGCCGTCGAGCAGCAGGACCCCGCCGCAGCCGGCCGGCTTGCCCTCGTACCGCGCGACGAGGAACTGCCCGGTCGGCGGGGTGAGCAGCTCGGCCCCGTCGTTCGTGAGCCCCTCGTCGAGCTCGGCGGCGGTCGCCGGGCGCTTCCAGTACCGGCTCGCGACGTCGTCGTAGTAGTCGCGGCGCAGGGCGGCGGCGTCCGGGGTGTCGACGCGCTCGGGGGAGAAGGTCCAGGTCATGCGCGCCATTGTGCGGCGCGCACGACCCGGGACGCAGCTCAGTTCTTGGGGGACGCCTGCTGGACGACCTCGAACGACCAGAGGGTGGACCCGGTGGCGGCGGGCTTCGGCCGCTCGCCGCCCTCGGCGCCCGCACCGCTGCCGCCGGCCCCGTGCGCGGCCTTCATCGAGCCGTTCATCCAGTTCTGGAAGTCCTCCTCGCTGCGCCAGCGGGTGTAGACGAGGTACTGGTCGGTGCCCTCCAGCGGGCGCAGCAGCTCGAACCACTCGAAGCCGTCGGAGCCCTCCACGGCCCCGGCGCGGGAGGCGAAGCGCTGCTCCAGGACCTCGCGCTGCTCGGCCGGAACGGTCAGGACGTTGATCTTCACCACGCTGGGCACTGGACACCTCTCACGACGTACGGATGTGTGTGCAGTCTCCTACACCGACCCGTCGGGACGGCGTGAGGTCCGCTCCCGGGCGCGGTCATGATGGTCCCGGCACGACACGACAGTGCGAGACGGACGGCAGGGGGCAGGGCATGGCCGGGTTCGGGTCGGCGGCGGGTGCGGAAGCGGTACGGGAGCTGGCGGCGCGGTGGCTGCCACGGCTCGGGGACCGGGACTTCGTCGTGTCGCCGGTCGGGCTGTGGACGGCCCTCGCGGCCGTCGCCTCCGGGGCCCGGGGGCGCACCGCCCAGGAGCTGGCGGGGCTGCTCGGGGTCGAGGGGGAGGCCGCGGCGCGGGCCGTGACCGAGGCCGGGCGCCGGCTCGGCGGGACGGACGGGGTCGCGGTGGCGACCGGGGTGTGGAGCACGGTGCCGGTGCTCGAATCCTTCCGTCGGGGGCTGCCCGGGGTCCGGTTCGGGGTGCTGCCGGAAACGGCGTACTTCGCGCTTCCCGACGCGGCCTTCGGGGCCACGGACGACATGTCCTGGGGCGAGGTCCCCGGCGCGCAGGAGGAGATCGACGCCTGGGTCCGGGCCGCCACCGGCGGGCGGATCCCGCGGCTGCCGCTCGCCCTCGACGGGTCCGAGGACCTCGTGCTGGTCAACGCCCTCGCCCTGAAGGCCTCCTGGCTGACCGCCTTCCCCGCGCACCTCACCCGCGACGAGCCCTTCACCGACGGGAACGGCGACACCAGGCCCGTACCGACCATGCGGCAGCGGATTCCCGCGGGGTGGGCGTGGCGCGTGGGCGAGGCCGTGGTCGTCGAGCTGCCGTGTGCCGGTGCCGGTGCCGGTGCCGGTGCCGGTGGCGGTGGCGGTGGCGGTGCCGAGGGCGAGGGCGAGGGCGAGGGCGAGGGCGAGAGTGAGGGCGCCCGGGTGCGGTTCGTGCTGGGGGCGGTGGGCGAGGGGCCCGGAGCGGTGCTGCCCGCCGCCTGGGCCGCTCCCCACGAGCGGGCGCCGCTCGGCGTCCGCTCGGTCGACCTCGCGCTGCCGCGCTGCACGCTCCGGACCGAGACCCTCGCCCACCGCCACCTCGACGCCCTCGGAGTCCGCCTCGCGCTCGGGCCCGAGGCGGACTTCTCGGGGCTCTCCGACACCGCCCTGTACATCGACAAGGTCGTCCAGGAGGCGGTGGTCGAGATCGCCGAGGAGGGCGTCGAGGCGGCGGCCGTCACCCAGGTGACGATGACCCGCAGCGCGGCCGCGCCCCGCCCCGTGGAGGTGGAGCGGATCGCCTTCGACCGCCCCTTCGGGCTCGTCGTCCTCGACGCGGCGGGCGAGGTGCCGCTGTTCGCGGGGTGGCGGCGGAGCGCGCCGGGGCACGACGCCCCCTGACCGCCTGTGTACGAAGCCCCCTGACTGCCGACCGCTTAGGGCGTGTTGCGAAAGTCCCGCCTGCCCGACGGCGCCTGGCACGCACGCTCGCCGCGTTGTCGGGATCACCCCGATACATCCAGTATCGGGGCGACCCTCCGCCTTGCGATCGCACGCACCAGACGCCGTCGGGCCCGCCCTTCGGGCGGCCGGCGCTACTTTCGCAACACGCCCTAGGCGACGACGCGGGCCAGCAGGAGGCCGTCGTACCCCTTCGTGCCGACCGTCTGGAACGCGGTGGCGTCCAGGCGGGGTTCGCGCGCCACCAGCTCGAACATCTCGCGGGTGCCCGTGATCGCCGGGTCGTCCGGGTGCGCGGTGGCGACCTTCCCGCCGCGCACGACGTTGTCGACGATGATCAGCGTGCCCGGGCGGGACAGCTTCAGCGCCCACTCCACGTACCGAGGGTTGTTGACCTTGTCCGCGTCGACGAAGACGAGGTCGAAGGGGCCCGCGCCCTCCTCCTCCAGGAGCGGCAGGCTGTCCAGGGCCGCGCCCGTACGGACCTCGACGAGCTTGTCGAGGCCGGCGCGGGCGATGTTGGCGCGGGCGACGTCCGCGTGGGCGGGGTCGTACTCCAGGGTGATCAGCCGGCCGTCGGCGGGCAGGGCGCGGGCCAGCCAGATCGTGCTGTAGCCGCCGAGGGTGCCGATCTCCAGGATGTTCCGGGCACCCTGCGCCGCGGCGAGCAGGTGCAGCAGCTTGCCCTGGTTCGGGGCGACCGCGATCTCGGGCAGTCCGGCCGCCGTGGACGCGGCGAGCGCGCCGGTCAGCGCCTCGTCCGCCGGGGCGAGCAGTTCGGTGACGTAGTGATCGACCGTGCTCCACTGGGGGTTCACCTGAGGGTTCGTCATGCGGTCGAACGTACACCGGGGGCGGGGTGCGAGCGCCGCCTCGACGCCCGTACGGCGAGGAGCGCCGCCGCCATGAGCAGCGCCCCGCCACCGACCGTCGCGAGCCAGGCCGGGACCTCGCCGCCGATCGTCAACAGGCGGTCGTTGTAGACGACTTCGCGGTACGGGGTGTCGGCGACGGTACGGAGGTGGTGGTCGTCGTCGATGCGCTCCGGGTGCGGGAACCTCTGCTCCAGGGCCGTCAGATGCGTCGGCGCGCCGCCGGTGAGGCGGGCGAGGGCGGCGCTCTCGTCGCCGTCGATCCGGCCCGCGAAGGTCACCTCGGGGCGGTCGCCGCCGATGGGGGAGCGGGGCTCCATCCGGTGGTCGGCGAGGACGTACAGGCCGAGCGTCTGCGGGGTGCTCGCGAGACGGGACAGCCGCATGGGGTAGACGAGTTCGGGGGAGGCGAAGCTGATCCGCAGCGGGGACAGCCGGCCGTACAGGGCGGCGCCCTTCTCCTGCGGGGCGAGGCGGACGGCGACGTACTCCCACTTCCGGTCCACGTAGGGCTTGAGCGCGCCGGGGAGCCGCTCGGGCAGCTCGAAGCCGTTGGTGCGCAGCCAGCCGCCGAGCGCGTCGGGGTCGGTGGCGGTCAGCCGGGCCACGTCGAAGGGGCCGAGCCGCTCGCGGCCGACGACGCCGACACCGGCTCCCGCGCCGGGCGGGGCGGCGGCCGCCCCGTCTCCGTACGAGCTGTCGAAGGGCCAGTCGCCCTCGCGCGGCCAGAAGTAGTACCGGTCGCGCTCCTCGGGCGCGGTGAGTGTCTCCAGTGCGTCGAAGAGGGCCGGGTCGCCGAGGTCGACCTCGGCGCGGCTCGGCACGGGCATGATCCAGGCGGCCCGCTTGGCGTTCCCGTGGACCTCGAAGCGCATCACGACGGTCTCGGTGCCGCCGTCCCAGTGGACGGCCGACTCCTCCCGGTCGACGCCGATGCGCTCGGAGCTGTCCGGGATCATCGCGCCGCAGCCGCAGGCGTACGCCGGTGCGATGAGCGAGCCGAGCTGGAGCGCGAGCAGCGCGACGAGCGTCGTCAGGATTCTGGTGGCCGGATTGCTTCTGTGTGTCCCCCGCATGTGGGATCGGACGCGGCCGGAGACGTTCCGGTTCCGGCCGCGCGCCGCTCCTGGGACACGTCCGGCCGGTCAGGCCGAGGTACGGACCCGGAGTTCCTTCACTCCGTTCAGCCAGGCCGCCCGCAGCCGGCGGGGTTCGCCCGCGAGCGTGAGGTCGGGCAGGACGTCCGCGACCGCGTTGAAGATCAGCTCGATCTCCTTGATCGCGAGTGCCTTGCCGAGGCAGAAGTGGGGTCCGCCGCCGCCGAAGCCCAGGTGCGGGTTCGGGTCGCGGGTGATGTCGAAGCGCTCGGGGTCGGTGAAGACCTCGGGGTCGTTGTTGGCGGAGGAGTAGAAGAGTCCGACGCGGTCGCCCGCGCGGATCTTCTGCCCGCCGATCTCGGTGTCCTGGGTCGCGGTGCGCTGGAAGGAGACCACCGGGGTCGCCCAGCGCACGATCTCCTCGGCCGCGGTCGCCGGCCGCTCCCGCTTGAAGAGCTCCCACTCGTCGGGGTGGGTGAGGAAGGCGTGCATGCCGTGGCTGATGGCGTTGCGCGTGGTCTCGTTGCCGGCGACGGCGAGCAGCAGCACGAAGAAGCCGAACTCGTCGGAGGAGAGGTTGCCCTGGCCCTCGGCGGCGACGAGCTGGCTGACGATGTCGGCGGCCGGACACTCCTTGCGGGCCGCGGCCATGGTCATCGAGTAGCCGATGAGCTCCATGGCGGCCTCGGCGCCGATCTCCTCGGTGATGGCGTACTCGGGATCGTCGTACGCGACCATCTTGTTCGACCAGTCGAAGATCCGGGAGCGGTCCTCCTGGGGGACGCCGATGAGCTCGGCGATGGCCTGGAGGGGCAGCTCGACGGCGACCTGGGTGACGAAGTCGAAGGTTCCGTCGGGGCCGGCGTTCCGCAGGGCCTCCTCGGCGATGGCGCGGGCGCGGTCGCGCAGCGCCGTCTCCAGGTTCCGGATCGCCCGCGGGGTGAAGCCGCGCTGGACGATCTGGCGGACCCGGGTGTGCTCGGGCGGGTCCATGTTGAGCATGATCAGCTTCTGGACCTCGATCTGCTCGCGCGTGACGTGCTCGTTGAAGCGGATCACGGCGGTGTTCGTGTTCGAGGAGAAGAGCTCGGGGTGCGTCGAGACGTACTTGACGTCCGCGTGGCGCGTGACCGCCCAGTACCCCTCGTCCTCGAAGCCCGTGACGCCGGCCGGCTGGGGGCACCACCACACGGGTGCGGTCTGCCGCAGCTGAGCGAACTCCGGGAAGGGTATGCGTGTACGGAGCAGGTCGGGGTCGGTGGCGTCGAACCCTTCGGGGAGATGGGGGCAGGGCATCGGCAACACGCTCCATTATCTGATGGCCCATCAGAAACTGCCGGGAAAGTTAGTAACGAGTTCGCCAAGTAGCAAGAGGCGGAGCGAGAACTGTTGCGGCCCGGACCCTTGCGTACCCGGGGTAGCAGTCATAAGACTGCACTCAGAACTAGAACGCGTACTAGTTCCCCCGGGACGCCGACCGGACGAGGTGCCGGGACACCCCGACCGGTCGAGGAGAGGACGAGCTCATGGCCGCGGAACCCGTCATCGTCGAAGCCGTACGCACCCCCATCGGCAAGCGCGGAGGCGCGCTCGCCAACCTCCACCCCGCCTATCTCCTGGGCGAGACCTACCGTGAACTCCTCGGCCGCACCGGCATCCACGCCGACTGCGTCGAACAGATCGTGGGCGGTACGGTCACCCACGCCGGCGAGCAGTCCATGAACCCGGCGCGGACCGCCTGGCTCACCATGGGCCTGCCCTACGAGACGGCCGCCACCACCGTCGACTGTCAGTGCGGCTCCTCGCAGCAGGCCAGCCACATGGTCGCCAACATGGTCGCGGCCGGCGTCATCGACATCGGGATCAGCTGCGGCGTCGAGGCCATGTCCCGCGTCCCGCTCGGTTCCGGTTCCAAGCACGGCCCCGGCAAGCCGTTCCCCGACGAGTGGAACGTCGACCTGCCCAACCAGTTCGAGGCCGCCGAGCGCATCGCCCGCCGCCGCGGCCTCACCCGCGAGCGCGTCGACTCCCTCGGCCTCCTCTCCCAGGAGCGCGCCGCGGTCGCCTGGGCCGAGGAGCGGTACAAGCGGGAGACCTTCGCCGTCCAGGTCCCCACCACCGAGGCCGAACAGGCGGCGGGACAGGGCATGTGGCGGCTCGTCGACCGGGACGAGGGCCTGCGCGACACCAGCATGGAGGGCCTCGCCCGGCTCAAGCCCGTCATGCCGACCGCCGTCCACACCGCCGGGAACTCCTCCCAGATCTCCGACGGCGCCTCCGCGATCATGTGGGCCTCCAAGCGCATGGCCCGCGCCCTCAAGCTCCGCCCGCGCGCCCGCATCGTCGCCCAGGCCCTCGTCGGCGCCGACCCGCACTACCACCTCGACGGCCCCGTCGACGCGACCCGCGCGGTGCTCGGCAAGGCCGGCATGTCGCTCAAGGACATCGACCTCGTCGAGATCAACGAGGCCTTCGCGTCGGTGGTCCTGAGCTGGGCGCAGGTCTTCGACCAGGATCTGGAGAAGGTGAACGTCAACGGCGGCGCCATCGCCCTCGGCCACCCGGTCGGCGCCACGGGTGCCCGGCTCATCACCACCGCCCTGCACGAGCTGGAGCGCACGGACAAGGAGTTCGCGCTCATCACCATGTGCGCGGGCGGCGCCCTGGCGACCGGCACGATCATCCAGCGGCTGTAGGGAACGGAAACGCCGCAGGCCCCGCCCCTCCGAGCGGAGGGCGGGGCCTTGCGGGTGCGCTGTGCGGCGGCTGAGCTCTTAGTACCAGCCGTTGGCCTGCCAGAACGCCCAGGCGGCGTTCGGGGAGCCGTAGCGCTCGTTCATGTAGTTCAGGCCCCACTTGATCTGCGTGGCCGGGTTGGTCTTCCAGTCGGCACCGGCCGAGGACATCTTCGAGGCCGGCAGGGCCTGGACCAGGCCGTAGGCGCCGCTGGACGAGTTGGTGGCGGAGGGGTTCCAGCCGGACTCGTGCGAGACGATCTTGCTGAAGGCCGCGTACTGCGAGGCGGGGACGATGTCACGAGCGAGCTCCTGCGGGCTGGCGGCCGAAACCGAGCCCGTCGTGCCGAGCACCGCACCCGAAGCGCCCAGCAGCACGGCTGCGGTGGCGGCGAAGGTCTTCTTGCGGGCGGCGACACGAGTGGTGAGCGAGCGGATCAACGTTTCTACCTAACTTCGGGAACAAGGGCCGCGCCGGGCGTTTTCGGCAAGCCGGAACCAGAGCCCGGGAGTCCCGGGAACTGGGGGGAACCGGCCGTCCGAGGCGCTGTGGTGAGCACCGGCTGCCTGGCGACGTCCTCAACAAAACCAGGGCCCGGGCCCCGGCGCAATGACCCCCTGTACGAGGAAGGTTCGGATTCGAGCGGAAGGTCCCGGGTGGTGGGGGTCGGGTGTTTCCGCAGGTCATGGCGGGATGTAGGGCGTTTTGGGTGGGTGTGCCCGTCTACTATTTCGCCTCGTACGTGACGTAGGTCCTGTGGGCCGCCTCACCCGGAGCGCCCCTTTTCGGGCCTTCGAATGTGACCTGGGCCTCGAAGTTCGCCCGTCGAGTGGCACGACGGAGGGCCTTCAGAAGCGTGGATCCGATGGTGAGCGTGAGGACGACGGTCAGAGCGGCGCGGCCGAGGTCCCAGCCGAGGGAGGTGGCGACGACATAGGCGAGGAAACGGACGAGGTTCTCGTGGAGCGGGGCACCCGGCTCGAAGGAGATCCCGCTGCTCAGGCCCTGGAGCAGGACCCAGCCCTGGAGGTTCATGACCGTTCCGTACGCGAACGCCGCCACGAAGCCGTACGCGGAGAGCATCAGCAGCTCACCCCTGCCCCGGAGCCGCTGCGGGGCCGGCAGGAGCCCGGCGCCCATCGTGAACCAGCCCATCGAGAGCATCTGGAACGGCATCCACGGGCCCACCCCGCCCGTGAGCAGGGCCGAGGCGAACATCGTCACCGAGCCGAGGACGAAGCCGAAGCCCGGCCCGAGGACCCGGCCGCTCAGGACCATCAGGAAGAACATCGGCTCCAGGCCCGCCGTCCCCGCCCCGAGCGGGCGGAGCGCGGCGCCCACGGCGGCCAGCACCCCCAGCATCGCCACCGCCTTCGCGTCCATCCCGCAGTCCGCGATCGTCGCGATCACGACCGCGACCAGCAGGGGGAGCAGGGCGGCGAAGAGCCAGGGCGCGTCCCCGGCGTGCGAGGTGACGGCCGAGCCGGCGTCCGCGAAGAGCGGCCAGGTGAAGGCCGCGGCCCCGATCAGGGAGACGAGGAGCAGGGCGGTGACGGAGCGCGGGCCGAGACGCAGGGGGCGACCGCCCGGGGGCTTCGGCTGGGCCTTGGCCGCGGGCTCCGTCGGGTGCCCCGCCGGGGCCTGCGTCGCGGGCTCCGGCGGGGGCTCCGTCGCGGGCTCCACCGGGTGCTTCGTCGGGTGCTTCGGCGGGCGCTTCACAGGGCCTCCTCGACCTGCTCGACGGTGAGCCAGGGCTGCGGCGCGAGGATCTTGGCGACCTGGGGGGAGAAGGCGGGGGAGGAGACGACGACCTCGGCGGTCGGGCCGTCCGCGACCACCTCGCCGTCCGCGATGATCACCACCCGGTGTGCCAGCTCCGCCGCCAGCTCCACGTCGTGCGTGGCCAGCATGATCGCGTGACCGTCCGCCGCGAGCGCGCGCAGGTGCGTGACGAGCCGGGCCTTGGCCGCGTAGTCCAGACCGCGTGTCGGCTCGTCGAGCAGCAGGAGCGGCGGGCGCCCGGTCAGGACCACGGCCAGCGCGAGCGCGAGCCGCTGCCCCTCGGAGAGGTCCCGGGGGTGCGTGTCGTCCGCGACGCCCGGCAGCAGCTCGGACACCAGGCCCCGGCAGGTCCCGGGCGTCGCGCCCGCGTCCGCGTCGGCCGCCGCGCACTCGGCGGCGACGGTGTCCGCGTACAGCAGGTCCCTCGGCTCCTGCGGTACGAGCCCGACCTGGCGGATCAGCTCGCGGGGGGCGGTGGTGTGGGGGGTGCGGCCGGCGACGCGGACGGTGCCGGAGGTCGGGGCGATCATGCCGACGAGGGTGGAGAGGAGGGTGGACTTGCCCGCGCCGTTCCGGCCCATGAGGGCGACGGTCTCGCCCGCCCGGACCTGGAGGCCCACCGAGCGGAGGGCTTCGACGCGGCCGCGGCGGACGGCGAGGCCTTCGGTGAGGAGAAGGGGAGCGGGGTTGGAGGTGGGGGTGGGGGTGGGGTCGGTAGTCGGGGTGGTCGGGCGGGTGCGGCGCCGTAGGAAGGGGAGGATTCCCCCACCCCGCCCTCCCCCAGAGCTTCGCCTGGGAGGTACCCCCATCCCGAAACCGGGGGCGATGCCCCCGGACCCCCGCGCCTCAAACGCAGGCGGGGCTGAGACTGCCCCGGCGGCGACGCTCGCCGGTTCCCGCCCCGCCAACCGCTCCTTCAGTCCGTCCGACCTCCGCCGCGCGTCCCGCACCGTCAGGGGCAGCGGGTCCCAGCCCGCCAGGCGGCCGAGCGACACCACCGGCGGGTGGACCGGGGAGATCGCCATGATGTCCGCCGGCGCACCCATCACACCCTCCGGCAGCAGGAGCACCTGGTCCGCGTACTGGACGACCCGCTCCAGGCGGTGCTCGGCCAGGAGGACCGTCGTGCCCAGGTCGTGGACCAGGCGCTGGAGCACCGCGAGGACGTCCTCCGCGGCCGACGGGTCCAGCGCGGACGTCGGCTCGTCGAGGACGAGGACCTTGGGGTGCGGGGTCAGGACCGAGCCGATCGCGACGCGCTGCCGCTGGCCGCCCGAGAGCGTGGCGATCGGGCGGTCGCGGAGCTCCGCCAGGCCCAGCAGGTCGAGCGTCTCCTCGACCCGGCGCCGCATGACGGCCGGGGCGAGCCCCAACGACTCCATCCCGTACGCGAGCTCGTCCTCCACCGTGTCCGTCACGAAGTGCGCCGAAGGGTCCTGCCCGACCGTCCCCACCACGTCCGCCAGCTCACGCGGCGGATGCGTGCGGGTGTCCCGGCCGTCGACGGTCACCCGCCCGGTCAGGGTGCCGCCCGTGAAGTGCGGGACCAGACCGGAGACCGCGCCGAGCAGGGTCGACTTGCCGACCCCGGACGGGCCGACGAGCAGGACGAGCTCCCCCTCGGGCACGGTGACGTCCAGGCCGCGCAGCGTGGGCTCGCGGTCCTCCTCGTACCTCACCGAGACGTTCTCGAAGCGGATCACGAGCTCTCCTTGGCAGCGGTGACGGCGACGGTGTCCTCGGGGACCGGGGCCACGAACGCCGGGACCAGGCCCACCAGGATCGAGACGGCCGGCCAGAGCGGCAGCTCCGGCCACTCCAGCGGGACGACCCCGGGGTGCAGCGCCTCCGGTGCGTACGCGTTCGCCCAGATCATCAGGACCGCGACCGTCACCCCGGAGCCCGCGACCAGCCAGGCCCGTACGCCCCAGCGGTCGGGCCGGTACCGGGTGCGCACCGTCCGCAGCCCGCCGAGCCGGAGCCCCGCCGTCGCCGCGAGGAGCCCGGCGGCCAGCAGCGGCAGCCCGTACCCGGCGCCCTCCGCCGCGAGCAGCCCGTACGAACCGGCGCAGACGCCGAGCAGCCCGCCCAGGGTCAGCACGTTCGTCGTACGGCGTACGGACACGGGGACCTGCGCCGTCCGGCCGTACCCCCGCGCGTCCATCGAGGCCGCCACCGCGATCGACCGCTCCAGGGCTCCTTCGAGCACCGGCAGACCGATCTGGAGCACCGCCCGGACCCCGCCCGTGGGGCGGCCCCGCAGCCGGCGGGCGGTCCGCAGCCGGACCACGTCGGCGACCATGTTCGGCGCGAAGGTCATCGCCACGACGACGGCGACCCCGGCCTCGTACAGCGCCCCCGGCAGCGACTTCAGCAGCCGCGCCGGGTTGGCCAGCGCGTTCGCCGCGCCCACGCAGATCAGCAGCGTCGCCAGCTTCAACCCGTCGTAGAGCGCGAAGACCAGCTGCTCGGCGGTGACCCGGCCCCCGATCCGTACCCCTTGCGCCCACTCGGGCAGCGGCACCTCGGGCAGCGTGAACAGGACGTGCGTCCCGGGGATCGGGGAGCCGAGCAGCAGCGAGAAGACGACCCGCAGGAAGACGACGAACAGACCGAGCTTCACGAACGCCCCGTACGAGCGCGCCCAGGGCGCGTCCGTGCGGCGGGCCGCCACGACGTACCCGGCGACCCCGACCAGCAGGCCGAGGAGCAGCGGGTTGGTGGTGCGCGAGGCGGCGACGGCCAGGCCGAGCGCCCACAGCCACCAGGCTCCGGCGTGGAGGGCGTTCGACCGGTTCGCCACGGGGGCCGTGAACGTCCGGCGGCTACGGGCGGGGCTCATGCGGGGCTCATCCGCGGCGGCGGGCCTTCCAGATCGCGGCGCCGCCGAGCGCGAGCACGGCCGCCCCGCCGGCGAGCACGCCGAAGGAGGGGCCGCCGCTCCCGTCGCCGGAGGCGCTGGTGGGGGCGGGGGAAGCGGCGGCGGACGGTGCCGTGGGCTGTGCCTTGCCCGGCTCGTCCGCCTCGCCCTCCGCGACCTGCTCGCCGCAGCCCCGCGCCGGATACCCGGCGATCCCGCACAGCATCGCCGCGGCGTCGTACCGCAGCGGCTTCGCCACCGCGGCCAGCGCCTCCGCGCCCGTCGCGTCCTCACGGACCTGGGCGCAGCCGGCCGTGACCGGCTTCGCCGGCGGCTGCTCGCCGGCCGGGGCGTCCTTCGGACCGCCGAAGTCGACGACGACGGCGATCCGCTTGCCGCCGTCCTTCTTCGCCACGCCCGCGCAGATCTTCGCGAAGTCGGGGGCGGCGGAGGGGCGTGAGGTGTCGTTCGTGCCCTGGCTGAGCGCGAAGCGGAAGCCGATCGACTCGCCGTCGGCGGGGCGGGCGGTGGCCGGCCCCTGCGAGGCGTAGGTCCAGGTCTTCCCGCCGTCGCTCTCCCAGAACGACCAGTAGCGGTAGCCGGCGGCCTGCGCGGGCGCCGCGGCGACGGCGGTGAACGCGAGAACGGCCCCGGCCACGAGGGCGCCACCGCGGGCGGCGACGGGGCGGAGGGCCGCGCTCCGGGCGGCGACAGGCCGGGCGTCGGGGGTGACGGTCCGGATGTCGTGCGCCTGGGTGGCGCCGGGCCGGGCGGTGCCGACCGCCCGTACGCGGCGCGTCCGGGTGGTGCCGGTCCGGGCAGCCGTGACGCCGGTGGCGGCGGCGCCGCCGATCCTGCTGTTCGTCACTTCTTGCGGCCGCTCACGAGGAAGCCGATGCCGACGCCGACGACCATGCCGATGCCGATGATCCACCACACGTCGAAGCCGGACTCGTCGTCGCTCGTGGCCGCGGCGGAGGTGTCCGGGGTCTTGGGCTCCGGGCCCAGGGCGTTGAGCTGCTCGACCAGGTCGGCCGAGCCGAACTCGCGCGGGTCGGCCTCCGTCGCGCGCGCGGCCAGGATCAGCTGCGCGTACGCGGCGGGGCCGCTCTCCTTCGCCCAGGCGGCGGAGTTCTTCTCCAGCCACTCCACCGCGGGCTGCGCCTCCTTCGTCGCGCCGGCGGCGGCGAGTGCCAGGACCGCGTCGGCGGTGTTGCCGATGTCCGGCTTCTCCGTCGTGTCGGTGGAGCCGGGCATCGGCGGGGCGGTGAGGTGGCCGGTCTTCGCGAGGGCCTTCGCCAGGTAGGAGGCGCCGTTGAGCGCGGCCCGCTCGGCGGTCGGCTTCGTCAGGTCCTGGCAGGTCGGGCTCTGCTCGGGGGAGGCCTTGGTGGAGACGATGCTCTTGCCGAGCCCGGCGAGGGTGGCCGCCGCGGTGGCGTCCGCGTTGGCGAGGAGCTTGCCGGTCTTGTCGGGCTGGTACGCGAAGGCTCCGGCGCCGGCCTTGTCGGTGCAGGGCAGCGCGAAGGTGAGGAGCGCGTCGTAGGGGGTGCGGCCCTCGACGGAGGTGTAGGAGCCGGGCTTGATCCCGGTCGCGCCGAGGGCGCCGACGACGAGCGAGGTGGAGTTCGCGTCGCTGGGGCCGCCGGGGGTGTAGCCCCAGCCGCCGTCCTTGTTCTGCACCGACCGCAGCCAGCCGTCGCCGGCCTTGACGGCCTTGTCGACCTTCTCCGGGAACATGGACTCGCGGCGGACGGAGCCGAGCGCCTGGACGGCGAGGGCCGTGGCGTTGGTGTCGCGCATGGTCTTCGCGTCGCAGGGGACGGTCGGGTCCGCGCGGTAGGCGCTGAAGGAGCCGTCGGCGCACTGCTGGTCGAGGAGCCAGTCCACGGCCAGGTCGGCGGGCTGGAAGCCGGCGCCCCGCTGGGCGAGGAAGGCGTACGACTGGCGCCACACACCGTCGTAGGTCGGGTCGTTCGTGCCGTACAGGCCGTCGGCGCGGCCGGACGTGGAGGGGGCCGGCGAGGGCGCGGCGGCGGCCGGCAGGGCCAGGGCCGCTCCGGTGCCGAAGACGACGGCGGCGGCTGCGAGCGCGGCTGCGCCGCGGCGGACGGTGTTCATGGGGCCCTCTCCTGCGGCCGGGCACCGGCACGCCACGGGGGCACCAGGCTCCGGCTCCGTATTCCTCGACGGTGCCGGCGGTCACGTCCCGGACGGGGCAGTCCGACTTGCCGCCCCTGGTGGGGGGTGGCTCACGGTTGCGGGTCAGTGCCGGATTCGCACCGGCTTCCCCCCGAACGGGCATGATGACGACCCGCTCACTCTACCGGCCCGTACGCCCGCCACCGGGAGGGTGCGAGGCGCCTCACACCGCGACGCGCGCCGCGCCACGGCCCGGGCCGCGAGTACCTCCGGGCCCCACATCGCGACGCGCGCCGCGCCACGGCACGGGCCGCGAGTACCTCCGGGCCCCACATCGCGACGCGCGCCGCGCCACGGCGGGGGCCGCGACTCCCGCCGGGCCTCACACGGCGACGTACGTGACCGGGTCCGTGCCGGCCACCGCCTCGGCGCGGCCCAGCTTCACGAGGCGGCGGACGTGGGCCTCGGCCTCGCTGACGGCGATGTTCCGGGAGCCGTGGGGGATCTCGGCCCAGGGGCGGTTCCACTCCATCCGCTCGGCGAGCTGCCAGGGGGTGAGCGGAGCGGTCAGCAGGCCGAGCAGCCCGGTGAGCCGTTCCTCGTGGTGGACGAGGAGCTCGTCGACCCGGCCGGCCGCGTCGGCGAAGGCGTACTGGTGGGCGGGGAGGACCTCGGCGACGCCGAGGCGGCCGATGCGTTCGAGGGAGTCGAGGTAGTCGCCGAGGGGGTCGGTCTCGTGGACCTCGCCCGGGTTCTCGTACAGCCCGATGTGCGGGGAGATCCCGGGCAGCAGGTGGTCGCCGGAGAAGAGCCGGCCGTGGCCCGGCAGCCCGGCGGGGTGCTCCTCCTCCAGGTGGAGGCAGACGTGGCCCGGGGTGTGGCCGGGGGTCCAGACGGCGCGCAGCCGCCGGCCGGCGAGGTCGAGGAGCTCGCCGGGGACGATCTCCCGGTCGGGCACGGCGGAGCGCAGCCCCGGCAGGGTCCGCATCCGGCCGGAGGCGCGGGCGGCCCGCAGCGGGGCGACGTGCTCCTCGGGGGCGCCGACGGCGGTCAGCTTCTGCGTCATGTAGTCGAGCCAGGTGCCGGGCTCGGCCTCGCGGGTGCGGCGGACGACGGCCGCGTCGGCGGCGTGCATGGCGATCCAGGCCCCGGACTCCTCGCGGACCCGGCCGGAGAGGCCGTGGTGGTCGGGGTGGTGGTGGGTGATGACGACCCCGTGGATCTCCTGGACCGACAGCCCCAGCGCGCCGAGTCCGGAGGTGAGTTCGCTCCAGGAGGCCGGGTCGTCCCAGCCGGTGTCGACGAGGACGGGGCCGCGGTCGGTGTCGAGGACGTGGACCAGGGTGTGGCCGAGCGGATTGTCCGGGATGGGCACCCGCAGGGACCAGACGCCTCCGCCGTGCTCGGTCACCTGGGTCATGTGCCCTCATCTCTCCAAGACCGTACGGAGCTTGCTCGACTCGTGCTGGACTCGTTGCCCATGATAACTAGAACTGATATCAGTTCTGAAGCACCGTCAGAAAGTCGGAGAACGAACGTCGGCGAAACTCATCTCCTCGGGAGGCAGCGGTCATGACCGAGCTTGTGGAGCACGGAAAGCTGTTCATCGGCGGCGAGTTGACCGATCCCCTGGGCGACGCGGTCATCGAGGTGATCTCGCCGCACACCGAGGAGGTCATCGGCCGCGTCCCGCACGCCTCCGAGGCCGACGTCGACCGGGCCGTCGCCGCCGCCCGCCGGGCCTTCGACGAGGGGCCCTGGCCGCGGATGGCACTGGAGGAGCGGATCGCGGTCGTCACCCGGATCAAGGACGCGATCGCCGTCCGGTACGAGGAGATCGCGCGCTCCATCAGCTCGCAGAACGGCTCCCCGTACTCCTGGTCCGTCCTCGCCCAGGCGCTCGGCGCGATGATGGTCTGGGACGCGGCGATCACCGTCGCCCGGGACTTCGTCTACGAGGAGCGGCGCGGCGGCGTGCTCGGCCCGCTGCTCGTCCGGCGCGAGCCGGTCGGCGTGGTCGCGGCCGTCATCCCGTGGAACGTGCCGCAGTTCACCGCCGCCGCCAAGCTGGGGCCGGCGCTCCTCGCCGGCTGCGCGGTGGTCCTCAAGCCCTCGCCCGAGGCGCCCCTCGACTCGTACATCCTCGCCGAGATCGCGGCGGAGGCCGGGCTGCCCGAGGGCGTGCTCAGCATCCTGCCCGCCGACCGCGAGGTCAGCGAGTACCTCGTCGGGCACCCCGGCGTCGACAAGGTCTCCTTCACCGGCTCGGTCGCGGCCGGCCGACGGGTCATGGAGGTCGCCTCCCGCAACCTCACCCGCGTCACCCTCGAACTCGGCGGGAAGTCGGCCGCGGTGATCCTGCCGGACGCGGACCTGGACACCGCCCTCGCCGGGATCGTCCCGGCCGCCTGGATGAACAACGGCCAGGCGTGCGTGGCCCAGACCCGCATCCTCGCGCCGCGCTCCCGCTACGAGGAGATCGCCGAGGCCTTCGCGGCGGCGGCGGGCGCGCTCGTCGTCGGCGACCCGCTCGACCCGGCCACCCAGGTCGGCCCGCTCGTCGCCCGGCGCCAGCAGCAGCGCTCGCTCGACTACATCGGCATCGGCCAGGCGGAGGGCGCCAAGGTCCTCGCGGGCGGCGGCCGCCCGGCCGGTCTCGACCGCGGCTGGTACGTCGAACCGACCCTTTTCGGCGGCGTCGACAACTCCATGCGGATCGCCCGCGAGGAGATCTTCGGCCCGGTCATCTGCCTCCTGCCGTACGAGGACGAGGCCGAGGCCCTCCGCATCGCGAACGACTCCGACTTCGGGCTCAGCGGCAGCGTCTGGACCGGCGACGTGGAGCGCGGCATCGACTTCGCCCGCGGGGTCCGCACCGGCACCTTCAACGTCAACACCTTCAGCCTGGACATGCTCGGCCCCTTCGGCGGCTACAAGAACTCCGGTCTGGGCCGCGAGTTCGGCCCCGAGGGCTTCGGCGAGTACCTGGAGCACAAGATGATCCATCTGCCCGCCGGATACGGGGACGCGTGATGGGGGACCGCTGGCACGTCGAGGTCGACCGGGGCGTCTGCATCGGCTCCGGGATGTGCGTCAACCACGCCCCGGCCGCCTTCCGCCTCGACACGGCCCGCCAGTCCCACCCGCGGGACCCGGAGACGGACGCGGGGGAACGCCTCCTCGCGGCGGCGGAGGGCTGCCCGGTCGAGGCGATCCTGATCACCCTCGCGGACGGTGGTGAACCGGTGTTCCCGCCGGAGGAGTGACCGGTCAGGGGCCGTTCGTGACGTACCGTCGTTTCCACGTGCAAAACTGTGCCCTTGAAAACGGGGGCAAGAGGCCTTCGTACATGCGTATTTGGGAGTGTCGTGCGCAAGGCGATGTGGGCGGCCGCGGCCGCTGGTGTGGTGCTGTTGGTCGCCGGTTGCGGCAGCGAGGGCGGTTCGGACAAGGGCGGTTCGGCGGCCGGGGGTTCCTCCTCGGCCGGTTCGGCCGCGACGGGCGGCTCGGGCGGCTCCGGCGGCGAGCGGCTCGACGGGGCCGCGGTCACCAAGGAGCTGACCGACGCGGCGACGGGCGCCGGCTTCACGCAGGACGCCTCGGGCGAGCAGATCCCGGCCGAGGCCAAGGACTGCATGGTCAGCTGGACGGCCGACGCCGAGAAGGCCGCGGACCCGGCGAAGTCCTACGCGGACACGGTCGCGACCCTGACCAAGGGCGGCTGGAGCGAGGAGCGGAAGACCGAGCAGGGCGGCTCGGTCATCAAGTCCCTGAAGAAGAGCACCTGGCAGCTCCAGGCCAGCAACCACTCCGCCGGCCCGCTGAAGCTGGTCATGTTCGTGGCCGTCGACGGCAGCCCGGAGTGCGCGGCGGCGATCGCGGGGGCCAACAAGGCCACGCCTTCGTCCTGATCCACCGGCGCCGCCCGCGCCCCCGGTGTGTGAACTCCCGGGGGCGCGGGCGGGATTCGTCAGCGGCCCCGCCGCCCCTGCTCCGGCGCGGAGGAGGGGTCCGGGGCCGTCAGGTCGATCAGCCGGCAGACCGTCTCGATATCGATCTTCACCTGGGCGATCGAGGCGCGCCCCGACAGCCAGGTGATCAGCGCCGAGTGCCAGGTGTGCTCGATCACCCGCACCGCCGACAGCTGCTCGGGGCTCGGGTGCTCCGCCCCCATCGCGTCCAGGATGATCGCGGTCGTCAGCCGCGAGACCGTGTCGACCTCGGGGCTCACCCCGCGGTCCGCGAAGGTCAGCGCCCGCACCATCGCGTCGGCGAGCTGCGGCTCGCGCTGGAGTGCCCGGAAGGCCCGCATGAGGGTCTCCGCGACGCGCTCCGCCGGGTCCGCCCCGGCCGGCGGCCGCTTCCTCAGCGTGGTGTGCATGTGCTGGAGCTGGTCCTGCATCGTCGCGACCAGCAGGTGGATCTTGGACGGGAAGTAGCGGTACAGCGTGCCGAGGGCCACCCCGGCCGCCTCGGCGACCTCCCGCATCTGTACGGCGTCGAAGCCGCCCCGCGCCGCGAGCTGCGCGCTGGCGTCCAGGATGCGGCGCCGCCGCGCCTCCTGGCGCTCCGTGAGAGGCGGTGCCGAGGGGCCGAGGCCCGCCCTGTTGTCTACGGTCATGGGTTCCCGTTCCGTGCGGTGGAGCGGCGGTGGGGCGACGGTGAGCGTCGGTCGGCGGCGAGGCGAGCGGCCGTGGGGAGCGACAGTATGGCGGCCCGGCCGCCGTGGCGCGAATCACCTGTTCCGGCTCTCACCATGGAGCTACCTGCCGGTAGATTCTGTCCTCCTTGAACGATCAAGCAGATCGTCCGAGGAGATCGAGAACGATCAAGTCTGTAACTTGTTCTAGATTAGCGCGAGCGGTTACGCTCCGGCGAAACACGCTCGAAGGGGGTCGCCGCATGACCGCGGAAGCCATAGAGGCAAGCCCGGCCGGCCCCCGGCAGGGTGTCACCGCGGACGGTGACGGTCCGTTGCGGATCGCTCTCCTCACGTACAAGGGCAACCCCTTCTGCGGCGGTCAGGGCGTCTACGTCCGCCACCTCTCCCGCGAACTCTCCCGCCTCGGCCACTCCGTCGAGGTCATCGGCTCCCAGCCGTACCCCACGCTCGACGACGGCGTGCCGCTCACCGAGATCGCCAGCCTCGACCTCTACCGCTCCCCGGACCCCTTCCGGACGCCGAGGCGCGAGGAGTACCGGGACTGGATCGACGGCCTGGAAGTCGCCACCATGTGGACCGGCGGCTTCCCCGAGCCGCTCACCTTCTCCCTGCGGGCCCGGCGCATGCTCGCCGCCCGCCGCGGCGACTTCGACGTCGTCCACGACAACCAGACCCTCGGGTACGGACTCCTCGGCGGCCCCCGGGCCCTCGGCGCGCCCCTCGTCACCACGATCCACCACCCCATCACCGTCGACCGGCAGCTCGAACTCGACGCCGCCGCCGACTGGAAGCGCCGCGCCTCCGTCCGCCGCTGGTACGCCTTCACCCGCATGCAGAAGCGCGTCGCCCGCCGGTCGGAGTCCGTCCTCACCGTCTCCGGCACCTCCCGCCAGGAGATCGTCGAGCACCTCGGCGTACGCGAGGACCGCATCCGGGTCGTCCACATCGGCGCCGACACCACGCTCTGGTCCCCGGACCCGGCCGTCGCCGAGGTCCCCGGCCGGATCGTCACCACCTCCAGCGCCGACGTCCCCCTCAAGGGCCTCGTCTTCCTGATCGAGGCGCTCGCGAAGCTCCGCACCGAGCATCCCGACGCCCACCTCGTCGTCGTCGGCAAGCGCGCCGAGGACGGCCCCGTCGCCCAGGCCATCGAGCGGTACGGGCTCGGCGGCGCCGTCGAGTTCGTCAAGGGCATCAGCGACGCCGAGCTCGTCGACCTCTACCGCTCCGCCCAGGTCGCCTGCGTCCCCTCCCTCTACGAGGGCTTCTCGCTCCCCGCCGCCGAGGGCATGGCCACCGGCACCCCGCTCGTCGCCACCACCGGCGGCGCGATCCCCGAGGTCGCGGGAGCCGACGGCGAGACCTGCCTCGCGGTGCCCCCGGGCGACGCGGGCGCGCTGGCCGCGGCGCTCGGACGGGTCCTCGGCGACCCGGAGCTCCGGGCGCGGCTCGGCGCGGCGGGGCGGGCCAGGGTCCTGGACCGGTTCACCTGGGCCAGGGCGGCCCAGGGGACCGCCGAGCTCTACCGCGAGGCGGTGGCCCGCCAGGGGGCCGGAGTCCGCCGGTGAGACCTCGCCATCGTTGCCGGGTGCAGCCCGGTGGGTGGGTTGTGCCCACCCTCCCCCAAGCTCTCGGCTCCGCTCGCGCAGGGGGGACCCCCATCGCCCGGCGGAACGCCTGCCCACAACGACTCTCCAACCGCGAAAGCAGGGTCCCGTGCTGACCGTCGACTTCACCCGCTTCCCGCTCGCCCCCGGCGACCGCGTGCTCGATCTGGGCTGCGGTGCGGGCCGGCACGCCTTCGAGTGCTACCGGCGCGGCGCCCAGGTCGTGGCCCTCGACCAGAACGGCGAGGAGATCCGCGAGGTCGCCAAGTGGTTCGCGGCGATGAAGGAGGCCGGGGAGGCCCCCGCCGGGGCGACCGCCACGGCCATGGAGGGCGACGCCCTCAACCTGCCCTTCCCCGACGACTCCTTCGACGTCGTGATCATCTCCGAGGTCATGGAGCACATCCCGGACGACAAGGGCGTCCTCGCCGAGATGGTCCGCGTCCTCAAGCCGGGCGGCCGGATCGCGATCACCGTCCCCCGCTACGGCCCCGAGAAGATCTGCTGGGCGCTCTCCGACGAGTACCACGAGGTCGAGGGCGGCCACATCCGCATCTACAAGGCCGACGAGCTCCTCGCCAAGATCCGGCAGGCCGGCCTCAAGCCGTACGGCACCCACCACGCGCACGCCCTGCACGCCCCGTACTGGTGGCTGAAGTGCGCCTTCGGCGTCGACAACGACAAGGCCCTGCCGGTCCGCGCGTACCACAAGCTCCTGGTCTGGGACATCATGAAGAAGCCCGCCCTGACCCGGATCACCGAGCAGCTGCTCAACCCGGTCGTCGGCAAGAGCTTCGTGGCGTACGCGACCAAGCCCCATCTGCCCGAGGCGGCTTCCTCGGACGCGGCCAAGTGACGAGCCCCGAGCGGATCGCCGAGCACCTCGTCCTGCCCGGCGTGCTCACCGCCGAGCAGGCCGCCGAGACCGTCGCCGGGATACTCGCCGTCCAGCGCGAGGACGGCGCCGTACCGTGGTTCCGGGGCCACCACCTGGACCCGTGGGACCACACCGAGGCGGCCATGGCCCTCGACGCGGCCGGCGAGCACGCCGCCGCGGCCCGCGCCTACGAGTGGCTCGCCCGCCACCAGAACGGCGACGGCTCCTGGTACGCGGCCTACCACGACGGCGACCCGGACGACGTCACCGACCGCAGCCTCGAGTCCAACTTCGTCGCGTACATAGCCGTCGGCGTCTGGCACCACTACCTGTCGACCGGCGACGACGCCTTCCTCGACCGGATGTGGCCCGTCGTCTACGCGGCCGTCGAGTTCGTCCTCGGACTCCAGCAGCCCGGCGGCCAGATCGGCTGGAAGCGCGAGCCCTCCGGCGAGGCCGTGGACGACGCGCTCCTCACCGGCTCGTCCTCCATCCACCAGGCGCTCCGCTGCGCCCTCGCCATCGCCGAGGTCCGCGAGGAGCCGCAGCCCGACTGGGAGCTGGCGACGGGCGCGCTCGGCCACGCGATCCGCCGGCACCCCGAGCGCTTCCTCGACAAGTCCCGCTACTCGATGGACTGGTACTACCCGGTCCTCGGCGGCGCGGTCACGGGGGCCGACGCGAAGGCCCGCATCGAGGCGGACTGGGACCGCTTCGTCGTCCCAGGCCTCGGCGTGCGCTGCGTCGTCCCCAACCCCTGGGTCACCGGCGGCGAGAGCTGCGAACTCGCCCTCGCCCTCTGGGCGATGGGGGAGTCCGACCGGGCCCTCACGATCCTCCAGGACATCCAGCACCTGCGCGCCGGGAACGGCATGTACTGGACGGGGTACGTCTTCGAGGGCGAGACGGAGAGCGACAAGGCCGTGTGGCCGGAGGAGCAGACCGCCTGGACCGCCGGCTCCCTCCTCCTCGCGGTCGCCGCACTCGGCGGCGAGGAGGCCACGGTCGCCGTCTTCGGCGGCGAACGCCTCCCCAGCGGCCTCGAACCGGACTGCTGCGGGGCCTGAGCGCGGCCCGGACGACGGAGACCGTGCGGGAGCCGGGCGGGAGTCGTCCGGAGGCCGTGCGGGAGCCGGCGGGAGTCGTCCGGAAGCCGGGCGGGAGCCTGCGCCGACTCCGTGCGAACCCGTACGGAGTCGTCCGGGTGGCGGGCGGTCGGGGGCGGGGTGAGGCTGGCGGACGCCGCTACCCCCAGGGAGGTCCCGCCGTGCCCCGAACCGTGTCCGAGCGCAGAGCCGTGTCCCGCCCCCTCACGCGGGGCGTCGTCGCCCTGGTGCTGTCCTGCACCCTGCTCCTGACGACCGCCGCCTGCGGCGACGACGACACGCCGAGCGCGAGCGCCGCCGCGACGCCGACGGCCACCGGCACCTTCGAGCAGCAGAAGCTGGCCAAGACCCGGTTCGTGGCCAACGCGGGTCTCGCCGCGGGCGCCGCGTACCAGTGGATCGTGAAGCCGTACCGCGCGGGCAAGTTCGCGAAGGGCGCGGACGGGCGGACCTTCGCCCTCGTGAAGGCGGGCCTCGCGGGCGCGTTCACCTACAACCGGCTCAAGGCGGCCGTGAACAACGCCAAGGGCGACCCGCTGCTCTCGAAGGCGGTCGCGCCGCTCTCGGCCGGGATCGAGTCGCTCAAGGACCTCGGGACCAAGCTCCGGAAGGGCGAGGCGGGCGCCGCGGACGTGGGGGCCTTTGAATCCGTCATCAACAGCGTCAAGGACGCCGGCAAGAGCGCCGGCGCCGAGGTGGTCGACCAGGTGCCCAGTACGGCCCAACTCGGCGGGTAGCTCAGGAGTTCAGCTCCGCCAGTACGCGGAGCGTCGCGGGGTCCGGTGAGGTGACCAGCAGGTCCGTCACCGGGCCCCGCCGCCATGCGTCCAGGCGCTCGGCGATCCGCTCCCTGGGGCCGACGAGCGAGATCTCGTCGGCGAATGCGTCCGGGACGGCCAGCACCGCCTCCTCGCGCCGCCCCTCCGCGAACAGCTCCTGGATGCGGGCGGCCTCCTTCCCGTACCCCATCCGCCCCATGAGGTCGGCGTGGAAGTTGCGGGCGGCGTGCCCCATGCCGCCGATGTAGAAGCCGAGCATCGCCTTGACGGGCAGCAGCCCGGCGGACACGTCCTCGCAGAGCTGTGCGCGGACCATCGGGGCGACGGTGAAGCCCTCGGGGAGCGTCTCCGGCAGCGCGTACACCTCGGCCCAGCGGTCCGGGGACCAGTAGAGCGGCAGCCAGCCGTCGGCGATGGTGAGGGTCTGCGCGATGTTCCGCGGGCCCTCGGCGCCCAGGAGGATCGGGAGGTCGGCCCGCAGGGGGTGCGTGATCGGCCTGAGGGCCTTGCCGAGCCCGGTGCCGTCCTCGCCGACGTACGGGTGCGGGTGGAAGCGCCCGTCGAGCGTGACGGGACCCTCGCGGCGCAGGACCTGGCGGATCACGTCCACGTACTCGCGGGTGGCGGTCAGCGGGGAGCGGGGGAAGGGGCGGCCGTACCAGCCCTCGACGACCTGCGGCCCGGACAGCCCGAGCCCGAGCATCATCCGCCCGCCGGAGAGGTGGTCCAGCGTGAGCGCGTGCATCGCGGTCGCGGTCGGCGTGCGGGCGGCCATCTGCGCGACGGCGGTCCCGAGCCGGATGCGCGAGGTGTGCGCGGCGATCCAGGTCAGCGCGGTGAACGCGTCGGAGCCCCAGGCCTCCGCCGTCCACACGGAGTCGTACCCGAGCCGCTCCGCCTCGCGGGCCAGGTCCAGGTGGGCGGGGGAGGGGCCGCGGCCCCAGTAGCCGAGGGCGAGTCCGAGACGCATGGCACGGAGCCTTTCTGACGATACGTCAGGTAACGGTGCTCGGGGACTGTACGCCAACGGCCCCCCGTCCGGAAGGGATTCCGGGCGAGGGGCCGTCGGGCGAGACGTGCGGGGTCAGCCGCGCTGGATGCCCGTGGTGTCCTGGAGGACGCCGCGGCGGCCGTCCTGCGTCTGCGCCACCAGGGCCTGGCCGCGCTGCTCGACCGCCAGGTACCAGGTGCCGGGCGCCAGCTCGGCGATCGGCGCCTGCGAGCCGTCCTCCGCGTACAGCTGACGGGCGACCGGGACCGCGAACCAGAACGGCGCGAAGTCCCCGGCCGGCTGCGCCTGCGGAGCCGGGGCCGCCTGCGGCTCGGGCTGCTGCGGGGCGTGCGGCTGAGGAGCGTGCGGCTGCGGGGCGCCCTGCGCGCCGAACGGCTGACCCGCGCCGTGCGACGGGTCCTGCGGGCCACCGGCACCGAACTGCTGCTGCGCACCCGGGTAGCCGTAGCCGCCGGGGACGCCCGGCTGACCCGGCTGGCCGGGCTGCATGCCGTACGGCTGCGGGGTCTGCGGGCTCGGCGCGCCCACGAGCGGGGCCTTCAGCGCGGGCACCAGCGGACCGGCGACGGCGGCACCGGCGAGCACGAGCGAGGCGATCAGGCCGAGGATGAGGCCCGCGCCGGCGTTGTTCGCCTCGAAGATCCACATGAGCAGGTTCCACGCGGAGGCGATGGTGAAGGCGGCGCCGACCTGGCCCAGCTCCAGACCGGCCACCTTGCGCTGCTGCGGCAGGGCGCGGGAGGCGACGACCAGGGCGGCGCCGGCGATGCCGAGGAAGAAGGCACCCCAGCCGAGGTAGGACACCTCCCACGAGTTCGGGGTCTCGTACTGCTCGCAGAGCGCGTCGGGCCCGTCGCAGCCTGCGACACCCAGGAACGAGGCGATGAGCAGCACCACCGCTGCACCGATCAGCACGCCATCGCCTCGGGTGAGGGAGCGGATATTCACGTAAGAGTCCTTCGTCGGGTCGTCGTCGCGTCGTCGTCGCGTCGGAGTGGCGCTCAAGGTCGTGGCACGGGGGCGGCCCCATGTTACGGAGCGAATCTATCGCTCGCCGGTTCTACCCGTTGAGGTAGGTGGCGATGCCGTCCGCGATTCCCTGGGCGGCCTTCTGCCGCCATGCCGCCGACGTCAGCAGCGCCGCATCCTTCGGATCACGCATATTGCCGCATTCGACGAACACCTTGGGCACGGTTGAGAGATTCAGGCCGCCGAGGTCCTTGCGGACGTCCAACCCCGTACCTCCGCCGAGATAGTTGGCGGGCTTCGTGCCGGTCGCGCGGGCGAACCGGTCGGCGACGGCCTCCCCGAGCTCACGGGACGGTCCGACGATCGGACCGGTGTCCGCCGCTCCGGCGCTCACCCGTGCGGGAAGGATCACATGGAAGCCGCGGTTGCCGACGGCCGAGCCGTCCGCGTGGACGGAGACGACCGCGTCGGCGCGGGCCGCGTTGCCGATCGCGGCCCGCTCGTCGATGCAGGGGCCCCAGGGGCGGTTGGCGTCGTGGGTGAACACGACCTTCGCGCCGCGCGCGGTGAGGAGGTCCCGCACCCGGTGGGAGACGTCCAGGGTGAAGGCTGCCTCCGTGTACGCGGCCTGCGCGGCCGTGCCGTTCGTGGACGTGCCGGTGGTGTCGCACTCCTTGCGGGCCGTGCCGATGTCCACCTTCGCGTTGATCTCCCGCGGGTGCTTGAAGTTCCCGGGGTTGTGGCCGGGGTCGACGACCACGGTCCGTCCGGCGAGCGAGCGGGACCCCTGCGCCCCGGAGGGGGAGGAGGGGACGGCGGTCGTGGACGCCGTGGGCGCCGTGGGCGTCGTGGTGGAGGCGTCGGGCGCGCCCGGTGCGGTGGGTGTGGCGTCGACGGCGGGGGGCGGGGTCGGCGTCCCGCCCTTCCCGGACGCGGTGGAGTCCTCGGACGCCTGGGAGGCTCCGCAGCCGGCGAGCGCGGCGCAGCAGCCCGCGAGGGCCAGCGCGAGGGCGAGGGTACGGGGGGCGGTCTTCCGGTGGTCGTACGGCACCCCGCGACTTTAGGCCCTGCGAGGGGCGGACGCCGGTAGCGGGTAGGTCGCAGCTTGGTCACCGGCTTCGCGGAACCGTGGACGCGTGTGCGTGGACCGTGAAGGGTAGGTGGAAGGAGTTGCGGTGGGGTGTCACCGCGCATTGGACCCACGAGGGGGAACCGTGGTGGGGGAAGAACCGAACGACGCACGTCCCGAGCCGTCCGACCGGGTGCCGGGAGCGGGAGACGGATCGTTAAACAGACCGCCGCAGGGCGGTGGCGCCGGTGGTACGGGTGCCGCGGGTGGTACGGGCGGGGGCTTTGGGGCTCCGGCGCCCTGGGAGGCCCCGCCCGGCGGCCCGCCGCCCGGTGGTCCGGCGCAGGGTCCCGCGAGCGCCTCCGGCCCGGGAGCCCACGGATTCCCGGGAGCACCGGGAGGCCACGGAGCCCCGGGAGCCCACGGAGCCTCGGCCCCGCCTCCCGGCTTCGGCCCGCCGCCCGCGGCCGGTGCCGGGCAGGGGTACGGAGCGCCCGGGTCCGCGCCCGCGACCGCGCCCGGCTGGGCCGGTGCGGGGACCCTGCCGCCACCGCCCGCCGCCCCGCCGGGGTACGGCCCGCCGCCCGGCCAGGGGCCGCGCGGTGAGGCGAACCCGGCGCAGGCCGCCCTGATCGGCCTGCTCAACCTCTCCTGCCTGGGCCTCGGCTACGTCCTCCTGCGCCACTGGATCGGCGCCGCCCTCTGCTGGGCCGCCACCGTGGCCCTCCTCGTCCTGGCGCTTCCCGCCGACGTCGACGGCGTGCCCGCCGGCCTCCTCATCGGCTACGGCGTCTTCCTGCTGGCCGTCGCCGCCGACGGCGCCCGGCGCGGACTGCGCGCGACCCTCCGGATCGGCGCCTCCTTCCGGCGCCTGGCCCTCCCGCTCGCCGTCGTGCTGCTCGCCGTCCCCGCGGGCGGCTCGCTCGCCTACGGGGCGGCCCGCGACGAGGCGCGCGAGCAGGCGCTGCTCGACCGGCTCGCCGCCGCCGACGCCGAGGTGAAGTCGACGGAGGGCCTGCCCTTCGACAAGGCCCAGCCGCTCCTCACCAAGGCGCTGGACGTGTACGAGGACCTCGGCACGAAGCACGCGGGCTCCAGGGCCGGCAAGCTGGTCCCGGCGCGGCTCGACGCGTACTACGAGACGGTCTCCGGACCGTACGAGAAGAAGACGTACTGCGAGGCGATCACCCCGCTCAAGCACCTGCGCGGGCTCGCCGACTCCTTCGACAAGGGCCTCCTGGGCTCCCGGCCCGCCAAGGCCGACGAGCCGCTGGCCCACTCCCTCTACGAGTGCGGGACGGCCGCGCTCGCCGTCGCGACCGCCAAGCCGACGGCCGCCGAGAGCCTCAACGAGCTCCTCGGCACCTTCCCGAAGTCGTCCCACGCCACCCGCGTCGAGCCCGCGGTCCGGGAGGCGGTCAAGAAGCGCACGAGCGTGCTCGACACCGTCCCCGAGCCCTGCGAGACCACGGCCGAGCTGCGCACGCTCAGGACGACCCTCAGGGACATGACGGACGCCTCGCTCGACGGCGTCACGCGCGAGGCCGTCGAGGGCCTCCGGCGCGGCGACTTCGCCTGCGGGACCGACCAGTTCAAGGACAAGGAGTACGAGGACGCGGCCAAGACCATGACCGAGTACGCGACGGCCTACCCGGACAGCCCGCAGGCCGCGCACGCCCGCTCCATCGCCATCGCCGCCGAGATCGCCGACGAGGAGCCCGCCGCCGGCAAGAGCCTGCCGCCCGCGGAGGCCCCCGGCGGCTCGCGCATGATCCTGGTCGTGAGCAACGACGGCCCGGGCGCGGTGGACCTGCTCTACACCGGACCGACGACCGGCAAGGTCACGCTCAAGACCTGCGCGACCTGCACCAAGTACCCCGGCCCGATCTTCTCCCAGGGCAAGAAGGTCAAGGCCTGCCAGGGCCCCGCCTCGAAGTACCCGAAGGCGACCCTGCTGCTGCCCGCCGGTGACTACCACTTCCTCCAGAAGCGGGCGGGCACCGGTTCCTCGTACAGCGACACCAAGACCAGCAAGGTCAAGATCGAACCGGGTTACAGCTACACCAACTGCCTGTACGTGACCTCGGGCTACTGATGTCGCCGGGGCCCCTCAGCCCCGGCGGCGCAGGACCCGCAGCGAGTCGGTGACCGACACCTCGTCGAAGTCGCCCGACTCCAGGGCGCGGAGGTAGATCCGGTACGGCGCCTGGCCGCCGTCCTCCGGATTCGGGAAGACGTCGTGGATGACGAGCAGGCCCCCGGGGGCGACCTTGGGGGCCCAGCCCTCGTAGTCGTTCGTCGCGTGCTCGTCGGTGTGCCCGCCGTCGATGAAGACCAGCCCGAGCTGACCGCCCCACGCCTTCGCGACCAGCGGCGACCGGCCGACGACCGCGATCACGTGCTCCTCCAGACCCGCCTTGTGGAGCGTCCGCCGGAAGGTCGGCAGGGTGTCCATCAGCCCCACCTCCGGGTCGACCACGGTCGGGTCGTGGTACTCCCACCCCGGCTGCTGCTCCTCGCTGCCCCGGTGGTGGTCCACGGTCACCGCGACCGTCCCCGCCTGCCGCGCCACGTCCGCGAGGAGGATCGTCGACCGCCCGCAGTACGTCCCGACCTCCAGCAGCGGCAGCCCGAGCTTCGCGGCCCCGGCGGCCGCCTCGTACAGCGCGAGGCCCTCCCCGACGGGCATGAAGCCCTTCGCGGCCTCGAAGGCGGCAAGGATCTCGGGCGCGGGCACGGACATGATGGGCTCCTACTGGCGAGTACGCGGGTTACGGGCGCCTATCGTGCCCTACGCGACCCCCGGCGCGCCCTCCGCGTCGCACTCGAACCACACCGTCTTCCCGGCGGCCGTCCCGTCGACCCCCCAGCGGTCCGTCACCGCCTCCACCAGCGCGAGCCCCCGCCGGGCCTCGTCCAGCGGCCCCGGCACGTGCCGCACGACGTTCGCGACGAGCTCGGTGAGCGCGAGCCCGGCGGCGTCGGCCAGCCGGTCGAGCTCCCACCGCGTGAGGTGGATGCGCAGGATGCGGCGCATGTGACCGGCGGAGTGCTCACCGACGGTGAAACCCATGCGGTAGCTGGTGGCAAGTGCCGGGGGATAGAGGTCAGCGTCAGCGGGTACTGGAGCGAGAGGTGCCGCCGCTGGTGTGGGTCGTCTTGAGCGAGGCGGTGTTGCGTCAGGAAATCGGGGGCCGGGAGGTCATGCGTAACCAACTCCGGCACCTGTTGGACATGCAGGAGCGGGAGTGGGTGAAGATCCAGATCCTGCCGTTCGAGGCTGGCGCGCATGCGGGATCGATGGGCTCCTTCAACCTGTTGCGCTTCGAGGACGACCCTGATCTCGTCTACACGGAGGACTTCGTCCAGGGGCATATGACCGCCGATTCGGCTGCGTTCAGGGAAGGGTCACTCCGTTACGATCACTTGCAGGCTGCGGCTCTCTCGGTGGAGGACTCGGCCGACCGGATCGCTCGCGCCATGGAGGAGCAGTATGGGGACCAACCAGAACCTGACGGGCGCGCACTGGCGTAAGTCGCCCTACAGCGGCGACACCGGGGGAAACTGCATCGAGTGCGCCCCCCTCGGCACCGCCGCCTGGCGCAAGTCCTCCTACAGCGGCCCCAACGGCGGCGAGTGCATCGAAGTAGCCGATCTCACCGCCCACATCGCCGTCCGCGACTCCAAGAACCCCCAAGGTCCCGCCTTCCTCGCCCGCCCCGCCGCCTTCACGGCCTTCGTGGTGGCCGTGGCCGAGGGGCGGATCGGCGGGCGCTGACCGTGACGACCCTCTTAGGGACGATGATCCTCGCCATCGGCCTGCCGGCCTGGGCGGGGATCACCTACGTCGGGCTGGTCCGGGCCCGGCGGGGCAACGCGCTGCCCGAGCCCCGGCTGCCCCGCGCCCGCCGCACACCCGCCAGGAAGGCCGCGTACCTCGCCGCGCTCGCCTACCTCGCCGGTGGCGCGCTGCACGTGTACGGGCTGTCGTACCTGCCGTTCCTCCAGCCCGAGGACGCGTGCTGGTTCAACGCGGGGGCGATGGTCGTCCCCGACTCCAGCAGCGCGCTGCCGGTGAGCCTGGTGTGCCACGGCGAGGAGATCGTCCCGCCGTGGGTCAACCCCGGGCTCCTCGTCCTCGCAATCACTGCCGTCGGCGCCACCGCCACGAGCATCGTCCTGGCCCTGCGGACACGCGCCGCGAGGCGAGCTCTCCGGAGAGCGGACTCCCGTTCCGCTTGACGGACTTCGCTATCAACTCGTGCCCAGGGATGTCTACTCGGGGTTGGGTAGCGCTGTGCGCGTCCGGGGCCGACCATCCCGTCGTGACGCGCCTACGTCATCTGCGGTCGGGGGGACAGCACCGCCACGGGGAAGGCCGGCCACGCCGACGAAGGAGAAGCGCATGAGTGACCCCGAGTTCGATCTGCCCCCTCAGGCGGCACCCGAAGTCATCGCCGGGTGGAACGACCTGGCCGACGGGGTCTGCCGCGAGCTGACCCGGGCCGGCCTGCCCGCTCGCAGGGGCGACCTCGACGGCGGACCACAGTTCAGGCCGGGCGCAGAGGTTCACGTGGATCCCCTCGCCGACGGCGGGGTGTACGTGGACTGGGAGACGGACGCGGAGCTGCGGATTCCCGCCCTCGAACTCTTCGCGAAGGGCATCGACTACGCGGATCCGCCTGCCGTCGTGCGCCACCACCGGAACGTCCACGCGTTCATGCGGGACGCCATGACCGGGATTCTCGCCTCGGCCGGATTCCAGGTGGAGGAAGCGGATCCGCACACGCACGGAGGTGCTTTGTACGTGAAGGGCCGGCGTCCCTGATCCACCGGGCGGCTCGATGAAACCGAAGCCCCGCCGGGAGAACCCCGGCGGGTCTTCACGCCCCCGCGAGGACCCCGCGCAGCTTCCGTATCCCCGCCTTCCACTCCTCGCCGTCCGACTCCTCCCACAGCTCCAGGAGCTCCGATTCCGGGCCGAGTACGCGGTCGAGGGCGGCCACGGCCAGGGGGCGGAGGTCCGTCGGGAGTTCGGGCAGGGGCTGCTTCGGGGCGTACGAGGTCGTGACAGGGTCGCCGCCGGGGCACTGCGCGGCGAGCAGGGCGGCCGAGGCGACGGCCTTCTCCGCGAAGTACGAGTCCAGGAAGGCGTCGTCGCGGGTCGCGGCCACCTCCTGGAAGGCCGCGCGCAGCACCTCCGCGCGCTTGTCCGCCGGGGCCTCGTCCACGCTGTACGAGAAGTCGGCGGCGGTGTCGTTGTCGAACGGACCGATGTCCCAGGTGCCCATGGTGTGTTCGTTCCTTCTGCTCGTGATCCTTCGCGATCTGTGGGCATCGTGACAGGCCTCACTGACAACGCCCCGGGCGCGGACGGGCGTGCGAGGATGCGCCGTCTGTTACCGATCATGAAAGGACGTGCCCATGCGCGCGTCGTTCAGAGCGCTCCTCGCCGCGCTCTTCTCGACGGTCCTGCTGCTCGCCGCCGGGACCGGGACCGCCCGGGCGGACGAGGTCACGCCGGAGACCGCGAAGCCCGTGCGGTTCATCTCGTACAACGTGTGCGGGGCGAAGTGCCCCCTCCCCTTCCCGCAGAACGCGACGGAAGCCCAGAAGGACGCCACCAGGGCCGCGTGGGTGTCCGGGCTCGTCGCCGAGGTCGACGGCTGGGACTCCGACCTGGTCATGCTCCAGGAGCTCTGCTACGGCCAGTGGAAGCTGATACGTGACGCCCTGGCCCCGGCGCAGCGCGCCGGAAAGGCCTCCTACGACACGGTGTGGGGCGCGGCGCTGCCCTCCGCCTCCGCATGTGCCCAGTGGGACAAGGACGACCACCGCTTCGGGCTCGCGATCTTCTCGAAGGGCGCGGGCTCGGTGGTCCCCAACACCCGCACCGTGACGTTCCTGCCCGAGGTGGAGGGTCTCCCGACGGAGGACCGCATCCTCCTGTGCGCCCGGACCGCGCTGGACGGCCGGACGGCCCGCGCCTGCAACACCCACATCGATCCCCACGACGCGACCACGGCTGTCCAGGTCCCCAAGGTGGCCCAGCTCGTCGAGGCCGGCCGGGTGGACGGCGAGCCCGTCGTCCTCGCGGGGGACTTCAACCAGGTGCCCGAGCACCAGGACATGGACACCCTCTACAACCACGGCACGGGGTCGACCGGCCTGTTCCAGGAGGTCGACGAGAACGACGCGTCGCAGTTCACCAAGAACCCCGACTGCTCCGGGACGGCCGTCCGCTGCCGCAGCGGTGAGGACACCGCCACCACGGTCTGCTCGGCTGGCACGCCCTCGGACGCCAAGATCGACTACGTCTTCCTGAGCTACGACTGGTTCAAGACCGTGCAGGGGGACGCCCTGCCCTGCACGGCGGGGTCGTCGCTCTCCGACCATCACCTCCTGCGCGGTGCCGCCGCCTGGGAGAAGTAGCCCCGGCGGCGCGCATCGCAGCAGGAATCCCCGCGGGTACGTATTGTCGCCAGCGCTGCACCCGCACACACAGAGAGAAGAGGAACCCATGGGAGTCACGCGAGACGTCATCGAGGCCGGTGACGGCCAGAACTTCCCCAAGCCCGGCGACGTGGTGACGATGCACTACACGGGCACGCTGGAGGACGGGACGAAGTTCGACTCCTCCCGCGACAGGGGCGAGCCGTTCGTCAGCCAGATCGGCGTCGGCCGGCTCATCAAGGGCTGGGACGAGGGCGTCCCCCAGATGTCGGTGGGCGAGCGCGCCAAGCTGACGATCACCTCCGACTACGGCTACGGCGACCGTGGCGTCCCCGGTGTCATCCCGCCCGGTGCCACGCTCGTCTTCGACGTGGAGCTCATCAAGATCGGCTGAGTTCGTCCCGGCGGACGCCCTCCCGCATTCCGATCCGTATCTGACCTTCCGTCAGAATGGAACGTGTTCTAGTCTGCGGCGCATGGGCATCGCCATCACGCACGAACAGCGGGAGCTCGCCCGATCCGTCCGCGGCTGGCTCACCCGCGCCGTACCTCCCGAAGAGGTCCGCAAACACCTGGACGTCCCCGGCGCCTCCGCCGGACGGCCCGCCTACTGGGACGCCGCCGTCGGGCAGGGGCTCCTGGGGCTCCACCTCCCCGAGGAGCACGGCGGCGGGGGCGGCGGTCTCGGAGACCTCGCCGTCGTCGTGGAGGAGACCGCCCGGGCCCTGCTGCCCGGGCCGTACCTGCCCTCCGTCCTCGCCGCCGAGGTCCTCCACCGCGCCGGACAGGGCGCCCCGGCCGCCTCGGTCGCCGCCGGGGAGCGGATCGCGGCCGTCGCCCTCGGCGGTACGGGCGGCCTCACCGCCGTCCGTACCGCGAGCGGATGGCTCCTCGACGGCTCCCCGCCCCCCGTCCTCGGCGGCGCCCAGGCCGGGCTCCTGGTCCTCCGGGCCGCCACCGCCGACGGCTCCGTCTGGCTCGCCGTCGACGTCACGGACACCCAGGGCCTCACCGTCCGGGCCCACGAGAGCGCCGACCCGACCCGGCCCACCGGCGAGATCACCGCCCGCGCCGCGCACGTGCCCGCCGCGTGCGAACTCGCCCTCGACACCGCCCTCGTCCACGACCTCGCCGCCGTCCTCCTCGCCGCCGACGCCTGCGGCACCGCCGCCCGCGCCGTCGAGACCGCCGCCGAACACGCCCGAACCCGCGAACAGTTCGGGCGGCCCATCGGACAGTTCCAGGGCGTCAAACACCTCTGCGCCGACATGCTCGTCCGGCTCGAACAGGCCCGCGCCCTGACCTGGGACGCCGCCCGCGCCGGAGACGACGAGGCCGAGGTCCGTTCCCTCACCGCCGCGCTCGCCGCCGCCACCGCCCTCGACGCCGCCTACACCTGCGCCAAGGACTGCATCCAGATCCTCGGCGGCATCGGCTTCACCTGGGAGCACGACGCCCACCTCCTGCTCCGCCGCGCCGTCGTCGCCCGCCAGCTCCTCGGCACCGGCGACCACCACCGCCTCACCGCCCTGCGGCACGCCTCCGACGGCGTCCGGCGCGGCCTCCGCCTCGACCTGCCGCCCGAGGCCGACGCGTACCGCCGGGCGGCCCGCGAGGCCCTCGCCCCCGCCGTCGGGCTCGCCCCCGCCGACGCCCGGCGCGCCCTCGCCCCCACCGGCTACGCGGCCCCGCACCTCCCGGAGCCGTACGGACTCGGCGCGGACCCGCTCCGCCAGCTCGCCGTGCAACGGGAGCTGGAGGCGGCCGGGATCACCCTCCCCGGGCTCGGGATCGGCGCGTGGGTCGTCCCCTCGCTCCTCACCCACGGCACCCCCGAGCAGCAGGAGACGCACCTCGGCCCGACCCTGCGCGGCGAACGGCTCTGGTGCCAGCTCTTCTCCGAACCCGGAGCCGGCTCCGACCTCGCCTCCCTCCGCACCCGTGCCGAGCGCACCGAGGACGGCGGCTGGCGGATCACCGGGCAGAAGGTGTGGACGAGCGCCGCCCAGTGGGCCCACCACGGCATCCTGCTCGCCCGCACCGACCCCGCCGCCCCCAAGCACCAGGGGCTGACCTACTTCCTCGTCGACATGCGGAACACCCCCGGCATCGACATCCGGCCGCTCAAGGAGATCACCGGGGACTCCCTCTTCAACGAGGTCTGGTTCGACGGCGCGGTCCTCCCCGCCGACGCCGTCGTCGGCGAGGTGAACGACGGCTGGCGGGTCGCCCGCAACACCCTCGGCAACGAACGCGTCCACATGGCCGACCAGGTCGCCTTCGACACCGGCCTCGAAGCCCTCATCGAGCGGGCCGGGCGCCACGACAGCTCCGTCCGCGCCCGGATCGGCGGCCTCGTCGCCGAGGCGCACGCCCTCGCCTGCATCGGCCTGCGCACCACCCTGCTCCAGGTCTCCGGCCTCGAACCGGGCGCGGGCGCCAGCGTCCGCAAGCTCGTCCAGACCCTCCACCAGCAGAAGGTCGCCGAACTCACCCTCGAACTCCTCGGACCCGAGGGCGCGTTGCGCGAGGGCCCCGGCGAACGGGCGCTGCACGGAATGCTCATGTCCCGCTGCCTCACCATCGCGGGCGGCACCACACAGGTACAGCTCAATGTCGTCGCCGAGCGCCTGCTCGGCCTGCCGAGAGACTGAGGGGGACCCGCGATGACCACCAAGGCGTACGTCGTCGGCGTCGGGATGACGAAGTTCGAGAAGCCGGAGACCCGGGACTGGCAGTACTGGGACATGGCGAAGGAGGCCGGCACCGCCGCCCTCGCCGACGCGGGAATCCCGTACGAGACCGTGGAACAGGCGGCCGTCGGCTACTGCTTCCAGGCCTCCACCGCCGGCCAGCGGGCCGTGTACGAGCTGGGGCTGACCGGCATCCCCGTCTACAACCTCAACAACAACTGCGCGACCGGCTCCACCGCCCTCATGACCGCCCGGCAGTTCGTCGAGGGCGGCATCGCCGACTGCGTCCTCGCCCTCGGCTTCGAGAAGATGGCCCGGGGATCGCTCGGCGGCGGCGGATCGGCCGGCGAGAACGACTTCAAGACCTCGCCGGTCGCCCGGCACTACGGCATCATGGCCGCCGCCCACGGCTTCGAGATGTCCCCGCCCACCGCGCAGATCTTCGGCAACGCGGCCCGCGAGCACATGGAGCGGTACGGGACGACCGAGGTGCAGCTCGCGGCCGTCGGCGCCAAGAACCACCAGCACTCGGCGAACAACCCCAACGCCCAGTTCCAGGACGTCTATTCGGTGGACGAGATCCTCGCCGCCAGAAGCGTCCACCGGCCCCTCACCAAGCTCCAGTGCTCGCCCACCTCCGACGGCGCGGCGGCGGCCGTCGTCGTCTCCGAGCGGTTCGTCGAGGAGCACGGGCTGCGCGGGCGGGCGGTGGAGATCGCGGCCCAGGCGATGACCACCGACACCGGGGAGTCCTTCGCCTCCGGCTCCTGCATCGACGCCGTCGGCCGCCCGATGTCCCGGGCCGCCGCCCGCCAGGTGTACGAGCGCTCCGGGCTCGGCATCGAGGACGTCGACGTCATCGAGCTGCACGACTGCTTCTCCGTCAACGAGCTGCTCACCTACGAGGCGCTCGGCATGTGCGAGGAGGGCGCCTCCGGCAAGCTCGTCGAGTCCGGTGCCACCACCTACGGCGGACGCTGGGTCGTGAACCCCTCCGGAGGGCTCATCTCCAAGGGCCACCCGCTGGGTGCGACCGGTCTCGCGCAGGCCGCCGAGCTGGTGTGGCAGCTGCGCGGCGAGGCGGGGGCACGACAGGTCACCGGGGCGCGGGTCGGGCTCGCGCACAACATCGGCCTGGGCGGGGCGGCGGTGGTGACGCTGCTGCGGAAGGCGTAGAACGGGCCCGGGGGAGGGCGGCGTCGCGGCGGAGGAGGGGTGACGCTGCTGCGGAGGTCGTAGGGCGGAATCCCCATGTACGGGTCCCGACCGGTCTGCGACCATGACGTCCATGCCGCAGACCGACTCCGCCACGAGCGACACCGCCACGCCCCCCTCCCCCGGTACGCCCCGCCCGTGGCTGGTCGTCCTGACCGCGTGCGCCGCCCAGTTCCTCGTCGTCCTCGACGTCTCCGTCGTGAACGTCGCGCTGCCGTCCATGCGGACCGACCTCGGCCTCACCGCGCTCGGTCTGCAATGGGTCGTCAGCGCCTACTCGATCGCCTTCGCCGGCTTCATGCTGCTCGGCGGCCGGGCCGCGGACGTCTTCGGGCGGAAGGCGATGTTCCTGCTCGGGCTCGGGCTCTTCACCGGCGCGTCCGTCGTCGGCGGCATCGCCCCGGAAGGCCAGTACCTGATCGGCGCCCGCGCCGTGCAGGGCCTCGGCGCGGCGCTCCTGTCGCCCGCCACGCTGACCCTCGTCACCGGCGCCGTCGCGGCCGGGCCCGCCAGGACCCGGGCCATCGGGACCTGGACGGCGGTCGGCGCGGCGGGCGGCGCCGCGGGCGGCTTCGTCGGCGGTCTCCTCGTCGACCTGCTCTCCTGGCGCTGGGTCCTCCTCATCAACGTCCCCATCGGCGTCCTCGTCCTCGCCGCCGCCCTGCTCTGGCTCCGCGAGGGCCCCACCGGCACCGGCGGCCGCCACCTCGACCTCCCGGGCGCCGTGCTCGTCACCGGCGGGCTCGCCACCCTCGCGTACGGCATCGTCCAGACGGAGGAGGCGGGCTGGAGCGACCCGGCCACGCTCCTGACGCTCCTCGGCGGGCTCGCCCTCCTCGGCGTCTTCGTCGCCGTCGAGGCGCGCACGGCGGCCCCGCTGATGCCGCTGAAGATCTTCCGCAACCGGGCCGTGTCGGCGGCCAACGTGGCGATCCTGCTGTGCGGTTCGAGCTCCTTCGGCATGTGGTACTTCATGACGGTGTACGCGCAGAACGTGCTCGGCTACACCCCGATCCAGGCCGGCCTCGCGCTCGTCCCCAGCTCCCTCAGCGTCATCCTGGGCTCCAAGCTGGCCCCGCGCCTGATGCCGGCGCTCGGTGCCCGGAACGTCGCCGTGGCGGGCGCGCTCATCGGGGCGGCCGGCTTCGCCTGGCAGTCGACGCTGACGGCCGACGGCACCTTCCTCGGGACGATCCTCGGTCCCGGCGTCGTGATGATGGTGGGCCTCGGCCTGGCCACCACCCCGCTGGCCACGCTCGCCACCTCCCACGCGGAGCCGGGCGACGCGGGCCTCGTCTCCGGCCTCGTCAACACCTCCCGCACGATGGGCGGCGCCCTCGGACTCTCGGTCCTCTCCACGATCGCGGCCTCTGGCGGCCTGCCGGCCCCCCTCTCGTTCTCCGACTACTCCGTGTTCGGCACCCCGGACTCCTCGTACCTGGTCCCGGGATACGCCCTGGCCTTCCGCGTCTCGGCCGGGATCCTGGTGGCGGCCTCGGTCCTGATGCTGGTCTGGCTCCCGAAGGAGGCCAAGCGCGCCGGGTGACAATGCCCGGGTGATATCGATCAAGAACGACAAGCAGCACGGCGGCAAGGGAACGGGCGGGAACAGGTTCCGAACGGCCGTGACCGCGCTGGCCGTCGGCGCCGCCCTGACGGTCGCGCCCTCGGCCTCGGCCGAGCCGGTCCTGGCGGTGACCACCGGCGCCCTGTTCAACGACCCGAACAGCAGCGACGCCGCCGCGCGGGGGCGGATCCTCTTCCACCTGGGCGACCTCGTCGACGGCGCCGAGGCGGGGTCGTCCATCCGGATCTCCCTCTACCTCTTCCAGTCGGTGTACCTGGCGAACAAGCTGGGCGAGGCGCACAAGCGGGGCGTCACCGTCCAGGTCGTCGTCGACGCCGACAGCCGGTCCACCGGGCTCGACACCCTGAAGACCCGGCTGGCGGACCCGGCGGGCAGCCCCGACTCCTGGGTGCGGACCTGCAAGCCGGAGGAGGCCTGCCTGGCGCTGGACCCGGGCACCACGGAGGCGGACCCGAACGGCACGTACGACAACGTCAACCACAACAAGTTCTTCCTGTTCTCCCGTACCAAGGGCAAGGGCGACATCGCGGTCGACGACGTCGTCGTGCAGGCCTCCGGGAACCTCACGAGCCAGGACACCGACGACTGGTGGAACGACGCGCTCACCGTCGTCGGCAACACCGCCCTCTCCGGCGCTTACGGGCAGTACTTCGGCGACCTCGCGGCGGCCGCCGCCGGACAGATCCCGCAGGTCGCCGACTACGCCCACGACACCCAGGCCGGCAAGGCGAAGGTCTACTTCTTCCCGAGGTCCGGCTCGGACACGGTCGTCAACATCCTCGGCACGGTGGCACCGGTCGGCACCCCGGACTCCTGCGGCGGCAACTCCGCCGGCTTCGGCACGAGCGACGGCCGTACGAAGATCCGCATCGCCCAGGGCCACATCACCCGCACCGACGTCGCCAGGAAGCTGTGGGAGCTCGCCAACGCGGGCTGCCACATCGAGATCGTCTACCGTTCGCTCGACAACTGGACCGCCGACGACAAGCCCATGGGGCAGGTGGCCAACTGGCTGACCAGGCCGGTCACGGGCAAGGGCCGCATCACCCTGCACCAGCTCGACAACGACAAGCGCGGCGGCTCCGACTCCCACACCAAGTACCTGCTGATCGAGGGCACGTACTACGGCGGCGTGAACAAGAAGATCGTCTTCACCGGCAGCCACACCTACACGACGACGGCGCTCCGCTACAACGACGAGACCCTGCTCAAGTACGAGGACGCGACGGTCTTCGACGCCTACGTGAAGAACTTCGAGGCCCAGCGGACGGCGGCCCAGACCGAGGGCCTGTAGGCGCCCGCCCTACAGCCGCTCCTCCTCTTGGCGCGCGGCGGCCGCGAGGGCCGGGTCGACGACCGTCTCGCCCCGCAACACCTGCCGGACCGCCTCGGCCAGCTCCGCCACGGGCCCGTCCTTCACCAGGAGCCCCGCCGCCCCGGACTCCGTCGCCCGCCGGAGAAGGCCGGGGCGGCCGGAGGTCGCGAGGATCAGGACCCGGCAGTCCGGCACCTCGTCACGCAGGCCGGCGGCGGCGTCGAGGCCACCGCGTCCCGGCAGCTCGACGTCGAGGAGCGCCACGTCGGGCCGCGAGAGCAGCGCGGCGTCCACGACCTCGTCGCCCCGCCCGACCTGCGCGACGACCTCGATGTCCGGCTCCATCCCGAGCAGCAGGGCGAGCGCCCCGCGCGTCGTGCCCCGGTCCTCGGCGAGGAGGACGCGTACGGACTTCGCCGGGCGGTGGTCCTGCGGCATCTCGGTCACGAGGAACAGCGTAGATCCGCGGGCGCGGGACCGCCCCGCGAACTCCCCCCGCTCTCGCACGGGCGTGCGGTAGGTTGCCCGTCATGACTCAACTCGGGCCTGACTCCTGGCCGCCGGCTCCGCTGAAGACCGAACGGCTCGTGCTCCGAGGGTCCGAGGCGCGGGACCGGGCGGCGTTCGTCGAGCTGTTCTCCTCGCCCGAGGTGGGGGTGTACGTCGGTGGGGCCCGGCCGCGTGAGGAGCTCGACCGGGCGATGCCCGAGGTGCCGGGGCAGCGGCCTGGACTGTTCGTGATCGAGCTCGACGGAGCGATGATCGGCATGATCACGCTCGACCGGCGCGACGCGGAGCGGCCCGGTCACGTCCGTCCGGAGGGCGGGGAGGCCGAGCTCGGCTACCTGCTGCTGCCGGAGGCCTGGGGGCACGGGTATGCGGCCGAGGCAGGCGCGGCGGCGCTCGGCTGGTTCGCCGGGGCGTGTCCCGGCGAGCCGGTGGTGCTCGGCACGCAGACCGCCAACGCCCGCGCGATGCGCCTCGCGGAGAAGCTGGGGTTCACCGAGGTGGAGCGCTTCGAGGAGTACGGCGCCGAGCAGTGGTTCGGCGTGCGGAACTCCGGCGGGCCGGCCGGCTGAGTCCGGGCCCGGCCCCGCCCCTTCGTCGCCCCGTTCGTGGCCCTCGCCACGGGCGGGGCGTCCTCGTGTCCGCCGCGAGTTCTGCCCCGCGAGTCATTTCTGACGTACCGTCAGGCATGCCGTGCCCGGAGGGTTCCCAACTCCCCGCGCCTCGGCTATACATGAGATCCACCGACCTAGAACGCGTTCTAGAACGGCCGCGTCCGGGACGGTCCCGCACGGCCTCGGTGCGACCGACGGTGCGGACGGTCGCATCGAGGTCTTTCCCCGCCACCTCGCCCACGAGGAGCAGCAGCCCGATGCCGATCGACCCCGCCAAGGCCGTCGCCGCCGAACCCCGCAGCGCCGAGATCTCCTGGGACCACAAGGACGTCCAGCTCTACCACCTGGGACTCGGCGCGGGCACACCCGCGACCGACCCCGACGAGCTCCGCTACACCCTGGAGTCCAGGCTCCACGTCCTTCCCAGCTTCGCCACCGTCGCCGGCGCCGGCATGGGCGTCGTCGGCGGGCTCTCCGCCCCCGGCATCGACATCGACCTCGCCGCCGTCCTCCACGGCGGCCAGTCCGTCACGCTCCACCGCCCCGTCCCCGTGCACGGCCGCGCCGTCTCCACCTCCCGCGTCGCCGCCGTGTACGACAAGGGCAAGGCCGCCGTCCTCGTCCTGCGCAGCGAGGCCTCCGACGCCGACGGCCCGCTCTGGACCAGCGACGCCCAGATCTTCGTACGCGGCGAGGGCGGCTGGGGCGGCGACCGCGGGCCCTCCGAGCGCCTCGCGCTCCCGGACCGGATCCCCGACGCCACCGTCGAGCGCCCGATCCGCGAGGAACAGGCCCTGCTCTACCGGCTCTCCGGGGACTGGAACCCGCTCCACGCCGACCCCGAGTTCGCCAAGCTCGCCGGCTTCGACCGGCCGATCCTGCACGGGCTCTGCTCGTACGGCATGACCCTCAAGGCCGTCGTCGACACCCTGCTCGACGGGGACGTCACCCGGGTCCGCTCCTACCGCACGCGCTTCGCCGGGATCGTCTTCCCCGGCGAGACCCTGCGCCTGCGGATGTGGGCGGCCGAGGGCCGCGTCCAGGTGGCGGTCACCGCCGTGGAGCGCGACGACGCCCCCGTGCTCGCCGACACCGTCGTCGAGCACTCCTGACCCGTGGATCCGTACCGACCGGATCCGTACCGAGCAGATCCGTACCGAGCAGATCCGTACCGATTGGAGTCGCACCCATGCGCGCAGCCGTACTGCACGAGATCGGCCAGGACAAACTCGAGGTGCTCGACGACGTCGAGGCGGTGGGCTTTGGCCCCGGGAAGGTGCGGATCCGGGTCCGGGCCACCGGTCTCTGCCACTCCGACGTCTCCGCGATGAGCGGCGTGCTCCCGCAGCCCGCCCCCTTCATCCCCGGCCACGAGGGCGCGGGCGAGATCCTCGACATCGGCGACGGCGTCACCCACCTCACCCCGGGCCAGCGCGTCCTGCTCTGCTGGCTGCCCGCCTGCGGCACCTGTCCTGCCTGCAGGCGCGGCCAGACACAGCTCTGCCTGGCCGGCTTCATGAACGCCGGCACGCCCAACTTCAAGCGCCCCGGCGGGGACGTCTTCGGCTTCGCCGGCACCGGCACCTTCACCGAGGAGGTCGTCGTCGACGCGGGCTGCGCCGTCCCCATCCCCGACGACGTGCCCTTCGACATCGCCGCCCTCATCGGCTGCGGCGTCACCACCGGCCTCGGCGCGGCCATCAACACCGCGAAGGTGGAGGCCGGTTCCTCGGTCGCCGTCATCGGCTGCGGCGGCGTCGGCATCTCCGCGATCCAGGGCGCCAAGCTCCAGGGCGCCGCCCAGATCATCGCCGTCGACCCCGTCGAGTCCCGGCGCGAGGCCGCGCTGCGCTTCGGCGCCACCGAGGCCATCGCCCCGGACGCGCTCGCCGACGCCAAGCAGCGGATCACCGCGGGGGAGGGCTTCGACTACGTTTTCGAGGTCGTCGGCAAGTCCGCCACCGCCCGCACCGCCTACGACACGACCCGCCGCGGCGGCACCCTCTGCATCGTCGGCGCCGGCGCCCTCGACGACAACCTCCAGCTCAACATGTTCGAGCTGTTCTTCGACGAGAAGCGGATCCTGCCCTCCATGTACGGCGGCGGGGACGTCCTCACCTCGTACGAGCGGACCATCGCGCTCTGGCGGGCCGGCCGCGTCGACCTGGAGTCGCTCATCACCCACCGCGTACCGCTCGCGGGGATCAACGAGGCCCTGGAGCAGATGCGTACGGGCACGGCTCTTCGCACCTGCATCGAGATCTGACCCGAGAGGACTGCTGCGAGATGTCACTCCCCCTTGAGGGCTTGAGCGCGATCGTCACCGGCGCCGGACGGGGGCTCGGCCGCGCCGAGGCGCTCGAACTGGCCCGGCTCGGCGCCGCCGTCGTCGTCAACGACTACGGGCAGGCCGGCCGCGACGGCTCCGGAGAGGCCTCCGCCGCGCCCGCCGAGGAGGTCGCCGCGGAGATCCGCGCGGCCGGCGGCCGGGCGGTCGCCCACCTCGGCGACGTCTCCGACTTCGAGACGGCGCGGGGCCTGGTCGACCTGGCGGTGAGCGAGTTCGGGAAGCTGGACGTCCTGGTCAACAACGCGGGCATCCTGCGCGACCGGATGGTCTTCTCGATGAGCGAGGACGAGTGGGACTCCGTCGTACGGGTCCACCTCAAGGGCCACTTCAACACCACCCACTTCGCCGCGGTGCACTGGCGGGGCCGGTCCAAGGCCGGGGAGACCGGCGTCTACGGCCGGATCGTCAACACCTCCTCCGAGGCCTTCCTCGCCGGCTCGGCCGGACAGCCCAACTACGCGGCGGCCAAGGGCGGCATCGTGGGCCTGACGACCTCCTCGGCGCTCGCGCTCGCCCGGTACGGGGTCACGGCCAACGCGATCTGCCCGCGGGCCAGGACCCGGATGACGGAGGACGTCTTCGCGGGCTTCGCGGAGCCGGCGGCCGAGGGGGACCTCGACCCGCTGTCCCCGGAGCACGTGGCGCCGCTCGTCGGCTACCTGGCCTCCCCGGCGGCGGCCGGGGTCAACGGCCAGCTGCTCGTCGTCCACGGCGGGATGGTGGCGGTCGTGGACCGGCCGAAGGTGGCGGCCAAGTTCGACACCGCCAAGGAGGCGTTCACATACGAGGAGCTGGACGCCGTGCTCACCCCGCACTACGCCTCCCGGCCGGCGGGCGAGACCTTCGCCGCGGCCGAGGTGCTCGGCCTGAAGAAGGGCTGAAAGGGGGCGCGGGGGACGGACGGGGAAGTGGGGAAGGCGGGGAACGGCGATGGGCCCCGGGGAGACCCGGGGCCCATCGCCTTCCTCACCGACCGCTGCTGGACTGCTCGGTCACTGCGCGTCGGGTTCGCGACGGTGGCGACCGTGCGGCGAGGACGTGGAGTCCTCCGCCGGCGACGCCTCGCCGCGATGCCTTCCGGAGCCGCTGGGCTCCTTACCCTCCGTGCTTGCTTCCGACATGCTGGAACTCACCCCGTATGAATCGGTCTTTCGGTGTTGCTGTGCAACCGGTGAGTTTAGTGATGCGGACGGACAAGGAGGGAACGGTTCAGCCCGCGGGTCTCCGGTCCGTCAGGGGCGCCTGCTGCAGAGGTACCGGGCGGCACACCCGGGGCTCGTCGACGGCCACCACCACCGGCACCGGCTCGGGCTCGGGCGGCGCCTCCAGCTCCGCGAGGCCGCAGGGCGCCCCGGCCGTCGCGTACGGCAGCCGCAGCACGCCCTCCGCGGTCCACAGCCCCGCGCCGGCCAGCCAGCCCGCGGGCGCGGCCGACTGGACCAGCCGGCGCGAGGAGGGCTCCCAGGTCCCCACCCAGCTCCCGCCCGCCGCGTCGATCCGCAGTGCCACCGAGCAGCTCTCCGGCATCAGGACCTGACCCGGCTGCACCGCGAACGGCGTCACGACCGCGTCCTCGACCTTCAGGCACTCCGGGAAGCGCACCGGCAGCAGGCTGCCGAGCACACCCCAGCCGAGCCGCTCGCGCCCCGGCGACGGCGCGTCGGAGCCGATCAGGAGCAGCCCGCTGTCCGGGTCGGCGAGGAGCAGCCGGTCGTCGCTCTCCTCGGTGATCTGGAGCAGCGGGGTCACCTCGCCGCCCCGCTCCAGGTCGACCGCGACGGCCTTCACCGGCCCGCCGTCCAGCCGCCGGTCGAGCGCGAGCATCCGGCCCGTACGGTCGAGCCACACCCCGCCCGAGCAGCGGCCCCTGACCTCGGCGACCTGCTCGGGGCCGAAGGCGCCGCCGGCGACGAGCCACAGCGTCGTCGTCTCGGGCCCCGCGCACATCACGTACGCGCAGATGCCGTCCGGCGAGGGCGGCAGCAGGACCAGCCGCTCGGAGCCGGCCGCCTCGACCGCGCCGAGCTGGAGCTCGCCGGTGGCCGGGCCGGTGGGGTAGAGAAGGGAGAACGTGGTCCGCCGCCCGTCCACGCGGCGGGCGACGAGGACCCGGCCGTCCGCGAGGGGCAGCAGCTGGGTGTGCGGCTCCTCCGGCTGACCGAGGGGGAGCGGGACGGCGTACGGCTCGGGGCCGTCGAGCGTCCACCGCTCCACGTACAGGGCGTCTCCGGCGCCCGCGAGCCTGGCCGCGTACGCGCCGTTGGCCGTGATCGTGAAGCCGGCCGACCCCGTGGGGTTCTTGTCGCGGTCGTCGTCCTCGGCCGCGGTCTCGATGGCACACGCTGTCATCGACTCGTCACCTCCGGCCATGAAGCTAGTTTTCGCACTTCCTGCCGAACAACACGAGCCCGGTCACTTCACACATAAGGGTGGTCGTGCGGCGGTTCGGCTGTGGGTGAGGGGGCGGCTGTGCTGGAGTGGCCCGAGATGAGCAAGGTAAGGCGAGCCTAAGCGGAGCAGGTGACTCCGGTGCGGCCGCGCCCGGAGGCGACGCGGATCGGCACGGACACCGGCGCGGACAGGCCGTCCGTCGCAGTGGGTTGTCCACAGGTCAGGACGGCGGGGCGCGGGGTGCAGGTAGCCTTTCCCTCGTGCCCCGTCTGTCTGAAGTCATCGCCGCGCTCGACGCCCTCTGGCCGCCAGAGCGGGCCGAGTCGTGGGACGCCGTCGGCACCGTCTGCGGCGACCCCGACGCCGAGGTCGGCCGCGTCCTCTTCGCCGTCGACCCCGTCCAGGAGATCGCCGACGAGGCGATCGCCCTCGGCGCCGACCTCCTCGTCACCCACCACCCCCTCTACCTGAGGGGTACGACGACGGTCGCGGCCGGTCACTTCAAGGGCCGCGTCGTGCACGAACTCATCAAGCACGACATCGCCCTGCACGTCGCGCACACCAACGCCGACACCGCCGACCCCGGCGTCTCCGACGCCCTCGCCGGCGCGCTCGACCTCCGGGTCACCGGCCCCCTCGTGCCCGAGAACAACCTCGGCCGGATCTGCGAGCTCGACCACCCCGAGACCCTCGCCGAGTTCGCGGCCCGCGCCGCGAAGCGGCTGCCCGCCACCGCGCAGGGCGTCCGGGTCGCCGGCGACCCCGACATGGTCCTGCACCGCGTCGCCGTCAGCGGCGGCTCGGGCGACAGCCTCTTCGACGCCGTACGGGCCGCGGGCGTGGACGCCTTCCTCACCGCGGACCTGCGCCACCACCCCGTCTCCGAGGCCACCCAGCACGCGAACCGGTCCGGGCCGCTCGGCCTGGTCGACGCCGCCCACTGGGCCACCGAATGGCCCTGGTGCGAGCAGGCCGCCGCCCAGCTCGACGCGATCTCCGACCGCCACGGCTGGGACCTCCGCGTCCACGTCTCGAAGACGGTCACCGACCCCTGGTCCTCCCACCACACCTCTCCTGGAGCCCCCAACTGAACGCCGCGCCCGCCGACCAGATCCGCCTCCTCGACGTCCAGGCCCTGGACGTCCGACTCCAGCAGCTCGCCCACAAGCGCAAGTCGCTCCCGGAGCACGCCGAGATCGAGTCGCTGACCAAGGACCTCACGCAGCTGCGCGACCTGCTCGTCGCCGCGCAGACCGAGGAGAGCGACTGCGGCCGTGAGCAGACCAAGGCCGAGCAGGACGTCGACCAGGTCCGCCAGCGCGCCGCGCGCGACCAGCAGCGGCTCGACTCCGGCGCCGTGTCCTCCCCGAAGGACCTGGAGAACCTCCAGCGCGAGATCGTCTCCCTCTCCAAGCGCCAGGGCGACCTGGAAGAGATCGTCCTGGAGGTCATGGAGCGCCGCGAGTCCGCCCAGGAGCGCGTCTCCGAGCTGACCGAGCGGGTCTCCGCCGTCCAGGCCAAGACCGACGACGCCACCGCCCGGCGCGACGCCGCCCAGGGCGAGCTGGACGCCGAGGCCGCCACCGTCACCAAGGAGCGCGAGCTCGTCGCGGGCTCCGTCCCGGACGACCTGCTCAAGCTGTACGACCGGCTGCGCGAGAAGCAGGGCGGCATCGGCGCGGCCCGGCTGCACCAGCGCCGCTGCGAGGGCTGCCGCCTGGAGCTCGACGTCACCGAGGTGAACGAGATCCGCGCCTCCGCGCCCGACAAGGTCGTCCGCTGCGAGAACTGCAGCCGGATCCTGGTCCGCACCTCGGAGTCCGGCCTGTAATGACCACGGCACGCGAGCTGATCGTCGAGGCGGACGGCGGCTCCCGGGGCAACCCGGGGCCCGCCGGATACGGGGCCGTGGTCCTGGACCCGGTCACCGGGGAGACGCTCGCGGAGGCCGCCGAGTACATCGGCGTGGCGACGAACAACGTCGCCGAGTACAAGGGCCTCGTGGCGGGGCTCACGGCGGCCCGGGAGCTCTTCCCGGACGCCACCGTCCACGTCCGCATGGACTCCAAGCTGGTCGTCGAGCAGATGTCCGGCCGCTGGAAGATCAAGCACCCGGACATGAAGCCGCTGGCGGCCGAGGCCGGCCGGGTCTTCCCGGCGGGCCGCGTCCGCTACGAGTGGATCCCGCGCGAGCTGAACAAGCACGCGGACCGGCTCGCCAACGAGGCGATGGACGCCGGCAAGCAGGGCCGCCGGTGGGAGCCGTCCGGCTCGACGGCCGCGCTGGACGCCACCGCCGCGCGCAACGCCGCGGCCCCGCCCCCGACGGGCCCTCCCGGCGACGCCACGGCGGGCGCCGCGCGCGCCCGTGCGGCCCTGGCGACGCGATCGGGCGGGACGCCCGCGCCGGCCGGGGCCGGGACCTCAGGGACCGGGGCATCCGCTTCCACCGGGCAGGCCGACGACGGCCTGTTCGCCCACGACGAGGCCCTCGCGGCCCAGGCCCGCGCCTCCCTGGCCTCGGCCGCACCGGACGCCTCGGCCGCATCGGACGCCTCGGCCGCCGCGCACGCGGAGGCGACCGGCGACTTCGAGGCCGAGGCGGCCGCCGTCGTCCACACGGAGCCGGCCGCGCAGGCCGCCCCGGCCTCCGCAGCACCCAGGCAGGGGTGGGCCGGGCCCGACATGGGGGCGCCGGCGACGTTCGTGCTGCTGCGGCACGGCGAGACCGCACTGACCCCCGAGAAGCGGTTCTCGGGGAGCGGCGGCACCGATCCCGAGCTCTCGGCGGCCGGGCTGCGGCAGGCCGAGGCCGTCGCCGCCGCGCTGGCCGCGCGCGGCACGATCCAGGAGATCGTCAGCTCGCCCCTCACCCGCTGCCGACAGACCGCCGCCGCCGTCGCCGCCCGCCTCGGGCTCGACATCCGGGTCGAGCGGGGGCTGCGCGAGACCGACTTCGGAGCCTGGGAGGGCCTGACCTTCGGCGAGGTCCGCGAGCGGTACCCGGACGACCTGGACGCCTGGCTGGCCTCCCCGAAGGCCGCTCCGACCGGCGGGGGCGAGAGCTTCGCGGCCGTCGCCCGGCGCGTCGCCGCCACCCGGGACCGGCTGACCGCCGCCCACGCGGGCCGCACCGTCCTCCTCGTCACCCACGTCACCCCGATCAAGACCCTGGTCCGGCTCGCGCTCGGCGCCCCGCCGGAGTCGCTGTTCCGGATGGAGCTGTCGGCGGCCTCGATCTCCGCCGTCGCGTACTACGCCGACGGCAACGCCTCCGTACGGCTCCTCAACGACACCTCGCACCTGCGCTGAGGCGCCGCGGGAAAAGGGCTGGACCCCCGGCTCCCGGCGTACCACCATCACCGTTCATGACGTGGTACTTCACCGAGGACGTCGACACCTTCCGCACCGCCGCGGGCGAACTGCTCGCCGCCGAGGCGGCCCGCAACACCGCCGTGCTCACCCTCATGGACTCCGCAGGGCGGCTCGGCTGGTGGGCCGAGCCCGACGGCCGGGTCACCGGGGTGCTCGCGATGTCCCCGCCGCGCGAGCCCTCGCCAGGCCCTGTCGACCTGGGTGTCGTGACGGTGGAGGCGGCCCGCGCCCTCGTCCTCCCGGAGGGCGAGACCCCGACGTCGGTACGGGGTGAGACGGCGGCCGTCGAGGCCTTCGCGGAGGCGTACGCGCGGGCCACGGGCCTCCCCCGGACGGTCACCGGCCGGATGCGGCTCTTCCGGCTCGGCGAGCTGGTCCCGCCGGACCCCGCCCCCGCCGGCCGCGCCCGGACCGCGGTCGAGGCCGACATCCCGCTCGTCGCCGCCTGGGCGCGGGAGTTCGCCCGGGCCGTCGGGGACGAACCGGCCCCGGACGCGGACTTCACGGAGCACGTCACGGAGCGGATCACCGAGGGCCGCCTCGTCCTCTGGGAGGCCCCCGACGGACGCCCGGTGTCGATGGCGTGCGTCTCGCGCACGATCGAGGGCCAGGCCCGGGTCCACCTCGTCTACACCCCGCCCGCCGAGCGCGGGCACGGCTACGCGGCCGGTGCCACCGAGGCCGTCAGCCGGGCCGCGCGCGAACGCGGTACCGGGCAGGTCCTCCTCTTCACGGACCTCGCCAACCCCACCAGCAACGCCCTCTACCGGCGGCTCGGCTACCGCCCGGTGATCGACCACCTGGGCGTCCGGTTCACCGGCGCGGGCGACTGACGGAGGCGCCGGAGTCCGGGGCGGGTGCTCAGGACTCCGGGTCGAGGGCTCCGGAGGACGTGCTGGGGGCCCCGGAGGCCGGGGAAGGCGCCCGGAGCGCCGCCGCGTCGCGGGCGAGGGCCTCGACGCGGGGCCAGTCGCGGGCCGCGAGAGCCGCGGGCGGCAGCATCCACGTACCGCCGACGCAGCCGACGTTCGGGAGGGCCAGGTAGGCGGGCGCGGAGGCGAGGGAGACGCCGCCCGTCGGGCAGAAGCGGGCCTCCGGGAGCGGGCCGGCGAGGGACTTCAGGTACGGGACCCCGCCCGCCGCCTCCGCCGGGAAGAACTTCATGTCCCGCACCCCGCGTTCGAGCAGCGCGACGACCTCCGAGGCCGTGGAGACGCCCGGCAGGAAGGGCACGCCCGACTCGCGCAGCGCGCCGAGGAGCCGCTCGGTCCACCCGGGGCTCACCAGGAACCGGGCCCCGGCGCCGACCGCGGCCGCGACCCCGGCGGCCGAGACGACCGTGCCCGCGCCGACGACCGCCCCCGGCACCTCGGCGGCGACGGCCCGGACGGCGTCGAGCGCGGCCGGGGTGCGGAGGGTGACCTCGATCAGCGGGAGGCCGCCGGCGACGAGGGCGCGGGCCAGGGGGACGGCGTCGGCGGCCTCCTCGATCACCACCACGGGGACGACGGGAAGGGCGGGGGCAAGGTCGAGCACGCTCGTCATGAGCTTCATCGTGCCCAGGGCGAACGTCCTGCGCAACGAGCGTTGCGCAGGACGCAACACGCCCTAGTGGATCTCGTCCACCAGCACGTCCAGCGCCCCTGCCTTGCCGCCCTCCTCCACCACGTACCCCAGGTCCCGCAGGGCCGCCGTCAGCTCCCACGGCGACGCGGGCTCCGCGCCCGCCTCCAGGAGGCTCCGGACGATCCGGCCCTTCGTCGCCTTGTTGAAGTGGCTCACCACCTTCCGGGTCGGCGCGTGCAGCACCCGCACCGTCGCCGTCCGGCCCGCGAGCTCCCCCTTCGGCTTCCACGCCGACGCGTACGCCGACGAGCGCAGGTCCAGGACGAGCCCGTCCCCGGCCGCCTCCGGGAGCACCGACGCCATCGCGCCCCGCCAGTGCGCGCCCAGCGCGCCGAGCCCCGGCAGCTTGACCCCCATCGAGCAGCGGTACGACGGGATCCGGTCCGTCACCTTCACCGCGCCCCACAGCCCAGAGAACACGAGCAGGGACCGCCCCGCGCGCTTCCGGGCCGCCGCGTCCAGCGTCGCCAGACCCAGCGCGTCGTACAGGACCCCCGTGTAGACCTCGCCCGCCGGGCGCGCGCCCGCGGTCCGCAGCTCCACGTTCTTCGCGACCTCGCCGCGCAGCCCCTCGCTCAGCCCGAGGACCTCGCGCGCCTTCTCCTCGTCGGCGGCGCACAGCTCGACCAGCTCGTCCAGGACGGCGGCCCGCGCCTCCGCGAGCCCCGGCAGGGACAGCGACTCCGGCTTGAGCGGCGCCCCGCGCCCCGAGGAGGCCTTGCCTTCGGAGGGCGGCAACAGCACGAGCACGGTGGTTCTCCTTCGTCCGTACGGGGGTGGGGGTGCGGCCCCGGCAGTCCAGCCTACGAGGTGCCGCACCCCTCCCTTCCTCATACGCTCGGTCCATGCCCCGCCGCCACATCCACGTGACCGGCGCAGCCGAGGCTCCGCTGCGGGCCGCCCTGCGCGCACTGCGTACCGAGCTCGCGATCCCCGACACCTTCCCGCCCGCCGTCCTCGCCGAGGCCGAGGCCGCCGCGAAGAACCCCCGGCTCCCCGCGTACGACGCCACCGACCTGCCGTTCCTCACGATCGACCCGCCCGCCTCCACCGACCTCGACCAGGCCATGCACCTGGCCCGGCGGGCCGACGGCGGCTACCGCGTCCACTACGCCATCGCCGACGTCGCCGCCTTCGTCGCACCCGGCTCCGCGCTCGACGCCGAGGCCCACCGGCGGGTCCTCACCCTCTACTTCCCCGACACCAAGATCCCCCTGCACCCCGCCGTCCTCTCCGAGGGCGCCGCCAGCCTCCTCCCCGGCGAACCCCGCCCCGCGCTGCTCTGGCGCATCGACCTCGACGCCGAAGGCCGCAGGGTCGCCACCGACGTCCGCCGCGCCCTCGTCCGCAGCCGCGCCAAGCTCGACTACGCGGGCGTGCAGCAGCAGATCGACTCCGGCACGGCCGAGGAACCCCTCGCGCTCCTGCGCGAGATCGGACGGCTCCGGGAGGCCCTGGAAGCCGAGCGCGGCGGGATCTCCCTCAGCGTCCCCGAGCAGGAGGTCGTCGAACGCGACCACACGTACTCCCTCGCCTACCGGGCGCCGCTCCCCGCCGACGGCTGGAACGCCCAGATCTCCCTGCTCACCGGCATGGCCGCCGCCGACCTCATGACCGCCGCCGGCACCGGCATCCTCCGCACCCTGCCCACGGCCCCCGACGGCGCCGTCGCCCGGCTGCGCCGCTCCGCGCGGGCCCTCGGCGTCGACTGGCCGCACCACGTCTCGTACGCGGACGTCGTCCGCTCCGCCGACCCCGAGAACCCGCGCCACGCCGCCTTCCTCCAGGAGTGCACCACCCTCCTGCGCGGCGCCGGGTACACCGTCTTCACCGACGGACACGTCCCCACCCCGGCCGTGCACGCCGCCGTCGCCGACGAGTACACCCACTGCACCGCGCCGCTGCGGCGGCTCGTCGACCGGTACGCGGGCGAGCTGTGCGTCGCGGCGGTCGCGGGGAACGAACCGCCCGAGTGGGTCAGGGCCGCGCTGCCCACGCTCCCCGACGAGATGGCGGCGGGCACGCGCCGCGCCAACACCGTCGAGCGCGGATGCGTCGACATCGTCGAGGCGGCGCTCCTGAAGGAGCGGGTCGGCGAGGTCTTCGACGCGTACGTGATCGACGTCAAGGAACGCGAACCCGCCGTCGGAACCGTCCACCTGGAGGACCCGGCGGTCGTCGCCCGGATCGCCGGCGGCACCTCCCGCCTGCCGCTGGGGGAGTGGCTGCGGGTCAGGCTCGCGGAGGCGGACCCGGGCTCGGCGAAGGTGCTGTTCGCGCCCGCGTGAGCGCGCCGGACAAGGCGTCGGCCAGGGCCTTCGGGTCGTCGGCGTGGACCCGGACGACCCGTACGGGCCGGGGCGCGCCGAGCAGCCGGGGCGCGTCGACGGGCTCGGTCAGCTCGATGGTGAGGGAGGTCTGCGAGCCGACGGCGAGGTTCAGCTCGCCCTCGGTCCTCTCGTGCGTGAACAGCGACTCGCGGCGGACGGACGCGATCAGGGCGAGCGGTACGCGGACGTCGACGTGGGCCGCCTGCCGCAGGCGCAGGACGTCACCGGTCAGGACGTGCGGGCGGGTCACCGAGGCAGCGTGCAGGCCGAGGACGAAGAGCACGGTGTAGACGTCGAGGACGAGGACGACCGCGTGGACGACGGGCCAGTCGGAGAGGAGGTACGACATGCCGACGGACTCGACGACGCAGACGAAGGCGAAGCCGTGGAAGAGCGCGGCCTGGTCACGGGCGTGCGGGAAGACCCCGCCCGCGCCCGCGACCCCGTGCGGCCGCCGCGCGACCCACCGCACCAGGCTCGTCATCAGCCGCAGCTCGTGTCCGACGAGCCGCAGCACGGCCTCGGGGACGAGCTCGGCGACGGCCTCCCGCGCGGACAGCCCGCGCCGCCGCAGGCGGAGGAAGACCAGCCCGGTGACCGCCAGGAGGGCCACGGTCACCACCTCGGTGAAAGCGAGAACGGCCCCGGGTATCCGCACCCCGGCGACGAGGCAGACGGCGAGGACCACCTCGGCGGGCAGCGCGGCGTACGCGAGGAGCCGCAGGACGCGCAGGACCGGGCGGAGCCGGTCGTCGGAGCCGTTCATCGTGTCCCTCCCTGATGCCGTTCCCGGACGAGCCGCATCGCGAGGCGGACGGCGGCGGACTGGGCGGGGGCGAGGTCGCCGAAGAAGGCGTCCGCGAGCCGGCTCGTCCCCTCGGCGGGCAGCTCCCCGCCCACCTCGTCCGGCAGACAGGCGGCCAGCACCCCGGCGGCCTCGGCCACCCGCGGATCGTCCGGCTCCGCCTCGGCGAGGGCGTCGAACCGCGCGTACACCTCGTGCGCGTACTCCGCCGTCCCGTGCAGCAGCCCCATCAGCCGGGCCCGCTCCTCCTCCGGGACGACGGTGTCGAGCAGGGCGAGGATCTCGCGGTCCTTCGCCGCCATCGGCGAGTCCGGCGCCGGGCCGAGCCCCGCCAGGAGCTCGCCCAGCTCCGCCGACACGGGCCCCTCGGCGGGCAGCAGCCCGTCCCGCGCCCGCTCCAGCAGCGCGCCGAGCCGCTCCCGCCGCTCCCGGATGACCGCCTCCTGCCGGGCGAGGTCCTCCGCCAGCTCCCCGAGCACCTCCACGAGCCCCCGCCCCTCGTCGTCCGCGAGCACCGCCCGCACCTCGTCGAGTCCCAGCCCCAGCTCGGTCAGCCGCCGGATCCGCGCGAGCAGCACGGCGTCCCGGATCCCGTACTCCCGGTACCCGTTGGCCCGCCGCGCGGGCTCGGGCAGCAGCCCGGACTGGTGGTAGTGCCGCACGGCCCGCGGGGTGACCCCGACGAGCGCGGCGATCTCGCCGATTCGCATGGCCCCAGTAGAAACCCTGACGCTGCGGCAAGGTCAAGCGCGCTCCGGAGCTGCGGGTAGCATGGTCGGCACGGCAGACGAGCCGGGCGGGCGGCCGCGTGGAGATCCTCGGATCTTCCCGAGGAACGTCCGGGCTCCACAGAGCAGGGTGGTGGCTAACGGCCACCCGGGGTGACCCGCGGGACAGTGCCACAGAAAACAGACCGCCGGGGACCTCGGTCCTCGGTAAGGGTGAAACGGTGGTGTAAGAGACCACCAGCGCCTGAGGTGACTCAGGCGGCTAGGTAAACCCCACTCGGAGCAAGGTCAAGAGGGGACACCCCGGTGTCCCTGCGCGGATGTTCGAGGGCTGCTCGCCCGAGTCCGCGGGTAGACCGCAGGAGGCCGGCGGCAACGCCGGTCCTAGATGGATGGCCGTCGCCCCGACGACCGCGAGGTCCCGGGGGACAGAACCCGGCGTACAGCCCGACTCGTCTGCCCCTACCTGGGGCTTTGCCTCGGAAAGGGCCTCTGACCTGCGCCGGAGGCCCATTCCGGTCTTTCGGGGGCTTGCCGCGTTAGGCGGCGGAAAGTCCCTCGGAAGTCCCTCGGACAACACTGAAAGTCCCTGAAAAATCCCTGGCGCGGAGGCGCGGAGGGGGTAATCAGGTTCCTCTGGCCTCAGCGCGCGGCATGCGAGAGCTCGGCGGGAATGTACCGATGCGGCAGACCGCAACGCTCGTCGTCGAGATCATCGAGATTCCCGGAGTCCTTGCGCCGGCCGAGCTCGTCGAGAGCGAACGGGATGCCATCCTCGACGCAGCCCCCGTCGTCCGGGCGGACGAGCGGCTGGCTGTCGGACGACCCCGAACGAGTGCTGCCGACCTCTGCACTGCAGCTCGTACGGGGCTCTGCAGATCAGCTCGTACGCGGACAACCTGGGGTCCGTTCCGACGACGGTCCCCAGCAGGGCTTCCCCGTTCTCGAAGACGGAGACCACATAGCCGGCCGGGTTGTCCTCGTCCGAAGTCATGGAGAAGTAGCAGCCGACCTCGCCCCTGCCGGACATCGGCCTCGCGTCCTACACCCCGATGGCCTTCTGCTGGGCCTCCGTGAACGTGGCTTCGCACACGGAGTTCTCGGTCACTCCGCTGGTGCTGGTGGGCGCCATGGCCACGTGCTGCCCGGAGTCCGCCTCGGCGGACGTGGCCGGCTGCTGTTCGGACGCGGCACACGCCGACGCCAGAACGGCAAGCGGCACACCCGCACGGTTTCAGGAGCGTGCGCCAGCCGCGGCGCGATTCAGCCACTCCAACGCCCTCTGACCCGATCTAACTCTCTGTACGCGGTCCCCGTTCCGTAAGTTACTTGAGGGACTATCAATGGGGGAGATACATGGCTTGGGACGAATGGGAGCAGATCAAGGCGAACGCGGCAGCCCAGCAGTCCACGCCGATGCGGCTGAACCAGCTCGCGCCGAATGCGGGAGGTGGCGGTGCCGGCAAGCCGGACCTGGCCTCCAGCCCAGCGGCTAAGAAGGCGGCGGCGAAGGCGGTCGACGACGACCTGGAGCCGGGGGTCACGAGGGACGGCAAGCACGCGGCCGAGACCACGAATGCCGCGGTCAAGGCGTTCGGGGCGAAGGACGGCCACGGCTGGGACACCTCCGGTGCGCTGCAGAGAGCCCACGAGACGTGGGAGAAGCAGGTCAAGATGCTGCTCGGGCGCCTGGCCTCGGAGAAGCAGGCCCTCAGTGCGACCGGTATCAGCGTGCAGAACAACGAACTCGACATCGCCGCCCGACTGGCCCGCCAGTCGCGGATTCAAGGCATCTGACGGGCTGGTGGACCGGCCTCAGGGGAGTCATGCCGACCTATCACGAAGCCATGAGCACCGACCTGTCCACGTTGACCGCCGCCGCGGGCAAGTGGGAAGAGATGGCCGCCAAGTTCAAGACGCTCGAGGAGCGGTACGAGAAGGACGTCCACGGCGTCTCGCTCGGCGAATCCTGGATCGGCCTGAGCGCCCAGGCCGCCAACGACAGGTTCACCATCACCCTGAAGGAGCTCCAGGGGGCGCAGAAGGAGGCGAAGGCCGTCGCCGGCGTCCTCCGTGACGCGCACACGCAGCTCACCGACCTGCGCAACCGGGTCAAGGCGATCCGTGACGATGCCGTCAAAGCGGGCATGCGTGTCTCCGACCAGGGCACCGTCGCTTTCGACACCGCACAGCTCACGCAGGCCGAACGCACGGCCTACGTCCATGACCCCGACTTCCAGCAGACCGCCCGTACCCAGGCGAACGAGTGGGCCGAAAGGCTCGTCAAGGCGGTCAAGGCGGTCACCGACGCCGACGACGGCATTCGCGTGGCCCTCGATGCCGTCGTTCTCGACTCCGACCCCATGGACGGCACCTTCAACGGCTTCAACCGGAACCCCCAGGCCAGCCCCTACCCCTCCCTGGAGGAAGCCGGCAAGGCCGCCAGCATGCCCAAGGACCGCAAGGACATCCCCGCCTGGTGGCAGAGCCTCGACCCGGTCACCCGCGGCATCCTGCTGGAGGACAAGGGCGACGAACTCCGAGCGGCTGGAGTCATGGATCCCCGGTACCAGTGGCATTCGGCCGACTCCGGCTCCGGCCGGTTCAAATCAGAAGAGCCCACCCCCGAGGACCTGTGGTTCCACGCCCGGGCCCTGGCCATCGCGACGGCCGGCGACGCCATCGGAGAGACCGGAGCCTCCCGCAACATGCTGCACTACCTGCGTGGTACTGGCGAAACGCTCGACCTCGACGTGGACCGGATACTGGCCGACGACTCCGACTTCCGGTCAAACATCGAGAACAAGCATGTCGGTACGAACCAGGACGTCTGGCGGCAACAGGCGCTGAACGAGTTCCACGCGGCCGGAGGCGACAGGACCGTGGTCGTCCCGGTCGAGAGCAGGACCAGGCACACAAACCTGCAGAGCGACGAGTGGTTCCACGCGGTGGGAGCCCACGCGCAGAACGTCTCCGGGTTCGTCACCGTCACCCCGGACGCTCACGGCGGCGCACCCAAGGTCTCACTCGACTACCAGGTCAACGTCTGGGACCGCTACAACTGGGACCCCGGCAAGTCCACACCCTTCGCCGACGGCCTCATCAACATCTCGGACGACGACATGGGCCGGCTGCACAAGGTGGGGTTCGCCCAGGAATTTGACATGCAGGGCAGCAGCTCCACCTACCACCACGATCTCAACAGCTCCACACCCCCGGCCACCACTCCAGAGGACCAGGGACGCGAAGGCACCCGGGGCGACGTGTCCCGAGGCGAGGAGAAGAACCGATGAAACTCCGCCGCACCGCGCGAGCCCTTCTGCCGGCCTCGGCCGCCACTCTTGCCGTAGGGCTGACACTCGGCGGCTGTACGTCCGCTCCCTCGGACCACGTCACGCGCACGGCTCCCTCCCCCAGCTGGAAGAAGGGAGCAGATGCCGAAGAGTCGGCGGCATTCATGAAGATCCAGGTCCCCCAGGGGGCGACGGAGGTGAAGGGGGCTGTACGGATCCAGCCACAGGAGAACGTCTACCTGCTGTCCTTCGTCACGAGCGAGCAGGCCGCGGAGGCGATCACCGAGGACCTGCGCCCCGACTACCCCTTGACCGTGGAAAGCCCGTCCTCCTCGTCGCTGAGCGGAGACGGGTTCGAACATCTCGGCCTCACCCCACCGCAAGAGCTCAAGAGCGTGCGGACGACAAGTGCGTGTCCGCCCTGCGTCGGCGACTCAAGGCGGCGCCACATCCAGGGCATCGAGATCTACATCGGCGAGGTCGCGGGGGATCGCGTGCGGGTCTACCTGGCTGCGTACTGACCGGCCCGGCTCCGTGCGACGGCTCGACATCGACGACAAGGAGAGCCGGTGAGGATCAACCCCGTCTTCGTGAAGGGCCTCCTCGGATCTCTCGTCTCCGCTCTGCTCCTCACCTCGTGTTCCACCGGATCCCAAGACCGGGCCACGCGCGACCCCTACCCGTACTGGGAGCCGGGAGCAGGCGCGCGCGAGGCCGCCGACTTCATGAAGGTGGAGGTTCCCGCGGGCGCGACGGAGGTGAAGGGCGCGGTTCAGGCCAATCCGCAGGAGGACGTGTACATCCTCTCCTTCCGTACCGACCGAGCCACGGCGATCGAGATCGCCACCGACCTGCGCCCCGAGAAGCCGCCGACCGCATGGAACGTCAGCGTGAGTCCGGCGTCCGAACTCTTTGGGCACCTCGGCCTCCCTGAGCCAGGCACGCTGAAGGGCTCGCTTTGGGCGGGCGTGTGCCCGCCGTGCGTCAAGGACTACCGGCGCCGCAACGTCGCCTGGGTGGACATCTACATCGAGACTCTGAACGCCGGCCAGGCCCGGGTGTACCTCCACGCCTTCTGATCGCTGCTCTCGCCCGAGACCGCCGCACGGTACGAGGAGACGCTGGCCAGCCTCTCCCGCGTCGACGAGTTCGCCACGACCTGCGACCGTCTGCTCAACGTGCCCGAGGGCGAGGGGTTCGCCGTCCTCGAACTGGCCGAGCTGCTCGACACGACCGACGACGAGGAGGCGGGCCTGCGGGCCGTGACCGCCGTCGTCTCCCTGATCGCGACACCGCTGCGGGCCGTGGCTCCGCTTCGACGGCTCCCGCCTGGCAGAGGAGCGCGGAGCTTGCTACCTCCAACTGGGCCGCCCTGATCTCGCCGAGGAAGCGCTCATCACGGCCCTTGCCCAGCCTCTGTCCCTGCGCCGCCGTGCCGCTGTTCTGAGCGACCTCGCCGTGCTCGGGGCGCACAGGCGGGACGTCGACCAGGTCGTGCACTACGCGGAGCAAGCACTCGGACTGGCCGACCGGGCGAATTCGGGATTCATCGGCAGGAAGCTGGACGGGCTTCGGGGGCGTCTTGCGCCGCTCATGGCCGATGACCGAGTCTCGACTCTTGATCACCGAATCGCGGCGCTTCCGCGCACCGCATGACGAGAGGGACACGCGCATGAATGACGGCCGGATCTTCCGCGAGGCGTGGATCGACGGTGTGAACAAGCACTACCCCGGCGAGCCCAAGCCCGGCTACGTCACGCCGTGGGACGAGACGCCGGAGTGGGAGCGTGAAGCCGCCGCCGTGTACGGGCAGGTGCGCGACTTCATCAAGGCCAGCGACGGGCATGCGGCCCGGCTCACCCGTGAGCAGAAGGGGCGCTTCGTCGCGATCTGCTGGACCGCCCAGATGTTCAAGCATTTCGAGGACCCCAAGCCCGGATACGTCGCCGACTGGGCCGACCTGCCGACCTGGCAGCAGGAGACGGACACGGACATCTTCGAACGCATCGAGCAGGCCGTTTGACCTCAGGAGCGACGACGTCCCCGCCCGGGGCCGATCCGGACGGGGCTCTGTCGTGTCGACCTCCGACAGAAGCGGCCGATCCGCTTCAGAATCCCTCCAGCGGTGCGCTACCGCGCCGCGCGACCCTCGCCAGGCAGCAGTCGTCGACGCTGTGAAGAAGGAGAGGGTTCCCACGATGGCCTCCATCGGCGCACCGCCGCCCACCCCCGTCATCCTCATGCTGCCGGGACAGGGATCCCAGTACCCCGGCATGGCCCACGGGCTCTACGGCACCGAAGCCGTGTTCACGCGGGTCGTCGACGAGGTCCTCGGGCTCCTGGGGGCCGAAGGGCGCCGGATTCGGGACGACTGGCTCGCCGAGCGGCCCCTCGTCGACATCGACGACGTCACCCGTGCCCAGCCGCTGCTCTTCGCCCTCGACGTCGCCTACGGCACCCTCCTCGCCTCCTGGGGCGTCCGGCCCGTCGCGCTCGTCGGGCACAGCGCCGGCGAGTACGCGGCGGCCGTCCTCGCCGGGATCACGCGGCTGCCCGACGCGGTCGCCGCCCTCGACGCCCGCGTACGGGCCCTCGCCACCGCCCCGCGCGGCGGGATGGCCGCGGTGGCCGCCAGTCCCGCGATGCTCACGCCCTGGCTCACCTCGCAGGTCGTCGTCGGCGCCGTCAACGCGCCCTCGCAGGTGATGATCGCCGGACCCGATCCCGAGCTGTCCGCCGTCACCGACGCCCTGACCGCCGGGTCCGTGACCTGGATGCGGGCCAAGGCCACCACCGGCTTCCACAGCCCCTCCGTCGAGGCGGCCTGCGCGAGCACCCGGCCCGCGTACGAGCGGATCGCCTTCAGGGCGCCGCGGACCGTCGTCGTCTCCGGCTACACCGCGCGCCCGCTCGCCGAACCGCAGCTCAGCGACCCGGGGTTCTGGGCCATGCAGCCTGCCAGGACCGTCCTCTTCGGCCCGGCGCTCAGCCACCTCCTCGACGGTGCGGGGCCCGTCGGCGCCGGCCCCTTCCTCCTCGTGGAGGCCGGCCCCGGCCAGGGGCTCTCCATGCTCGCCCGCCGCCATCCGGCCGTCAGCCGGAACGGATCGGTCGTCGCACCCCTCTCCCCCGTAAAGGCGGGTGCGCAGCTCGACGTCCGGCAACTGGCCGTCGTGGCGGCGAAGTTGCGGGAGGGAGGACACCGGCTCGGGTACCGCGCCCCCGCCCCCCTGGAGCCCGTCGCCCCCGGTGGCACCGAGGGCTCCGCCGCCCCTTCCGCATCGCTGGGACAGGACCGGAGACGGACAGCGAGGGCGGACGCCGCCTAGGGCGTGTTGCGAAAGCAGCGCCGGCCGCCCGTCGGGCAGGCGGGACTTTCGCAACACGCCCTAGGCCCTGTCGTCACACTCCCGCTTGCCCTCCGGGCGGACGGCGGGAGTTCGACGGCAGGACCCAGGCCCTGGTTCTCGCCTCCGGAAGGAAGACCTCCTTGAGCACCACAGACGACCCGGCCGTCCACGTCGTCCGGCACGAGACCGTCGTCGCCGCCCCGCCCGAGGCGGTGTTCGCCCTCATGGCGGACGTGACCCGGTGGCCCCACGTGTCCGGTTCCACCGTGTACGCCGAGGTGACCCGGGACGACGGCACGGAGCAGACCCTGCGCGGCTGGGTCCTCGTCGACCGCGCGGTCCGCTCCTGGGAGTCCCGGCGGACCCTGGACCGGACCGCGCGCACGATCACCTTTCGCCGGGACGTCCCTCCCGCGCCGCTGGCCGCGATGGGCGGCGCATGGCGGGTGGAGGCCGGTCCGGCCGGGGCCTGCCGGGTGGTCCTGCGGCACGACTACTCCGTGGTGGACGACGGCCCCGGGACGGCCGAGCGGGTCGCCGAGGCCGTCCGGGCCGCCGGTGCGACGGAGATCGACGCCCTGCGCGCCACCGCCGAGCAGGCCGCCGCCGCGGCCGGTGGGGGACACGAGCTGACCTTCACCTTCAGCGACGGCGGGCGGATCCGGGGATCCGCCCGTGACGTGTACGCCTTCCTCGACCGGGCCGACCTGTGGCCCGAGCGCCTTCCGCACGTCGCCGTCACCCGCCTCACCGAAGAGGAAGGGGGCGTCCAGGTCCTCGACATGGACACCCGCGGCCCCGACGGCTCCCTCCACAGCACACGTGCCGTCCGCGTGAGCTTCCCCGAGCGCGGACTGCTCGTGTACAAGCAGCTGACGGTGCCGCCGTTCATGGCCTGCCACACCGGGCGCTGGACCGTCGTCCAGCACGGGGAGGAGGTCACGGCCACCGCCTGGCACACCGTGACCCTGGACCCGGCCGGTGTCCGGCCGGCCCTCGGCGAGGCGGCGACACTCGCCGACGCCCGGGCCCTGGTGCGCCACGCCCTCGGCACGAACAGCTCCACCGTGCTCCGGTACGCCAAGGCGCACGCCGAAGCCCGCGGGACGTGACACGACGGGTAGGCCGGGGCGGCCCCGGCGAGGGGCGCCGTACACGCGTACGCGCCGGACGGGATGTGAGGGCATCCCGTACGGCGCGTACGTGTCAGGGGGCCGCGGTCAGCGGCCGCGGGGCACCGAGCGCCAGGAACCGGCCGCCTGCGAGCTGTGCGACCTGCTCCAGCGGGCCGCGCGGTCGGACCGGGCGCCGCTCGCCGCGTGCGGCGGCTCGCGGTGCAGCGTCGCCAGCAGGGCGGCGGTCACGGCGGCGACCTCCTCCGGGGTGGGGTTGCCGTTCAGGATCCGCAGGGGGCGGACCGGCGAGGCGGTGGAGTCCGCCGTGTGCGGCGGAAGCGGGAACGGGGTCGAAGCGCTCATGGCGGTGGCCTCCAGTGGGGCGGGGCGGGGCCCCTCGGACGGACGGATACGACGGATACGCGGTCGGTGGATCGGTGATCGGTGCGGCGGAAGCCGGACGGGGCTCCTCGCCAGGTGTACGCGGCCGGGCCGGACGGCAGGTGTACGGGGCGGGGCCGGAAGGCCTCCGAGGGCTTTCCGGCACCCGGCCCTGTTCCGCCGGGCAGGCCAGCCCTAGCCGCCGGCCAGGTCCTCCAGGCGGCCGGCGAAGGCCTCCGGTGAGGGCAGGGCGGCGATGGCGGAGCGCAGGCGCTGGGCGGTCGCCAGGGCCCGGCCGCCGTAGAGGAGGTCGGCGAGGTGGCGGCGCAGCCGCAGGGAACTCCCGGTCTCCCCGGGCTTCTCGGCGGTGACGAGCCGGCGTCCGGCGCCGATCCGGCCCAGGCGGTCGCCCGCCGGGCGGCTGTCGGCGAGGACCAGTTGCGTGACGCCGTGGGCCGCGGCCTCCAGGGTGACGTCGGGGCCGCCCTCGTGGGCGACGGCCACACAGGTCGACAGGACCGGGCCGAGCAGCTCCGGTTCCGCGAACCTGACCGGGGAGCCGGGCCCGCCCAGGGTGCCCAGGGCGACGGCGATCCGGGCCCGCTCGGCGGCGGGGACGAGGACGATCACCTCGACGTCGAGGCCGAGGGCGGCCCGGGCGACGAGGAGTAGCCGTTCGGGCGACCAGCTCTGCGGGGCCCCGGCCGGGCCGGGCCGCAGACACACCCGCAGCAGGTGGTGCGGCTCGCGCAGCTCGTACGGCAACTGTCCGGCGTGGCTGGTGGGCTGGCGTACGGACAGGGCGTCGGGCTCGGCGCCCGACTCCGCCCCGCCGCGCAGCCCCGGCGGGCAGGGGTCGATGCGGACCGGCGCCGGTCCGCCGGCGCTCAGGTGGTCGAGCGGCGTCCACCGCACGACCCGCCCGCCGGACCCCTCGCCGCCGTCCTCCGCCGACACCACGAGGTCGGGGCGCCAGCCGGGGGCGGGCGGAGAGGTGCCGCGGAGCGCGGCGGTCAGGGCGGCGTCGGGCGGCCCGGCCGTGCGGACCTCGTGGCCGGCGGCCGCGCAGGCCTGCGCGGCGGCCGTCATGGCGAGCAAATGCGAAACGGAGTGCCGTGCGGTGAACAGGACACGCATGGGTTCCCCTTCCGGCCGCGCCGTGCGCTTCTGCGCGCACGCTCTTGCCGACCAGGGGACCCCCAGGCGATCCAGCCTCGTTAGGGGGACGCTCGAGCCGGGGCGTCAGGCGTGGTGGGAGGCCTGTCCGGCGAGCTGCCGCAACTCCTCGCCGAGGCGCATCAGGTCGGGCGAGGGGAGCAGCCCGAAGCGCTCGTCGAGGCGGGCGGTGACCGACTCGTACACGCTGAGCGCGCCCGAGACGCGGCCGGAGCGTGCCAGCGCGGTCATCAGGAGCCCGTGCAGCGCCTCGTGGTGCGGGTGCTCCTCGACCAGTGCGGACAGCTCGGGCAGCAGCCGCTCCCCGGCGCCGAGCCGCAACTCGGCGGTCAGGCACCGCTCCAGCACGTCGGTACGGCTCTGCTCCAGGCGCATCGCCTCCAGGCCGAGGGCGGGACCGTCCTGGACGCCGTCGAGGGCGCGCCCCTTCCACAGGGCGAGTGCCTCCCGGAACAGGGCGGCCGCGGCGGCGTCGTCACCGGTCTCGAAGGCCGACTGCCCCCGGGCGCACAGCCGGTCGTAGGTGTGGACGTCCACGGCGTCCTCGCCGGCGAGGAGCGCGTAGCTGCCCGGCCGGGTCACGAGGACGTCCCGGGCGGCGCGCGGGTCCTTGAGGGCCTGTCCGATGGAGTTGCGGAGCTGGAGCACGTACGTCTGGACCGTCATGTGCGCCTTGGGGGCGGCGGCGGCCCCCCACACCTCGTCGACGACGGCGGAGACCGGGACGGCCTGCCCCGCGTGGAGCGCGAGCAGCGCCAGGATCCTGCGGGGCTTCCGGGCGCTCGGGGCGATCGGTACGCCGGCGATGGCAGCGGAGAACGGGCCCAGCATGTCGATCTTCATCGGTGCCTCCTCCTGGTCGTGGGTCCCACCGTCGCACGGGGCTGTGACGGGGGACCAGTGAGGGCGGAACGAGCCAGGGATGAAGCGTTCATGGCCGGACCGTGACGGATTCACGGTCCGGGTCCATGTCCTGTGTCCGGGGCTCAGAGCCAGCCGGAGGACTGCGCGATGCGGATGGCGTCCACGCGGTTGCGGGCGCCCAGTTTGTAGACGACCGCGGTGAGGTAGTTCCGGACGGTGCCGGACGAGAGGTAGAGCGCGCCGGCGATCTCCTCGACGTCGTCGCCGTCGGCCGCGAGCCGCAGGACGTCCGCCTCGCGCGGGGTCAGCGGGGACTCGGCGGCGCCGAGCGCCGCGAGCATCAGCTGAGGGTCGAAGACGCGCTCGCCCTTGGCGATGGCGCGGATCGCCTCGGCGAGCCGGCCGGGCTCCGCGTCCTTCAGGAGGAAGCCGCGCACCTGCGCGTCCAGGGCCCGGCGGAGATTGCCGGGCCTGCCCAGGCTGGTGAGGATCAGCACCCGGGCCCCCGCCCCTCGCCGGTGCAGCTCCTCGGCGGCCGCGATGCCGTCGACGCCGGGCAGTTCGATGTCGAGGATCGCCACGTCCGGCTTCAGTTCCTCGACGCGCGCCACGATCTCGCTGCCGGTCTCCAGTTCGGCGACGACCTCGATGTCGGGCTCCAGGGAAATCAGCTCCACCAGAGCACGGCGCAGCATGCGCATGTCTTCGGCGATCAGGATCCTGATCAAACTTCGTTCCACCCCCCGTGGACTCCGTTGACTAGTCGACTCTGTCGACGGGGATGGAGCGTACTGGCTATTTTCGATCGCCGCGCGGGGGTGGGACGGCCTGATTCGTACGAAGACGGGGGCGGCCGCTCCACGGCCGCCCCCGTCGTCATCGAGGGTTCACACGAACGTAAGAGGTACTGACGAGTGGGGCGTGTTGCGAAAGTAGCGCCGGCCGCCCGTCGGGCAGGCGGGACTTTCGCAACACGCCCTACTCGTCAGAGGAAGAGCGGGACCGGGTTCAGCTCTTCGTACGGGGTCGGGGCGGCCGCCCTGCCGAGGGCGACGGGCACGTCGAAGAGCCGGCCGGGCGCGAAGCGGTCCCAGAAGTGGCGCATGCCGGGCACGATCACCTTGACCACCGGCAGCCCGACGTCGGGGCGGGTCTGGTCGAGGACGAGCAGCTCCATGCCCCGCTCCCGGACCGCCGCCGCGATCGCGGCGACGTCGTCGCGGAGGTCGGCGCGCGGGGCGTACGCGAAGTCGGCGGGGCCGCGCAGCGGGGCCGCGGGGTCCGGCAGCAGGTAGGGGTGGGCCGCGGTGGTGGCCGTCCGCCACCAGCTCAGCAGCCGCTCGTCCTGGCAGCCGTAGCCGCTGCCGTCGGCCCGGACCTCGGCCACGGACGGCATCATCTGGTTCGCCTCGGCGAGCGCGCGGCAGAGCGCGACCTTCGGGTCGAAGTGCGCGCCGAAGCCGAACAGGATGTCCTCGGCGGACTTGTCGGTACGCCGGGTGACGGCGGCGAAGGTCGGGACGCCGAAGTCGGCGGTCACGTCGAGGACCCACACCTCGCGGCCGAGCGAGGCGTGCAGCTCCCGCATCCGGCCGATCCACGGCTCGTCGAAGGCGTCGAGGTCGACGGCGGCGTGCCGGGTGCGGTTGTACCACCAGAGGGCGACCGCGTCCCGCTCGACCAGCTCCAGGAAGCCCTGGACGATCGCGTCCTCCCGGCTGCTGCCGGCGGCGTTGCCGTTCGAGTCGGCCCGGACGTTACCGAGACCGGGGGTGCGGGGGGCGTCGAAGTAGAGCAGCGCGGTGGGGAGCAGCCGGTGTTCGCCGCGGGTCACCGACCAGACCGGCGTCCAGTCGACGGGCGCGTCCCCGTCGAAGGGCTCCATGCCCTGGCGGGGGTCGTACAGCTGGCAGGCGTCGGGGTGGACGGCCCGGTCCGCGACCTCGCGCCAGCTCGCCCGGACGGTCGGCTCGTCGCCCTCGTACATCCCGGAGTGCCGCTCCAGGGACTCGCACAGGGCGCCGACCCGGGCGTCGAGCTCGGTCATGCCCTTGCCGCCGCTCTCGCTGCGCAGCTGGGAGGCGGGACCGGTCAGTCCGCGCGGGCCCCGGGCGTGGTTGTGTCCGGCGCGGAAGGAGTTGAGGCCGGCGGGGCCGCGGGTGTCGCGCTGCACGGCCTTGACGACGCCGGTGACGGGGCTGATGAGGTGCTCGTACCGGCGCAGGGTCTGCTCGGCGGTGGCGGAGCGGTGGCCCGAGCCGGTGAGATCGGCCTTGGGGCGGGAGTCCACGGTGACGGGGGCGAGGACCCGGCGCGCCACCAGGCCGGGGTCGCCGCACCCCGGGCACTGCGGGCGGGCCCGCAGCGGGTGGACCCGGGTCGTGAGGCTGATGGTGTCGAAGGTGAGGACGCCGTCCTGGCCGGGGTGGCGGTGCCCGCCCAGCCACTTGACGCACTCGGCGACGGCGAGCTGGTTGCCGAGGAGGAGGCTCGCGGGCGTCTCGGCCGGCGGATGCGCGACCGGACGGCCGAGGGCACGGCTCAGATGGGTCTCGGCGCCCCGGTGGCCCGAGATCCGGTGCGACAGGCACTGCCAGCAGGGGCCGTCGTCGGGCCGGAACAGCGGGCCGATCCAGGGGGTGGTGCCGTGCGGCTTCGCGAGCAGCCAGGGCGTGCCGGCCGCGCGCTGCTCCGCGTCGACCTCGGCGAGCTCGGGGTCGAGGTAGTTGTCGCAGACGACGAGGGTGAGTTGGGCGGGGACACGGCCGCCGATGCCGTCCCCGCCCTCCTGACCGTACGTGTCGTGCGGGCTGCCCGGGCCGTGGAGCACGGCCGGGCCGCCCGGTGCGTCCGCATCGTTTCGGCTGTCCGCGAGGAGCAGGCCCGAGGCGGTGCAGGCCTGCTCGGCCGACTGTGCGTCGGCGCCTCCGACGGCCCGGACCCGGACGGTCGAGAGGGATAACGGGCCCGGCGCGCCGGCCAGTTCCCAGTACGCGGCGGCCGCCGCCGCCGTGGGGTTCACGGGGACCGGATCGCGGGTCAGGAGGTCGGCCTCGTTGAGACGGCCGACCGCCAGGGCCACGTCCCGGGGCGAGCAGTGGGGAGAGGCGTCGGCGACGAGGGACCGGAAGTCCCTGGTGCCGTCGAGGAGCGGTGCGACGACCGCGACCCGCGCGTCGTCGAAGGCGGTGATGCCCCGTTCGGAGATGACGTACGTCGCTTCGCCGGGCACCACTTCGGCCCGCAGATGTTCCTTGAACCCCATGCGCATGCGTGTGCCCCTCCCCTTACGTGTCGGACGTACGGATTCAGTGGCCGGCGGAGGGCAGCGGAGCCAGGGCCGCGGCGGGCAGGGCGCGGATGCAGAGGGTGAGCAGGGTGGTGCCGTCGGGGGCTATCGCGGCGTACTCCTCGGTGACGGCGCCGAGGCCGGTGGTCGCCGGGATGACCGGGGCGGTGGCGCCCTCGTCGAGGTCGATGCCGGACTCCTTCAGGACGGCGTCCGGGTCGCTGGCGTAGCGGGCGGCGAAGGCCGGGTCCACGAAGGTGTGGAGCATGAGCTCGGCGAAGGCCAGCTCCTGCTCGATCGAGCCGATCTCAAGGGCCGTGGCGACAGACTGGTTCATGGCAACTCCCGTGATGTCAGCGGTTGGTGAGGGCCGGTGAGGCTCGATAGGAGTAGACGAAACTTCGCGACATCTCCACAAGTGATCGCCTCACCCTCACTGACATGAGATTTTCACCACGGTGACAAATCGGTTCTGCGGGGAGATCCGACCGCCATACGGACATCCGGACGCCCAGAATCCGGCCACGGAGCGACATGAAGCGGATCCATGTGGTTATGATCCGGCCATGGGTGGCCCCGGGGGAGGGGCCGACAGGGGGGGCTGGATCCGATGACAGCACAGGGCACCTCTCGCCTGAGACTCACCGCGCTGCGGCCGTGTGCCACAGAGCGCGCCGGCGGTAAAAGGGAGTTGTCGGCCATCAGTTCAGCGGCTCCCGCCCCCCGGATCGCGAACGTGCTGGTCGTGGTGGTCTTCCTCGGGTATCTGCTGATGCAGGCGGTCAACGTGCTGGACCGTGCGCCGGGAGGGTCGGAGCTGGCCGCCTGTCTCACCATTCCGCCGGTCCTCGCGGCCCTCCAGTACGTGCACTTCGCGCCGAACCTCACGCACCTCAGGCAGCGGCTGCACCCCTGGTCGCTGATCCTCCAGGCCCTCGTCACCTTCGTCCCGTTCGCCTTCTTCGGATGGCACTGGGGAGGCATGGCGGGCTTCCTTGCCGGATCGTTCCTGCTCCGGCTGTCGCCGGTCCTGGGCTGGGTGTTCTACGGACTCACCGTCACCGGCGTCATGGCCATCTCGGCGACCGAGCAGCTGCGGCCCGTCGACATCGCCTACATGGGCGTCTCGACCGCCCTCACCGGCCTCGTCCTGTACTCCATGGCCCGGCTCGCGATGCTGGCCACCGCCATCCACGACTCGCGCGGCGAGCTCGCCCGCATGGCCGTCGCCAGGGAGCGGCTCCGGTTCGCCCGGGACCTGCACGACCTGCTCGGCTACAGCCTCTCCTCCATCACGCTGAAGAACGAGCTGATCCAGCGGCTGATCGTCAGCAACCCGCAGCGCGCCTGCGAGGAGGTCACCGAGGTCCTCGGCATCTCCCGGCAGGCCCTGGCCGACGTCCGTGAAGTGGCCCGCGGCTACCGGGACATGTCGCTCCTCGTCGAGGCCGAGTCCGCCGGGTCGGTGCTGAAGGCGGCCGGCATCACCGCCGAGATCGAGGTGGAGTGCACAGGGCTCTCGTCGATCGCGAACACGATCCTGGCGACCGTGCTGCGGGAGGGCGTCACCAACGTCCTCCGGCACAGCCAGCCCCGGAACTGCTGCGTCAGGGCGAGCGAGGACCCCGAGCGCAAGGGCTTCTTCCGGCTGGAGATCGTCAACGACGGGGTGGGGCTGAAGGGGCTCGTCGCCTCCGACAGCACCGGGACGGGACTCACCAACCTGGCGGCCCGGGCCGCCGCCGTGGGCGGCCGGCTGAGCAGCGGGGTGGAGCCCGGGGGCACCACCTTCCGCCTCGTCGTCACCGTTCCGGCCGACGCGGCCGCGGTGAAGGACGGTTTAGCCCTCCTGACGGAGGACCCCCGGACGGTCTGCGACGACGAGCCCGCGGCGGTCGAGCGCCCCACCGTGGAGTCGCGGCGCAGCGCCTGACCGGGGAACGGACCTCACACGCCCTTCAACTGCCGGGCCAGGCCCAGCTCCAGCTCGCTCAGCGGTACGTCCACGCAGAGCCGCTCCGGGTGCCCGGGCGGCGGACCGGGCGGTGTGCCGAGCCTCCCGGCCGGCCTCCCGGCGGGGTGCCGGGCCGGACGCCCGGCGGAGCCGCCGGCCGTGCTCCCGGCCGCGGCAGGGCCGGTGTCGCCGTCCCGGGACGGACCCGTGGACGGGGACGGGCCGGTGGGCGCGGGCGAGGCGGTGGCCGCGGCCGTGGTTCCGGACCCCGAGTCGTGGCCGGTGCCGGTCCCCGGCCCCTGCTCCTCCGGACGGTCCCCGTACAGGATCCGCCGCAACTGGTCCTCGGGCAGCGGAAGCCAGAGGGCTCCGAAGGCCACCAGGGCCCGGTAGCAGCCCCGGGCCACCCGTATCACCTGCCGCAGGGCGTGGTTCAGCACTCCGTGCACCGATCGACCTCCGTCTCGGTCCGTGGGCGGCGGCCGGGGCCGGGGGAACCCACGGGCCGCCGCCGTCCCCGGAGCGTCGTCCGCCCCGCTCACGTGCCGCTCGAACGCGGGTGGAGCGGCGACGAAACGGTCCCGCTTCAGAGGTGGTGACCGGAGGCTCCGACGAGATTCGAGCGGACGGTGCCAGCATGCCCTCCGGGGTTGTCCCGCCGTGCGCCGAACGGACACCTCGCCCAGGCCGCTGTCAGGCCGATGCCAGGCCGTGGCCGCCGAGAGGAGTGAGGGATGGCCGTGCGCGACATCCGTCGGGGGCCGGTGCCCTCGAACGGTCCGGACCCGGTCTGGTGGAGCGGCGGAGCGGATCCCGAACGGCCGCTCGTCCTCGTCGTCGGCGGCGCCCTGGGCGGCGGCCCGGAGTGCGCCCGGCTCCTCTGCCGGCTCGTCGCCCACGGCCACGCGGTGGTCGCCGCACGACTGCCCCGGCCCGTGCCGTGCGCCGAGTGCACCGCGGCCTCCGTCACCCGGCTGATCGACCGCCACGCCCGCACCACGGACACCCGGCGCACCCGGGTGATCGGCTTCGACCTCGGCGGCCGGCCCGCGCTCGCCGCCGCCGCGACCGACCACCGGATCGCCTCCGTCCACCTCGTCGGCACCCCCGTCTCCCGCCTCTTCGAGGAGCCCGACCGGATCCTCGACCTGCCCCCGGCGACGGTCGGCGCGCTGGTGAAGGCCACCGGGGCGACGGGCGGCGAGCAGCTCCCGTACCTCCTCAAGGGCCTGGCGCTGCTCCCCGAGCAGCTCTACGAGATCCGGGGCCCGGTGTGGGTCGGCCACGCCCCCGACGACCCCCTCACCACCCCGCAGGACCTGGCCCTGCTCAAACTGACCCTGGAGAGCTCCGTGTTCCACGCCTTCGCCCCCACCGGGGGGACGACACCGCGCGGCGGGGCCGTCCACCGCTGGCTGGCCGACGGGGTCCGCAGGGCGGGTCCGCCGCCGGCGCGCTGACACTTCCCCGCGATACCCCGGAAGGGCCACGTACGGGTCGACTCCCGGTCAAGGCTGTCTCCAGCGACTTTCGACATGGTGCGAGGGATTGTCCGCCGATGCCCCCTCTGACGCCCTGGGGTGACCATGTACGAACCCGATGAACTGATCGCCGCCGCACTCGGTGCCGATCCGCAGTGGCAGCCCGACCGGCTGACGCGCGCCCGCTCCCGGGTCGCCGAGATCGAAGACGGTCTCGGCGACCCCTGGAGCCCTGACAACCCCGTCGGCCTCGCCGCCGTCCTCGCCGCCGACGACTCGGGGGAGAGCTCCGTCATCGGCATCCGGCGGTTCCAGAACCTCGGCATGCCGGCCGAGATGGTGCCGGTGGAACTAGGCGGCAAGATGGCCGGTGTCGACCTCCTCGGCCTCGTCATGCGGCCGTTCTTCCGCCGCGACCCGGCCCTCGCCTTCAGCCACGGCTTCACGCCCTTCCTCGGCGCGCAGATGGTGTGGCTCAACGGGGACGCCCGCCAGCGCTCCCGGATGGCCAACGTCGTCCTGCGCGGCGGCATGGTCGGCGTGGCCTGCCAGCGCTTCGAGCACGAGAGCGAGTTCCACGCCCAGGAGTTCACCGCCTCCTGGGCCGAGGACGGCATGCTGCGGCTCAACGGCAGCAAGGGCGCCATCAACAACGCCCACACCGCCGAGCTGATCGTCGGCTTCGTCTCCACCGGTGACGGAGCCACCGACTACTCGATCCTCATGTTCGACCCGGCCTCCGTGCCGCCCTCCCGGGTGCGCGCGCTGCCCCGGCACCGGACGACCGGCGTCCGCGGAGTCCAGGCCGCCGGCCTCGAATTCCTCGACTGCCCGCTGCCCGGCGAGTCCCTCGTCGGCACCTGGGGCGACGGCGTGGCGCTCAGCCTGCGCGCCTACCCGGCCGTGCACGCCGCCTTCCCGTCGATGGCCATCGGCCTCGCCGACACCGCCCTGCGCTCCGCCGTGCGCGCCGCCCAGGAGCGGGACTACGGCAGCCAGGGGCTGGTGGGCGACGCCTCGGCGCGCTCCGCGCTCGCCGGCACCTTCGCGGACCTGTTGATCTCGGACTGCCTGTCCCTGACGGCCGCCCGCTCCACCCACCTGCTGCCCGAGCAGTGCGACGTGCTCGCGGCGGTCACCAAGTACATCGTCCCGAAGATCGTCGGCGAGGCGCTCTACGACCTGTCGGCGGTGATGGGCGACGCCTTCCACGCGGAGAGCGGGCACGACGCCGTCTTCCGCAAGCAGCTGCGCGACCTCTCCACGATCACCTTCGGACACGTCAGCAGCGCGATCTGCCAGTCCGTCATCGCGCCCTACCTGCCGGCCCTCGCCTTCGTCGACCCGGACGCCGCCACCACCCCCGCCGACCTGTTCCGGCTGGAGGTGCCGCTGCCCCCGCTCGACGGCGAGCGGCTCTCCGGCTTCGGCGGCGACGACCGGCTCCTCGACTACCTGAGGCACGCCGCCGGACGACTGCCCCTCGCGCTCACCGGCCTCCCGCACGCCGAGCTGCTCACCGGCCTCGTCGCCGGGCTGTGCGAGGAGGCCGCCGAGATCCGCCGGGAGGCCGCCGCGCTCACCGACGACGGCGGTGAGGACGGGCTGCTGTTCGACACGCGGACCTTCCCGCTCAGCGAGCGGTACGCCCTGCTGCTCGCCGCCTCGGCCTGCGTGGGCGTCTGGCTCAACGCGGGCGTCGGCCCGGACGAGTTCCTCGACGAACCGGCCTGGCTCGCCCTGGCCCTCCACCGGCTGCTGCGCCGCATCGGCCGCTCCGTACCGCCGCTGCCCCGCGAGATCGAGGCCCTCACCTGCGAGGAGGTCCTGGCGCGGGTCCGCGTCCCGCAGAGCCTCGACCTGCTGCGGACCGGACTCGCGGGATGAGGGCAGCCGCGCCCGACCGGGTGCTCCCGCCCGCCCCCGACCGGGTCTTCCCGCCCGAGCCGAGCTACGTCGGCGGCCCGGCCGGGCCCTGGGCCAACCTCCTGCGCGACCTGGAGAGCTCCGGCTTCGGCATGGTGCACGCCTCGCTCGACGAGTGGCGCACCCAACTGCCGCCCGAGGACGAGCGCAAGGAGCTCCTCGGGCGGGACTGGGAGCGGTACAGCAAACTCGCGGGCACCCATCTGAGGGAACGGTTCCTCGCCACCCGCATGCTCATCCGCCACACCGCCGCCGTCGCCCTGGGCACGGAACCGTACGCCCTGGAGCTGCGGTACGGGCTCAACGGCCGCGTCCACCTCCGGGGCTACGACCAGATCGACGTCAGCCTCAGCCACACCGCCGACCTGCTCCTCTGCGGCATCACCTCCCTCGGCGTCGTCGGCATCGACACCGAACCGGCCGACCGCCGGCTCAGCGGCCAGGACGTCGAACGGCTGATGTGCACCGAACCGGAACGCAAGAGGATCGCCCGCGCCCCCGAGGCGGAACGCAACGGGCAGCTCCTCGGCCTCTGGACGCTGAAGGAGGCCTACAGCAAGGCGCTGGGGCAGGGACTCCGCTTCCCCTTCACCGAGTTCGGCTTCCGCGTCGAAGGCGGCGAGGGCGGGGGAGCGGGCCCCGGCGGGCCGGGCGACGGGACCGTCCACGCACGGCTCGAACGCGCCGACGGCACGCTCGTCGAGGACCACACCTGGCGGTTCGCCACCTGTCCCGTCCCCGGCGGCCACGTCGCCGCCGTGGCCCTCCAGGACACCCGGCGCTCCGGCCGGCCCGACACCCGGGCCAGCACCGCCCTGAACCGCCAGATCCTGGCCGCCATCAAGCGGTCCAGGCCCGCCTGACCTGGATCTACCTGCACTCAAGGGGACGTCGAGTCACCCCCGCCAAGGTAAAGGAGCCGGTGGGGCCCCCTCGGGATCCGAGGAGGTTTCACACCGCAGGCGCCCGGGACGGGGCAGTCGGCCACAAGCTCGCTGCCCCGCCCCTGATCTCGCGCCGGAGCGGATGAATCTGCCGTGGTGAAGGGGTAATTGACGATGGCACAACTCACCCTGCGGGAGCTGGGCGAGATCCTTCTCGAGTTCCAGGACCGGGATTCGCCGGGAGTCCTCGACACCGGCAGCCTCGACGTCGTCTTCCAGGACCTGGGGTACGACTCGCTGGCGCTGCTCCAGACCACCGGCCGTATCCAACGCGAGTACGGCGTCGAACTCGACCGGGACGGAGTGGCCTCGGCGGAGACGCCGCGCGCGCTGCTCGACCTGGTCAACACCACATTGACTGGAGCGACGGCATGAGGCTCACCGGATTCAGCGAAGTACTTCCGGGCGAACCCGTCACCAATCGGGACATGGCCGAGCGGTTCGGCCTGCACGAGAAGTGGCTGGACATGATGACGGGGAACCGGACGCGCTACTTCTGCGCGACGGACTCCCCACCCTCCGTACCCAAGAGCACCGGCGACCTCGCCGTCGCCGCGGCCACCGCGGCCCTCGCGGACGCCGACGTGGACGTCGCCTCGCTCGACTTCCTCGTCCTGACGACCGCGTCGCCCGACCACCTGATGCCGGCCACCGTCAACCTGGTCGCCGACCGCATCGGACTCAACGACGTCCCCACCTTCCAGCTCATGTCGGGCTGCGCCGGCGCGCTCACGGGCCTCTACACCGCCCGCGCGCTCCTCGCCTCCGGGCTCCGCCGCGGCCTCGTCATCGGCGCCGACACCTGCCTCAACTTCTTCCCCTCCAGCGGGCAGATCGAGGCCATGTCGCCGGCCGAGCTCATCAACTTCGCCCTCTTCGGGGACGGCGCCGGCGCGGCCGTCGTGGACGCCGACCCGGACGGTCCCGGCCTGCTCGTCGAGCACCTCTTCCTGCGGACCACGGGCATGGGCCGCAAGCCCGCGCAGACCGCCCGCTGGTTCGGCATCGAGGGGGCCCCGCTCCTGGACGGCCCCGACGGCCCGTACCGCGAGTCCTGGGGCGAGGAGGACTACAAGGCCATCGAGCACCACGTGCCCGAGCACGCCGAGTCCATCTTCAAGGAGCTCACCGCCGAGACCGGCTGGCAGCTCGACGAGGTCGAGCACGTCCTCCTCCCGCAGCTCAACGGCGTCATGACGGACTCCATCCGCAAGCGCCTCGGCGTCCGCCCCGAGCAGGCCGTCAACTGCGTCGCGGACACCGGCAACAACGGCAACGCCGTGCCCTTCATCCAGCTCAACCGGGCCATGCGGCGCATCCGCTCCGGCCTCGGCGTCGAGGGCCGGCTCCTCGTCGCCAACGTCGAGTCCTCCAAGTGGATCACCTCGGGCCTCGCGCTCCGCCACCAGAACGGAGCCCGGTGATGACCGGCGACGCCCTCACCGAACTCCGCGCCCTCAAGCGCGCGGGCATCGCGGACTCCGCCGGCCGCGTCCCCGGACTGCTCCGCTCGATCGACGACGCCCTCGACCGCGAGGCCGCCGGGATGCTCCTCGGCGGCCGGGCCGCCAAGGCCGCGCTCGCCGGCACCGGCCGGTACACGCCGGTCGCCCTCGGGCTGCTCGCGAGCTCCACCGTCGACCCGCTGCCCCACCTGCTGACCGCCGCGCTCCTCGCCGAGGGCGTCCAGCCCGAGACCGGCACCACCGGCTTCAACCAGTGGCGGTTCGAGATCCTCTCCGGCGCCCCGAACCTCAAGGAGCTCGCCCCCGCGGTCACCGCCTGCCTCCTCGACGACACCGCCGTCTTCGAGAAGGTCGCCGACCCGCTGGACCCCGCCGAGGTCGAGGCGCGGTGCGCCGCCCTCCCCGCCGAGCTCGACGCCTGGCTGACGGCCTTCGAGGGCGCGCCCGGCGGCGTCGCCGTGCTCAACACGCTGCCGCTGTCGGCGCTGCGCCGCGACCGCTACGTCGACTACGCCACCAAGGCCCGCGTCGAGGCGGCCTGGCACCGCATGAACGCCGGGATCCTCGACCTCGCCGGCCGCCCGAACGTCGTGGTGCTCGCCACCGACTCCCTCGCCGCGCGCGCGGGCTCGGCCGCCGCCACCGACCGGATGCGGCACATCGCCGGCCACGCCTGGAGCCAGGAGTTCCTCGACGCGTACGCCCGCGAGGTCGCCCGGGTCGTCCTGGCCCGCCTCGGCCGCGCCAGGAAGTGCCTCGTCCTCGACCTCGACCACACCCTGTGGGGCGGCGTCGTCGGCGACGACGGCATCCCCGCGCTGAAGATCGGCGGCTCCTTCCCGGGCTCCGCCCACGCCGAACTCCAGTCGCTCGCCAAGGACCTGTCCCGGCAGGGCGTCCTCCTCACGGTCTGCTCCAAGAACGACGACTCCGTCGCCCGCGAGGCCGTGGCCGGCCACCCCGACATGGTCCTCGGCCCGGACGACTTCTCCGCCTTCCGCGCCAACTGGGACCCGAAGCCCGGCAACGCCGCCTCGATCGCCGCCGAACTCAACATCGGCACCGACTCGATGGTCTTCGTCGACGACAACCCGGCCGAGCGCGGCCTCATGGAGGCCCAGCGCCCCGAGATCGCCGTCGTCGCCCTGCCGGACGACCCGGCCGGGTACGCCTCCGCCCTCGCCCGCGCAGGACTGTTCAACCAGTTCGCCCTCACCGAGGAGGACCGCGTCCGCGGCTCCCTCTACCGGGCCCGCGCCCAGCGCGACGAACTGCGCCAGACCGCCGTCAGCGTCGAGGACTACCTCCGGGAGCTGGCCTCCGAGATCACCGTCGAGGAGTACGGGACCCTCAACGGCGCCCGCATCACGCAGCTCTTCGGCAAGACCAACCAGTTCAACCTGACCGGCATCCGCTACGGCGCCGACGAGGTCGCCCGGCGGGTCGAGACCGGACAGGCCGCCTTCTTCGGCGTCCGGGCCACCGACGCCTTCGGCGACAACGGACTCGTCGGCGCCCTGGCCCTCGTACGGGAGACCGACGGGGACTGGACGATCGAGAACTTCGTCCTCTCCTGCCGGGTCTTCTCCCGCTCCATCGAGCAGGCCGTCGTCGGCCTGGTCCTGCGCGCCGCGCGCGACGCCGGGGCCCCCGGCGTCCGCGGCCGGCACGTGCCCACGGCCAAGAACGGCCGCTTCGCGGACTTCTACCCCTCCCTCGGATTCACCGGGCAGGACGGCGACTTCCGCCACGACCTCACTCAACTCGCCGAACTGCCCGACTGGGTGGCGGTCGGCACCGGCGAAGGGAAGTTCCATGCCGCCTGAGGCGACCTCCAACCAGCCTTCCGAGCACGACCGGGACGCCGCCGTGGCGTTCGTCGTCGAGGCCGTCGCGCAGCTGCTCGACGTCGACGAGGACACCCTCGCCCTCGACGCCCCCCTGGAGGCCATCGAGGGCTGGGACTCGGTCAACCAGCTCCGGATCCTCGTCTTCCTGGAGCGCGAGCTCGGCGCCTCCCTCGACTACGACCGGTTCACCGCCGCCGAGACCCTCGGCGAGCTGGCCTCCCTCGTCGCCGACACCGAGGCCGAGGCCGCCGGGGCCCGGACATGAGCGCGGTCACCGCCCCGCTGCCCGCCGCCCGAAAGCAGACGCTGGTCTTCCTGGAGGACGCCCGGCGCACCTCCCACGTCTACCTGATGGCCGAGGTCGACGCCTCCGCCCTCCGGGCCGCCCGCCGCCGGGCCGCCACCCCGGTCAGCTACGTCAGCTACGTCGTCAAGGCCGCCGCCGACGTCCTCGCCGACTACCCGGACGCCCGCGCCGTCATCCTCGGCGGCCGCTCCCCGAAGCTGACCACCTCGCCCGAGGTGCACGCCAAGGTCCTCTTCGACAAGACCGTCGAGGGCCAGCGGTGCGTCGTCTCCGGCATCGTGCGGGACGTCCAGGCCCTCGACGTGACCGCCGTCCAGTCCGCCATCGACCTCTACAAGACGGCGGACGTCGACGACCAGGGCCCCTTCGCGAACATCAAGCGCCTCCAGCGGCTCCCGCTGCCGGCCTTCCGCGCCGTCTACCGGACCATGATGCGCAACCCGGCCCGCCGCGCCGCCCTCCAGGGCACCTTCGCCGTGACCTCCATCGGTCACGAGCGGGTCGGCGCCATCCTGCCGCTCATCACCGGAACGCTCGGCCTGGGCGTCGGCCACATCGCCGACGCCCCCGTGGTGCGCGACGGCGCCGTCGCCGTCGCGCCCGTCTTCACCCTCTCGCTCGTCTTCGACCACCGCGTGCTCGACGGTGCGATGGCCGCCGAAATCCTCGCGGGCATCAAGAACCGCCTGGAAAACTGGGAGTTGGCATGACCGAATCCGCCCACCGGGGCAGCTCCGCCGGAATACCCGACGACACCGACGTCCTGATCGTCGGAGGCGGTCCCGCCGGCTCCCTGCTCGCCTGCCTGCTGGCCCGCCGCGGCATCAGCACCGTCCTCGTGGAGAAGCAGACCAGCCTGGAGCGCAGCTTCCGCGGCGAGACGATCGCCGCGCCCTCGGTGCTCTCGCTCAACCAGCTGGGCTTCGGTCCCGCGCTGCGCGAGCACGGCTTCCTGGAGACCACCGCCGTCACCACGATCGCCGAGCAGCGCCCCGTCCTGCGCGTCGACTACGCCAAGTTCGCCGGCCTGCCGCTGCCCATCGACATCCCTCAGCCCGGCCTGATCCGCATCTTCAACCGGCACACCGAGGTGTTCCCGAACCACACCTACCTCTCCGGCTGGTCCTTCGCCTCCCTCGTCGAGGAGGGCGGGACCGTCCGCGGCGCCGTCCTCAGCAGGCGCGGCGAGAAGGTCACCGTGCGGTCCCGGATCGTCATCGGCGCCGACGGCCGCTTCTCCAAGGTCCGCAAGGCCTCCGGTCTCGTCGCCGACGTCCAGCCGATGGCCCGCGACTTCCTCTCCTTCCTGGTGCCCCGCCCGCCGGAGTGGGGCAGCGAGGCCCAGCTCGTCATCGAGGGCGACCGCCACCTGGTGGTCCTGCCGACCTTCCCCGACTCCCTGCGCATCGGGCACAACCTGCCCAAGCGCGGCCTCGGGGACCTGCGGGCCGCCGGCTTCGAGTCCTTCAAGCGCGGCATCATGGCGATCTCCCCGCAGCTCGCCCCGCTCGTCGACGAGCACCTGCACACCTGGGACGACACCGGCTTCCTGGAGATCTTCACCGCCGAACTGGAGGAGTGGGCCCGCGACGGCCTGCTGCTCATCGGCGACGCCTCGCACACCGCGACCCCCATCCTCGGCCAGGGCGTCAACCTTGCGATGCAGGACGCCATCACCATCGTCCCGGTGATCGCCGCGTCCCTCGCCAAGGGCGGCCGGGACCGCGTCGTCACCAAGGCCGAGCTCGCCGACTTCGTCGCCAAGCGCCGCGCCCACAAGATCCACGTCACCGGCTTCCAGCGGATGCAGGAAGGCCTCCTCGCCATCGGCGACCCGCGCGGCATCAAGCTGCGCCGCCTCCGCTTCCGGGTGCTCAACTCGCTCCCCGGCAAGTACCGGATCTTCAACAAGGTCATCAACGCCCGGCACGAGATCGACCCCGTCGACCTCGCCGCCGCCCGGAACGCCCCCGCGCCCGCGCCCGCGACCGCCGCCGCCCCCGCGAACGTCAGCCCGATCCTGCACGAGGTGAGCCATGACTGAGCTGCCACAGAACGACGACGGGTCCGGCGGCGGGCACGGTGAGGGCCAGGAGGACCCCTCGCGGCTCATCGCGATCGTCGGCATGGCCGGCAAGTTCCCCGGCGCCCCCGACGTGGACCGCTACTGGAAGCTCCTGACGGCGGGGGAGGAGGCGGTACGCCCCGTACCGCCCGAGCGCTGGGACACCTCCGCCCAGCTCGACCCCGTCAAGAAGATCCCCGGCTTCGCCGGACTCGTCGACGACGTCGACCAGTTCGACCCCGGCTTCTTCGGCATATCCCCCCGCGAGGCCGAGGAGATCGACCCGCAGCAGCGCCTCATGCTGGAGGTCGGCTGGCAGACCCTGGAGGACGCGGGCATCCCCGCCGCCAAGGTCCGCGGCACCCGCACCGGCGTCTACGTCGGCGCCCTCTGGCACGACTACGAGATCGCCCGCAAGGAGCGCGGGGTCCAGACGACCCAGCACAGCGCCGTCGGCAACGGCCTCGACATCGTCGCCGCCCGCCTCTCGTACTTCCTCGGCCTGAACGGCCCCAGCCTCGTCGTCCAGACGGGCTGCTCCTCCGGCCTGGTCGCCCTGGACCTCGCCGTCGGCGCCCTGCGCTCCGGCGAACTCGAAGGCGCCCTCGTCGGCGGCGTCAACCTGATCCTGACGCCCGACAACTCCATCGGCCTCACCCACTTCGGCGGCCTGTCGCCGGACGGCCACTGCCGGGCCTTCTCCGCCCAGGCCAACGGCTTCGTCCGCGGCGAGGGCGCCATCAGCCTCTACCTCAAGCGGCTCGACACGGCCCTCGCGGACGGCGACCGCATCCACGGCGTCATCGTCAACAGCGCCGTCAACAACGACGGCGGCGGCCACAGCCTCGTCTCCCCGAACGTCGAGGCCCAGACCGGCCTGCTCCGCCGGGTCTACGCCGACGCCGGCGTCCACCCCGACCGCCTCCGCTACGTCGAGGCGCACGGCACCGGCACCCTGCGCGGCGACCCGATCGAGGCCGAGGCCCTCGGCACCGCGCTCGGCACCGCGCGCAGCGCCGAGGCCGGCCCCCTCCTCATCGGCTCGGCCAAGTCGAACATCGGCCACCTGGAGGCGGCGGCCGGACTCGCGGGCATCGTCAAGACGATCCTCGCGCTCAAGCACCGCACGATCCCCCGCACCCTCCACGTGGAGGAGCTCAACCCGAACATCCCCTTCGGCGAGCTCAACCTCCAGGTCGCCTCCCAGCCGGCCGACATCCCCGTCGACGGCACCTGGTACGCGGGCGTCAACTCCTTCGGCTGGGGCGGCACCAACGCCCACGTCGTGCTCCGCACGCCCCCGGCGCCCCAGGAGCCCCCGGCCGACGAGGCCACCGGCCCGCTGCTGCTGCCCCTCACCGGTCACAACGACGCCGCCCTGCGGCAGCGCGCCGCCGACGTGCTCGACGCCCTGCCCGAGGACGCCACCCCGGCCGAGGCGGTCGCCCTCACCGCGACCCTCGGCCGCGAGCGCGACCACTTCGCCGCCCGCACCGCCGTCGTCGCCGGGAACGCCGGCGAACTCCTCGACCGGCTCCGCGCCTTCACCGAGGCCGCGCCCGAAGCCGAGCTGCCCGGCACCTTCACCGGGCGCGCCAAGGAGCGCGGCAAGGTCGCCTTCGTCCTGCCCGGCCAGGGCTCCCAGTGGGCCGGCATGGGCCAGGACCTCTACGAGCGGTCGCCGGTCTTCGCCGAGACCGTACGGCGCTGCGCCGAGGCCCTCGCCCCGCACATCTCCTGGGACCTCACGGCCGTCCTCTCCGGCGCCGCCGGCGACGACTGGCTCGACCACAACGACCAGGTCCAGCCCACCCTGTGGGCCATGTCCATCGGCATCGCCGAGATGTGGCGGGCCGCCGGCGTCGAGCCCGACGTCGTCATCGGACACAGCCAGGGCGAGGTCACCGCCGCCACCATCGCCGGCCACCTCTCCTACGAGGACGGCGCCCGCATCATCGCCGTGCGCAGCGCGCTCGCCAAGCGCACCGCGGGCCGCGGCCGGATGCTCGCCGTCGACCTCGACGTCGAGGGCGCCCTCAAGGCGCTCGACGGCTTCGAGGACACCGTCTCCCTCGCCGTCAACAACGGACCCTCGTCCTGCGTGCTCTCCGGCGACACCGACTCCGTCCTCATGCTCCGCGAACTCCTGGAGGCCGACGGCACCTTCTGCCGCCTGGTCAACGTGGACTACGCCTCGCACTGCCACCACATGGACGAGCTCACCGACGAGCTGATCGAGGTCCTCGCGCCGATCCGCCCCCGGCGCGGCGCCGTCCCCCTCATGTCCACGGTCGTCGGCCGCGAGCTCGACGGCGACTCCCTCGACCCCGCCTACTGGGCCGCCAACCTCCGGCAGCCGGTGCTCTTCGCCGACGCCCTCGGCAAGCTCCTCGACGCCGGCGTCACCCACGTCGTCGAGATCAGCCCCCACCCGGTGCTCTCCCCGGCCGTGGAGCAGCTCGCCGCCACCCGGGAGGGGCCGGTCGCCGTCCTCGGCAGCCTCCGCCGCCAGGAGGGCTCCCTCGACGACTTCACGCAGGCCCTCGCCCGCGCGTACGTCCAGGGCCTCGCCCCCTTCGGCGGACTGCCCTCCCGGGCCGGCGCCCCCGTGCCCGCCTACCCCTGGCAGCGCTCCCGCTTCTGGCTGCCGGACGCCGTGCGCCGTACCGCCGGACCCGGCGGACTCGCCTTCGAGTTCGCGCCGGCCAGCACCGAGCAGGACGTCCACGAGGGCCGCACCGAGCTGTCCCTCAACGACCTGCCGTGGCTCCGCGACCACCAGGTGTACGACGCCGTCGTGCTGCCCGGCGCCGCCATGCTGGCGCTCGCCGTCGCCGCCGCCCGCGCCCGCACCGGCGAGAACCCCGGCGCCCTGCACACCGTCCGCTTCCGCAGCGACCTCACCCTCACCGACGAGCCCGTCCGTCTCGGCGCCGTCTGGCGCGAGGACGGGGTTGCGTCGGCGGGCTTCACCCTCAGCTCGCTGGCCCCCGGGGCCGACGGCTGGACCCGGCACGCCACCGCCCGCGTCGGCGGCGACACCGACCCCGACCTGCCCGCCTTCCCCGGCACGCCCGCGGGCGCCCGGGACGTCGAGCCGGACGACTTCTACGCGTCCTGCGGCGAGCGCGGCCTCAACTACGGGTCCGCCTTCCAGGGCCTGCGCGCCCTCAGCCTCGCCGAGCGCGAGGCACTCGCCGAGGTACGGCTCCCGGACCGCTGCCTCGCCGGGGTCCGCCCGGGCGAGCTGCACCCCGCCCTGTGGGACGCGGCGCTCCAGACCACCCTGGCCCTGCTGCCCGGCGACGCGACCGTCGTCCCCACGGCCGTCCGGCGCGTCGACTACGCCCTGCCGCGCGACGCCCACGTCACCGTGCTCCTGGCCCACGCCGTCCGCAACGAGGACGACACCTTCGACCTGGTCTGCTACGACGAGGACGCGCGGCCGCTGCTGCGGATGGCCGGACTCGCCTTCCAGACCATCGAGACGGCCACCGCCGAGGGCGTCGACCCGGCCCGCCTGCACCGCTTCGCGTTCCGGCCCGCCGAGGAGGCGCCCGCCGCCACCGACCGCGCCCCCGGGCACTGGGTGGTCTGCGACGCCTCCGGGCGCGGCGCCGAGCTCGCCGCCGCGCTCACCGCCGCCGGCGCCAGCATCGACGTCCTGAAGGCCGACGGGGCCGACGCCGACACCCTCGCCGCCGCGCTCCGCGAGAGCGACCGCGCCGCCGGCCTCGTCTTCCTCGCACCCGGCGCCGACCGGGGCCTGGACGCCCAGCGCGCCGGACTGCTCACCCTCGCCGGGGCGGTCAAGGCGGTCACCGCCCTGCCCGTGCCGCCGCGGACGTTCGTCGTCACCGACGGCGCCCAGACCGTCCCCGCCGACCGGGCGCCCGACCCGGGCGCGGCCCTCTACTGGGGCTTCGGCCGCGTCCTGCGCCGCGAGCACCCCGAACTGGCCGCCACCCTCCTCGACGTCCGCACCGGCGGCGACGACTGGGCCGGGAACTGCGCCCGGCAGCTGCTCGTCGCCGACGCGGAGGACCAGGTCGTCCTGCGCGGCACCGACCGCCACGTCGGCCGGGTCGTCCGCGGCGAGGAGACCGAGGACACCGTCGCTGCCGCCTGGGCCGGCCCCGCCCAGCCCTTCCGGCTCAGCCCCGACGGCACCGGGCTCTGGGAGGGCCTCGCCTTCCGCCCGTACGCCAGGACGGCGCCCGCCGCCGGACAGGTCGAGGTCGAGGTCACCGCCGCCGCCCTCAACTTCATCGACGTGATGAAGGCGATGGGCACCTACCCCGACACCTCCGCCGGAGCGGGCCTCATCGGCGGCGAGTGCGCCGGCGTCGTCGCCGCCGTCGGCCCCGGCGTCACCGGCCTCGCGGTCGGCGACCGGGTCGTCGCCTGCGGCTTCGGCGCCGTCGCCTCCCACCTCACCGTGCCCGCCGGACACGTCAGGCCCGTCCCCGCGGCCCTGACCGACGCCGAGGCGGCGGGACTGCCCCTCGTCACCGCCACCGCCTGGTACGCGCTCGCCGAGCAGGCCGGTCTGGAGGCCGGCGAGACCGTACTGATCCACTCGGCGGCCGGCGGCCTCGGCCTCGCCGCGGTCGGCGTCGCGAAGGCGCTCGGCGCCACCGTCATCGCCACCGCCGGCACCGAGTCCAAGCGGGCCGGACTGCGCGCCCTCGGCATCGACCACGTCTTCGACTCCCGGGACCTGTCCTGGGCCGAGGACGTCGCCTGGGTCACCGGCGGCCGGGGCGTGGACGTCGTCCTCAACTCGCTCTCCGGCGCGGCCATCGACCTCGGTCTCGCCGCACTCGCCGAGGACGGCCGGTTCGTCGAGGTCGGCAAGCGGGACATCTACGCCTCCCGCACGATCAGCCTCCGCGACTTCGCCAAGGGCATCAGCTTCTCCGCCGTCGACGTCGCCGGGCTCATCACCCGCCGCCCGGAGCGCTTCGCGCGCCTCCTCGACGCCGTCTGGCAGAAGGTCACCGACGGCACCCTGCCGCCGCTGCCCGTCACCCCGTACGCCTTCGACCGGGCCGCCGAGGTGCTCCGCACCATGGCGCGCGGGGAGCACACGGGCAAGCTGGTCCTCACCGAGCCCGGCCGGGTCACCGCCGTCGTACCGGAACCGCTCCCCGAGGGGCGGCTGCGCCCCGACGCGAGCTACCTCCTCAGCGGCGGGCTCGGCGCGCTCGGCCTGTCCCTGGCCGAGCACCTCGTGGACCACGGCGCCCGGAGCCTCGTCCTCCTCGGCCGATCGGCGCCGAGCGACGCGGCCCTGGCGCGGATCGGGGAGCTGCGGGAGCGCGGCGCCACCGTCACCACCTTCCCGGTGGACGTCGCCGACCGGGACGGGCTCGCCGCCGCACTCGACCGCGTACGGGCCGAACTACCGCCCCTGAGGGGCGTGTTCCACGCCGCCGGCGTCCTCGACGACGCCGTCCTCGCCAACCTCACCGGCGCCCAGCTCGACAAGGTCCTCGCCCCCAAGGTGGACGGCGCCCGGCACCTGGACGCCCTCACCGAGGACGATCCCCTGGACCTGTTCGTCCTCTTCTCCTCGGTCGCCGGCCTCGTCGGCAACCCCGGACAGGCGGGCTACGCGGCGGGCAACGTCTACATGGACGCCCTCGCCCAGGCCCGAAGGCACCGCGGCAGGCCCGCGCTCGCCGTCCAATGGGGACCCTTCGCCGACATCGGCCTCGCCGCCGACGAGGCGATCCGCGGCGAACGCCTCGCCGACCACGGCATGACCGGCTTCACGGCCGCCGAGGGCTGGCAGGCGCTGTTCCACCTCCTGGACGCCCCGGGACAGGTCGTGTCGTACGTCCCCCTGGACGCCCGGCACTGGTTCGACGCGTACCCGGAGACGGCCGCACAGCCCAGCTGGCGTGCCATCGCCGAGCTCGCCAAGGACGGCGCCGCCGCCGGCGGCGGCGCCGAGGAGTTCCTCGGCCGGCTGCGCGGCTCCTCCGACACGGAGCGGCCCGTCCTCGTCGAGGGCAAGATCCGTGAACTCGCAGGCCGTGTACTGCGGCTCGAGGCGGGCTCCATCGACCGTGAAGCTCCTTTCAAGTCACTTGGGTTGGACTCACTGATGAGCCTGGAGCTGCGCAACCGCCTCGAAATGGCCTTCGGGATGAAGCTGTCGCCCACGCTGCTGTGGACCTACGGCACCACCGCGGCGCTCGCGGGGATGCTCACCGGACGCATCGGCGGGAGCGACGAAGCCCACCCGTAGGACGAGTGGAGCTCGCCCGGCTCCTGAAAACCAGTCAGTACGACATGCCGACCGCGAGGGACCTTCTTGTGACGACGCAACCGACCCATGAGGAATCGGCAGACCGGAAGACCGGTGCCGGGCGAAGCTCCACCAGCGCCACCCCGCTCAGCCGCGCGATGGACACCATCAAGAAGTTGCGCGGAGAGCTCGAAGAGGCCCGTTCCGGGCAGAGCGGACCGCTCGCCGTCGTCGGCGTCGGACTCCGCCTGCCCGGCGGCATCGTCGACCTCGACGGCTACTGGGACGCCCTGTCCGAGGGCCGCGACCTGGTCGCCCCGATGCCCGAGCACCGCAAGGGCCCGTTCGCCGCGGAGTGGGAGAACCTCCCCCGCCGGGGCGGCTACCTCGACGAGGTGCTGGAGTTCGACGCCGGATTCTTCGGCATCAGCCCCCGCGAGGCCCGCAGCCTCGACCCCCAGCACCGCCTGCTCCTCGAAGTGGCCTGGGAGGCCCTGGAGGACGCGGCCTTCGCGCCGGAGTACCTCTCCGGCCTGCGGACCGGCCTGTACGTCGGCGTCACCGGCCAGGACTACCGCGACTGGCAGCCCGCCGGCCAGGAGGACGCCTACTGGCTCACCGGCAACGGCCACTGCTTCGCCGCCGGCCGGATCGCCTACACGATGGGCCTGATGGGCCCGGCCGTCGCCGTCGACACCGCCTGCTCGTCCTCGCTCACCGCCGTCCACCTGGCGGGGCAGGCCCTGCGCCGCGACGAGTGCGACGTCGCCATCGCCGCCGGCGTCAACCTCATCCTGTCGCCCCGCTCCACCCGCCTCATCCAGCAGACCAACTCCCTCTCCCCGGACGGTCTCTGCAAGACCTTCGACGCCCGAGCCAACGGCTTCACCCGCGGCGAGGGCTGCGGCGTCGTCGTCCTGAAGCGGCTCTCCGAGGCCCTGCGCGACGGCGACCGGGTGCACGCCGTGATCCGCGGCAGCGCCGTCAACCAGGACGGCCGCTCCACCGGCTTCACCGCCCCCAACGTCCGCGCCCAGATCTCCCTCATCCAGGCCGCCCTCGACGACGCCGGCCTGACGCCCGCCGCGATCGGCGCCCTGGAGGCGCACGGCACCGGCACGGCGCTCGGCGACCCGATCGAGGTCGAGGCGATCGTCGAGGCCCTCGGCCGCCGCGACGGCGGCGCGCCGCTGCGCATCGGCTCCGTCAAGACGAGCATCGGCCACCTGGAGGCCGCCTCCGGCGTCGCCGGACTCATCCGCGGCGTCGCCTCCGTCAAGCGGCGCGCGGTCCCGCCCGTCGTCCACCTGGACACCCTCAACCCCCGCATCGACATCGCGGACACCGGCATCGAGTTCCCGCGCGCCGAGACCCCGTGGACCGGCGAGGACGGCTCGGGCGACTGCCTCGGCATCAGCTCCTTCGGCATGAGCGGCACCAACGCCCACGTGGTCCTCGGCCCGCTGACCACCGACGAGCTGGCGCCCCCCGCGACCGGCGCCGCTCCCGCGACAGGCTCCGCGCCCGTGACCGGCTTCGAGATCACCGCCCGCAGCGAGGACGGGCTGCGCGCCTGGGCCGGCCGGCTCGCCGACCGCGCCGACGGCCTCGCCGAGGACGCCTACCCGGCCTTCGCGTACACCGTCACCGAGGGCCGCGCCCGCCACGCCGTCCGCGCCGTGATCACCGCCGAGGACCCGGCCACCGCCGCCCGCGCCCTGCGCGCCCTCGCCGACGGCACCGACTCCGAGGCCGTACGCCTCGACGGCACGGCCCCCGCCACTGCGCTCCCGCGCAGCGTCGCCGACCTGCCGGCCTACCCCTGGGAGCGCGTCCGGTACGCACCGGAGACCGCCGCCCCCGCGACGCTCCGCACGGCCGACACCGCGGTGGAAGCCGCGGCCGCCGCCCCGGCCGAGGCCGCGGAGCCGCTGCCCGCGCTCGGCGTCGAGTGGATCCCGTACACCCCGGCCGCGACCGCCGGCCGCCCGCTCGTCGTCGCCGGTGACGACAGCGCCGCCGTCGCCCTCCTCACCGAGGCCGCCCGCACCGCCGGCCGCACCGTCGCCTCCCTCGACACGCTCCCCGCCACCACCGAGGAGTGGACCCGGGCCCTGGACGGCGTCACCGCAGACCTGCTGCTCGCGCTCTCCGCCGCCCCCCTGCCCGGCACGCTCGACGCCGAGGCGCCCACCGCGCACGCCGCGGCCCTCTGCGCCGCCGCGACCACCGCCGTCCGCGCCCTCCCCGCCGGCACCGGCCGGGTCCACCTCGTCACCGCCGGCGTCCGCCAGGTGACCGGCTCCGACCCGATCGCCGCCACCGACCACGGCGTCCTGCACGGCCTCGCCCCGGTCCTCGCCCTGGAGTTCCCCGACACCTGGGGCGGCATCCTCGACCTGCCGGCCGCGCCGACCGACGCCGACGCCACCGCCGCCGTCACCGCGCTCGCCGACGGCTCCGCCGAGGACCTGATCGCCGTCCGCGCCGGCACCGCGCACACCGCACGGCTGCGGCCCGCCGCCGAACCGCTGCGCCCGCTGCCCGTCCGCCCCGACGCCACGTACCTCCTCACCGGCGGACTCGGCGCCATCGGCACCGGACTCGTCCGCGACCTCGCCGCCCGCGGCGCCCGGCACCTCGTCCTCCTCGGCCGCCGGCCGCAGGACGAACTGCCCGCCGAGGCCCGCGAGCTGCTCGCCGAACTCGCCGAGGTCGGCGTCACCGCCGCGTACGTCCCCGCCGACACCGGCGACGCCGTCCGCCTCACCGAGGCCCTCGCCGTCCTCGACGGCCTGCCGCCCGTCCGCGGAGTCGTGCACGCCGCCGGCAGCATCGACCGCCTGCCGCTCGCCGAGGCCGACACGGACACCTTCGCCGCCGCCCTCGCCGGCAAGTTCACCGGCGCCGCCTGGCTGCGCCTCCTCGCCGCCGACTGGCCCCTCGACTTCCTCGTCCACCTCTCCTCCGTCTCGGCGGTCTGGGGCACCGACGGCTACGGCGCCTACGCCGCCGCCAACGGAGGCCTCGACGCCGTCGCCGCGCTCTGCGCCACCGAGGGCATCCCGGCGACCAGCGTCGCCTTCGGCCCCTGGGACCTCGACGGCATGGCGAGCCCCGAGGCCCGCGCGCTCCTCGCCCGCATGGGCGTCAGCCCCGTCGCCCCCGCCGAGGGCTTCGCCGGACTCGCCGGAAACGGCACGGGCGCGCACACCGTCGCCTGCCGCCTGGACGCCGAGCGGTTCCGCACGGTCATGAACTCCGTACGCGCCAGGCCCCTGTTCGACGGCCTCACCGGAGCGGACACGGACCGGGACACCGCGTCCGACACCCCCACCGAGACCCCGGCCGACGCCTTCGCACGGGAGCTCGCCGAGGCCCCCGAGCACCGCCGCGCCACCCTCGTCACCCGCCGCACCCGCGAGGTCCTCGCCGGGATCCTCGGCCACGACGACCCGGCCGCGCTGCCCGAGACCACCGGCTTCCTCGACCTCGGCCTCGACTCGATCATGGCCGTCGACGCGGCCGCCGCGCTCACCGAGACCCTCGGCATCGACGTCGGCATCGGCGACGTCTTCGGCCACCCGACCGTCGAGCGGCTCTCCGCCGAGCTGACCGCCCGCCTCGCCGGCCGCACCGAGGCCCCCGCGCCCCGCAAGGCCCCGGCGGCCCGCCCCGCCGCGACCACCGCCCCCGTCACCGCGGCGGCCACCCCGGCCACCCCCGCCGAGCAGACCGGGCACGAGCCCATCGCCATCGTCGGCATGGCCGGCCGCTTCCCCGGCGCCGACTCCGTCGAGGAGTTCTGGTCCCTGCTCGACGAGGGCCGCGACGGCGTCGGCCCCGTCCCCGCCGACCGCTGGGACACCGGCACCCTCCACGACCCGGCCGGCGCCCGCCCCGGCTCCATCTCCACCGACCAGGGCGGCTTCCTCCGCGACATCCGCCGCTTCGACGCCGCGTTCTTCGACGTCCCGGCCCGCGAGGCCGAGAGCCTCGACCCGCAGCAGCGCCTCCTCCTCGAAGCCGCCTGGCATGCCCTGGAGGACGCCGGCACCGACCCGAAGTCCCTCGCCGGCAGCCGTACCGGAGTCTTCGTCGGCATCTCCAACTCCGACTACGCCCGCGTCCTGGAGAGCGGCGGCCTGGAGCCCCTCGACGCCTACTTCGCGACCGGCACCGCGCTGAACGCCGCCGCCGGCCGGATCTCCTACTACCTCGGCGCGCAGGGCCCCGCCCTCGCCGTCGACACCGCCTGCTCGTCCTCCCTCGTCGCCCTGCACCTCGCCGTCCGCTCCCTGCGCTCCGGCGAGACCGACCGGGCCCTCACCGGCGGCGTCAACGTCATCGCCGCACCCTCCTGCTCGGTCGCCGTCAGCCGCGCCCACATGCTCGCCCCCGACGGCCGCTGCAAGACCTTCGACGCCTCCGCCGACGGCTTCGTCCGCGCCGAGGGCTGCGGAGTCCTCGTCCTGCGCCGCCTCTCCGACGCCCTGCGCGACGGCGAGCAGGTCCTCGCCGTCATCCACGGCAGCGCCGTCAACCAGGACGGAGCCTCCTCCGGCTTCACCGCCCCCAACGGCACCGCGCAGCGCCAGGTCATCCGGGCCGCGCTCGCCGACGCCCGCGTCGAAGGCTCCGAGATCGGCTACCTGGAGGCCCACGGCACCGGCACCTCGCTCGGCGACCCGATCGAACTCGAAGCCGCCTGGGACGTCTTCGGCCCCGGCCGCCGCCCCGGCGAGCCGCTGCTCATCGGCTCGGTGAAGAGCAACATCGGCCACTGCGAGTCCGCCTCCGGCATGGCCTCCGTCTTCAAGACGGTGCTCGCCCTGCGCAACGGCCGCATCCCTGGCGACCTGCACTTCGAGAACCCCAACCCGCACGTCCCCTGGCGCGACATGAACGTCCGCGTCGTCGACTCCCGCGCCACCTGGGCCCGCGGCGAGGTCCCGCGCCTGGCCGGCGTCTCCGGCTTCGGCTTCTCCGGCACCAACGCCCACATCGTCATCGGCGAGGCCCCCGCCGTCGAGACACAGCCCGTCCCGCCGCGCGACTCCGCCGACGGACTCCTCCTGCCCCTCTCCGCCCCCGACGCCGCCGGCCTCGACCGGCTCACCGAACAGTGGCGGCGGACCCTGGAGGAGACCCCCGAGGAGGCGCTCGCCCAGCTCACCGCCACCGCCGGCGCCGGCCGCGCCCACCTCCCCGTGCGCCGCGCCGTCTTCGGCAAGGACCGCGAGCAGCTGCTCGCCGCACTCGCCTCGGCGACCCCGGCCTCCGGCCCCGCCAAGGCACCCAGGGTGGCCTTCCTCTTCTCCGGCCAGGGCGCCCAGTACTTCGGCATGGGACGCGAACTGTACGAGTCGGAGCCGGTGTTCAGCGCGGTCTTCGACGCCTGCGACCGGGCCCTCGCCCCGCACCTCGGAGACTCGCTCCTCAACCTGGTCTTCTACGGCGACGACCCGACCGTCGTCAACCAGACCCGCATCACCCAGCCCGCCCTCGTCGCCCTGGAGCTGGCCCTCGCCGCGCTCTGGGAGTCCTGGGGGGTCAAGGCCGTCGCCGTCATGGGCCACAGCGTCGGCGAGATCGCCGCGGCCGTGCACGCCGGGGTCATGAGCCTCGACGACGGCATGACGCTGATCGCCCACCGCGCCCGGCTCATGCAGTCCACGCAGCCCGGCGGGATGCTGTCGATCCCGGAGGACCCGGAGACCGTCGCCGGCTGGGCCGCCGAGGCCGGAGTCGACGTCGCCGCCGTCAACGGACCGCAGTCCGTCGTCGTCGCCGGCCCCTCCGACAAGCTCGACGCCCTCGCCGAGAAGCTCATCGCGCAGGGCGTCCGGTGCCGGCCGCTGACCGTCTCGCACGCCTTCCACTCCCGGCTCATGGACCCGGTCCTCGACGAGTTCCGGCAGGCCCTCGCGGGCCTGGAGTTCGGCGCCCCGAAGCTCCCCGTCATCGCCAACGTCACCGGCACCGAGGCAGGGCCCGACACCTTCACCCCCGCCTACTTCGCCGACCACATCCGCCGGCCCGTCCGGTTCGTCGAAGGCGCCCGCGCCCTCGGCACCCTCGACGTCGACGTGCTCCTGGAGATCGGCCCCGACCGCACCCTCGTCAACCTCGTCCGCGCCGCCGGACTCACCCCCGACGGCGGCTCCACGCCCTCGCTGCGCCGCGGCGGCCAGGACCGCGCCGTCCTCCTCGGCGCCGCCAAGACGCTCTACGAGCGCGGCCAGCGCCTCGACTGGGAGAAGATCACCGGCCGCCGCACCGACCGGGCCGCCGCCCCCCGCTACCCCTTCGCCGACACGGCGTACTGGACCACCGCGGGCAGCCGCGCCACCGGCACCACCACGGCCTCCCCGGCCGTCCGCGCCGGCGCCGGCCGCCACTGGGGCGCCGAACTCCGCTCGCCGGGTCTCGCCGGCCGCGCCTTCGCCTTCGAGCGCAGCTCCGGCTTCCCCGCGTACCTCACCGACCACCGCCTCTACGGCACGGTCGTCACCCCGGCCGCGTCCCACCTCGCGACCGTCCTCTCCGCCCTCGGCAACGACGGCAGCCCCGTCGTCGTCCGCGACCTGATCTGCCCGCGGGCCCTGGTCATCAAGGACGGCGAGGAGTACGAGGCACAGATCGTCGTCGACCGTCCCGCCGACGGAGCCGGTGCCGAGCTCTCCGTGCAGAGCCTCCTCGACCCCGACCGCGGCGTCTGGCAGAAGCACATCGGCGGCCGCTACTCCGCCACCCCGGACGCCCACCGGCCGCCCGCCGAGAGCCGTACCGCGTTCATCGACTCCAGCGACCGGCACCTCACCCGCACCGAGTTCTACGACTACTTCCGGGAGCTCGGCTACACCCTCGGCCCGTCCTTCCAGTGGATCGACGAGGTGTGGATCCGCGGCGACGAGGCCCTCGTCCGCTACACGATGCCCGCCCTCCCCGACGACCCGGCCGGCTACGAGCTCTACCCCGGCCTGATCGACTCCTGCTTCCAGTCCATCGCCGTCTTCCTCGTCGACGACGGAGCCGTCGAGGCCCCCTCGCTCGCCATCCCGTTCGCCGCGAAGGAACTCTCCTTCCACGGCCGCCCGCTCACCGAGAACGGCGAGCTGTGGGGCCGGGTGCGCGTCCTGCGCGCCGAACCCCTGCCGAACGACCGGCTGCGCGTCGAGACCGCCGACCTCCACCTGTACGCCAGGAACACGGAGACCGGCGAGGAGCACAGCGTCTTCACCGCCGACGAGTTCCGCATCCGGCACGCCTCCCGCGCCGTCCTGGAGGCCAGCCTCCGCGGCGACGGCCTCGTCCACACCCTGGACTGGGCGCCGCTCCCCGAGACCCCGGAGGCCGGCGGCACGCTCGGCGTCCTGGTCCTCGCGGCCGCCGACGGAGCCCCCGAACTGGTCACCGCGCTGACCGGCGCCGGCCACCGGGCCCTCGTCCACACCGGCGAACTGCCCGCCCACCCCGAGGCCGACCTCGTCCTCGACGCCCGCTGGGCCGCCCCCGGCACCGGCGACGCGGCCGACGCCCTGCACGCGGCCCAGACCCTCGCCGCCGACCTGCGGACCCTCCCGCAGACCCTCCCGTACCTCCTGGCCGTCGACGGCTCCGCCGGACGGGCACCGCTCCGCGAGGCCCTCTTCGGCATGGCGACCGCCCTGGAGGCCGAGCAGGCCGACCGCCGCCTCACCCGGGTCCGGCTCGACGCCGCCCACACGGCCGGCCGCCTCGCGAAGCTGGCGGGCGCCCTGCCCACCGAGACCCGCCTCGCCCTGACCGAGGACGGCGTACGGGCCGCCCGGCTCGTCAAGGTCCCGGCCGAACCGGAAGCCGACCGCCCCGCCGGCGGCGCCCTCGTCACCGGCGGACTCGGAGCCCTCGGCCTCGCCGTCGCCACCTCGCACGCCGCCCGCGGCGGCGACCGGATCACCCTCATGGCCCGGTCCGCGCCCGGCGAGACCGAGCAGGGCGTCATCGACGGACTGCGCGCCTCGGGCGTACGCGTCACCGTCGTCCGCGGCGACGTCACCGACTCCGCCGACTGCGCGGCCGCCGTCGCGGCGGCCACCGCCGACGGACCGCTCGGCACCGTCTACCACCTCGCCGGCATCAACGCCGACGCGGCCTTCGGCTCCCTCACCGACGCCTCGTACGAGAAGGTCTTCCACGCCAAGGCACGCGGCGCGGACGTCCTCGCCGAGGCGATCACCGGCCACGACCCGCAGGCCCTGGTGCTCTTCTCCTCGGTCTCGGCCGTGCTCGGCGCCGCCGGACAGGCCAACTACGCCGCCGCCAACGGCTACCTCGACGGACTCGCCGAGAACCTCCGCGACCGGGGCATCCCCGCCGTCAGCGTCAACTGGGGCCCCTGGGTCCCCGAGGCCAAGGGCGGCATGGCGGCCGCGGCGGCCGTCGAACGCGCCGCGGGACGGCTCGGCATCCGGGCCCTGTCCGACGCGGACGCGGCCGGCCCGCTCGCCTTCGCGACCGACGCCACGCTCGCCCGGCTCGTCGTCGTCGGCCTCGACCCCGCCCGGTACGCCGAGCAGAACGCGGGCCACGCCCGCGCCGCCCTCGTCGCCGAACTCACCGGCCCCGCCCCGGCCGCCGAGCGCGCCGAGACCGGCTCCGCCGAACCCGCCGGCTGGATCACCGACCGGCTGCGCGGCACGGACGAGGAGGAGCGCGAGCACGAACTGCGCGCCGCCGTCCGCTCGCTCGTCGCACGGATGCTCGGCTCCGACGACGGACTCCCCGCCGACGGCTCCGCCGACGCCGAGGGCTTCAACGAGCTCGGCCTCGACTCCATCATGGCGATCGACCTGCGCACCGCCCTCGCCCACGCGATGGGCAGGGACCTCCCGGCCACCGTCGCCATCGACCACCCGAGCGTCCTGTCGATGAGCGAGTTCCTCCTGGCCGAGGTCGCCGGCGTGCCGGCCGCCCTCGCCGCCACCCCCGCACCGGCGACGACGCCGGTGTCCGCCCTGGTGCCCAGCACCGCCGACACCCCGCAGGCCGGGCCGTCGTCCGAGGAGCTCGACGAGCTCTCCCTCGACGATCTGCTCGCTGCCGTCCACGACGACCTCTCCCAGGAGCGGTGAGCAGGCGATGAAGGCGATACCGATACCGACACCCACCACGTACACGGCGACGCACGCGACCGCAGGAGCAGAGTGATGGCGACCGGCCCCGACACCGCAGCACTGCGGCAGGTGATCCAGGACCAGCTGAAGCTGTCCCGCCGTCTGAAGGACCGCGTGGCCGAGCTGGAGGCCCGCACCCACGCCCCCGTGGCCGTGGTCGGCACCGCGATGCGGCTGCCCGGCGGGATCGACACCCCCGAGGCGTACCGGAGCTTCCTTTACGCCCCCGACCCCGACACCCGGGCCCTCGGCCCGATCCCCGAGGACCGCACCGGCCTGCGGTCCGTCTACCACCCGGAGCGCGGCAAGGAAGGCCACTCCTACGTGGACCGCGCCGGCTTCCTCGACGACATCGCCTCCTTCGACGCGGCGTTCTTCGGAATCTCGCAGCGCGAGGCCGAGACGATGGACCCGCAGCAGCGCATGCTGCTCGAAGTGGCCTGGGAGGCCCTGGAGCGCGGCGGCATCGCCGCCCGCCGCCAGGACCGGATGCCGATCGGCGTGTTCGTCGGCGTCATGGCCTCCGAGTACGGCCGCAGGTTCGTCAGCGACGGCGACTACAGCCGCATCGACCCGTACCACAGCACCGGCAGCGGCCACTGCTTCGTCGCCGGCCGGATCAGCTACGCCCTCGGCCTCTCCGGCCCGGCGACCAGCGTCGACACCGCCTGCTCCTCCTCCCTGGTGGCCATCCACCAGGCGGTGCGGGCGCTGCGCGGCGGCGAGTGCGACTACGCGCTCGCCGGCGGCGCCAACCTGATCCTCGGCCCCGACCTCATGGTCTCCCTCTGCCAGGGCGAGGCCCTCTCGCCCGGCGGCAGGTCCCGCAGCTTCCTCGCCGACGCCGACGGCTACGGCCGTGGCGAGGGCGTCGGCATGGTCGCCCTGATGCGGCTCGACGACGCCCTCGCGAAGGGCCACCCGGTCCTCGCCGTCGTCCGGGGCAGCGCCGTCAACCACGACGGGGCCTCCTCCGGCTTCACCGTGCCGAGCGGCCCCGCCCAGCAGGAGGTGATCCGCGCGGCGCTGGCCGACGCCCGGGTCGCCCCCGGCTCGGTCGGCTACGTCGAGGCGCACGGCACCGGCACGGCCCTCGGCGACCCCATCGAGGTCGGCGCCCTGGACGCCGTCCTCGGCACCGGCGCGGGGGAGCGGCGGGCCCCCGTCGCCCTCGGCAGCGTCAAGGCGCGGATCGGGCACCTGGAGGCCGCGGCCGGCATCGCCGGCGTCCTGAAGCTCGTCCTCATGCTCGGCGACGGCACCGTCCCGGCGGGCGCCCAGCCCGGCGACGGCCGGCTCAACCCGCTCATCCCCTGGGACCGGATCGCGCTCACCGTGCCGCGGGAGGCCGGGCCGTGGGCGGGCGCCCCCGAGGAGCGCACCGCGGGCATCAGCGCCTTCGGCCTCTCCGGGACCAACGCCCACGCCGTGCTCTCCTCCTACCGGCCGGCGCCCGCCGCCCCCGCCGACGTACCGGCGGACCACCCGGAGCTGCTCACCCTGTCCGCGAAGGACCCCCGGGCGCTCGCCGAGCTGTCCGAGCGGGTGCAGGAGGCGCTGACGGGCCTCGACGCCGCCGGGGTCGCCTCCCTCTGCCACACCCTGCGCGCCGGCCGCGTCCACTTCGGCCACCGGCTGGCCGTCATCGGCAGCGACGCGGCCGCCCTGGCCGACGCCCTCGCCGACGGGCAGCCGGCGGACGGGGTGCGCTCCGCCGACCGGGTCGTCCTGGAGACCGGCGGCGACACCGCCCTCCTGGACGGCGCGCTCGCCGAACTGGCCCGCCACTTCCCCGGCCTGGCCGAGGCGCTCGGCGCGGAGGGCACGCCCGCAGCACGGCTGCGGTCCGTCCTGACGCTCCTCGGCGTCAAGACGACCCTCGCGGGCGGCGACACGGCCGCCCCGGGCGCCCGGATCACCGCCGGCGGACAGAGCCTGCCCCTCACGGGCGCCGCCCCCGAGGACGCGCCCCGCCTCCTCACCGAGGCACTGGCCGCGCTCTACCGGGGCGGCGCGCCCCTGCGGCTCGACCGGCTCGGCGCGCCCGGCGCCGTGTTCACGAACGCGCCGACCTACCCCTTCCAGCGCAAGCGGTTCTGGATCGAGGAGACGGCGCCCGAGCCCGCGCACCCCGTGGCGGTCGCGGTCACCCCGACCCGGACGGCGCCGCTCGACCGGGCCGAGATCGGCGCCTATCTGACCACCGAGCTCGCCGCCGTGCTCAAGGCGGACTGCGGCCTCGACCCCGACCTGCCGTTCTCCGACGTCGGCGGTGACTCCTTCACCGCGATGCTCCTCACCAAGAGCGTCGAGCAGCAGTACGGGGTGGACCTGCCCACCCTCGACTGCCCGGTGGAGATGCCGGTCGCCGAACTCCTCGACCACCTCAGCGACCAGGTCTGCGTCGCCATGGGGGTGGACAAGTGACCGTCGGCAGAAGCCCGTTCCTCCGGCCCCGGCCGGTCGACGAGCCGACGGTCCGGCTGATCGGCTTCCACCACGCGGGCGGTTCGGCGGCCGTCTACTACCCCTTCGTCCGCCACCTGCCGGCCGACTGGGACCTGCTCCTGCTCGACCTGCCGGGCCGCGGCCGCCGGGCGGCCGCCCCCCAGCTCGACGACATGACCGAGGTGGTGGAGACCGTCGTCGCCGACGTCCTGCCGTGGGCGGACGCCGGGGCGCCGTTCGCCCTGTTCGGCCACAGCATGGGCTCGGTGGTCGCCCTGGAGACCGCCCGGGCCCTGGAGGCCCTGGGCCGGTACCCGGTGTGGACCGGGGTGTCGGGGCGCGTCGCGCCCCTGCACCCCGGCGTCGGGGCCGTACCCCTGCACACCCTCGACGACGCCGCGCTCCTCGACGTGATGCTGGACCTCGGCGGCATGCCCGAAGGGGTCACCGAGGCGAGCGACTTCCTCGACCGGTTCCTGCGGACCGTCCGCGCCGACCTGAAGGCCGTCGACAACTACCGCCCCGCGCCGGGCCGTACGCCGCTGAAATCGCCGCTGACCGTGTTCGGCGGCACCCAGGACGCCTGGGCCCCCGCCTCCGCGATGCACCTGTGGCGCCGCGAGACGGGGGCGAGGTTCAGCCAGAAGTTCTTCCCCGGCGGCCACTTCTACTTCCTGGACTCCGGCTTCCCGGCCCTCACGGACCAGCTGATCGGTCAGGTCGAGACCTTCCTCGACCTGACCGACGACGCACAGGTCGCCTAGGGCGTGTTGCGAAAGTCCCGCCTGCCCGCCCTTCGGGCGGCCGGCGCTACTTTCGCAACACGCCCTGGACACCGGGCCCGGCGGACCACCGCCGGGCCCCGCGCCCGTCCGGCGCACCACGCAGCACAGCAGTCAGACCACACACGTTCGAGATTCAGAGGGAGCACGCGGATGCGCTGGGACAACCTGTACGTCGCCGGACTCGGGGCCTACCTTCCGGAGCAGGTGGAGACCGCCGCCGAGGCCATCGCCGCCGGCCGCTACGACGCGGAGGAGGCGGAGGCCAACGGCTTCCGCGCCGTCCGCGTGGCCCGCGCCGACGAGCCCGGCCCGGTCCAGGCCGCGCACGCCGGACGCCAGGCGGTGGAGCGGGCCGGGATACCGCACGAGCAGTACGACATGGTGCTGCACGGCTGCATGGGCCACCAGGGCCAGGACTTCTGGACCCCCGTCAACTACGTCCAGAAGGAGACCGTCGGCGGCACCGGCATCGCCGTGGAGATCCGGCAGGGCTCCAACGGCGGCCTCGCCGGCCTGGAGCTCGCCGCCTCGCACCTCGCGTGCCGCCCCGCGCCCGCCGCGGCGCTCGTCACCACCGGCGACGCCTTCCGGCTGCCGTACTTCGACCGCTGGGGCTCCGACAGCCAGCAGGCCTACGGCGACGGCGCCGGCGCCGTCGTCCTCTCCAACCAGGGCGGCTTCGCCCGCCTCCGGTCCACCGCGACCTACACGGACTCCTCCCTGGAGCCCGTCTACCGCGGCACGCAGGGCTGGACCGACGGCCCGTTCCTCGACGGCAAGCCGGTCGACCTGCACACCCGCAAGGCCGACTACCTCCTCAAGGAGGAGGGCGCCTACGACCGGGCCATCCAGCAGATGACGAAGAACGCCTCCCAGGTGCTCCAGGAGGCGCTCGACGACGCGGACATCACGCTGTCCGACGCCCGGTTCTTCGTCCACGCGAACATCGCGAAGACGATCGTCCAGTTCTCGTTCTACAACCTGCTCGGCGTGAAGCCGGAGACCACCACGTACGACTGGGGCCTGGACTACGGCCACATGGGCGCCGGCGACCAGCTCATCGGCATGAACCACGTGGCGGAGGCCAGGAACCCGCAGCCCGGCGACTTCCTCGTCACCATGGGCGTCGGCGTCGGCTTCATGTGGACCGTCGCCGTCCTGGAGTTCACCGAGACGCCCGCCTGGTGACCCGTATCACGCCCCCGGGTACTGATTCCAGAGGAACCGCAGCCCCGCGTTGACCAGGAAGATCCCCGCGAACGCCGCCGCCCAGCCCTGCCTCCCCGAGGCGGCGAGGGCGGCGGCGCCGCTTCCGAACCACAGCGCCTCCAGAAGGACCCGGCCGCCGCCGTACACCGGGTAGGTCGCCTTCGGCGAGCCGAACAGCGCCCACACCGCGATCAGGGCGGCCGGCGCGCCGATCGCGAGGAGCGTCTTCAGCCACAGCTTGTCCGTCGTGCTGAGCGCCCACATGATGGACGCGGCGTACACCGAGAGCTCCAGCAGGAACATGACCAGCATGTTGAAGGCCTTGAGGGACGAGAGCATGAGGTACTCCTAGGACGTGCGGGGCGGGGGGTTCCGCGCGGGTGGGCAGATCGGCCCGTCGGACCGGCCCGTCGGACCGGACCTCCGGATCAGACCGTCAGATCGGTACGGGAGGTGAGTCGGGTCAGCCGCGGGTCGGAGCTGAGGATCGCCCGCTGCAGCTCCTGGAGCCGCGGTGAGGGATCCACCCCCAGCTCCTCCACGAGGAAGCCGCGGAGCGTGGTGAACGCCTCCAGCGCCCGCCACTGCTGACCCGACCGGTAGAGCGCCGTCATGTACAGGGCGCAGAGGTTCTCGTGCATCGGGTGGCGGGCCGTCAGCACCGCCAGCTCGCTCAGCAGCGCATGATGCCGGCCGAGCGCCAGATCGGCCTCCACGCGGGACTCCACGACGCACAGGTGGCTCTCCTCCAGCCGGGTGACCTCCACGCCGAGCCGCAGCCCGTGGTGCACGTCGACCAGCGCCCGGCCGCGCCACACCGCGAGCGACTGGCGCAGCAGCCGGGAACCCGTCTCCCGGTCACCGAGGTCGAGCGCGCGCCGCCCGGCGGCCGCGAGCCGCTCGAAGGCGTGGACGTCGACCTCCTCCGGCGTGATGTCGAGGAGATAGCCGCCGTACCGGGTCGCGAGGACGTCCTTCGCGCGCCGCGGCCCGTCCGGCGGCAGCGCCGCCTCGATCCGCTTGCGCAGCTGGAGGATGTACGTCTGCAGCGTGGTCTGCGCGCTCCGCGGCGGCTCCAGGTCCCACAGCTCCTCCATGAGCGTGGGCACCGGGACTATCTGGCCGGCCTGCAGGGCGAGCAGCGCGAGGATCTGGCGGGGCTTCCCCGCGGTCGGCAGGAGCGCGACCCCGTTCTCCGATGCCTCGAAGGACCCCAGGACCTTGATGTCCATGCAGCTTCACCCCTCCACTCGCCAGCTCTCATGGTGGTACCGAGTCTGGCCCGCCGGCCTCGCGAGGCGACAGTGCCCAGGTCACCGGCCTTCCATGAACTCCGAACGTGCCGATCCATGAGAAATGCACGGGTCCGGACGGGGCACCGGGAGCCGCCCGGCCGGAGCGCTGGACGCGAGTGCGAGTGCCGCTCAAGCGCCGCCGTCGACGATCGGTCCGTACCCGTGGGGGGCACAGCACGGCGGCACGCGTGAGGAGACAGCAATGACCACGGTATCCAGCCCGGTGGTGCGTGAAACCCGTAAGTCCCCGCTGGAGACGCTGCGCGCGCTGCGCGGGGACGGCACCCTCGCCGACAACTACCCGTCCGTCGCCCCCCTCCTCGCCGCCATGGTCTCCGGCGGCATGGACTCCGACTTCCGACGGGCCGGCAACCTCCTCGTCCAGCTCGACCGGCAGGCCGTCCTCACGGCCCGCCCCGAGACCGAGACCGCGGTCCTCGCCCTCACCGGACACTCCACCATCGGAGGCGTACGGGCCCCGCTGACCGCCGAGTTCGCCCGCCACGGCGTCCTCGTCGAGAACCGGCTCGGCGACTTCGACGCCTACCTCCGCGACCTGCGCGACCCGACGAGCGCCCTGTACGGCCCGGACGTCGACCTCGCCCTGTGGATCCTCGACCCGCAGACCCTCGTCGACGAGATGGGCACGCCCTGGCAGGCCGACGACCTCGCACGGACCGCCGAGCGCAAGCTCGCCCAGATCGATCAGCTCGCCACCGCCTTCACCGGGAACGCCACCGCCGCACTCGTCCTCAACACCGTGCCGCTGCCCCGGAGCGTCACCCACCAGCTCATCGACCACGAGTCCCGCGCCCGCGCCGGCATCGCCTGGCGCGAGTTCAACAGCGGACTCCTGCGCCTCGCCCTCGGCAACCCGCGGATCCACGTCGTCGACCTCGACCCGCTCGTCGCCTCCGGCGTCCCGCTCGACGAGCCCCGCATGGCCGCCTACGCCAAGGCCAACCTCGGCGACGACCTCCTCGCCCGCTACGCCCGGGAGGTCGCCCACCTCTCCCGCATGCTGTGCGGCCGGACGAAGAAGGTCCTCGTCGTCGACGCGGACAACACCCTCTGGGACGGGATACTCGGCGACGACGGCCCGGACGGCATCGCCGCCGCCACCACCTTCCGCGGCGAGGCCTTCGGCAACTTCCAGCGGGCCGTCCAGCAGATCGGCTCCCAGGGCATCCTGCTCGCGATCAGCAGCAAGAACGACCACGAGCCGGTCGTCCAGGTCCTCAAGGACCACCCCGACATGGTGCTCCGCGAGTGCGACTTCGCCCGCGTCAACGCCAACTGGCAGCCCAAGGACGCCAATCTGCGGGACATCGCCGACAAGCTCAACGTCGGCATCGACAGCTTCGTCTTCGCCGACGACTCGTCCTTCGAGTGCGGCCTCGTCGCCGACAGCCTCCCGCAGGTCGCCGTCGTCCGCCTCGACGAAGAGCCCGCCCTGCACATCGAGAAGCTGCTCGCCGACGGCTGGTTCGACACCGCCCGCCTCACCGACGAGGACCGGGCCCGGGCCGCCCTCTACCGCACCGAGTCCGAGCGCGCCGAACTCCTGGAGAACGCCGGCTCGACGGAGGAGTACCTCCAGGGGCTCGGCGTCCGCGTCCGGCTCGCCGAGGCCGCCGCCGGGGACCTCGACCGCGTCGCCCAGCTCTCGCTGCGCGCCAACCAGTTCAACCTGACGACGGTCCGCCTCGGCGTCGAGGACGTCACCGCCAGGGCCGGCGACCCGGACCACCTGGTCCTCACGATCCGCTCGGGCGACCGCTTCGGCGACAACGGAGTCGTCGGAGCCGTCTTCGCCCGCCGCACCGCCGACGGCACCGAACTCCACGTCGACAACATGCTGCTCTCCTGCCGGGTCTTCGCCCGCGGCATCGAGCAGACCGCCGTCGCGGCACTCCTCGCCCACGCCCGGACCACCGGCGTCCGCACGGTCCACGCGAGCTACCGGCCGACCGCCAAGAACAGGAACGTCCGGGAGTTCTGGCCCTCCATGGGCTTCGCCACCACGTCGACGACGGACGAGGCCCTCCACTTCCGCCACGACCTCGCGGAGCTCCCCGCGGTCCCCGCCCACATCCTGCTCGACTCCTCCCTGGAAGGCACCGCGTCATGACCAAAGAGGACTTCATCCACCTGGTGCGCGACGAGCTCGACCTGCCCCTGGGCGTCGACGACCTCTCCGCGGACTTCGACCACGTCGTGAGCTGGGACTCGATGCACATGCTGCGCCTCGTCACCGCCGTCGAGCGTGAGACCGGCACCCGCGTCCCCGTCGGCCGGCTGCTCGCCGACCGCAGCCTCGCCGCCATATACGAGCGCGTCAGCGCCGCGTGACCCCCCGCACGCACCACCGCGTGACCCCCCGCACGCACCACAACGTGACCCTCCGCGCGCACCGACGCGCGGACCGCCGAGGAACCCAGAAGAAACAGGAGAGAACATGAGTATCGACGCCCGGGAAACCGCTCGGGACACCCGGCTCGCGTCACCCGAGGCGCCGGTCCGGCCGTCCCCCGTCACGCCGAAGGCCCCGGCCGCCGGCAAGCGCGGACTCGTCCTCGCCGTGGTCGCCGTCGCCCAGCTCGTCTGCGTGCTCGACTCGACCATCGCCAACGTGATGCTGCCGCAGCTCCGCGCCGACCTCGGGCTCAGCACCTCGGGTCTGCAGTGGGTGATGAACATCTACATCCTGCTGTTCGGCGGACTGATGCTCCTCGGCGGCCGGCTCACCGACGTCTTCCCCCGCCGCACCATGCTCGTGACGGGCATCGGACTGTTCACCCTCGGCTCCCTCGCCGCGGCCACCGCCGACAGCGGCGGCATGCTGCTGGCCGGCCGCGGCATCCAGGGCATCGGCGCCGCCGTGCTCTCCCCGGCCGCCCTCTCCATCCTCGTCACGACCTACCCGGAGCCCGGCGAGCGCGCCAAGGCCCTCGGCATCTGGGGCACCGTCATGGGCGTCGGCGCCAGCCTCGGCACCCTGCTCGGCGGCGCCATCACCGACATCAACTGGCGCTGGGCCTTCCTCATCAACCTCCCGATCGGCCTGCTGCTGATCGCCGCCGCCTACGCCTACGTCCCGAAGATCGCCCGCACCGGCGGCCGCCCGCCGGCCGACGTCCTCGGCGGCCTCACCGGCACCCTCGGCCTGCTCGCCCTGGTCTTCGGCATCGTCACCGCCGGCGAGGACGGCTGGACCGACCCGATCGCGGGCGGCGCCCTCGCCGCCGCGGTGGTCCTGCTCTCCGTCTTCGTACGCGTCGAGAGCAAGGCCAAGGCCCCGCTGCTGCCCCTCGGCCTGCTGCGCCGCCGCTCCGTCGCCACCGGCACCATCGCCCAGCTGATCACCGCGGGTCTGATGCTGCCGTCCTTCTTCATGCTCCCGCAGTACATGCAGCTCGGCCTCGGCTACAGCCCGATGGAGGTCGGCCTCGCCTACATCCCGACCTGCCTCGCCATGCTCGTGGTCTCCGGAGCCGTCCCGGTCCTCATCGCCAAGTTCGGCCCCCGCGTCCCGTACGTCATCGGCACGGTCCTCCTCGCCGTCATGCTGGTCCTGATGCTCGGCGCCGAGACCACCAGCAGCTACTGGGCGCTCCTGCTCCCCGTCACCGCCCTGCTCGGTGTCGGCCTGGTCCTGTGCGTGATGACCGCCCCGGTCGTCGGCACCGCCGACGCCTCGGACGCGGACGCCGGCACCACCTCGGCCGTCCTCAACGCCTCCTCCGAGATCGGCGGCGCCCTCGCCCTCGCGGTCACCGCCACCGTCGTCGGCTCCCGCCTCACCGAGCTCACCGCCCAGGGCGTCGGTACCGCCCAGGCCTTCACCGAGGCGCTCCAGCGCGGCTTCCTGGTCATGTTCCTCTGGGTCGCCGCCAACGTGGTCATCGGCCTCTTCGGATTCGCCGGCCGCCCGGCCGCCGACGCCACGCCGAAGTCCTGACCCGCGCCGCCGGGCGGCCCCCCACCCGCCCGGCGGCCCACCCTCCTCAGCGGCCCGCCCCCACCGGGCCCGAGGAGATCCCCAGCCCGCTCTCTCCGCGCAGAGAGGCAGACAGATGCTCCAGCAACGCCACCGGTCCGTCGCACGCCACACGGCCACGCACACCACCGCCCCGGCCGCCGCCCCCGCGGCCCCGGACACCACCGGGCCCGCCCCCGCCGCCTCCGCCGGCCCCGTCGCCCTCCTCGTCGGAGCGGCGGCACCCCACCGGCACCCGGGCGAGGCCGCCGCCAACTCCACCCTCCTGGAGGCCTGGTCGAGCGGGGTACGCACCTGGGTCCTCGACCGCGCCGAGCTGCTCGCCGCCCGCGGCCCCGAGGCCCGGACCCTCTCGGACGAGTCGACCGGCCTCTCCGGCGTCCACCCCGACGCCTGCGTGGCCTGGGCCCGCGGCCGGTACGCCGCCGGCCACCGCTTCGACCTCGTCCTCGGACTCCGCGAGGACGTCCAGCTCGCCGTCGCCGACCTCGCTGCCGCACTGCACCTGCCCGGCAACCACCCGGACGCCGTCCGCCGCGTCCAGGACACCGGCGCCCGGCTCGCGGCCCTCGCCGCCGGCGGGTTCCTCGTCGAGGCGGACCCCGACCGGGCCCCGGAGGGCACCGCGCTCACCGCCGTCGGCGCCTTCGTCTCCGGCCGGCCCCACGTCTTCCTCCTCGCCACGCCCACCGAGGACGGCTGGGCCCCCGCCCCCGGACTGCCGCACAGCCCCCAGGCCCTCGCCGCCGAGGCGGCCGCGGCCGTCCTCCACCTCGGACTCTGCTTCGGCGTCTTCCGCGTGGACCTGCGCGTCACCGACCGCGGCATCGCCGTCTCGGACGTCCGCCTCAGCCTCGAAGCCCCCGGCCTCCAGGCCCACCTGGCCCGGACGCTGCCCTGCGTCGAGCTCTTCAACCTCGTGTACGACGACGCCCTGGGCCGCACCGCGGCCCTCCCCTCCCCGCCCCTCGCCCCCGCCGCCCAGCCGCCCGCCCCCTCGACGGTGCCTCCGTTCGTGCTCCTCGCGGGCGAGCCCGAGGGCGCGGCGGAGGAGCCCCACATATGCCGCGGCACCGACTGAGGCCGACCGGAAGCCGGAGACCCCGAATGACCACCGAGCTCGTCCAGCTGCTCACGCCCGAGGGCCGCCGGGTCCACCACCCGGAGTACGCCGTCGACCCGAGCGCGGCGGAACTCCGCGGCCTCCACCGCGACATGGTGCTGGCCCGCCGCCTCGACGCCGAGGCCGTCACCCTGCAGCGCCAGGGCGAACTGGCCCTCTGGCCCTCGCTGCTCGGCCAGGAGGCCGCCCAGATCGGCTCCGCCCGTGCCCTGCGGCCCAAGGACCACGCCTTCCCCAGCTACCGCGAGCACGGCGTGGCCCTGGTCAGGAACCTCGACCCGGCCCACCTCCTGTCGCTCTTCCGCGGCGCGAGCAACGGCAGCTGGGACCCGGCCGAGCACAACTTCCACCTCTACACCCTCGTCATCGGCTCGCAGGCGCTGCACGCCACCGGCTACGCGATGGGCGTCGCCAAGGACGGCGCCGACACCGCCGTCATCGGCTACTTCGGCGACGGCGCCTCCAGCCAGGGCGACGTCGCGGAGGCCTTCACCTTCGGCGCGGTCTACGACGCCCCGATCGTCTTCTTCTGCCAGAACAACCAGTGGGCCATCTCCGAGCCCACCGAACGCCAGATGCGGTCCCCGCTCTACAAGCGCGCCGCCGGCTTCGGCTTCCCCGGCGTCCGGGTCGACGGCAACGACGTCCTCGCGTGCCTGGCCGTCACCCGCGCCGCCCTCGACCACGTACGGACCGGCTCCGGTCCGATGCTCGTCGAGGCGTTCACGTACCGCATGGGCGCCCACACCACCTCCGACGACCCGACCCGCTACCGCGACGAGGCCGAGGTCGAGGAGTGGAAGGCCAAGGACCCGATCCTGCGGCTCCGCCGGCTCCTGGAGCGCGAGGGCCACGCCGACGAGGCCTGGTTCGCCGCCCTCGACGAGGAGGCGGAGACGCTCGGACGGCGGGTCCGCGAGATCGTCCGGACGATGCCCGACCCCGACCCCTCGGCGATGTTCGAGAACGTGTACGCGGACGGGCACGCGCTCGTCGACGAGGAACGTGCCCGGTTCGCCGCCTACCAGGAGTCCTTCGTGGACGCCGGACGGAGCAACTAGTCATGGTCACGAAGAGTCTTCCCCTCGCCAAGGCACTCAACGAGGCCCTCCGCGCCGCCCTGGAGACCGACCCCAAGGTCCTCCTCATGGGCGAGGACATCGGCAAGCTCGGCGGCGTCTTCCGCATCACCGACGGCCTGCAGAAGGACTTCGGCGAGGGCCGCGTCATGGACTCGCCGCTCGCCGAGTCCGGCATCGTCGGCACCGCCATCGGCCTCGCGCTGCGCGGCTACCGCCCGGTCGTGGAGATCCAGTTCGACGGCTTCGTCTTCCCCGCCTACGACCAGATCGTCACGCAGCTCGCGAAGATGCACGCCCGCTCGCAGGGCAAGGTGCGCCTGCCCGTCGTCATCCGCATCCCGTACGGCGGCGGCATCGGCGCCGTCGAGCACCACTCCGAGTCCCCGGAGGCGCTGTTCGCGCACGTCGCGGGCCTGAAGATCGTGTCGCCCTCGACCCCGTCCGACGCGTACTGGATGCTGCGGCAGGCCGTCGAGTCCGACGACCCGGTCATCTTCTTCGAGCCGAAGCGCCGCTACTGGGACAAGGGCGAGGTCACTCTGCCCGACAGCGGCTCCGCCGCGGGCTCGGCCGTCCCGGGCGAGCTGCACAAGGCCCGGGTCGCCCGCGAGGGCACGGACCTCACCCTCGCCGCCTACGGCCCGATGGTGAAGACCTGCCTCCAGGCCGCCGCCGCGGCCGAGGAGGAGGGCCGGTCGGTCGAGGTCGTCGACCTCCGCACGGTCTCCCCGATCGACTTCGACACGGTCCAGGCCTCGGTCGAGAAGACCGGCCGTCTGGTCGTCGTCCACGAGGCCCCCGTCTTCTTCGGCTCGGGCGCGGAGATCGCCGCCCGCATCACCGAGCGCTCCTTCCACCACCTGGAGGCCCCCGTCCTGCGGGTCGGCGGCTACCACGCTCCGTACCCGCCGGCGCGCCTGGAGGAGGAGTACCTCCCGGGCCTCGACCGCGTACTCGACGCCGTCGACCGCTCGCTGGCGTACTAGGAAATCCGGCGTACGAGGAAATAAGGAATCATGGCGATTCGCGAATTCAGGATGCCCGACGTGGGGGAGGGGCTCACCGAGGCCGACATCCTCACCTGGTACGTCAAGCCCGGCGACCCCGTCGTCGACGGGCAGGTCGTGTGCGAGATCGAGACGGCGAAGGCGGCGGTGGAACTCCCCGTCCCCTTCGACGGGGTCGTCCGGGAGATCGGCTTCCCCGAGGGCGCGACGGTAGACGTCGGCGCCGTGATCATCTCGGTCGACACGGCGGACCAGGCCGGCGCGCCGGACCGGGCCGCGGCACCGGTCGCCACGGCCGCACTCCTCGACACCGCCGCCGAAGAACCGTCGCGGCCGGAACGCCGGCCCGTCCTCGTCGGCTACGGCGTCGTGGAGTCCTCCGCGAAGCGCCGCCCCCGCAAGACGGCCAACGGCACGGCCCCCGGAAGCCGGGGGCCCGCCGCCGGACCGCGCCCCCTGGCCAAGCCCCCCGTGCGGAAGCTGGCCAAGGACCTCGGGGTCGACCTGGCGGTCGTCCGCCCCTCCGGTGGGGGAGGCACGATCACGCGTGCCGACGTGCACGCCGCCGCCGTGGTCGACATCGGCACCCGGGAGATCGTGGAACGGCCGGTCCCGGCCCCGGTCCAGGCGTCGGCACCCGTGGCGGCCTCGGCCCCCGCGGTGTCCTCGGACGTGCGGGAGACGCGGGTTCCGATCAAGGGTGTGCGGAAGGCGACGGCGGCGGCGATGGTCGGTTCGGCCTTCACCGCTCCGCATGTCACCGAGTTCGTGACCTTCGACATCACGCGCACGATGAAGCTGGTCGAGGAGCTGAAGTCCGACAAGGACATGGCCGGGCTGCGGGTGAACCCGCTGCTCCTGATCGCCAAGGCCGTGCTGGTCGCGGTGAAGCGGAACCCGGAGATCAATGCGGCCTGGGACGAGGCGGCGCAGGAGATCGTCCTCAAGCACTACGTGAACCTGGGCATCGCCGCGGCCACGCCGCGCGGTCTGATCGTGCCGAACATCAAGGACGCGCACGCCCAGACCCTGCCCGAGCTCTCGAAGTCGCTGAGCGAGCTCGTCGCCACCGCCCGGGAGGGCAAGACGACGCCGGCGGCGATGCAGGGGGGCACCTTCACCATCACCAACGTCGGCGTCTTCGGCGTCGACACCGGTACGCCGATCCTGAACCCCGGCGAGTCCGCGATCCTCGCGGTCGGTGCGATCAAGCTCCAGCCGTGGGTCCACAAGGGCAAGGTGAAGCCGCGTCAGGTCACCACCCTCGCGCTCTCCTTCGACCACCGCCTGGTCGACGGCGAACTCGGCTCCACGTTCCTCGCCGACATCGCCGCGGTCCTGGAACAGCCGAAGCGCCTCATCACCCGGACCTGACCCCCGGCCCGCCGGGGTCCTCGCCCGAGCCGGGGCGAGGTCCCCGGCTCAGGCGAGGACCTCGATCCTCCACTGCGGGTCGCGGTCGTCGGTCCGGGCGTACACGCGCTTGGGGAGCAGCGAGCGGTCCTCGAAGAGGTCCCGGCCGAGTGCGAAGCCGTTCTGGTCGATGGCGTACACCCCGTCCCGGAGGCCGTCGAGGTCGGTGACCGTCGCGACGCCGTCCCCGGTGACCCGCTGGAGGCGCCAGACGGAGGCGGGGGAGTCGTCGGGCCGGACGGCGACCGGGGCGCGCTCGCCGCCCTCCGCGACGACGGTCTCCTCCGTGCCCTTCACGGTGAGCCGGAACCCGTCGCCCTCCGGGGTCACCGCCCATTCCGCGTACCGCTCCGGCCCGTCGAGGAGGCCCACCATCCGTCCGTCCAGGACCCCGACCGGAGCCTCCTTCGCGTACAGCCTGACGACCTTGACGATGTCCGACATCGAGCCTCCTGTGCTGAGTGCGGCAGTTGTCCCGATCCTGCCCGCACCGGGCGGGCGCGGGCCAGCGAACACGCAGGTGCGTCCGAGCGATCCCGGGCCCGCGCACGGCCGTGGTCACCGGGCCGGACGGGCCGGCGGGTGTACGGCTAGGGCATGACGATTCCCGTGAACCAGCTCACCGACCCCGCCGTGCGTGCCTTCGTCAAGGCCCTCAACGCCAACGACGAGACGGCCTTCACCGCGGCCCTGGCCCCCGGCGCGACCATGTCCGACGACGGTTCCGAGCGGAACCTGGCCGAGTGGACCGACAGGGAGGTCTTCTCCTCGCGCGGGCACATGGACGTCGAGTCCGAGTCGGACGGCGGACTCGTCCTCGTCGCCCGCTACCGCAACGACACCTGGGGCGAGATGCGGACCAAGTGGCGCTTCACCGTCGAGGACGGCAAGGTCGCACGCTTCGAGACCGGCCAGGCGTAACCCCCGAGGTGCACCGGCCGGGGGTCAGCCCCGGCCGATGTACGGCATCGTCGTCGCCATCACCGTCGCGAACTGGACGTTCGCCTCCAGCGGCAGCGCCGCCATGTGCACCACCGTCGCCGCCACGTCCACCGCGTCCATCACCGGCTCCGCCGCCAGCTGTCCGTTCGCCTGGAGGATGCCGGTCTGCATGCGGGCCGTCATCTCGGTCGCCGCGTTGCCGATGTCGAGCTGACCGCAGGCGATCCGGTACGGACGCCCGTCGAGCGACAGCGACTTGGTGAGGCCCGTCATGGCGTGCTTGGTCGCGGTGTACGCGATCGAGTGCGGGCGCGGCACGTGCGCGGAGATCGAGCCGTTGTTGATGATGCGGCCGCCCTGCGGCTCCTGCTCCTTCATGGCGCGGAAGGCCGCCTGGGCGCAGAGGAACGCGCCCGTCAGGTTGACGTCGACGACCGCGCGCCAGGTCTCCGGGTCCAGGTCCTCGACGGGGACGCCGCCGCCCGCGAACGTACCGGCGTTGTTGAAGAGCAGGTCGACCCGGCCGTACCGGTCCCGTACCGCGGCGAAGAGCGCCGCGACCGCCTCCGCCGAGGTCACGTCCGTCGGGACGGTCAGGAAGTCACCGGACGGCCACGCGGCGGCCGTCTCCTCCAGGGCGGCGGCCCGGCGGCCGGCCAGGGCCACCGACCAGCCGGCCTCCGCCAGGGCCAGCGCCACGCTCCGGCCGATGCCCGACCCCGCTCCCGTCACCACTGCGATGCTCATGGGCGCGCAGCGTACGCGAGGCGCGTGCCCCATGAACGCATCCGTCCGACACGTGGATGCCCGCTATCCCCGGGCGGCCGTCTCGGAGGGGTAGCGGACGCCGACGCGCTCGCGGACGGCGTCGAGCGTCCGCATGACCGCGAGCGAACCCTCCAGCGGCACGAGCGGCGACTCCGTCGCGCCCGCCCGCAGGCAGCGCATCACCTCGGCGGCCTCGTGCCGGAAGGAGTGCGGGTCGTCGCCCGCCAGGAACTCCTCCGGCTCCCGGCCGTCCCGGTGCAGGGTGAACCGCTCCGGGAAGAAGAAGCCGCGCGGCACCTCGATCCGGCCGAGCGTGCCCGTCACGGCCGCCGTCAGCGGGGTGTCCGCGACGAGCGAGCAGGACAGCAGCGCCGAGGCGCCCGAGTCCCAGCCCAGCAGCATCCCGGTGTTCAGGTCGACGCCCTCCGGAGAGATCAGCGCGTGCGCCTGGACCGAGTCCGGCTCGCCGAGCAGCAGCTGCGCGAACGACACCGGGTACACGCCGAGGTCGAGCAGCGCCCCGCCGCCCACCGCGGGGTCCCGCAGCCGGTGGCCGGCGGGGAAGGGGCCCGCGAGCCCGAAGTCCGCCTGGACGGTCCTGACCTCGCCGACCGCCCCGTCCCGTACGAGCTCCGCGAGCTTCCGGACGAGCGGATTGCAGTACATCCACATGGCCTCCATCAGGAAGAGGCCGCGGTCCCGGGAGAGAGTGACCAACTCCTCCGCCTCACGGGCGTTGAGCGTGAGAGCCTTCTCGCAGAGCACCGCCTTTCCCGCCTCCAGCGCGAGCCCGGCCGCCTCCCGGTGCGCGTGGTGCGGCGTCGCCACGTACACGACGTCGACGTCCTCGTCGGCGAAGAGCCCGGCCCACTGCCCGTACGCGCGCGGGATCCCGAACCGGTCCGCGAAGGCCTTCGCGGACGCCTCCGTGCGGGACGCCACGGCCACGACCTCCGCGCCGTCGAGCGTCAGGAGGTCCGTCGTGAACCGCTCGGCTATGCCACCCGTCGCCAGGATCCCCCAGCGCACCGTTCCACTCATGTTGCCCCACCCGTCCCACAGAGGTCTCGACCATGCCGATCGAGCTGAGAGCATAGGCAAGGATTCAACGAAATGGAGCAGTCGATGCCGGAGAGCGGCCAGAAGACAACACAAGGGCACATAACCGAGAGCACCCCGGTCGCCCCGGCGGGTCCCGTCACCGCCGCCCGGCGCGTGGGGCTGCTCGTCACCCTCGTCCTCGGCGGACTCACCGCCCTGCCCCCGCTCTCCATGGACATGTACCTGCCGGCACTGCCGGAGGTCACCGGCGCGCTCCACGCACCGGCCGCCACCGTCCAGCTCACGCTCACCGCCTGCCTCGCCGGCATGGCCCTCGGCCAGCTCGTCGTCGGCCCCATGAGCGACAAGTGGGGCCGCCGCCGGCCGCTCCTCGCCGGCATGGTCGTGTACGTCCTCGCCACCGCCGTCTGCGCCCTCGCCCCCACCGCCGAACTCCTCATCGGCTTCCGGCTGCTCCAGGGCCTCGCGGGCGCCGCCGGCATCGTCATCGCCCGTGCCGTCGTCCGCGACCTCTACGACGGCGTCGAGATGGCCCGCTTCTTCTCCACCCTCATGCTGATCTCCGGCGTCGCCCCGATCGTCGCGCCCCTCATCGGCGGCCAGATCCTGCGCGTCACCGACTGGCGGGGCGTCTTCCACGTCCTCGCCGTCATCGGCGTCCTGCTCACCCTCGTCGTCTGGCGCTTCCTCGACGAGACGCTGCCGCCCGAGCGGCGCCACCAGGGCGGCGTCGGCCACGCCCTGCGCACCATGCGCGGACTCCTCGCCGACCGCGTCTTCGCCGGCTACACCCTCACCGGCGGCCTCGCCTTCGCGGCCCTCTTCGCGTACATCTCGGCCTCGCCCTACGTCGTCCAGGAGATCTACGGCGCCTCGCCGCAGACCTTCAGCCTGCTCTTCGGCGTCAACTCCGTCGGCCTCGTCCTCGTCGGCCAGGTCAACGGCAAGCTCCTCGTCGGCCGCGTCAGCCTCGACAAGGTCCTCGGCTGGGGCCTCGGAACGATCCTGCTCGCCTCCCTCGCCCTGGTCCTCATGACGACCGGCGTCTTCGGCGAGGTCGGACTCGTGCCGATCGCCGCCGGACTGTTCGTCCTCATGTCCGCGATGGGCCTGGCCCTGCCGAACACCAACGCCCAGGCCCTGATGCGCACCCCGCACGCGGCCGGCTCCGCCTCCGCGCTCCTCGGCACCTCCTCCTTCCTCATCGGCGCGATCGCCTCCCCGCTCGTCGGCATCGCGGGCGAGCACACGGCCGTCCCCATGGCCGTCGTCCAGCTCGGCTGCGCCGCCCTGTCCCTCACCTGCTTCCTCGCCCTGTGCCGCCCCTGGCGCGCCGCCGCCCCCACGCCCTAGTACCGGAGTGGCACCGGGCGCGGGCCCGCCCGCGATGTGACGATCTGCCCCATGTGCCACTACTGCGGATGCCGTGAGATCCCCCTGATCAAGGAGTTCATCGCCGAGCACGCGGCGATCACCGACCTCGCCGGGGACGCGGTCCGCGCGCTCGACGCGGGAGACCGGGAGCGCGCGCGGAGCCTCGTGGAACGGATGGCCGTGCTGCTCCTCGCCCACTGGGCGGGCGAGGAGCGCGGCCTGTTCGCCGTCATGCGCGAGAACGAGGAGTACACCGCGTACGTCGACGCCCTCGCCCGCGAGCACCGGGAGCTCGCCGCCTTCCTGGCCGGCCTCGACCTCGACTCGGCCGAGCGGCGGGCCGAGTTCGTCCGCGCCGTCGACGAACTCCACGACCACATCGCCAAGGAGGAGGACGGCCTCTTCCCCGCCTCCCTGACCGAGCTCACCGGCGAGCAGTGGGACCACGCCTTCGACGCCTGGCGGGCCGTCCACTCTCCCTGACCACCACCCCGGGCCACGCCCCGGGGAGCGGCCGCCCCGACGCCTAGACTGTCTCGGTGAACGTCTCCCCTCCCTCCGCCGAGTCCCTGCGCGCCGCCCTCGCCGGGCTCCTCGACGGGCTGCCGCCCAGCCAGGCGGCCCGCGCCGTCGAGCGGCTGATCGCCAACTACCGGGGCACCACCCCGACGGACGCCCCCGTGCTCCGCGACCGCTCCGACGTCGCCGCGTACGCCGCGTACCGGATGCCGGCGACCTTCGAGGCGGTACGGGGCACCCTCGACGCCCTCCGGGAGGCCGCCCCCGACTGGGCGCCGGCCACGCACACCGACGTCGGCGGCGGCACCGGCGCGGCGAGCTGGGCCGTCGCCGAGGCATGGGGGGAGGCGCCGCCCCGGACCACCGTCCTCGACTGGGCCGAGCCCGCCCTCGCGCTCGGCCGCGAACTGGCGGCCGGCACCCTCGACGCCGAATGGCGCCGCGAGCGGATCGGCGGCGCGCTGCGGCTCGCCGACACGGACCTCGTCACCGTCTCGTACGTCCTCAAGGAGCTCACCGAGGCCGACCGCACGGCCCTCGTCACCGAGGCGGCACGGGCCGCGCGGGCCGTCGTCGTCGTGGAGCCCGGCACCCCCGACGGCTACGAGCGGATCATCGCCGCCCGCACCCTGCTCGTCGACGCCGGATTCACCGTCGCCGCGCCCTGCCCGCACAGCGGGGCCTGCCCCATCGTGCCCGGCACCGACTGGTGCCACTTCTCGGCCCGCGTGAGCCGCTCCTCGCTGCACCGCAAGGTCAAGGGCGGCTCCCTGCCGTACGAGGACGAGAAGTACAGCTACGTCGCCGCCACCCGCTTCCCGGTGACCCCCACGCCCTCCCGCATCACCCGCAGGCCGCAGATCCGCAAGGGCCTGGTCCAGCTCGAACTGTGCGGCCCCGACGGGCTGACCCGGGAGATGGTCACCAAGCGCCACGGGCCCCTGTACAAGCAGGCCCGCGACATCGAGTGGGGCGACTCCTGGCCGCCGGAGCAGGAGGCCTAGGGCGTGTTGCGAAAGTCCCGCCTGCCCGACGGGCGGCCGGCGCTACTTTCGCAACACGCCCTAGGCGCTCCCGCCCCGGCGGGCCGTCGGGGTCAGGGCCTGAGCTCCTGCGTGCAGCACTTCACGCTGCCGCCGCCCTTCAGGAGCTCGCCCAGGTCCATCCCGACCGGCACGAAGCCCCGCTGCCGCAGCGGCTCGAAGAGGCCCACCGCCGCCTGCGGCAGCAGCACGTTCCGGCCGTCGCTCACTGCGTTGAGCCCCAGCGCCGCCGCGTCCTCCTCCGTCGCGACCAGCGCGTCCGGGAACAGCCGGGCCAGCACCGCGCGGCTGCCCGGCGAGAAGGCGGCCGGGTAGTACATGACCTCGTCCCGGGTGTCGTCCAGGACGCACAGCGCCGTGTCCAGGTGGTAGTAGCGCGGGTCCACCAGCTCCAGCCCGATCACGGGCCGGCCGAAGAACTCCTGCGCCTCCCCGTGCGCCAGCGGGCTGGAGCGGAAACCGCGCCCCGCGAGGATCCACGAGGCGGTGACGGCGAAGTCGCCCTCGCCCTCGTTCACGTGCTCCGGGACCCGGACCGCGTCGTCAGGCCAACCGTTCCTGCGGAACCAGGACAGGTGCGCGGCGGCCTCGTCGGTCCGCTCGGCGTGCGCGAACCTCGCGCCGAGGACCCGGCCGCCGACGACCGTGGCGCCGTTCGCCGCGAAGACCATGTCCGGCAGCGCCGGCTCGGGCGTCAGCAGCTCCACGGTGTGGCCCAGCGAGCGGTACCGGTCGCGCAGGTCCTCCCACTGGGCGAGGGCCAGCGGCAGGTCGACCGGTTTCGTGGGGTCCATCCAGGGATTGATCGAATACGTCACCGAGAAGTGCGTGGGTGGGCACATCAGGTAACGGCGGGGCGAGGACGTGCGCGGAGTGGGGCGCAAAGAGGGCTCCTCACGAACGGGCGGACGGAAGAACCGAAGATCGGTGGACCCATGGTCCGCCCTCGGGGCGCCCCGCGCTGTGGACCGTTCGGGTGGTTCCTCGCCCCACCCCCTCCGGCGCGCCCCGCACCCCGTTTCCGCACCCCGCTTTCACACTCCGGTCACCCGGGGCGCAGGATGGTGGGACCATGGGCAGAGCCGAACGGGCGAGCAGGAGCTGTGAGGGGATAGATGGGCGACGGCATCGGCCGCTACCGCGGCACGGAGAGCAAACTCGCACAGTGGCTGCGCAGGCGCCCGAAACGCACCGCGGCCGACCAGGAGAACGACCGCGAGAAGCTGCTCCTGGCCACCGCCGCCGCCGGGCTGCCCCTGGCCCCCGCCGCGTATCCCGTCGGCTACAGCTGTTCCTGTGAGCGGATCGGCTGTCCCACCCCCGCCCGGCACCCCGTCTCCTTCGCGTGGCAGACCCAGTCGACCACCGACCGCGCCCAGATCGAGCGCTGGGCGCGGAACGAGCCCGAGGCGAACTTCGTCACCGCCACCGGAATGGTCCACGACGTCCTCGACGTCCCGCTGGCCGCCGGCCGGGCCGCCCTGGAGCGCCTGCTCGCCGAGGGCGTCGAGGTGGGACCGGTCGCCGAGTCCGCCGATGTCGACACGGTCGGCGGGCGCATGCTCTTCTTCACCGCCACCCGCGGCACCCCCGAGGACGAGGACGAGTGGTGGCCCTGTGAGCTCGACTGCCACCCGGAGACCATGGACGAGCACCCGGGGCTGCGCTGGCACTGCCGCGGCAGCTACGTCCTCGTACCGCCGGCCCGGCTCCCCGGTGACGAGGACGCCCACCCGGTCGTCGCCTGGGTCCGCGGCCCCGAGCACCCGCTGCCGGACCCGCTGAACCTCCTGGAGACCCTCACCGACGCCTGCGCGCGCCACGCGGCCGAGCGGGAGGCCGAGGGCGACGGGGAGCACACCGCCCACGAGATCGCCTGGCCGCTGACCCGCTGACCCGCTGACCCGCTGACCGCCGGGGCGGACGGGGCGGCGGACGCGTTCCTACGAGCCCACCGCGCCGACCACGCCCTGGAGCCGGCCCGCGACCGTGACGCCGTCCCGGTCCCTGCCCGCCGGCTTCACCAGGACCACCTGGTCCGACACCCACTCCTTGGTGACCGTGTTCCGCACCTCGCCGGTCAGCAGCGCCTTGATGTCCGGGCCCACCTTCGGCCGGTAGCCCGCCGCAGCCGTCTGCCGCTCGAAGTACCGGGTCGCGAAGAAGACGAACGCGCCGCCGTCCTTCGTCCGCAGCCCCAGCGGGGCGAAGTCGCCCTGGTCCGCGACGCGGTCGATGTACTGGGTCGCGAGCCCCGGCCGCTTCGCGCTCTTCTGCCGCTCCTCGCGCCACAGTGAGGTGTGCGGGCCCGCCGCGTACGGCCCCGGCTTCCCCTCCTGCAGATACGCCACGTACCCCGCGCCGAGGTCCTCGGGCGCGACGGCCAGGGCGTCGCTGTCCGCGGCGACCGGCACCGCGTACCCCTCCTCCTCGGCGAACTCGGGCACGGCCCGCGCGCCGAGGACCACCAGGTGGGCGACCTCCCACAGCTGATCGGGCCCGTTGCGCACGAAGGCGAGGACCCAGCGCTGGTCGGCGCGGCCCTCGTCGACGTCCCGGTTCGAGTCGGTGTCCGCGACGAACCAGCGCGGCCAGCCGGCCTTGCGGGGCACGACGAACCGCGCGTCGGCCAGTTCGAGCGGCTGGTGGTCCGGGTTGCCGCCGGGGCTCGTGACCGCCCGCGAGCGCAGCCCCGCCTGGTTGATGGCCCCGAGCGGACCGGTCACCCGGCCCGCGTCCAGAGCGGGGTCATGGGCCTTGTCGGCCCGGTTGTAGGCGGCGGTGAAGTCGGCGAGGGCCTGCGCGGCCTCCTCCTGCGTCACCGCCGGAAGCAGCGCCGTCTCGCCGTGGACCGTCACGCAGCCGCTCGCGGTCAGCGCCAGCACGGTCGCCGCCGCGGTGGCCGCCAGCGCCCTCACCGGTCGTGCCGCGAGACGCTCAGCCGCTCGTCCCGGTGCTCGCCTCAGCCTCAGCCTTCTCATCGGTCGCCTTCTGCTTCTCCACCCGCACGGACGGACCCGACCTTATCGGGGCCAGGAACAGGGCGAGCGTCGGGACCAGATACAGCGCCCACACCGTGACCTGAAGGACCGTCGGGTCCGGCTGGAAGTTGAAGACGCCCTTGAGGAGCGTGCCGTACCAGCTGTCCGGCGGGATCGTCGCCGACACGTCGAAGGCCTTGTCCGCGAGGCCGTCGAGGAAGCGCGCCTCCTGGAGGTCGTGCACGCCGTACGCGAGGACGCCCGCCGCCACCACGACCAGCATCCCGCCGGTCCAGGTGAAGAACTTCGCCAGGTTGATCCGCAGCGCGCCCCGGTAGAACAGCCAGCCGAGGAGGACCGCCGTGAGCAGGCCGAGGAGGACGCCGGCCAGTGGCGCGTACGAGCCGTCCGAGGAGGCACGTACCGACGCCCAGACGAAGAGCGCCGTCTCCAGGCCCTCGCGCCCGACCGCGAGGAACGCGGTCGCGACGAGCGCGCCCGTGCCCATGCGGAGGGCCGCGTCCAGCCTGCCGTGCAGCTCCGCCTTCAGGTGCCGGGCCGTGCGCCGCATCCAGAAGACCATCCAGGTCACCAGGACGACCGCGACGATCGACAGCGAACCGCCGAGCAGCTCCTGCGCCTCGAAGGTCAGCTCCTGGGAGCCGAACTCCAGGCCCGCGCCGAAGGCCAGCGCCACACCCACGGCCACGCCGATGCCGATCCAGATCGGCCGCAGCGCGTCCCGGCGCCCGGTCTTCACCAGGTACGCGACGAGGATGCAGACGACGAGGCTCGCTTCGAGGCCCTCGCGCAGGCCGATCAGATAGTTACCGAACACGTCGGTCCTCCTCCTCGATGACGCAGGTCACGAGAACAGCGCCCGGCCCCACCAGTCGTCCTTGTCCCGGACGCCCGGCGGGACCGCGAACAGCGCCGAACCCACGTGCTGGATGTATTCGTTGAGGGCGTCGGCGCGGCCGAGCGAGGTCTGCACCGGGATGAACCCGGTCCGGACGTCCTTCTGGTACGCCAGGAAGAACAGGCCCGCGTCCAGCCGGCCGAGTCCGTCCGTACCGTCGGTGAAGGAGTAGCCGCGCCGCAGGATCGTCGCCCCGCCGTTGGTGTCCGGGTGCGCGAGCCGGACGTGCGAGTCCGGCTTCATCGCCTTCAGGAACGGCTCGTCGTGCTCCTCGGCCTTGCCGACCGGCGCGCCCTCGCGCTTGTCGCGGCCGAAGATGTCCTCCTGCTCGCCGAGCGGAGTACGGTCCCAGGTCTCGACGTTCATCCGGATGCGGCGGGCGACGAGGTACGAACCGCCGTCCATCCACGCGGCCGGACCCTCGGCGTCCCTGCCGGAGACCCACACGTGCTTCGCGAGCCGCTCGGTCTCGGTGCCCGCGATGTTGCGGGTGCCGTCCTTGAAGCCGAAGAGGTTGCGCGGGGTCTGGGCGTCCGGGGTCGTCGAGGACGTCTTGCCGAAGCCCAGCTGCGACCAGCGCACCGCGACCTTGCCGAAGCCGATCCGTGCGAGGTTCCGGATCGCGTGCACGGCGACCTGCGGGTCGTCCGCGCAGGCCTGTACGCAGAGGTCGCCGCCGCTGCGCGCCGGATCCAGGTTGTCGCCCGGGAACCTGGGCAGCTCCACCAAGGCCCCGGGGCGCTTGTCCCTCAGCCCGAAGCGCCCGTCGAAGAGCGTGGGGCCGAAGCCGATCGTGAGGGTGAGGCGGGAGGGCCTGAGGCCGAGGGCCTCGCCGGTGTCGTCCGGCGGCGCCTCCGGCAGCCCGCCGTACGCGCCCTCGCCGACCTCGGCGCCGGCCGTCATCCGCTCGGCGGCGCGCGTCCAGTCCTGCAGGAGCTGGACCAGCTCCGCGCGGTCCTTCGTCTTCACGTCGAAGGCGGCGAAGTGCAGCCGGTCCTGCACGGGCGTGGCGATGCCGGCCTGGTGCGGGCCGTGGAAGGGCACGGCCCCGCCGGTGTCGGCGACGGGCGCGGTGCCCTCGCCCTCCCGGGCCAGCGCCACGGCGCCGCCCGCCGCGGCGGCACCGAGCGCGAGCCCGGCCCCGCCCCAGCCGATGACCGTACGACGGGAGGGCGCGGCCCCCACCGCCGTCCGCTCCTGGCTCTCCTCGGTCATGCTCCGCATCCCCTCTCCCTCGACCGTGCTCTCCGACCGTGCTGTGCCGACCGCTACTCGACGACGGCGGCGGCGAGCTTCGAGAGCGGCTCGGCCAGCGCGTTGACGCCGTCCGAGAGCTCCTTGCGCTCGGGCTTGCCGACCTTCTCGTAGGAGGTGAAGACGTAGCTCGTCTTGTTCGTGCGGTACTTGTCGAGCAGCGCGTTCAGCGCGGCGAACTGCTTGTCCAGCTCGGCGACCAGCTTCGGGTCGTTCTTCGTGGCGACCGGCTTGAGGAGCTCGAAGGACTTCTGCGCGCCCTCGACGTTCGCCTTGAAGTCGACGAGGTCGGTGTGGGAGTAGCGCTCCTCCTCACCCGTGACCTTGCCGGTGGCGACCTCGTCCAGGAGCTCCTTGGCGCCGTTGGCCATCGAGGTCGGGGTGATCTCGGCCTTGCCGACCCGCTTCGCCCAGTCCGCCAGGTCCTTGTCGAGGGTGTCCGCGAGCTGCTTCTCGGCGGTGCCGAGCTTCCTGTCCTTCCAGAGCGCCTTCTCCAGGCGGTGCCAGCCGGTCCAGTCCTTCGCCGGGTCCTGGCCCTCCTCCAGGCCGTCCTCGCGGACGTCGACCTTCGGGTCGATGTCACCGAAGGACTCGGCGACGGGCTCGGTGCGCTCCCAGCCGATGCGGGACTCGGCGTAGGCCTTCTTCGCGGCCTCGACGTCCCCGGCGCGGACGGCGTCGGTGAAGACCTTCGCCTTGGGGAGGGTCGCGTCGGCCTGCGCCTGGACGTACTGGCGGTAGGCGGCGACGGCGGCGTCCATCTCCGGGGAGCGCTTCGCGCTCGCCGCGCCCGCGCCCGTGAGCTTGACCTGCTGGCGGATGCCGTCGCCGACCATGCCGGGCTTGCAGGAGATCGTGTAGTCGCCGGCCTTGATCTCGGCCGTGATGGTGGCCTTGGTGCCGGGGCCGATGTTCTCGCGCTCGGTGACGATCCGGTCGTCCGGGTGGAGGACGTAGACCTCGGTGACCTTGGAGCCGCGGTTCTCGACGGCGAGCTTCACATGGCCCGCCGGGAACTCCTTCTTCGACACCTCGCAGGAGTCGTCCTTGGCGATCACGGTGACCGCGCCGTCCGCCCCCTTGCCGTCGCTCTTCTCGGCGCAGCCCGTGACGGCGGTCAGGGCGGCCGCGGTCGCGGCGGCGGTGACGACGGAGAGGCGGACGGCTCGCATGGGGACTCCAGGAAAGCGGGGACAGGTGGTGAGGCGGACCTAACTTAACCGAGGCTTACCTCAGCCATACCCGCCCGTTCCGTGATTCAGCTCTCAGCTCCGGCGAGCCGGACACGGGTCGGTCACGACCCCTCCATGGGGTCCTCATGGAGGGGTCAAGGACCGGTCAAGGAAGGTGAATCGTCCGATTCGTGACGGCGGGTCGGCATCGGTGGCCCGACCGGTTCCGGCCGCACCGGTACGACGAGGGGAACCCCGGTCCGCGGGTGCGGGAGCACCTCCACCGGCTGCCGGTAGACCCGGCTCAGCACCTCGGCGTCGAACACCTCGGAGGGCGGGCCGGCCGTCTCGATCCGGCCGCCGTGCAGCACCGCGACCCGGTCCGCGTGGGCGGCGGCGAGCCCCAGGTCGTGCAGCACCACCACGACCGCGTCCCCGGCCGCCGCGCGCTCCCGGCAGACCCGGAGCACCAGTTCCTGGTGGCGCAGGTCGAGCGCGGCGGTCGGCTCGTCGAGCAGCAGGAGCCCGGCCCGCTGGGCCAGGACCCGGGCCAGCGCGACCCGGGCCCGCTCGCCGCCCGACAGCGCGGAGAACGGCCGCCCGGCGAAGGCCCCGACCTCGGTCGCCGCCATCGCGCCGGCGACGGCCGCCTCGTCCTCGTCCTCCCGCGCGGTGCCCGCCCAAGGGGCCCGGCCCATCCGGACGACCTCGGCGACGGGGAAGGGGAAGGAGAGCGCGGCGGCCTGCGGCAGCACCGCCCGCCGCAGGGCGAGTTCACCGGCCGTCCAGTCGCCGGCGGGCCGCCCCCCGATCCGCACCTCCCCGGCGTTCGGGGCGAGATCGGCGGCGAGCGCGGCGAGCAGGGTCGACTTCCCGGCGCCGTTGGGCCCCACCAGCGCCAGGACCTCCCCGGCCCGCACCCCGATCCCGACGCCGTCGAGGACCGTCCTGCCGCCGAGCGCGACCCGCAGCCCGACCGCCTCGGCGACGAGTCCGCCGCGGGGGGCGGGGGAGGGGAGGGCCCGGCTGCGCCGGCCCGGGAGCAGCCCCCGGAGCCGTACGGACGCGACGGACGTCCTGGGTGCCATGGATGCCACGGGCGCCGTGGATGCCGTGGGTGTCATGCCCAACCACCTTGTCTGCGACGGGTCCTGCGCAGCAGCCAGAAGAAGAACGGGCTGCCGAGGAGGGCGGTGAGGACGCCCAGGGGGAGTTCGGCCGGGGCCGCGACCGTGCGGGCCGCCAGATCGCCGGCCGCGAGGACGACCGCGCCGCCCAGCGCGCTGCCCGGCACCAGGAAGCGGTGGCCGGGGCCGTTCGCCATCCGCAGCAGGTGCGGGACGAGCAGTCCGACGAAGGTGATGATCCCGGCGACCGCCACCGCCGCCGCGGTGAGCAGCGCCACCACCAGGATCAGCGCGACCCGCAGCCGCTCGACGTCCACGCCCAGGTGCCGGGCGGGCCGTTCGCCGAGCGCGAGCAGGTCGAGCCGGCGGGAGTGGAGGGGGGCGACGGCCAGGCCGAGGAGCGCGCAGGGCAGCACGGCGAGGACCTTGGGCCAGGTGGCCTGGGCGAGCGAGCCGAGCTGCCAGAAGGTGATCTGGGTGATCTGGGCGTTGTCGGCGAAGAAGAGGAAGAGACCGATCAGCGCGCCCGCGAAGGCGTTCACGGCGATGCCGGTGAGGATCAGGGTCACCACCTCGGTGCGGCCGCCGGAGCGGGACATCGCGTACACGAGCAGCACGGTCGCCAGGCCGGCGACGAAGGCGCAGACGGTCACCGTCCAGTTGCCGAGGAAGGTCAGCCCGAGCGCGATGGCGCCGACCGCGCCGACGGCCGCGCCGGCCGAGATGCCGATGACGCCCGGCTCCGCGAGGGGGTTGCCGAACACGCCCTGCATGAGGGCGCCCGCGCAGCCGAGCGAGGCGCCGACGAGGACGGCGAGGACGACCCGGGGGAACCGGATGTTCCACAGGACGCTCTCGGCCGTGCGGTCGAGGGCGTGCCCGCCGAGCCCGGTCCGGTGCCGGACGGAGGCGAGGACGTCACCGAGCGGGATCTCGTACGCGCCGATCCCGGCGGAGAGGAGGGAGAGGAGCAGCAGGGCGGCGAGGAGGGACAGGGCGAGCACGGTGGACCGGCCACGCCGACGGGCGGCCGGCTTCGTGGCCGGGGGCCGGGGTGCGTCCTGGGGCTCAGGTCCGGTCCGGGTCTCAGGTCCGGTCCGGGTGTCCGGCGTGGCCCGGGCGTCCGGTGCGGCCTCGGTCTGCGGAGCGGCCTCGGCCTCCGGTGTGGCGGGCGCCTCCGGTGTGGCGGGCGATTCCGGTGTGGTCCGGGCGTCCGGGAGCGCCGTCACTTCCGCTCCCCGTACAACTGGCCGACCAGGGACTTCAGGACCTGGTCGGTGCGCGGGCCGTAGTTGAGGAGGACGCCGTCGTCGACGCTGACGACCCGCCGGCCGGCGCCCGCCGGGGTCTGGGCGACGCCCGGGAGCTTCACCAGTCCGTCGACCCCGCCGACCGATTCGAGCCCCTTGCGCATGACGAGGATCGCATCGGGCGCGGCCTGTGCGAGGGCCTCGCTGGTGAGGGGGGTGAAGTCCTTGGTCAGGCCGGACTCCTTGCCCGCGTCGACGGCTCCGGCCGCTTCGAGCAGGGAGCTCGCGCCGGAGCCGGCCCCGCCGAGCAGGTAGACGGCGGCGGAGCCGCGGACGTAGAGGAAGGCGACCCGAGGCTTCTCCGGGAGGGCCGGCACGCCGTTCCGCGCGGCGTCGATCCGCTGCTCGGTGCGGTCCTTGAGCGCGGTCCCGGAGTCGCGTACGCCGAGGGCGGCGGCGACCGCGTCGATGCGGGTTCCGACGTCCGCGAGCTCCTTGGCGGGCTTCACCACGACGAGGGGGATGCCCGCGTCCCGGATCTGGGCGACGGCCTCGGCCGGCCCGGTGGTGGACTCGGCGAGGACGACGGTGGGGCGCAGCGAGAGCACGCTCTCGGCGGAGACGTCATGGGCGCGGGTCACCACCGGGAGTCCCGCGGCCTGTTCGAAGGTGGCGGTGATGTCGCGGGCGACGACCTTCCCGCCGAGGCCGAGGGTGAAGACGATCTCGTTGAGGGAGCCGCTGAGCGGGACGATCCGGTCGGTCGAGGCGACGGTGACCGCGCGCCCGTCCGCCGAGGGGACGGTGACGGGCAGTCGGGGCGCGGCCGGGGCGGCGAGCGGCTCGACCCGGTCGGGGGCGGCGGAGGCGGCCTGGGCGGCGGGAGCCCCTCCCGGGGTCGTACCGCCGGTTCCGCTTCCACCTCCGTCACCGCAGCCGGTCGCCGCGAGGGCGAGGGCGAGCACTGCTGTCAGCGCTCCCGCGAGGCGAGTTCTGCGCACCGGACACCGTCCTGTCGTTCGTTCCGTCTGCCGCGTACGGGCCGGAGGGGTTCCGACCGAAGCCGGATTCAGCTTAGGTTAGCCTTACCTCACTTGCTACCCCGCGACGCCCCCCGGAAGGGGTCCCATGCTGCTGTCCAGACCCGCCCGCGCGCTCGCCGCGGGCCTCTTCGCGGCCCTGCTCGCCGCCCTCGTCCCGGCCTCGCCCGCCCACGCGGAGAGCCGCACGGTGCAGGGCGGACGGCTCGACTGGGGCATCAGGTCCTCCTTCCAGAGCTATGTCACCGGCCCCATCGCGCAGGGCAGTTGGGGCCTCACCGGCGGCGCCGCCACGGTCGGCACCGGCCAGTTCCGCTTCCACTCCGCGCAGGGCTCGTACGACCCCGCGACCGGCGCCTTCGAAGCCGCCTTCTCCGGCGGCGTCCGCTTCACGGGCCACCGCAAGCCGGACGGCACGAACGAGCTCGACCTCACCGTCAGCCGCCCCCGGGTCGTCGTCCGGGGCGGCCGCGGAACCCTCTACGCCGACATGGCGAGCAGGGCCAAGGGCAGCGGACGGCTCAGCGTCCGGACCCAGGTGCCGCTGGCCACGCTGAACCTCGGCGGGATCGACATGCGCGGCGGCGGCAGCCCCGTCGCCCTCAGTGGCGTGCCCGCCACGCTCACCGCGCAGGGCGCCACGGCCTTCGCCGGCTACTACCCGGCCGGCACCCCCCTCGACCCCGTCAGCCTCACGGTCGACGTCCGGGCACCGAAGGAGGCCCCGCCGAGCACCGCCCCGACCATCGCGCCGGCCACCGAGCCGACGGCGACGCCCCCCACGGGCCCGTCGTCCACGGCGAATTCCCCCGGCGCACCCGCGAGCACCGCCACCATCAGGACCGCTGCGGTCGACTGGGGCGTCCGCCGGACCTTCCGCGAGTACGTCACCGGGGCCATCGCCCAGGGCGAGTGGACCCTCGCGGGCGGCGCCCAGGACGGCGGCGCGCTCTTCCGCTTCCCGGACGGCAAGGGCGCGTACGACCCGGGGAGGCGGACCCTCGACGCGGCCTTCGCGGGCAGCGTCCGCTTCACCGGCGCCCACCTCGACCTCACGCTCGCCCGGGTCACCGCGAAGGTGACGGACGGCAAGGGCACGCTCAGCGCCGACGTCACCAGCGGTGGGACGACCACGAAGGCCGTGCCCCTCGTCACCTTCACCGCCCCGGACCTCGTCCCGAAGGACGGCCTCGCCGCCGTCACCGAGGCCCCCGCCACCCTCACCGAGGGCGGCGCCAAGGCCTTCGGCGGGATGTACCGGGCGGGCACCGCGATGGACCCCGTGTCGCTCGCCGTCACCGTCGACGCGGCGGCGAAGCTGCCCGCGCTCCCGGACCTCGGCAGCGACGCCACGCCGTCCGCCGCGCCCGCGAAGGGCGCCGCCCCGGCGACCCCCTCCGCCGCCCCCGCCCCGGCGACCTCCACCGGTACGTACGCCGTGATCGGCGCGGGCGTGCTCCTCGCCGCCGCGCTCGCGGTCCTCGTCGCCGTACGCCGCCGCCGTACCGGCACCCCCGAGGCCTGACCCTCCCGCGTACACAGCGCTCCCACCCCCCCCGTAGAGGCCACGCCCCCCCCCGTAACGCCTCCCGCGTCGCACCACCTAGGAGACCCCGACATGGCCACCCCCTTGCGCCGATCCGTCACCCTGGCCGCCGCCGTCGCCACGGCGGCCGCCCTCGGCACGGGCGCCGTCGTCCTGGCCCTGCCCGCCTCGGCGGCGGACGCGGCGCCCCCGACGACGCTCAGCGACGGCACCCTGGACTGGGGTATCAAGCAGTCCTTCCGCAACTACCTGGCGCAGCCCTTCGCCCACGGGAGGACCACACTCGAAGGCGGCGCCCGGCAGGCCGCGAACAACGGCGTCTTCACCTTCGTCGACGGCACCGGCACCTACGACACGACGACGCACGCCACCGCCAACTCCTTCAAGGGAGGCGTCCGTTTCGAGGCTCACTCGGGCGCCCTCGACATCCGCGTCTCCGACGTCAGGCTGACGACCGAGGGCTCGGCCGCGCCGACCGGCGAGATCCTCGCGGACGTCGTCACCAAGGAGAAGGACGGCAGCGTCAGCCGCCGCGACGACATCGCCTTCGCGGCGCTCGACATGAGCCGCGTCCGGCCGTCCCAGGGCGCGGGCGGCACCATGGTGTTCAAGGACATACCGGCGAAGCTGACGAAGGACGGCGCGGCGGCGTTCGCCGGCTTCTACAAGGAGGGCGACGAACTCGACGCGGCCACCCTCACCGTGAAGGCGGGTGCCCGGCCCACGACCGCCCCGCCGACGACCACGCCGCCGACCACCCAGCCCCCGACCACCCCGCCCGTCACGCCGACGACCACGGCCCCGACGACCGCGGCGCCCACCACGACCGCCCCGACGTCCCCCGCGCCCACCACGACGGTCCCGACCACCACGGCCCCCACGACCACGGCTCCCACCACCACCGCCCCCACGGCACCGCGGCCCACCGACCCCGCCGGCGCCGTCGGCGACGGCCGGCTGACCTGGGGCGTCAAGCAGAGCTGGCAGCGGTACGTCGGCGAGATGTGCGGCGGCTCCGTCACCGCCTCCGGCGGCGCCGTGAAGCGGGGCTCCGCCTACGACTTCGGCTTCGTCAAGGCCGACCTGGACGCCGACGCCCGCAAGGTCGAGGCCGCCTTCTCCGGCAGGCTCGCCTTCGTCTGCGCCGCGCACGGCATCGACTGGAGGGTCTCCGACCTGAAGGTCAGGGCGAGCGGCGCCACCGGCACCCTCACCGCCGACGTCACCGGCGCCACCGGCACGAAGGACGACGTGCCCCTGGTCGACCTGGACCTGTCGGGGGCCGACTGGACCGTGGACGAGGGGCTCGTCACCCTCGCAGGCATCCCGACGAAGCTGACGGCGGCCGGCTCCGCCGCCTTCGCCGCCCCCGGCGGCCAGGGCGGGTACCCCGCGGGCACCGAGATGGACCCGGTGACCCTGACCCTCGCCGCCGACGAGGACGCCTCCCTGCCCGGGACCTCCGGCGGCTCGTCCACCACGGGCGGCGCGTCCACCACCGGCGGGTCCGGCACGGCCGGCGGCTCGTCCACCACGGGCGGCGGCGGGACCGTCGGCGGCGCGGGCAGCGTCGGAGGTACGGGCGCGGGCACGGTCGGCGGCTCCGGTACGGCCGGCGGATCCGGAGCCCTCGCCGCCACCGGCTCGGGCGCCCCGACCGGCCTCCTCCTCGCGGCCTCGGGCCTGCTCGCGGCGGGAGGCGCGGCCGCGGTCGTCGCCGTCCGCCGCCGCGCCACGGAGTCCTGAGCACCTGCGCGCCACCACCCGCCCCGAACGTCACGGCCGCACCCGATTCCCGGGTGCGGCCCTGGCCGTCCGGGGCGAGTGGTTGAATTCCGCCATGAACACGACCGCCACTGACATCGACGTCCTGCGGGTCTTCTGTGCCGGCGACGGCCGCGGGGGCAACGCCCTCGGCGTCGTGCGGGACCCCCGCCACCACCCCGACGAGGCCTCCCGGCAGGCGCTCGCCAAGGAGCTCGGCTTCAGCGAGACGGTGTTCGTGGACGACCCGGAGCGCGGGATCGTCGACATCTACACCCCCGGGACGCGGCTGCCCTTCGCCGGGTACCCCCTGGTCGGCGCCGCCTGGCTGCTCGACCTGGAGGTCATCTGCCCGCCGGCGGGCGAGGTGTGGGTGCGCGGGGACGGGGAGTTCACCTGGATCGAGGCGCGTGCCGAGTGGGCGCCGCCGCGGACCCTGCGCCAGTACGGCTCCGCCGCCGAGGTGGACGCCCTGGAGGTACCCGAGCCCGGCGAGTGGATCTACGCCTGGGCCTGGCAGGAGGAGGCCGCGGGCCGGATCAGGGCGCGCGGGTTCCCGGGGCGCGGGGACGGCATCGACGAGGACGAGGCGACGGGCGCGGCGGCGCTGCTCCTGACGGCGGAGCTGGGACGGGCCCTGAACATCACTCAGGGCCGGGGGTCGCAGCTGCTGACCGCCCCCGGCCCCGACGGCATCGTGGAGTTGGGCGGACGCGTCCGCCTGGAGAGGACCTTCACGCTCTGAGCGTGCGGGACCTGCGCGCGCCGAGCGCGGCGGGACCTTCACGCTCTGAGCGCGCCGGGCCCGACGCTCTGAGCGCGCGGCCCGGACGAGCGCTCACGCGCTCAGCGGGAACTCGCACCCCAGCTGGTGGAAGACCGCGCTGTTGAAGGCGAAGGCGCGCTTGCACTCGTCGATGATCCGCTGCTTCTCCAGGTCGTCGGCGTTCACGCCGTCGAGCAGCTCCCGGTAGGCCCGCTTGAACGCGGCCGGGTTGCCGATCTCCTCGAAGACGTAGAAGCGCACGCCGTCGCCCTTGCGTGCGAAGCCCCAGGTCCGCTCCGCCTTGTCGCGGATGATCTGACCGCCCGACAGGTCGCCCAGGTAGCGCGTGTAGTGGTGGGCCACGTACCCCGCGGGCCAGTCACGGGCGCACTCCGCGACCCGCTCCGCGTACGCGGCGGTGGCGGGCAGCGGGGAGACCCCGGCGCGCCAGTCGGGGCCCCGCAGATGGGCGAGGTCCTGCTCCAGGGCGGCCGTGCGGAACAGCTCGGTCTGTATGAACGGCCCGGCGACCGGGTCCTCGCGCAGCGCCTCCGCGCCCTCCTCCAGGGCGCGGTACACGAACCACAGCTGCTCCGTGTAGCGGGCGTAGGCGTCGACGGCCAGGCGTCCGCCCAGGAGGTCGCCCATGAAGGACGAGGTCTCCGCCTCCGTGTGCTGCTCGTGCGAGGCCGTACGGATGAGCGTGGAGAAGGGCGTGTCCAAGGCGTGCCTCCGGGACCGATGGGACGGGAACCAGTGCAGATACTGCCAACTTAGGCTTACCTAAGTCAACTGGTTCCCGACGTCCTGTCGGTAAAAACGTACCCGTTCGAGAGGTCAGGGCAACGTAAGAATCTCGGCCCCGTTCTCGGTCACGACGAGCGTGTGCTCGAACTGCGCGGTCCGCTTGCGGTCCTTGGTCACCACGGTCCAGCCGTCGTCCCACATGTCGTAGTCGTGGGTGCCCAGCGTCAGCATCGGCTCGATCGTGAAGGTCATGCCGGTCTTGATCTCGGTGGTGTGGTGGGGGGAGTCGTAGTGCGGCACGATCAGGCCGGAGTGGAACGACGAGTTGATGCCGTGCCCGGTGAAGTCCCGTACGACCCCGTAGCCGAAGCGCTTGGCGTACGACTCGATGACCCGCCCGATGATGTTGATCTGACGGCCCGGCCGGACGGCCTTGATGGCCCGGTTGAGGGACTCCCGGGTCCGCTCGACGAGCAGCCGCGACTCCTCGTCGACGTCCCCGCAGAGGTAGGTGGCGTTGTTGTCGCCGTGGACGCCGTTGATGTACGCCGTGACGTCCAGGTTCACGATGTCGCCGTCCCGCAGCACCGTGGAGTCCGGGATGCCGTGGCAGATGACCTCGTTGACCGAGGCGCACAGCGACTTCGGGAACCCGCGGTAGCCGAGGGTCGAGGGATAGGCGCCGTGGTCGCACATGTACTCGTGCGCGACCCGGTCGAGCTCGTCGGTGGTGACGCCCGGAGCGATGTGCTTGGCGGCCTCCTCCATCGCCTGCGCGGCGATGCGGCCGGCGATCCGCATGCGCTCGATGGTGTCGGAATCCTGCACCTCGGGCCCGTCGTACGGGGCCGGGGCGGGCTTCCCGACGTACTCGGGGCGGCGGATGGAGCCCGGGACGGAGCGGTGGGGGGAGAGCTCCCCCGGAACGAGAAGCGACTGGCCAGACATGTCAGCGAGTCTAACGACCGCGTCTGGGGCAGCATGGTGTCGGAGGAAGGAGCCGACGACGATGGCCCTGTTCAAGAAGCGCGCCACCGGCAAACCGGGCGAGTGGTACTACTGCCTGGAGCACAAGAAGGTCGAAGAAGGCCCGGAGTGTCCGGCGAAGAACCGATTCGGCCCCTACACCAGCCGTGAGGAGGCCTCCCACGCCATGGAGACCGCCCGCGAGCGGAACCTGGAGTGGGAGACGGACCCGCGCTGGCACGAGGGCAAGAGCCCGGACAAGGACCCCGAGGCGTGACCCCGGGGGCCGGCCGGGACCGGCTCAGACGGTACCGGCCGACCCCTGGGGCTCCTCCTGCCGTGCGACGGCCTCCTGCTGGGCCTTGCGGCGCAGCGAGTCCTCGTCCGTCTCGGAGTCGTACGTGAGCAGCTTCGGCAGCGCCAGGCAGAGCAGCCCCACCGAGGCGACGCAGGCCACACCGCCCGACCAGACGGCCGCCCGGGTGCCGGTCCACCCGGCCATCGCGCCCGCCCGGACCTGCCCCAGCTGCGGGCCCACGCTGTAGGACAGCACCTCGATGCCGGCGAGCCGCCCGCGCAGCTCCTCCGGGATCGTCTGGTTCCAGATCGTGGCCCGGCCGAGACCGCTCAGCATGTCGCCGGCGCCCGCGAAGGCCAGACACAGCAGCACCAGCCAGATGTTCCCGAACCAGCCGGCCGCCGCGATCGCCAGACCCCAGCCGGCCGCGCCCCCGACCACGAGCAGCCCGTGCCGCCGCACCCTCGACGTCCAGCCGCTGGTCAGCCCGAGCACGAGCGAGCCGACCGAGCCGGCCGCGTACATCAGGCCGAGCGACCAGTCGGCGTCCAGCTCGTCCGCGAGGAACGGGAAGATCGTGTTCGGGAAGGCGAAGAACATCGCCGCCAGGTCGACCGCGTACGTGCCGAGCAGCACCGGCCGCGACCAGGCGTACCGCGCGCCCTCCGCGATGCCCTTCAGCGAGGGCTTCTCCGCGTCGTGCGCGGGCGGCGCGGGGGAGAGGCGGCGGCACATCAGCACCGAGGCGGCGAAGCCGACGATCGTCACCGCGTACGCCGGGGCGTGACCCGCGAACGCGACGACGAGCCCCGCGACCGCCGGGCCCGCGATCGAGCCGATCTGCCAGCGAAGCGAGTTGAGCGCCGCGGCGGCGGTCTGGTGCTCGTGCGGCACGATCCGGGCGAGCAGCGAGTCGAGCGCGGGACGCTGGAGCCCCGCGAGGGCGGACACACCGGCCGCGACCACGTACAGCGGCCACAGCATCGGCTCCGGCAGCAGCGCGTTCAGCAGCAGGAGCAGGGCGAGCACGCCCAGCCCCGCCTCCGTCGCCACGATCACCTTCCGCCGGTCCACGGCGTCGGCGAGCGCGCCCCCGTACAGCCCGAAGACGACCAGCGGCACCAGCTCGACCGCGCCCATGGCCCCCACCGCGAGCGGGGAGTTCGTCAGCTCCTTGATCTGGAGCGGCAGGGCGATCATCGCCATCGCGCCGGCGAAGTACGTCACGAGCCCCTGGCTCCACAGGAGCCGGAAGTCACGGGACGTGCGCCAGGGCGCCAGATCGGGCAGCAGGGCGGAGAGCCGGGCGGAGGGCTTGGGCGAGGGCGCGGAGGACACGAGGGGCCATGCTCCGGCCGCAGGGCCCCCGGGGCAACCGAATAAGCCGGCCCACGGGCCGGCCGGGCGGTGCCGTCCCTGCCGCGTCTCCCTCCACCGCGGCCCGCGGACGCCCGCCCCCGTGCCTACCAGCGGGACGGCGGCGGGGCCGTCAGACGGTCGGCCAGGTCCGAGAGCCGGTCCCGGAACCGGCGGCTCCCGCGCGGGGACGGCAGGCTGTTCTCCCCGGCCGCCGCGCTCACCAGGTGCTGCACCGTGTCCAGGTCGACCTCCGCCCCCTCCGCCACCGTCAGCGTCTCGTGGGCGAGCCCCCGCACCTCCGCGTCGCCACCGTCGAGCGACAGCACCGTCGCCCCGGCCCGCCGGGCGTCGTGGACCCGCTGGAGCAGCCCCGCGTCCGGCCGCTCCGGCGTCACCATCAGCAGCGTCGCCCCGCGCCCCGCCGCCTCCAGACGCCCGAGCCCCACCGCCAGGTGCGCCGGATCGCCGGGCCGCACCCGGTGCCGGACGAGCGTGGGCGCCAGCTCCGGCAGCCCCGCCCAGGCCGACTCGTCGACGAGGTGCGCCGCCAGGTGCCAGGGCTCGTACTCCGCCGTGCCGACGAGCAGCAGCCCGCCCCGGTGCGGAACGACCGAGGACCGGAGCGCCCCCGCGAAACGGCGGGCCTCGCCCGGCCACTCCGTCCCGGCGAGCACTTCCCGCAGCAACGCGACCCGTACGGCATCCATGAGGCGGCATCCTGCCCGAGCGGCGCGCCGCACGTGGCCTGTTGTGGCCGGTTCCACCCGTACGGGACGGACCCCCGCGGCCCGACCGCTCGGTAATGTCGGGGCCATGACTTCCTCGACTGCCTCCCCCGACCCCACCGGCTCCACCGCCGCGCCCAAGGCGGCCCCCAAGGACCCGTGGGACCTCCCCGACGTCTCCGGACTCGTCGTCGGCGTCCTCGGCGGCACCGGCGAGCAGGGCCGCGGCCTCGCCCACCGGCTCGCCAAGGCCGGACAGAAGGTGATCCTCGGCTCCCGGGCCGCCGACCGCGCGCAGGCCGTCGCCGAGGAGCTCGGCCACGGCGTCGAGGGCGCCGACAACGCCGAGTGCGCCCGCCGCAGCGACATCGTGATCGTCGCCGTGCCGTGGGACGGACACGCCAAGACCCTGGAGTCCCTGCGCGAGGAGCTCACCGGCAAGCTCGTCGTCGACTGCGTCAACCCGCTCGGCTTCGACAAGAAGGGCGCCTACGCCCTGAAGCCCGAGGAGGGCTCCGCCGCCGAGCAGGCCGCCGCGCTCCTCCCGGACTCCCGGGTCGCGGCCGCCTTCCACCACCTCTCCGCCGTGCTCCTCCAGGACGCGTCCATCGAGGAGATCGACACGGACGTGATGGTCCTCGGCGAGGAGCGCGCCGACGTCGAGCTCGTCCAGGCCCTCGCCGGCCGCATCCCCGGCATGCGCGGGGTCTTCGCCGGCCGGCTGCGCAACGCCCACCAGGTCGAGTCGCTCGTCGCGAACCTGATCTCGGTCAACCGCCGCTACAAGGCCCACGCGGGACTCCGGGTCACCGACGTCTGAGTCCGGGCCGCGGCCCTCGGGAGGGAGCGGCGCCGGGCATGGGGGACACTGGACGGGCACCAGCAGCCGTACCCGGACAGGAGACGTCCCCCATGCCCCGCCTCGCCCTCTACGCCCTCGTGGTCTGCGCCCTGGCCGTCGCCGCGGCCGTCGTCTCCTTCGTCCAGGGCAGCTTCCTGGGCGTGATCTGGGTCCTCCTGGCGGGCCTCTCCTCCAACATGGCCTGGTACTACGTCCGCCGCGCGAAGCTGGAGAAGCAGGCCGAGGCCGCCCAGAGCCAGGCCTGACTGTCAGGTCATGCCGGGCCCGCCCCCGGTCCGGATCAGACCCGGCAGAACTCCGGCGTCTCCTGCCAGAACCGGAACAGCTGCGAACCGCAGTACCGGCTCTCCTCCGCCACCCCGAGGGCCCGCATCAGCGCGTCGATCGCGTCGAAGAAGGCGCCGTTGACCGCCGGCACGAACAGCAGCGCGATCACGACGAAGAAGCCGTACGGTGCGTACGGCTCGATCTGCCGCTTCACCCGGTACGAGAGCCAGGGCTCCACGATCCCGTAACCGTCGAGGCCCGGCACCGGCAGCAGGTTCAGGAGCGCGGCCGTGACCTGGAGGAACGCCAGGAACGCCAGGGCGTACCGGAAGGCCACGGGCACGCCGTCCAGCGCGTCCAGCCAGAACGGCGCCGTGCAGACCAACGCGAACAGGACGTTCGCCAGGGGGCCCGCCGCCGAGATCAGACTGTGCTTCCAGCGCCCCTTGATCCGGCCCTGCTCGATGAAGACCGCCCCGCCCGGCAGACCGATCCCGCCCATGATCACGAACAGCACCGGCAGGATGATGCTCAGCCACGCGTGTGTGTACGCGAGCGGGTTCAGGGTCAGATAGCCCTTGGCCCCGACCGTGACGTCCCCGCCGTGCAGGGCGGTGCGGGCGTGCGCGTACTCGTGGAGGCAGAGCGACACCACCCACGCCGAGGTCACGAAGAGGAACACCGCCAGACCGGGCGAGGCGGCGAAGTCCGTCCACACCGCCCAGCCGGTGACGGCCATGACGGCGAGGATCGCCAGGAAGACGGGACTGATCCGCCGTTCGTGACGCCGGGTGGTGGCCGTGCTCATCGAGGGGACTCCCGAGTGCCGGAGGGCTGGTGTGCGGGAAACGTACCGGGCCCCGGCCGGGTTCCGGGGACTGGGGGGCTCCGGCCCGGGAAGGTTCCGGGCCCGGAGGCCGGCGGCCGGGAGAGGGCCGGGCCGGGAGAGCCGGAGGCCGGGAGGGGCCGGGCCGGGAGGGCGGGAGGACGCCGGGGCCGCCCCGCGCGCCCTGGTACCCGGGCCCGGGGGCCTCTCGCGGAGAATGGGCGGGTGCGTTACTCCCTGCTCGGCCCGACCCTCGCCCGCACCGCCGACGGCACCGACCTGACCGTCGGCGGTCCGCGGGTGCGCGCACTGCTGACCGTCCTCGCCCTGCGGGCCGGGCGGACCGTGCCCGTGCCGGACCTCGTCGACGAGGTCTGGCACGGCGACGAGCCGCCCGCCGACGCCGTCGCCGCGCTCCAGGCCCTCGTCGGACGGCTGCGTCGGGCCCTCGGCCGTACCGCGGTGATCTCCGCCGACGGCGGCTACCGCCTCGACGCCCGACCCGAGGACGTCGACGCCCACCGCTTCGAACGGCTCGCCGCCGAGGGAGTGGCCGCCCTGTCCGCCGGGGACGCCGTCCGGGCCGCCGCGTTCCTCGACGAGGCCCTCGGCCTCTGGCGCGGGCCCGCCCTCGCCGACCTGCCGGACCGGGACGCGGAGGCCGCCCGCTGGGAGGCCCGCCGCCTCGACGCCCGCCGGGCCCGGCTCGGCGCCGCCCTGGCCCTGGGCGAGGCCGCCGCGGTCCTCCCCGAACTGACCGCGCTCAGCGCCGCCCACCAGCTCGACGAACCCCTTCAGGCCCTCCGCATCCGGGCCCTGCGCGACACCGGCCGCGCGGCCGAGGCGCTCGCCGCGTACGAGTCGGTCCGCCGCGCCCTCGCCAACCGCCTCGGCACGGACCCCTCCCCGGCCCTGCGCGCCCTCCACGCCGAACTGCTCGCCCCGGCTCCGCCGCCCGCGCGGACGGCGGAGCCGGGGCCGCCCGTGCGCGGGAACCTCCGGGCCCGGCTCACCAGCTTCGTCGGGCGGGACGGGGACATCGCCGCGCTCCAGGAGTCCCTGCGGACGGCCCGGCTCGTCACCCTGCTCGGGCCCGGCGGCGCCGGGAAGACCCGCCTCTCGCAGGAGGTCGCCGAGCGCGGGGCCGAGGCCTGGCCCGACGGCGTGTGGGTGGCCGAACTCGCCGCCGTCACCGACCCGGAGGCCGTCCCCGAGGCCGTACTCGCGGCCGTCGGCGCCCGGGAGACCGTGCTGCGCGGCGCGGGAGCCGAGGAGCTGCGCGGTGGCAGCGACCCGCTCGCCCGGCTCGTCGAGCACGTCGCCGGGCGGCGGATGCTGCTCCTCCTCGACAACTGCGAGCACCTCGTCGCGTCCGCCGCCGAGCTGGCCGAGACCCTCCTCGCCCGCTGCCCCGGACTGCGGGTCCTGGCGACGAGCCGGGAACCGCTGGGCGTGCCGGGGGAGGTGCTGCGTCCGCTGGGGCCGCTGCCGGCGGAGACGGCGCTGCGTCTCCTCGGGGACCGGGGCGCGGCGGCCCGCCCCGGGTTCCGGACGGACGAGGACCCGGAGGCCGCGGCCGAGATCGTCCGCCGCCTGGACGGGCTGCCGCTGGCGATCGAGCTGGCCGCGGCCCGGCTGCGGATGCTGACCCTGGGCCAGATCGCGGACCGGCTCGACGACCGCTTCCGGCTGCTCACCTCGGGCGCCCGGACCGTCCTGCCCCGCCAGCAGACCCTGCGCGCGGTCGTCGACTGGTCCTGGGACCTCCTCGACGCCGCCGAACGGGCCGTCCTGCGCCGCCTGTCGGTGTTCACCGGCGGCAGCGACCTGGAAGCGGCGGAGTCGGTCTGCGCCGACCCAGGCACCGCCCCCACCCCCCTCGACGCCCCGACCCCTCTCGACGCCTCGACCCCCGGCGCCGCCCCGACCCCAGGCACCGCCCCCACCCCCCTCGACGCCCCCGCCGTCCTCGATGTCCTCGGCTCCCTCGTCGACAAGTCGCTCGTCGTCTCGGCCCCCGGCGACACCGGCATGCGCTACCGGCTCCTGGAGACCGTCGCCGAGTACGCGGGCGAGCGCCTCGACGAGGCCGGCGAACGGGCCGTGACCGAGCGGCGCCACCTCACGTACTACCGCGAGCTCGCCCGCCGGACCGACCCCGAGCTCCGCGGCTCCGGGCAGGTCGCCGCGATCGCCCGGTTCGGGACCGAGTACGGCAACCTCCGCACCGCCCTGCGCCGGGCCGTCGCCGCCCGCGACGAGGACGAGGCGCTCGTCCTCGTCCACTCCCTGCTCTGGTACTGGCAGATGCGCGACCTGCGCACCGACGCCCTGCACTGGGCCCGGTCCGCCGCCGCGCTCGGGCCCGACCCGTTCACACCGCCCGCCGCCCCCGTCGTCCCGCTGCACGAGCCGTGCACGGCCACGCCGCCGCCGCTCTCCGCGGAGCAGCGCTGGGAGGCCCGGCGCGGGGCGCGGCTCGTGGAGCTGCTCAGCATGGACCACGAGACCAGCCGCTGGACCAGCCCCGAAGGGGTGCGGCGGCTCCGCGAGATGACCGCCGTGTACGAGCCCGGCCTGCCGCAGACCTGCCGGCTGCCCGGCTCCTTCGGCGTCTTCGCGGTCCTCCTCACCGGCGAGGCCGACCGGCTCCGGGAGGTCATGGACACGACCGTCGAGGCCTGCCGCCGCAACGGCTACGACTGGGAGCTCGCCAACCTCCTCCAGATGCGCGCCAACATGTACGCCAACCGGGCCGACTGGGCCGTCGAGGCGACCGGGGACGCCGACGAGAGCCTGGAGATCTTCGTCCGCCTCGGCGACGCCTGGGGCGCGGCGGAGGCGCTCTCCTCGCGCGCCGAGGCCCGCGAGCGGCGCCTCGAGTTCGAGGGCGCGGCCGAGGACTTCGCCGCCGCCATCGGCTACGCGGAGCGGATCGGGGCCCAGTCGCAGATGGCCCTGCTGCGCGCCCGGTACGCCGACATCCTCGTCGAGACCGGCCGGCTGGAGGAAGGGGAAGCCATTCTGCGGGAGATCGTGGACGGGAGGCACGGCTGGGGCCAGGAACCGCTGCTCGGCGCCCGGCTCTTCCTCGCGCTCGCGCTCGGCCGCAGCGGACGGATCGCCGAGGCCCGGGAGCACCTGCACGTGCTGCGGCGGGAGTTCGGCTCGGAGACCCTGTCCATCTTCGAGGGCTTCGCCCTCGGCAGCCTGGGCTGGCTGGACGCTCTGGAGGGGCGGTATCGCTCCGCGTTCGACCTCGCCGCGCAGGCGTACACCCGCTCCCTGGACCCCCTGTCGATGATGATCGCCCCGCAGATGCCGGCGTACCACGCCGTCGTCGCGGCCTGGGCGCTCGCCGGCGTCGGCGGCCCGGCGGCACGCGTCGCGGCCACGCTCCTCGGGGCCGCGGCGGGGCTCCTCCCGCCCGGCCACCTGGCGCCGCCGATGGAGCGGGAGAACACGGCCGCGGCCACCGGGCTGGCCCGGTCCGCCCTCGGGGAGGACGTGTTCGCCGCGGCGTACGCCGAAGGCGACGGCCTCTCCCTGGAAGAGACCGCCGCCCTGCTCGGCAGCGCCGCCGACGCGATCAGTGAGCGCGCCGAGTCCTGACCCCCGTGGTCCTGCCCCCGTCGTCCCGGCCCGGACCCGCCTCAGGTCTTCTTGCGGAACTTGGACACCGCGAGCGGCGCCGTGACGACCGTGATCAGCAGCGCCCAGCCGAGCGTCATCCACACCGAGTGGGCGACCGGACCGCCGTTGATCAGGTTGCGGGCGGCGTCGGCGAGGTTCGACAGCGGGTTGTAGTCGGTGAAGGTCTCCAGCCAGCCCGGCATCGAGGTCGTCGGGGCGAAGATCGAGGAGCCGAACTGGAGCGGCATCAGGACGAGCATGGCCATGCCCTGGACGGCCTGGGCCGTCTTGAGGCTGAGCCCGAGCAGGATGAAGATCCACATCAGCGAGGCTCCGAAGACCATCGACAGGCCGATGGCGGCGAAGAGGTGGAAGACGGAGGTGTGGATCTCCAGGCCGAGCAGGAAGCCCATGCCGAGCAGGATCGCGGTGGCGATCAGCATCCGGCCGACCTCGACGACGATCTTGGCGATCAGGACGGAGGACCGGGCGATCGGCATCGTCCGGAACCGGTCCATGACCCCCTTCTTGAAGTCGTCGTTGATGCCCACGCCGACGGCCATGGCGATGTTCATGCCCATCATCGCCATCAGGCCGGGCGTCACGTAGTTGACGTAGACGTCGTTGTTGCCCTTGCCCGCGATGGCGCCGCCGAAGACGTACACGAACAGCAGGATGAAGATGATCGGCATCATCACGGCGTCGAACATCGACTCCGGGTCCTGCTTGATCTGGAGGGCGTTGCGGCGGGCCAGCGCGCCGATGTGGCGGAGGTTGGCCCGGAACCCGATGCGGCCCTCGGCGGTCGGCGCGGGGCGCGCGGGCGGCGTCCTCGGGGCGTCGACGGGGGACTTGGTGACAGTGGTCGTGCTCATGCGGCGGCGACCTCCTCGCTGATCGCGTCGGACTCGGCGGTCTTCTGGCCGGTGATCGCCAGGAACACCTCGTCCAGGCTGGGCAGATGGGTCCCGATGTGCGCGATGCCGAAGCCGCGCGCGCCGAGCAGCGCCACGACGGCGGTCAGCTGCTGGTCGGTGAGGATCGGCACGTACAGCGCGCCCTCGTCGGGCACGACGCTCGAACCGGCGACGCCGTCGAGACCGGTCTCGCGGAGCGCGGCGGCCATGGCGGGCAGCTGGTCCGGGTCGACCGGGCGGATCTTCAGGGTCCGGCCGCCGACCTTCGCCTTGAGCTCGTCGACCCCGCCCTTGGCGATGACCCTGCCCTTGTCGATGACGGTCAGCTCGCTCGCGAGCTGCTCGGCCTCCTCCATGTACTGCGTGGTGAGGAGGACGGTGACGCCCTCGGAGACCATCCGCTGCACCTCGTCCCACACCTCGTTGCGGGTGCGCGGGTCGAGTCCGGTCGTCGGCTCGTCCAGGTAGAGGACGGCGGGCTGCCCGATCATCGAGGCGGCGAGGTCGAGCCGACGGCGCATACCGCCCGAGTAGTTCATCGCGGGGCGCCTGGCCGCGTCGGTGAGCGAGAAGCGCTCCAGCATCTCGTCGGACCGACGGCGGGCGTCGGCGCGGGAGAGGTCGAGCAGCCGCCCGATCATGTAGAGGTTCTCCCAGCCGGAGAGCTTCTCGTCGACCGAGGCGTACTGGCCGGTGAGGCCTATGGTGCGGCGCAGCTGGCGGGGGTGCTTCACCACGTCGTACCCGGCGACGGTGGCGGTCCCGGCGTCCGGGACGAGGAGGGTGGACAGGCAGCGGACGAGGGTGGTCTTCCCGGCGCCGTTCGGTCCGAGGACCCCGAGGACGGTGCCCTCCCGGACGTCCAGGTCGACCCCGTCGAGGGCCTTCGTCGCGCCGAAGTGCTTCACGAGGCCCCGGACCTCGACGGCGTTGGTGTGTGATCGCGTCATGGCAGCCACTAGACCAGCCGCCACCGACAATCCCCCGACAGACGACCGACAGCCCGCCGATGGGGGATGTCGGCGGGCTGTCGGTGTCGTGCCGCGGTGGTCAGTGCGTCCTGTTCACCGGGGTCAGTGGAAGGTGTGCTCCTCGGCGGGGAACGCCCCGCCGGAGACGTCCTCGGCGAAGGCGCGCGCGGCGTCGCCGAGCGTCTCGCGGAGGTTGGCGTACTGCTTGGTGAAGCGCGGGACCTTGCCGCCGGTCAGGCCGGCCATGTCGGTCCAGACGAGGACCTGCGCGTCGGTGCCGGCGCCCGCGCCGATGCCGATGGTCGGGATGTGCAGCGAGCGGGTGACCTCGGCGGCCAGCTCGGCCGGTACGAGTTCGAGGACGACCGCGAAGGCGCCCGCGTCCTGCGCCGCCTTGGCGTCCCTGAGCAGCCGGTGGGCGTCCTCGTCGGTACGGCCCTGCACCCGGTAGCCCATGGTGTTGACGGACTGCGGCGTGAGGCCGAGGTGGGACATGACGGGGATGCCGGCCTGGACGAGGAGCTCGGTCTGGGGCAGGGAGCGCTCGCCGCCCTCCAGCTTGACCGCGTGGACCCCGGCGTCCTTGATCAGCCGGGTGGCGTTGCGCAGGGCCTGGACGGGCCCTTCCTGGTACGAGCCGAAGGGGAGGTCGCCGACGACGAGGGCACGCTGCGTGCCCCGGACGACGGCGGCGGAGAGGAACGTCATCTCGTCCATCGTGACCGGCACGGTGGTCTCGTAGCCGAGGTGACAGTTGCCCATCGAGTCGCCGACGAGGATCACGGGGATGCCGGCCTCGTCGAAGACGGAGGCGGTCATCGCGTCGTAGGCGGTGAGCATGGGCCACTTCTCGCCGCGGGTCTTGGCGGCGGCGATGTCGTGGACGGTGAGGCGGCGCGTGCCCTTGCCGCCGTACAGCGCCTTGCTGCTGTCGGCGGGCGGTTTCTGGGCAGCCTGAAGCGTCATGGGAAACGGCTCCTTCGTCATCTCGAGGCGCCCTGACGGCGTCCCCGGACCACATCCATGGTGGCACTTCGCCGGGCGGGCGGGGAAGTGGGCCGGAGTGGCGCTGTTCACACCCGCGCAACAGGGGGACACGTAAAGCCTCGGTCAGTTTTTTCGATACGAGACGGTCTCGTATCGAAATGGGTCTACGCTGGTCGGCATGTCGCAGCCGTCCCCTGCCTCCGCCCCGGCCCCCGCGCCGCCCCGGGTCCCCGAGGCCGTCCACCGCCGCCGCTGGGCCGTCCTCGGCGTCCTCATGCTCAGCCTGCTGATCGTCGTCCTCGACAACTCGATCCTGAACGTCGCGGTCAGGACCATCGCCGCCCCCGCGCCCACCGGCATCGGCGCCACCCAGAGCGAGCTGGAGTGGTCGATCAACTCCTACACACTCGTCTTCGCCGGCCTCCTCTTCACCTCCGGCCTGCTCGGCGACCGCCTCGGCCGCAAGAAGGTGCTGCTCTTCGGCATCACCGTCTTCGGCATCGGCTCCGCCCTCGCCGCCTTCTCCGGCTCCCCGGGCGAGCTCATCGCCTACCGCGCCGTCATGGGCCTCGGCGCCGCCTTCGTCATGCCCGCGACCCTCGCCGTCCTCATGAACGTCTTCGAGCGCGACGAGCAGCCCAAGGCCATCGGCATCTGGGCCGGCAGCGTCGGCCTCGCCATCGCGATCGGCCCCATCACCGGTGGCGTCCTGCTCGAACACTTCTGGTGGGGATCGATCTTCCTCGTCAACGTGCCCGTGGTGCTCCTCGCCCTCGCCCTCATGATCTGGCTGGTCCCCGACTCCCGGGACCCGAAGCCGGGCCGGATCGACGTACCCGGCGTGCTGCTCTCCGTCCTCGGACTCGTCCTCCTCGTGTACGGGATCATCCGCGGCGGCGAGCTGGCGAGCTTCACCGACCTCACCGTCCTCGCCCCGGCCCTCGGCGGCCTCGCCGTCCTCGTCGGCTTCGTCCTCCACGAGCGGCGCAGCGACCACCCGGCCATCGACATGGCGTACTTCCGGAAGCCCGCCTTCGCCGCGGCCGTCGCCGCCATCGCGCTGGTCTTCTTCGCGCTCATGGGCGTGACCTTCTTCTCCGCCTTCTACCTGCAGAGCGTCCGCGGCTACAGCGCCCTGCAGTCCGGGCTGCTCATCCTGCCGCTCGCCGTCGCCCAGATGGTGTTCGCGCCCCGGGCGCGGCTCGTCGTGGACCGCTTCGGCGCGAAGGCCGTGTGCACCGCCGGCATGCTGCTCGTCGCCGCGGGCCTCGCCGCCTTCGCCCTCTTCGACACCTCGACGCCGGTCTGGGCGATGGAGGTCGTCTTCTTCCTCCAGGGCGCCGGAATGGCGCACATCATGCCGCCGGTCACGGTCGCGGTCATGCAGGCGCTGCCCCGCGAGAAGGCGGGCTCCGGCTCGGCGATCAACAACACCTTCCGGCAGGTCGGCGGCGCGATGGGCGTGGCCGTCCTCGGCTCCGTGCTCTCCTCCACGTACCGCGGGGAGATCGAGGGGCACCTCGGCGGCGTCCCGGCGGCCCTGCGCGACACGGCGGGCGAGTCCATCGAGGCGACGCTCGCGGTCGCCGAGAAGCTCGGCCCGGCCGGCCGGGACCTCGTGGCCCCCGCGTACGACGCCTTCCTCGACGCCATGCACGTCACGGCCGTCGCCTCCGCGGTGATCGCCCTGGTCGGCGCGGCCGTCGTCGCCGCCTTCCTCCCGGGCCGCACGCCGCACCCGACGGAACCGGCCCCGGGCACGGCCCCGGCGGGTGGGGGTGCGGGCGCCGCGGAGGGTGGTCCCGCCCCCGACGGTGCCGCCGGGCGGGCCTCCGTCCCCGCGCCCGGCGCCGAGGCGGGAGAATCGGCCCGTCGATAGGCCGACGGGCCGACAGGCCGCAACAGCCGCCGGCCGTCGACAGCCCGACGGCCGGCCACCGGAGGAGAGGCGGAGCGCACGTGTCGCTGCAGGACGGCGGAGTCCCGGAACCCCACGACGGCGGGACCCGGTCCGCACCCGCCGGTGAGTCCGCGCCGGCACGCCGCGGCCGACCGCGGAGCGAGGCCGCCGAGCAGGCGATCTTCGACGCGGCCATCGAGCTCCTGGAGGGCGGCACCCCGCTCGCCGAGCTGTCCATCGAGAGGCTCGCCCGCACCGCCGGCGTCGGCAAGGCCACCATCTACCGGCGCTGGCCCGGCAAGGAGGAGCTCTTCGTCGACCTCCTCCGCTCCGTGGAGCTCCCGGACCCGGTGCTGCCCGGCACCTCGGTCCGGGACGACTTCGTCACGCTCCTGGAGTCGATCCGGCAGCGCGGCCTCGCCAAGCGGACCTCCGCCCTCCTCCACAACGTGTTCTCGCAGATGCAGCTCTATCCGAAGCTGTGGGAGGCGTACCACCACACCGTGATCGAACCGCGCCGCCGCCTCGGCCTGGACGCGGTGCGGCGCGGGATGGAGCGCGGGGAGATCCGCGACGACCTCGACGTCGAGCTCGTCGGCGACCTCTTCACGGGCCCCCTGCTCATCCGCACCGTCATCCGCCCCGGCGGCACCCTGGAGGAGGGCCTCGCCGAGCGGATCGTCGACTCCGTCCTCGAAGGACTGCGCCCCCGCACCTGATCCCGGCCGGCCCGGCCCGCCCCGCGCCCACCCCGACCCGCACGCACCGGACCCACCTCCCATCTGCACCTGATCCGCACGAATGTGCGCGTTCTGTCACAGGCTCGCCGCCCGCGCCACCTGCAGGAACCCGCCACGCGTCCCCACTCGTCCCTGGGGGAGTACGACGGACCCGGGATCGCCTAGTGTCGGCACCGGGTCACGCAAGACGGCAAGGCAGAGTGAAGGACAGTGCGATGGCGCGGGTGGACATGACGGATACCGAGCACGGCGGCGGCGGGAACGGGCGCCCCGGTTCCGGATCCCGGTTCCGGACCGCCCTCGACGGCCTGCGGCGCGACCGCGGCATCTGGCGCCGGGGCATCCTCATCGCCGGCACGGCGGTGGCGCTGACCCTCCTGATGGTGTTCCACGCCGAGATCCCCAACACCATCGGCAACCTCGGCAGCCTGACCGAGACCTTCCTGCCGTGGCTGGGCCTCTTCGTCCCCCTGCTGCTCGTGCTCGCCCTGCTCCGCCGCTCCGCCACCGCCCTGATCGCCCTGCTCCTCCCGGCGGTCGTCTGGCTCAACCTCTTCGGCGGCCTCGTCGCCGACAAGTCCGCCCCCGGCGGCGACCTCACCGTCGCCACGCACAACGTGAACGCCGACAACCCGGACCCCGAGGGCACCGCCCGCGATCTCGCCGCCTCGGGCGCCGACGTGCTGGCCCTGGAGGAGCTCAAGGGCGACATGGTCCCGACCTACGAGCGCGGCCTCGCGGAGGCGTACCCGCACCATTCGGTCCAGGGCACGGTCGGCCTCTGGAGCAAGATGCCCCTGCGCGCCGCGCAGCCCGTGGACATCGGGATGGGCTGGACCCGCGCCATGCGCGCCGACGTCGTGACCCCCAAGGGCGAGGTCGCGGTGTACGTCGCCCACCTGCCGTCCGTCCGGGTCAAGCTGAACGCCGGCTTCACCGCCAACCAGCGCGACAACAGCGCCAACGCGCTCGGCGAGGCCATCTCCCGTGACCGGCACCGGCGGATCGTCCTCCTCGGCGACCTCAACGGCACCATGAACGACCGCTCGCTCAACGCCGTCACCTCGCAGCTGCGCTCCACCCAGGGAGCGGCGGGCGACGGCTTCGGCTTCAGCTGGCCGGCCTCGTTCCCGATGGCCCGGATCGACCAGATCATGGTGAAGGGCGTCGAGCCCGTCTCGTCCTGGGCGCTGCCGCAGACGGAGAGCGACCACCTCCCGATCGCGGCCCGCGTGAAGCTCTGACCCGCGAAACCTTCCCTTCATCCCGCGGAAGCCATGGGGAAGAGTCCACCTGGCCGTCGCGGCCGGCTGGGGCCGGACCTCCCCGGCCCTCGTGGGCGCGGGCCTCACGGCCGTCGGCCTCGCGATCGCCGCGGTCGCGGGCCTGCTCGACCGCGCCGGTACGGCGAAGGGGGCCCTCCCGCGTCGTGGCGGGAAGCCCCCTGGAGCCCACCGAGGCGGACCGGGCGGTCCCGGAGGTCAGGGGGACGGCGTCTCCCGCCAGCGGTTCGTGATCGGCAGCCGCCGGTCCTTGCCGAAGCCCTTCGCCGAGATCTTGGTGCCCGGCGGGTACTGGCGCCGCTTGTACTCCGCCGCGTCCACCATCCGCAGCGTCCGCGCGACGACCTCCTCGGCGAAGCCCGCCGCCACGATCTCGTCCTTGCCGCGGTCCGCGTCCACGTACAGCGAGAGGATCCCGTCGAGGACGGCGTAGTCCGGCAGCGAGTCCGTGTCGACCTGGCCCGGGCTCAGCTCGGCGCTGGGCGGCTTGCTGATCGAGTTCTCCGGGATCGGCGGGGTCATGCCCCGGTCCTCGGCGGCCTTGTTGCGCCAGCGCGCGAGCCGGAAGACGGTCGACTTGTAGACGTCCTTGATGGGCCCGAACGCGCCGACGGAGTCGCCGTACAGCGTCGAGTAGCCCACCGCCAGCTCGGACTTGTTGCCCGGGGCGAGGACGATGTGCCCCTCCTGGTTGGAGAGGGCCATCAGCATCGTGCCGCGCAGCCGGGACTGCAGGTTCTCCTCGGCGAGGCCGGTGAGCCCCAGCGAGGCCATGTAGGCGTCGAACATCGGCTCGATCGACACCGTGCGGAAGTTGAGGCCGGTGCGGCGGGCCAGTTCGGCGGCGTCGCCGCGCGAGTGGTCGGAGGAGTACTTCGAGGGCATCGACACCCCGTACACGTTCCCCGCGCCGACCGCGTCGCAGGCGATCGACGCGACGAGCGCCGAGTCGATGCCGCCCGAGAGACCGATCAGGACCGAGCGGAAACCGTTCTTCGCGACATAGGCGCGCAGCCCCACGACCAGGGCCGAGTAGATCTCCTCGTCGTCCTCCAGCCGGTGCGCGTACCCGCCCGCGAGCTCCGCCTCGTACGCGGGCAGCGGTTTCTCGGAGAGCACCACCCGGTCGATCCGCAGCCCGTCCGCGACGCTGCCCTCGGGGGCGTCGGCCTCGGCCGCCGGCAGCTCCAGGTCGACGATCACACTGCCCTCGACGAACTGAGGGGCACGCGCGATGACCTCGCCCGCCGCGTCCACGACGATCGAGTCGCCGTCGAAGACCAGCTCGTCCTGACCGCCCGTCGACGCCAGATAGGCGGTGACACAGCCGGCCTCGGCGGCCCGCCTGCGGACCAGTTCGAGCCGGGTGTCGTCCTTGTCCAGCTCGTACGGCGAGGCGTTGACCGACAGCAGCAGCCCGGCCCGCGCGGCGCGCGCCGCCGGGACCCGGCCGCCGTCCTGCCAGAGGTCCTCGCAGATCGCCAGGGCCACGTCGACGCCGTGGACCCGGACGACCGGCAGCGTGTCGCCCTGGACGAAGTAGCGGTACTCGTCGAAGACGCCGTAGTTGGGCAGGTGGTGCTTGGCGAAGCGCAGCGCCACCGCACCGCCGTACAGCACGGCCGCGGCGTTCTCCGGCGACCCGGCGGGCCGGCCGAGCCTCGGCTCGGCCCGCTCCGAGCGGTCGAGGTAGCCGACGACGACCGGCAGCCCGCCGAAGCCCTCGTCCGCGAGCCGCCGGGCGAGGACGCGCAGGGCGTCCCGGGAGGCCTCGACGAAGGAGGGCCGCAGGGCCAGGTCCTCGACGGGGTAGCCGGTCAGGGCCATCTCGGGGAACGCGACGAGATGCGCGCCCTGTCCGGCGGCGTGCCGGGTCCAGTGCACGATCGCCTCGGAGTTCCCGGCGATGTCTCCGACGGTCGAGTCGATCTGATTCAGGGCGAGGCGTAGTTGAGGCACCCGGCCAGTGTAATCGTCACACCGACGCGATGTCCCGGAAAACGCCCCGCCGCATTCCCGGGACCGCAGGCCGAGCCGGGTCCACCGCGACCGCGGGGAACCTTCCCGCGCACCCTGACGTTCGAACGATCATGCCCGGAAACGTGACGAAAGCGGCAGCGGTCCTCCTGGGCCTCGGCGCGCTCGCGTACACCTCCTGGGTCCTCGAAGTCCTCGTCCGGACCGGTCTCGACCCGGTCCGGACATACGTCTCCGAACTCGCCGCCGCCGACCAGCCCCTCGGCGGCCTCTTCCGCGCCACCGACCTGGCCGCCGGCCTCCTCGTCCTCGCGGGCGCCCTCACGGGACTCGCCGCGACCGGGAGACAGGGGCGCTGGGCGCTCGGCGGCTGGATCGCGCTCGCCGTCTTCGGCGCCGCCACCGCAGTCGACTCGCGGCTTCCGCTCAGCTGCGCCCCCACCGCCGACCCGGAGTGCGCGGCGCGGGAGGACGCCGGTCTGGTGCCCGCCACCCATACGGCCCATGCCGTGAGTTCGAGTCTCGCCGTGACCGGAGCCGTCGCCGCGATGATCGCCCTGACCGTGGCCGCCCGCCGGTACGGCCACTGGCGCCCCCTCGCGCGGACGGGCCCCGCCCTCGTCGTCCTGGAGCTCGCCGCCACGGCCTGGACGCTCGCGGCCGTCGCCGCGTTCGAGGCCGGCCGGGGCACCTGGGCGCTCGGCGCGGGCCAGCGGCTCCAGGTCCTCCTGGTGGCCGTCTGGCTCGCCGTGCTCGCCGCCTCCCTCGTCCGGAGGCGGCCGCGATGACCTTCGTACGGATCGGGGGAGTCGCCCACCACGTGACCGTCGACGGCACGGGCCCCGTCTGCGTGCTGAGCGCCGGCCTCGGCCTCGGCTGGTTCGACTGGGACCCGGTCGTCCCGCTGCTCGCCCCGCACCGCACGGTCGTCCGCTTCGACCGCCCGGGCCACGGCCTCTCCGCCCCCGCGACCGCTCCGCCGACGGCGGCGGGCGAGGCGGACAGGATCGCGGCGCTGCTGGACGCGCTGGCCGGGGCACAGGAGGGCGGCGACGATCGGAACCACCCCGCCCCTCGCGGCGGCCGGCCCCACGAGGGCCCCCACCGGCCCTACCGGGCCCCGGTCACCGTCGTCGGCCACTCCATCGCCGGATTCCACGCGGAGGCCTTCGCGCGCCTCCACCCGGCCCGTACCGCCGGGCTCGTCCTCGTCGACTCCTCGGTCGAGGAGCACCCCCGGCCCACCCGTACGGACCTCGTCGCACGGGCCCTCGGCGAGGTGCTCTGCGCCGCCGGGCTCCCGGCCGCGCTCGGCCCCGCCGTCCGCCGGGCGGCCGTACGGAGCGACCCGGCCCCCGCCGACCTGGTCCGCCGCGTCTACCGCACCTCGCGCGTCCTGCGCGGCACGCTCCTGGAGAACGCGCACTACGGCGCCGTCGCCGCCGAGCTCCTCGCCCTCCGGGACCGCTTCCCCCTGCCGCCCGGCCTGCCCGTCACGGTCCTCGCCGCCCCCGGGGGCTCCGCCCGCTGGGAGCGCCGCCAGCGCGCGCTGGCCCGACGGCTCGACGCCGCCTACGAGGGGGTCGAGCGGTCGGGCCACCTGGTCATGCTGGACCGCCCGGACGCGGTGGCCCGGGCGGTACTGAGCGCGAGAGGGACCTGAGAACCGGCCCCGGCACCCGTCGGGACGGGTCAGGAAGCGGCGTACACGCTCGCGCAGAACGCCTTGATCTGCTCGTCCGACAGATGCTGGGCCAGATCGGCCTCGCTGATCATGCCGACGAGCTTCTTGCCCTCGATGACGGGGAGACGACGGATCTGGTGGCTCTGCATCTCCTCCAGGACCGCGCCCACGTCGGCGCCCGCCTCGACCCAGCGAGGCGTGCCCTTCGCCATCTCGCCGCAGGTGACCTTCGCCGGATCGTGGCCCATGGCCACACAGCCGACGACGATGTCGCGGTCCGTGAGGATGCCGCAGAGCCGCTCGTTCTCGTCGGCGATGGGCAGCGCGCCCACGTTGAGGTTGCGCATCATCTGGGCGGCACGGTCGAGCGTCTCGTGTGCGGGGATCCACTGGGCCCCCGGGTGCATGATGTCCTTCGCCGTGGTCATGAGCTGCGTACCTTTCGTCGAACGTCGTCGTACGAACGTCCCCGAGCCCACTCATTCTCGGCGCACGGCACGGCCCCCGCGACCGCAGCTGGTCACGGGGGCCGGAGAGCCTCGCGGGATCAGGCCCCGCGCTTCCTCAGCATGTCGGCCATCAGCAGGATCTCGGACTGCTGGGCCTCGACCATGCCCTGCGCGAGATCGCGCTCGACACCGGGGGCGCACCTGCTGACGCAGCCCTCGGCCATGTGCACCCCGCCCTTGTGGTGCGCGGTCATGAGCTCCAGGTACAGGACCTCGGCCTCCCGGCCGCTCGCCCTGCGCAGGGCGTCCAGCTGCGCGTTGGTCGCCATGCCGGGCATCAGCGCGCCGTCCGAGGGCCCGCTGTCGCCCGAGCCGCCCATGCCCATCCAGGCCATCGGCTCGACGCCGGACTGGAGCTTGGGCAGCCCCCACAGGTCCAGCCAGCCGAGCATCATGCCCCGCTGGTTGGCCTGGGTGTTGGCGATGTCGTACGCGAGACGGCGGACCGACTCGTCCTTCGTCCGGTCCCGGACGATGAACGACATCTCGACGGCCTGCTGGTGGTGGACGGCCATGTCCCGGGCGAAGCCGGCGTCCGCGGAGTCGGTGGCGGGGGTGCGCGGCGCCTCGTCGCGCTCGGCCGAGGCGACCGTGACGGCGCCCCCGGCGAAGAGCAGCGCGAGCGCGACGGCGGTGACCGCCGCCCACCGCGTCCGGGTGCCCCGACGCCGTACGTCGGCCGCGAACTCCGCCTCCTCGCGGGCGGAGGCGTCCTCGACCGGGCCGGTCACTGACCGACCCCGCCGGTGCAGGCGGCGCCCGGCTCGGGGGTCTGCGGGCCCTGGACGTACTTCGTGAAGAAGGCGTCGATGCGCGGGTCGGCGGCGTTGTCCACGGTCACCTGCTTGCCCCAGGCGGACAGCATGATCGCCCCGGTCTGGTCGTCCACGGGGCTCATCAGCGTGTACTTGGTCTTGCCGACCTTCTCGGCCAGCTTCTCCACGTCGGCCTTGTCGGCCTTCTTGTTGTACGTCACCCAGACGGCGCCGTGCTCCAGCGAGTGCACGGCGTTCACGTCGTTGATCGCCTTGTCGTAGACGACGCCGTCGCAGTTCATCCAGACCGGGTGGTGGTCACCGCCGACCGGCGGCTTCATGTCGTACTTCACGGCCGTCTCGACGTGGTTGCGGCCGAGCTTCGCGGCGTCCCAGGTCTGCTCGGACTTGATCGGGGCCTTGGCGGCGGCCTCCTTGGCGTCCTGCTCGTCGGACTTCTTCATCAGCACGAAGGTGCCGAAGCCGACGAGGCCCAGGACGACGACCCCGGAGACGCCGACGGTGATCAGACGGTTGCGGCGCTCGCGGGCCTGCTCGGCGCGGCGCATCTCCTCTATTCGGGCGCGGCGGTCGGCGTTGGCGGAGCGGTTGGCGGCCATGGTGATGTCGTCCTTCTTCAGGGATGGGGGGTGGAGTTCGGTGCGGGACACACGGGTACGGGCGGAGGGCCCGCCACCCCTATGTCCGGAGAACTTGAAGGACGTGCAGGTCCGGCGCGCGCGGCCGGACACCGGAGCGGCGGGCCGGGCCCTCACCCGAGGGCGGGTCGAGGCGCGGGAGCCGGCCCTCCGCGTGGAGCGGGGGGTCGAGCGGAGGAGCGCTGAGCACCGCGGGGGAGAGGGAGGGGACGAGGGAGCAGCCGTCGCGGTCGTACGGGCAGATGTACTCGGCCACGACCGTCGACACCCGCGGGCCCTCGGCCTCCGGCGCCGCCGGGTGATGGGGATCGGTCCCGGGGCCGGGCCCCAGACAGACGAAGAGCGCGGCGAGGAGCGTCGCCACGGCACTCGCCAGTGCCATGGGACGCGCGTGTCGGAACAGGCGTACGAGCCGCGTGGCCCCCATGGGCGGAGATCGTAGTGGGCGCGGACCGTCCGTGGGCCGAACGGGGTACCACCGGCTGCCGCCGAACGCCCGAACATCCCCGGCGCCCTCCCCGCCCCGTTACCTGCGTCACACCCGAGCAGGCACTATGGGTGTGCAACGTGCGCGAAACCATGTGGTGGGATGCTCAGGTGCCCCCCGATGCATCGGAGGCGGTGGGAGCAGGCGGCCTGACCAGCAAGGATGGGTGTGGAAATGGACAAGCAGCAGGAATTCGTGCTCCGTACGCTCGAGGAGCGCGACATCCGCTTCGTACGCCTGTGGTTCACCGATGTGCTGGGCTTCCTGAAGTCGGTGGCCGTGGCTCCGGCCGAGCTGGAGCAGGCCTTCGACGAGGGCATCGGCTTCGACGGCTCGGCGATCGAGGGCTTCGCCCGCGTATACGAGTCGGACATGATCGCCAAGCCGGACCCGGGCACGTTCCAGATCCTGCCCTGGCGCGCCGAGGCGCCCGGCACGGCCCGCATGTTCTGCGACATCCTCATGCCCGACGGCTCGCCGTCCTTCGCCGACCCGCGCTACGTCCTCAAGCGGGCCCTCGCGAAGACCTCCGACCTCGGCTTCACCTTCTACACCCACCCCGAGATCGAGTTCTTCCTCCTGAAGGACAAGCCGCTCGACGGCACGCGGCCCACGCCCGCCGACAACTCGGGCTACTTCGACCACACCCCGCAGAACGTCGGCATGGACTTCCGCCGCCAGGCGATCACGATGCTCGAATCGATGGGCATCTCGGTGGAGTTCTCCCACCACGAGGGCGCGCCGGGCCAGCAGGAGATCGACCTCCGCTACGCGGACGCGCTCTCGACGGCGGACAACATCATGACCTTCCGCCTGGTCATGAAGCAGGTCGCCCTCGAACAGGGCGTCCAGGCCACCTTCATGCCGAAGCCGTTCTCCGAGTACCCCGGTTCGGGCATGCACACCCACCTGTCCCTCTTCGAGGGCGACCGGAACGCCTTCTACGAGTCGGGCGCCGAGTACCAGCTCTCCAAGGTGGGCCGCTCCTTCATCGCGGGCCTCCTGAAGCACGCGGGCGAGATCTCCGCGGTCACCAACCAGTGGGTCAACTCGTACAAGCGCATCTGGGGCGGTTCCTCCCGCACGGCCGGCTCGGGCGGCGAGGCCCCCTCGTACATCTGCTGGGGCCACAACAACCGCTCGGCCCTCATCCGCGTCCCCATGTACAAGCCGGGCAAGACGGGTTCGTCCCGCGTCGAGGTCCGCTCCATCGACTCGGGCGCCAACCCGTACCTGACGTACGCGGTCCTCCTCGCCGCCGGCCTCAAGGGCATCGAAGAGGGCTACGAACTCCCGGCCGGCGCCGACGACGACGTCTGGGCCCTCTCCGACGCGGAACGCCGAGCGATGGGCATCGAACCCCTCCCGCAGAACCTCGGCGAGGCGATCGCCCTGATGGAGAAGAGCGAACTGGTCGCGGAGACCCTCGGCGAGCACGTCTTCGACTTCTTCCTCCGCAACAAGAAGCAGGAGTGGGAGGAGTACCGCAGCGAGGTCACCGCCTTCGAACTCCGCAAGAACCTCCCGGTGCTGTAAGCGCAGGTCAGGTCGACCGACGACGCGGGGCCGCCGGTCACGAACCGTCGGCCCCGCGTCGTTTCATGTCGTGGTGGTACGGACCCGCTGCGTGAAGGCTCCCCGGAGTCCCCGGTACGCGAGGCCGAGGAGGAAGGAGTGGAGCAGCGCGGCGAAAGCCAGCACCGCGACGAAGTACGCGGTCGCCAGGGCCGATTCGCCGCTCACCAGGTCGGGGAAGAGGAGAAGCATGTTGGTGGGCATGGTGAGCAGGAGGAGCCAGATGGCCGCGAAGCTGGGGTCCGCGCTCCACGGGGCCAGCACCACGGGGATCGCCGCCACGGCCACCAGGCCGAGGTAGACCAGCGAGGCGGGGTTCGCGAACGTGAGCCGGACAAGGGTGCGCGGGCGGCTGTCTCGCATGATCGGTTCCTCCTGGATGGATCTGTTCCGCCGTGTCGGCGGTGGTTCCATCGTGCGGCTGGGTCGCATCCCGTCGCCTGAGTAGCGCTACTCAAACCGTCCTGGGGGCCTGCGCGTTGAGTTCAGCGTGGCTGCTCACGGCTGCTGGTCCCGGAATGAAATGCGTTGCCGCGGGGGTGGGCACGGATCAGACTGCGTCGGTGAAGATCAGTTCAGTCGCCACCGAGCGGCTCGTGTTGTATCCGATGACCGTGGACGCCGCCGAGCGTGTCGTCGCCCAGGAGCCCGGGGCCGGGGACGTGTGGGCAGAGGGGTACCCCCGGGACGGGGATGTCCGGGCGCTCACCGGGTTCCTCCGGGGGGTCGCCGAGAGGGGCGACCCGGGGGTGTTCCGGCACTACGAGATACGGCTCGACGGGGTCGTCGTCGGGGGCATCGGCTTCCACGGGCCGCCGGACGAGCTGGGCGTCGCGACCGTCGGGTACGGGCTCGCGCCCGGGGCGCGCGGCAAGGGGTACGCCTCCGAGGCCCTGCGCGCGCTCATCGAGGTGGCCCGGCGGGGCGGGGCCTCCGGGGTCAAGGGGGACGCCGACATCACCAACCCCGACTCCCACCGCGTCATGGAGGCCGCCGGGATGCCCTGCATCGCCGAGGACGACACGCTGCGCCACTTCTACCTGGGGTTCTAGGGCGTGTTGCGAAAGTAGCGCCAGACGCCGTCGGGCAGGCGGGACTTTCGCAACACGCCCTAGAGGCCTCGGCGCCCGGCGGCCTCGGCGATGCAGGGCACAGGCCCTGCCGTCACGGCGCCCGGCGGTCACAGTGCCGCCGGGCCCCGGCCGCGCCGAACCGGCTCAGCGTTCCGACAGTTCCGACGGGGCCTCCTGCGCGACCCAGCCGTTGCCGTCCGGGTCCTCGAAGGTCATGAACGAGTTCCAGGTCCCGCCCTTGCCGTCCTCCCAGCCGGTCGCGCCGACGTGCATCACGGGGGAGACCTCGACGCCCCGGCCGACCAGTTCCTCCCGCGCCGCCTCGATGTCCGTGACACAGAGCTGGAGGCCGTGCAGCGTGCCGGGGGACATCACCTTCGCGCCCGGCATCGTCGGCATGCCGCTCAGCAGGGCGATCGAGCAGCGCGAGCCCGGCGGCGTCGCCTGGATGATCCGTGTGCCGGGCGCCACCTCGTCGTCCAGGTCGATCTTGAAGCCGCACCTGTCGCCGTAGAACTCCTTCGCCCGGTCCATGTCGGTCACGGGGACGGGGACGACCTCCAGTGTCCAGTTCACGACTGCTCCTCCGCACTCCTCAGAAACGCCAGCGGGTCTGGCCGAACGGCTCGCCCTTGGCGAAGCCGAAGACCGTACGAGGCACGACCGCGAACACCAGGGCCGTACCACCGTCGCCCACGAACGCCCCGTCCCGCACGTCGAACCGCCAGTCCGCGCCGTACTTCTCCACGTACGCCTCCGCGAGCGCCCGCAGCCGCTCCTCGTCCTTCACCCGCGCCGCCGCGCCCTCGACCACCAGGTCGACGCCCTCGTCGAGGACACCGGAGCCGGTGGTGAGGACCACCGACGGGTTCTCCGCGAGGTTGCGGGCCTTCCGCTCGTCCGGACCCGTGCAGAAGTGCAGGGCCCCCGCCGACCAGACGGCGATCAGCGGAGTGACGTGCGGGCGCCCGTCCGGGCGGACCGTCGTCAGCCAGAAGACCTCGGCCGCCGCGAGCCGCGCGGCCGCCTCGGACCAGGGCAGCGGGGTCGCCTTCGGGTCGCTGTAGCGGGTGTCGAGCGTGGTCTCCGGGCTCGGTTCCGTGTGCGGGTGCATGGTCGGCCGTCCTCTCTGTGTGGCCCCACGGCAGGGTCCACACAGGAGGGACCGGTCCGGCCCCCGGAACTCATCGGTCGGCCGGCGTCCAGTGCAGCCTGCCGTCCAGACCGATCGCCGCGACCCCGTCCGTCCCCGCGTCCGGCGCCCCCGAGAACAGGAACCGCTCCAGCCGCCAGATCGGCCGCGTCGCGCCGCGGGCCAGCGGCGCCGTCGCCAGGACGCCCGTACGCGAGCGGACCGCGAGCATGCCGTCGCCGCCCACCGAGGCACTGCCCTTCGACCCGCCCACCGAACCGCCGGTGGACCCGCCCATCGCCCCGCTGACCGGGCCGAAGCCCGCCACGCCGCCCGCCAGCTCCCGCATCGGAGACATCAGCCCCACGCCCGTGAAGTCGGCGCTCCGCAGGTCGTTGGAGGCCGGCTTGCGGAACCAGAGCCGTACGCCCTCGCCGCCCGGCGCCGGGCTCGCGCTGAGCGCCAGCGTCGTCGGCGGCAGACCCGTACGCACCGGACCCGTCAGCGGACCGCCGGGGCGCTGGGCCGCCCACGCCAGGACGGTGTTCGGGGTGCTCGCGAAGACGTAGCCGCGGCCCGTCGCGTCGGTCGCCGCCACCGGGTCGCCGTGCACGTCGGCGCCGCCGAGCGTCCGCCACGGACCCCACACGCCGTCCGTGCCCCGCTCGCGCGCCGCGAGCATGTGACCGCTGTCGCGCAGGACCAGGGTCGTCCGGCCGTCGAGGCCCACGGTCACGGCGGGCGCGCTGATGTCGGAGGTGCCCTGGGCGTCGTCCCGCTCGGGCGTGCCGAGCGAGCGCCACGGTCCGAAGCCGCCGCCCGCCGCGTCCTGCTCGGCCGTCACCACCTCGCGCCGGTAGTCCGCCGGGCCGGCGCCCACCGTCGTCCGGGTCCCGAAGACGGCCAGCCGGCCGTCCGGCAGCAGGGCGGAGGTGACCCCGCTGTCCAGGCCGCCGCCGGGCAGCAGCACCGGTCCCCGCCACGCCGCCGCGTCCGTCGCCTTGCGCCAGGTCGCGAGGCGCCCGTCGAGGACGGAGAAGGCGTGCAGCCCGCCGTCCCGGTCGCGCTGCACCCAGGAGGTGGAGGTGCCCCGGGCGTACCGGATCGTCTGCGCCCAGCCCCGGCCGGCGGGCCGCGCGGCGACCTTCAGGTCGCCGCAGCCCGAGATCGTCCCGCAGTCGTTGACGCCGTCCATCCACGCGTACGTCTTCAGCGTCTTCAGCTTCGCGTCCGCGGTCTCGGGGTCGAGGGTGTGCGGCAGGACGCTGGTCGGGTAGCCGAGGTAGTTCTGCACACCGACGTGCGGGTGCCCGGGTATCTCCGCGTACCGGGCGAGCGCGGCCTGCACGAACCGCGCCCCGAACAGGTGGTCCTGGTGGTCCTGGTAGCGGTCGCTGCCGGCGACCTTGCCCGAGGTCGGGTCCTGCATCCGTACGAAGGTGGGCCGGAAACGCTCCAGGATCCCGGTCACCGTCGCGACGACCTGCTCCTTGGTGTACGTGAAGTCCGCCGCGACCGGGGTGCCGGAGGAGCGCTGGGAGCCGAGCGCGGAGATCCGGCCGTGCCACAGGCCGTTGAGGCTCTGGGGGCGGTCGCCGTTGGTCGCCCCGGCCTCGCGCAGCTGCAGCCACACCAGCTTCACGTGCGGCTTCGCCCGCAGGACGTCCAGCTCGGCGGTCGCGCCGCCGGCGGTGGGTATCGCGATCCGGTCCCAGGGGCTGATCCGGCTGCCGGTCGCCATCTCGGCGTACGCGGCGCGGATGCCGTTCTGCCGGGCCTCGGCGTACCCCGCCTTGTCGGGCTGCGCCCCGGCGGCGTCGCGCGGACGCGCGTTCACGCCGTCGGACTCGCCCGAGGTCAGGTAGACGGAGGTCAGCGGGTTGCCGGAGTGGATGGACTGGGACGTGTCCGGGTTCATGAAGAACAGGTCGTCGTCGGGGTGCGCCACGAACTGCACCACGGACGCGCCGTCGACGGCCTTCGGCGCCTCGACGCCGCGGACCTTCACCGGCGCCTCGGCCGGTGCCCGCGAGGGCACCGGAGCCGGAACCGACGGGGCCGCCGAGGAGTCCGGCGCCGTCGTCACCGACAGCAGGCTCGCGAACGTGCCGCCGACCAGGACGGTCGTCACGGCCGTCGTGACGACCCTGCGGCGGGAACTCCCGCGACGGGAGAGGGCGGCGGGGCGGCGGGGGAGACGGACGGGCATCGGTGGCGGCGCACTTTCACAGGAGGGCGGACGGGACGGCCGGAGGGGTGGACGGCGGGGCGGGCATGCGTGCGGGTGCGCACGGACAACAAGACGGACTTTCAAGGAATACGGTTCATCGGGCCCGAAAAGCGACCGATGTGCGAGATGTCACGTGTGATCCGCTTCGATCCGAAGGCCTGGACGCCCGGGCCCCCCGATCCGGATAGGCTCGAACTCCCGGACCCGACCGTGGGAGAACCGGGTTGGACCTTCTTGGAGGGAGCGGTCGGATGACGGTGCCGGGGCGCAGGAGCAGTACATTCTCCCGTCTGCTGCGACACGGATTCACCGACCCCTCGGGAGCCGAGCGCCTCCTCGACGTCCCCGAGCTGTCCGCCCTGCGCGGCGACGCCGTCCTCCTGGACGCCCTCGGCGCCACGGCCGACCCCGACCTCGCCCTCCGCGGCCTGGTCCGGCTCGTCGAGGCCCAGCCCGAGACCGAGCGGCAGACCCTCACCGCCACCCTGCTCTCCGCCAAGCCCTTCCGGGACCGGCTCCTCGGGGTGCTCGGCGCCTCCGAGGCGCTCGCCGACCACCTGGCCCGCCACCCCCGCGACTGGGAGTCCCTCGTCACGTACGAGGCGGCCGACCTGCACCCGGGCGTCGCCGAGTTCGAGCGGGGCCTCGCCGAGGCCACCGACGCCGTCTCGCTGCGGGTCGCCTACCGCCGCTGCCTGCTCGCCATAGCGGCCCGGGACGTGTGCGGCACCACCGACGTCGCCCAGGCGGCCGCCGAGCTCGCCGACCTGGCGACGGCGACCCTGCGCGCCGCGCTCGCCATCGCCCGCACCGCCGAGCCCGCCGACGCCGCCCAGTGCCGGCTCGCCGTGATCGCGATGGGCAAGTGCGGCGGCCACGAGCTCAACTACGTCTCCGACGTGGACGTGATCTTCGTGGGGGAGCCCGTCGAGGGCGCCGACGAGGGCAAGGCCCTCCAGGCCGCCACCCGGCTCGCCTCGCACCTCATGCGGATCTGCTCCGAGACCACCGTCGAGGGCACCATCTGGCCGGTCGACGCCAACCTCCGCCCCGAGGGCCGCAACGGCCCCCTCGTCCGCACCCTCTCCTCCCACCTCGCCTACTACCAGCGCTGGGCGAAGACCTGGGAGTTCCAGGCCCTCCTGAAGGCCCGGGCGGTCGCCGGCGACCCGGACCTCGGCGCCCAGTACATCGACGCCGTCTCCCCGCTCGTCTGGCAGGCCGCCGAGCGCGAGAACTTCGTCCCCGACGTGCAGAAGATGCGCCGCCGGGTCGTCGACAACATCCCCGCCGCCCAGGTCGAGCGCGAGCTCAAGCTCGGCCCCGGCGGCCTCCGCGACGTCGAGTTCGCCGTCCAGCTCCTCCAGCTCGTCCACGGCCGCAGCGACGCCACGCTGCACAGCGGCAAGACCCTGGACGCGCTCGCCGCGCTCGCCTCCGGCGGCTACATCGGGCGGGCGGACGCGGCCCAGCTCGACGAGGCGTACCGCTTCCTGCGGGCCATGGAGCACCGCATCCAGCTGTACCGGCTGCGCCGTACCCACCTCGTCCCCGAGGACGAGGCCGACCTGCGCCGCCTCGGCCGCTCCCTCGGCCTGCGCACCGACCCCGTCGTCGACCTCAACAAGGAGTGGAAGCGGCACGCGTCCGTCGTCCGCCGCCTCCACGAGAAGCTCTTCTACCGGCCGCTCCTCGACGCGGTCGCCCAGCTCGCCCCCGGCGAGATCCGGCTCAGCCCGAAGGCCGCCGGACAGCGCCTCGAAGCCCTCGGCTACCAGGACCCGGCCGCCGCCCTGCGCCACCTGGAGGCGCTCGCCTCCGGCGTGAGCCGCAAGGCCGCGATCCAGCGGACGCTGCTCCCCGTGCTGCTCGGCTGGTTCGCCGACTCCGCCGACCCGGACGCCGGCCTCCTCGGCTTCCGCAAGGTCTCGGACGCCCTCGGCAAGACCCCCTGGTACCTCCGGCTCCTGCGCGACGAGGGCGCCGCCGCCGAGAACCTCGCCCGGGTGCTCTCCGCCGGCCGCCTCGCCCCCGACCTGCTGCTGCGCGCCCCCGAGGCGGTCGCGATCCTCGGCGACCCGGAGGGCCTGAAGCCGCGCGGCCGGGACCACCTGGAGCAGGAGGTCCTGGCGGCGGTGGGCCGCGCGGACGACGCCGAGCAGGCCGTCGCGGCGGCCCGAGGGGTCCGCCGCAGGGAGCTGTTCCGTACCGCGGCGGCCGATCTCATCGGCTCGTACGGCACCGAGGACAACCCCCGCGAGCCCGACCCCGGCGCCCTCGTCGACCGGGTGGGCGAGGCCGTCACCGACCTCAACGCGGCGACGATCGCCGGCGCCCTGCGGGCCGCCGTCCGAGCCGAGTGGGGCGACGAGCTGCCGACCCGCTTCGCGGTCATCGGCATGGGCCGCTTCGGCGGCCACGAGCTGGGCTACGGCTCCGACGCCGACGTGCTGTTCGTGCACGAGCCGCGCGAGGGCGTCGACGAGCAGGAGGCGGCCAAGGCCGCGAACCGGGTGGTCGCCGAGATGCGGAGGCTGCTCCAGCTCCCTACGGCCGACCCGCCTCTGCTCATCGACGCGGACCTGCGGCCCGAGGGCAAGAGCGGCCCGCTGGTCCGCACCCTGAAGTCGTACGAGGCGTACTACCGCCGCTGGTCGCTCGTCTGGGAGAGCCAGGCGCTGCTGCGGGCCGAGCCCATGGCCGGCGACCAGGACCTGGCCGAGCGGTTCGTCGAGCTCGTCGACCCGCTGCGCTACCCCGCCGAGGGCCTCGGCGAGGAGGCGGTCCGCGAGATCCGCCGCCTCAAGGCCCGGATGGAGTCGGAGCGGCTGCCCCGCGGCGCCGACCCGACGCTCCACGCCAAGCTGGGGCGCGGCGGACTGAGCGACGTCGAGTGGACGGTCCAGCTGATCCAGATGCGGCACGGCTGGGTGGAGCCGGGGCTGCGGACGCCCCGGACCCGCGAGGCCCTCCGGGCGGCGCACGCGGCGGGCTTGATCCCCACGGAGGAGGCGCAGACCCTCGACGAGGCCTGGGTCCTCGCCACCCGCGTCCGCAACGCGGTGATGCTGGTCCGCGGCCGCCCCGGCGACACCTTCCCCTCGGACCCGCGCGAGCTCGCCGCGGTCGGCCGGTACCTGGGTTACGAGTCCGGCCACGTCGGCGAGATGGTCGACGACTACCGCCGCATCACGCGCCGCGCCCGGGCCGTCGTCGAGGAGCTCTTCTACGGGGCGTAGGGGCTGCCGCAGGAGACACGGAAGAGCCCTCCCGCGCGTGCGGGAGGGCTCGGTGGACGAACGGCCCGTGAGGGCTAGCCGCGGGTACCGACCGGACGCTCCGCGTCCGCGTCCTCGCCCGCCCCGCGCCCCCCGGGCTCCGCGTCCTGCGCCGCGGGGCGCGGACCGCCCCGGGCCACGGTCACGGCGGGTTCCACCAGCTTGGGCAGGCGGTGCGGCCGGGAGCCGTACCAGAAGTACGAGACCAGGAAGCCGAAGGCCAGGCAGATCACGCCGCCGACCGCGTCCAGCCAGAAGTGGTTGGCGGTCGCGACGATCACGACGAGCGTCACCGTCGGGTAGAGCAGGCCCAGGATCTTCGCCCAGGGCGCCTTGGCCAGGAGGAAGATCGTCACACCGCACCAGAGCGACCAGCCGATGTGCATCGACGGCATGGCCGCGTACTGGTTCGACACGTGCTTCAGGTTGCCCGAGGCCATCGAGCCCCAGGTCTCGTGGACGAGGACCGTGTCGATGAAGCCCTGGCCGGTCATGAGCCGCGGCGGCGCGAGCGGGTACAGGTAGTAACCGACCAGTGCCACACCGGTGGTGGCGAACAGGACCGTGCGGAACGCCGCGTAACGGCCCGGCTGCCATCGGTACAGCCACACGAGCACACCGATGGTCACGACGAAGTGCAGCGTCGCGTAGTAGTAGTTCATCGAGACGATCAGCCACGTCACCGAGTTCACGGCGTGGTTGACGGCGTGCTCGAAGGCGAGGCCGAGGGACTCCTCGGCGCGCAGGATCCAGTCGGCGTTCTGCAGGGCCTGGGCCTTCTGCTCCGGCACCGCGTTGCGGATCAGCGAGTAGACCCAGTAACTCACCGCGATGAGCGCGATCTCGAACCAGATCGTGGGGCGCCGCGGCACGCGGGCACGCAGGCGCGCGAACCTGCCGTCGGCCACGATGGGTGGCGACGGGGTCGTCCGGTCGTCCAAACTCTTCACGGTCGTTTCACCCATAGGCAGAGAGTTTGCCAGATCCCGCCCCCTCGACCGATCATCCCCCGGTCGGGTTCCGGTCGCACCCGGTCCCCCTCAGGAATGACCCCCGGCCGCGGGCCGCCTCCGTCAGGAGGGGGACGGGGCCGAGGCGGTCGATCCGCGAACGACCAGCTCAGGCATGAAGACGAACTCGGAGTGCGGTGCCGGGGTGCCCCCGACCTCTTCGAGCAGCGCGCGGACCGCGGCCTGTCCCATCGCCTGCACGGGCTGGCGGATGGTGGTCAGCGGCGGGTCCGTGAACGCTATGAGCGGGGAGTCGTCGAAACCTACGACGGAGACGTCACGCGGCACGTCCAGCCCCTGCTGCCGGGCCGCCCGGATCGCGCCGAGCGCCATCATGTCGCTCGCGCACACGACCGCGGTGCAGCCCCGGGAGATCAGCGCGCCGGCCGCCGCCTGCCCGCCCTCCAGGGTGTACAGGGAGTGCTGGATCAGCTCCTCGGACTCCTCCGGGGCGAGGCCGAGCCGCTCCTCCATGCCCTTCTGGAAGCCCTCGATCTTGCGCAGCACCGGCACGAACCGCTTGGGACCCACGGCGAGCCCGATCCGGGTGTGGCCGAGCGCGGCCAGGTGCGTCACCGCGAGCCGCATCGCCGCCCGGTCGTCGGGCGACACGAAGGGCGCCTGGACCTTGGGGGAGAAGCCGTTGAGGAGGACGTACGGGACGCCCTTGCCGCGCAGCTGGTCGTAGCGCGTCATGTCGGCGGTGGTGTCGGCGTGCAGTCCGGAGACGAAGATGATGCCGGAGACACCGCGCTCCACCAGCATGTCGGTGAGCTCGTCCTCGGTGGACCCGCCGGGGGTCTGGGTGGCGAGGACCGGCGTGTACCCCTGCCGGGTCAGGGCCTGCCCGATGACCTGCGCGAGCGCGGGGAAGATCGGGTTGTCCAGCTCGGGGGTGATGAGGCCGACGAGCCCGGCACTGCGCTGACGCAGTCGTACGGGCCGCTCGTAGCCGAGCACGTCCAGTGCGGCAAGCACGGACTCGCGGGTGGCGGTGGCCACACCGGGCTTGCCGTTGAGCACGCGGCTGACTGTGGCTTCACTGACCCCCGCCTGGGTTGCGATGTCGGCAAGCCGCGCGGTCATGAGGATGGACTGTACCGGTCACAGCGCGTATTGCCCACCGAACGCCCGTAGGAGCGGATTCGGCAAGCTTCCATGAGATTCCGCTCGTTTTCGCAAGGTCTTGCAGGGCTTGCGAGAGGAACCGGGTGGGGCCAGTGGGTACTCCTGAGGTCGTTCTGTCCGGAAGTGGCCTGCTCCGGCCCCTGTCAACCAGCCCTTCGGACACCTTAGGGACACGCGGATGTAACGATCCCCGGGTCTTGCAGAAATTTCACGCAAGCTCTTTCGGCTCGTTTTCATCCCTGTTACGTTCCTGCCAACCCGGAGCGCCGCGAGGGAGCGGTCGCAATGAGGAAGGTTCCAGCCCCTCGTCTCCCCGGGATCACTGAAGGAGTTCACATGCGGCGTGGCATAGCGGCCACCGCGCTGGTCGCGGCCCTGGGCGTGACCCTGGCGGCGTGCGGTAGTGACAGCGGTTCGAACGGCGGCGGCGGCGCGAAGGGCTCCGGCGAGCTCTCGGGCACCGTGACCTGGTGGGACACGTCCACGGTCGGCTCCGAGGACAAGGTCTTCAAGAAGGTCGCCGAGGACTTCAAGAAGAAGCACCCCAAGGTCACCGTCAAGTATGTGAACGTGCCCTTCGGTGAGGCGCAGAACAAGTTCAAGAACGCCGCCCAGTCCGGCTCCGGCGCGCCCGACGTCATCCGCTCCGAGGTCGCCTGGACCCCCGAGTTCGCGGACCTGGGCTACCTGGCCCCGCTGGACGGCACCACGGCCCTCAAGGACTCCGAGGACTTCCTCAAGCAGGCCGCCGCCTCGACCCAGTACAAGGGCAAGACCTACGGCGTCCCGCAGGTCATCGACTCCATGGGCATCTTCTACAACAAGAAGATCTTCAAGGAGGCCGGCGTCGAGGTCCCCAAGACCATCGACGAGCTGAAGACCGTCTCCGCCAAGATCAAGCAGAAGACCGGCAAGCCCGGCCTCTACCTGCGCGGCGACGACGCCTACTGGTTCCTCTCCTTCCTCTACGGCGAGGGCGGCGACCTCGTCGACGCCGAGAAGAAGACCGTCACCGTCGACAACACCGCCGGCGTGAAGGGCTTCAAGGTCGTCAAGGACCTCGTCGACTCCGGCGCCGCCAAGACCGACGCCACCGACGGCTGGAACAACATGCAGACGGCCTTCAAGGACGGCAAGGTCGCCATGATGATCAACGGCCCGTGGGCCGTCGCCGACACCTACGCCGGCAAGGAGTTCAAGGACAAGGCGAACCTGGGCATCGCCCCGGTCCCGGCCGGCTCCGCCGGTCAGGGCGCCCCGCAGGGCGGCCACAACCTCGCCGTCTACGCCGGCTCCAAGAACCTGGACGCCTCCTACGCCTTCGCCGAGTACATGACCTCGGCCGAGACGCAGGCCACGGTCGCCAAGGAGCTCAGCCTCCTCCCGACCCGCCAGTCCGTCTACATCAAGTCGGACGTCGCGACCAACGAGATGATCACGTTCTTCAAGCCGGTCGTCGACAAGGCCGTCGAGCGCCCCTGGATCCCGGAGACCGGCAGCCTCTTCGCGCCGCTCGTCACCGAGTACACCAAGGTCCTCACCGGCCAGACCTCCCCGGACGCGGGCGCCAAGGCGACGGGTGACGCCTACCGCAAGCTCCTGAAGGACTGGAAGTAGCAGGAAAACGCAGGAAAGACGCAGGAAGAGGAAGGAAGGCAGGCCGGCTGATGGCTGTGGACACCCCCAGCCAGTCGGTGGCGAAGGCCGCGGGCGACAGTGTCGCCCGCGGCCGGAGCCGCGGGACTGGTAAGCCGCGGGGCGCGGCGAAGCGCTCACTCTCCACCCACTGGTACGCCTGGGCGATGGTCGCCCCGGTGATCGTGGTGATCGCCGTGATCATCGGCTACCCGCTGATCCGCGGCATCTACCTGTCGCTGACGGACGCCAACGAGCGGAACGTCGCGCGGTCGATCGGTGTCAACGAGATCCCGGCCACCTACGAGTTCGTCGGCCTGGACAACTACACCGAGGCGCTGACGGGCAGCCAGTTCCTCGCCACCCTCGGCTGGACGCTGGTGTGGACGGTGTCCTGCGTCGCGCTGACCTTCGCCCTCGGTCTCGCCCTCGCCAACATCCTCAACCGCAAGATCGCCGGCCGCTCCGCCTACCGCCTGATGCTGATCCTGCCGTGGGCGGTGCCCGGCTTCGTCTCCGTCTTCGCCTGGCGCTTCCTCTACAACCAGGACAACGGCCTGCTCAACAAGCTCCTCGCGGGCGGCGGCATCGACGCGGTCCCGTGGCTGAACGACCCGACGTGGGCCAAGTTCTCGGTCATCCTCGTCAACGTCTGGCTCGGCGTCCCGTTCATGATGGTCGCCCTCCTCGGCGGGCTCCAGTCCATCCCGAGCGAGATGTACGAGGCCGCCGAGATGGACGGCGCCAACGCCTGGCAGCGCTTCCGGCACATCACGATGCCCGGGCTCCGCTCGGTGTCGACGACGGTGATCCTGCTCTCCACCATCTGGACCTTCAACATGTTCCCGGTGATCTTCCTGCTCACCCGGGGCGGTCCCGGCGAGGCCACCCAGATCCTCGTCACCCAGGCGTACAAGTTCTCCTTCGAGGTCAGCCCGCGGGACTTCGCCCAGTCGTCCACCTGGGGCGTCCTGATCCTGGTGCTCCTGATGCTCTTCGCCGCGGTCTACCGGCGAGTCCTCCGCAAGCAGGGAGAAGTCTGGTGACGACCACGACCACGACCCCCACCGCCCGTGGCACGCACCGCGCCACGCCCCAGGCACCGGTCAACGCCCCGATCCGCGGCCGCCGCTCGCCGCTGGCCTCGGTCGCCCTGCACCTCACGCTGATCACGGCCTCCGTGATCGCGGTCTTCCCGGTGCTGTGGGTGCTCCTGACCTCCCTGAAGCCCGCCGAGTTCGCGATCACGACGGACTTCGTCAAGGAGACGACGCTCGAGAACTACACGAACCTCCTGAAGGACACCCCGTTCCTCACCTGGTTCGGCAACTCGCTGCTCGTCGCCGCCCTCACCACCGTCGTCGGCGTCTTCATCTCCGCCACCACGGGCTACGCCGTCAGCCGCTTCCGCTTCCCCGGCAAGCGCGGACTGATGTGGACCCTGCTCATCACGCAGATGTTCCCGGTCGCCGTCCTCATCGTGCCGATCTACAACATCATGTCGTCGATGGGCCTGCTCAACCAGCCGGTCGGCCTGGTCATCACGTACCTGACCATCGCCGTCCCGTTCTGCGCCTGGATGATGAAGGGCTTCTTCGACACCATCCCGCGCGAGATCGACGAGTCCGGCTACGTCGACGGACTCACCCCGTTCGGCACCTTCTGGCGGCTCATCCTGCCGCTCGCCAAGCCGGGCATCGCGGTGACCGCGTTCTACTCCTTCATCACCGCCTGGGGCGAGGTCGCCTACGCCTCCGCCTTCATGGTCGGCGACGAGAACCTCACGCTCGCCGGCGGACTCCAGAAGTTCGTCAACCAGTACGGCGCCCAGTGGGGCCCGATGGCCGCGGCCTCCGTGCTCATCGCCGTCCCCGCCGCCCTGGTGTTCCTCTTCGCCCAGCGGCACCTCGTGACCGGCATGTCCGCCGGCGCCGTCAAGGGCTGACGGCCCTGAGCACCCCGCCCGAACGCACCTCCTTACCTCCCAGGGAAGACATGACCCAGCATCTCGCCACCCCGGCCGACGCCCCCACCACCGGCACGCACACGGGCTGGTGGAGAGAAGCGGTGATCTACCAGGTCTACCCGCGCAGCTTCGCCGACGGCAACGGCGACGGCATGGGCGACCTGGAGGGTGTCCGCAGCCGGCTGCCGTACCTCAAGGACCTCGGCGTCGACGCCGTCTGGCTCTCCCCGTTCTACGCCTCGCCGCAGGCCGACGCGGGCTACGACGTCGCCGACTACCGCGCCATCGACCCGATGTTCGGCTCCCTCCTCGACGCCGACGCCCTGATCCGCGAGGCCCACGACCTGGGCCTGAGGATCATCGTCGACCTCGTCCCCAACCACTCCTCCGACCAGCACGAGTGGTTCCAGCGGGCGCTGCGCGAGGGCCCGGGGTCGCCGCTCCGCGAGCGCTACCACTTCCGTCCCGGCAAGGGCGAGAACGGGGAACTGCCGCCGAACGACTGGGAGTCCATCTTCGGCGGCCCGGCCTGGACCCGCACCGAGGACGCGGACGGCACCCCGGGGGAGTGGTACCTCCACCTCTTCGCCCCGGAGCAGCCCGACTTCAACTGGGAGCACCCGGCCGTACGCGACGAGTTCCGCTCCATCCTGCGCTTCTGGCTCGACATGGGCGTCGACGGCTTCCGCGTCGACGTCGCCCACGGCCTCGTCAAGGCCGCCGGGCTGCCCGACATCGGCGCCCACGACCAGCTGAAGCTGCTCGGCAACGACGTCATGCCCTTCTTCGACCAGGACGGCGTCCACGAGATCTACCGCAGCTGGCGGCAGATCCTCGCCGAGTACGACGGAGAGCGCGTCCTCGTCGCCGAGGCCTGGACCCCGACCGTCGACCGCACCGCGAACTACGTGCGCCCCGACGAGATGCACCAGGCCTTCAACTTCCAGTACCTGGGCACCCACTGGGACGCGGCGGAGCTCCGTACGGTCATCGACGCCTCGCTCGACGCGATGCGCCCGGTCGGCGCCCCCACCACCTGGGTGCTGTCCAACCACGACGTCACCCGGCACGCCACCCGCTTCGCCAACCCGGCGGGCCTCGGCACCCAGCTCCGCGAGGCCGGCGACCGCGAGCTCGGCCTGCGCCGGGCCCGCGCCGCGACCCTGCTGATGCTGGCGCTGCCCGGCTCGGCCTACGTCTACCAGGGCGAGGAGCTCGGCCTGCCCGACGTCACCGACCTGCCCGACGAGGTCCGCCAGGACCCGTCCTTCTGGCGGGCCAGTGGCCAGGACGGCTTCCGCGACGGCTGCCGCGTGCCGATCCCGTGGACCGCCGAGGGCTCCTCGTACGGCTTCGGCGACGGCGGCTCCTGGCTGCCGCAGCCCACGACCTGGGGCGTGCTGAGCGTCGAGGCGCAGACCGGCGACCCCGGCTCCACCCTGGAGCTCTACCGCAGCGCGCTCGCCGTGCGCCGCGAGCGTCCCGAACTCGGTGCGGGCGAGACCGTCGAGTGGCTGGAGGCACCCGAGGGTGTGCTCTCCTTCCGCCGCGACGGCTTCGTCTGCACCGCCAACACCACCGGCCGGGCCATCTCCGTCCCGCTGCCCGGCCGGTTCCTCCTTGCCAACGAGGAGATCCGAGTCGTCGCCGTCGACGACGAGGACACGGTGGAGATTCCCGCCGACACCACCGTCTGGTGGGCGGTGTGACGATCCCCCTGCCGCGGGGCGCCGGAAACGGCGGCCCGCGGCTCGCGGACATCGCGGCCCAGTCCGGCGTCAGCGAGGCCACCGTCAGCCGCGTCCTCAACGGCAAGGCGGGGGTGGCCGGCGCGACCCGGCACAAGGTGCTCGCCGCGCTCGACGTCCTCGGCTACGAGCGTCCCGTACGGCTCAAACGCCGCAGCGCGGGCCTCGTCGGGCTCGTCGTGCCCGAGCTCACCAACCCGATCTTCCCGGCGTTCGCGCAGGTCGTCGAGCAGGTCCTGGCCGGCCACGGCTACACCCCGGTGCTGTGCACGCAGATGCCCGGCGGCGCCACCGAGGACGAGCTCGTCGACCAGCTCGTGGAGCGCGGGGTCTCCGGCATCGTCTTCCTCTCCGGGCTGCACGCGGACGCCTCCGCCGACCCGGCGCGGTACGCCCGGCTGAGCGACCGGGGCGTGCCGTACGTCCTCATCAACGGCTACAACGAGCACATCGACGCCAACTTCGTCTCCCCGGACGACCGGGCCGCCGCCCGCATGGCCGTGCGGCACCTGGTCGAGCTGGGCCACGAGCGGATCGGGCTCGCCATCGGCCCCACCCGGTACGTGCCCTCGCGCCGCAAGGCCGAGGGCTTCACCGCCGAGCTGTACGAGCTCCTCGGGATCGAGCGGGCCGAGGCCGAACGCTTCATCAGGCCCACGCTGTTCGGCGTCGAGGGAGGGCACGCGGCGGCCGACATCCTGCTCCGCGAGGGCTGCACCGGCATCGTCTGCGGCTCCGACCTCATGGCGCTCGGCGTGATCCGCGCGGTCCGGGCCAAGGGTCTCGACGTGCCCGGGGACGTCTCCGTCGTCGGCTTCGACGACTCGCCGCTCATCGCCTTCACGAGCCCGCCGCTCTCCACCGTGCGCCAGCCGGTGCAGGCGATGGCGACGGCGGCGGTCGGCGCGCTCCTGGAGGAGATCGAGGGAAACCCGGTGCAGCGCACCGAGTTCGTCTTCCAGCCGGAGCTGGTGGTCCGCGGCTCCACCGCGCAGCCGCCCGGCAGGGTGTCGCAAGTCCTTTCGTAACAACTTGCGTTGTGGGGTCAGCAGGGGCGTCCGGAGGGTTGACCGGGCGTCAAGGCACTCGTACGGTCACGGCTGAAAACAGTTGCTGACATTTTCAGCAACTTCTTGCGACATCGACGTCGTACAGGAGGAAGCATGGCCAGAAGGACCGTGGCAGCTGCACTCGCCCTCGTGGCGGGAGCCGCTGCGGCCGTCGCGGTGAACGCCCCTGCGCAGGCCACCCCGCCCGGTGAGAAGGACGTCACCGCGGTGATGTTCGAATGGAACTTCGCCTCCGTGGCACGGGAGTGCACCGAGCGCCTCGGCCCCGCCGGATACGGATACGTCCAGGTCTCCCCGCCCCAGGAACACCTCCAGGGCGGCCAGTGGTGGACCTCGTACCAGCCGGTCAGCTACAAGATCGCCGGGCGGCTCGGTGACCGCGCCGCCTTCAAGAACATGATCGACACCTGCCACGCGGCCGGGGTCAAGGTCGTGGCCGACTCCGTCATCAACCACATGGCGAACGGATCCGGCACGGGAACGGGCGGGACCTCGTTCTCGAAGTACGACTACCCGGGCCTCTACTCGGGCGCCGACATGGACGACTGCCGCGCCACCATCTCCAACTACCAGGACCGCGCCAACGTCCAGAACTGCGAGCTGGTGCAGCTGCCGGACCTCGACACGGGCGAGGACTACGTCCGCGGGAAGATAGCCGGCTACCTCAACGACCTGGCGTCGCTGGGCGTCGACGGCTTCCGGATCGACGCCGCCAAGCACATGCCGGCCGCCGACCTGGCCAACATCAAGTCCCGGCTGACGAACCCGAACGTCTTCTGGAAACTGGAGGCCATCCACGGCGCCGGCGAGGCCGTCTCCCCCAGCGAGTACCTCGGCAGCGGAGACGTCCAGGAGTTCCGCTACGCCCGCGACCTCAAGCGGGTCCTCCAGAACGAGAAGCTCGCCTACCTGAAGAACTTCGGCGAGGCATGGGGCCACATGCCCTCCGGCCAGTCCGGCGTCTTCGTCGACAACCACGACACCGAGCGCGGCGGCGACACCCTGTCCTACAAGGACGGCGCGAACTACACCCTCGCCTCCGTCTTCATGCTCGCCTGGCCCTACGGCTCCCCGGACGTCCACTCCGGCTACGAGTGGACCGACAAGGACGCGGGCCCGCCCAACAACGGCCAGGTCAACGCCTGCTACACCGACGGCTGGAAGTGCCAGCACGCCTGGCGCGAGATCTCCTCCATGGTGGCCTTCCGCAACACCGCCCGCGGGCAGGCCGTCACGAACTGGTGGGACAACGGCAACAACGCGATCGCGTTCGGCCGCGGCTCCAAGGCCTACGTGGCCGTCAACCACGAGTCCTCCGCGCTGAGCCGCACCTTCCAGACCTCCCTCCCGGCCGGCTCCTACTGCGACGTACAGTCCGGCACCCCCGTGACGGTGAACGCGTCCGGCCAGTTCACGGCCACCCTCGCGGCCAACACCGCGGTGGCCCTGCACGTGAACGCCACCAGCTGCGGCTCCACCCCCACCACGCCGCCGACGACCCCGCCCGCCACCTCGGGCGCGTCCTTCAACGTGAACGCCACCACGGTCACCGGCCAGAACATCTACGTCACCGGCAACCGCGCCGAGCTCGGCAACTGGGCCCCCGCCTCCGCCCTCAAGCTCGACCCGGCCGCGTACCCCGTCTGGAAGCTGACCGTCGGCCTGCCCGCCGGCACGTCCTTCGAGTACAAGTACATCCGCAAGGACGCCGCCGGAAACGTCACCTGGGAGTCCGGCGCCAACCGCACCGCGACCGTCCCCGCCTCGGGCCAGCTCGTCCTGAACGACACGTTCCGCAACTGAGCCTCCCCCCACGCCAGGGCCGCCCCCCTCACCGGGGCGGCCCTCCCACCCGTACCCGTACCCCGTCCCTCCTCCAGGGAGCACCTCCGTGACACCGAAGAGAACGGCGGTCGCGCTCGCCGCCGCCCTGTGCGCGGCCCTCGTGCCCGCCGTCCCCGCGGCCGCCGCGCCCCGGCCCCCCGCCCCGCCCTCCGACCGGACGCTCGCGGCCCAGCCCGCGCGCCAGGACCTCACCCGCGAGCAGTTCTACTTCGTCCTGCCGGACCGGTTCGCCAACGGCGACACCTCCAACGACCGCGGCGGCCTCACCGGCAGCCGCACCAAGACCGGCTTCGACCCGGCCGACAAGGGCTTCTACCAGGGCGGCGACCTCAAGGGCCTGACCCAGCGGCTCGACTACATCAAGGGCCTCGGGACCACCGCCATCTGGATGGCCCCGATCTTCAAGAACCGGCCCGTGCAGGGCGAGGGGAAGGACGCCTCCGCCGGCTACCACGGCTACTGGATCACCGACTTCACCCAGGTCGACCCGCACTTCGGGACCAACGAGGACCTGGAGAGGCTGATCGCCGCCGCCCACGCCAAGGGCATGAAGGTCTTCTTCGACGTCATCACCAACCACACCGCCGACACCGTCGACTACGCCGAGAAGAAGTACGGCTACCGCCCCAAGGGCGCCTACCCGTACCTCGACAAGGACGGCCGCCCCTTCGACGACCGGGCCGCGATCGGCGAGGTCGACGCCGGCTCCTTCCCGTACACGCCCGTCGAGAAGGCGAACACCAAGGTCCCGTCCTGGCTCAACGACCCCACCATGTACCACAACCGGGGCGACTCCACCTGGGCCGGCGAGTCCGCCGAGTACGGCGACTTCGTCGGACTCGACGACCTGTGGACCGAGCGCCCCGAGGTCGTCGAGGGCATGAGGAAGATCTACGAGAAGTGGGTCCGCGACTTCAAGATCGACGGCTTCCGCATCGACACCGTCAAGCACGTCGACCTCGACTTCTGGACCCAGTGGGCCACCGCCCTCGACGCGTACGCCCGGAAGCAGGGCCGCGAGGACTTCTTCATGTTCGGCGAGGTCTACTCCGCCGACACCACCGTCACCTCCCCGTACGTCACCCGGGGCCGGCTCGACGCCACCCTCGACTTCCCCTTCCAGGACGCGGCCCGCGCCTTCGCCTCCCAGGGCGCCGGCGCCGACCGCCTCGCGAAGGTCTTCGCCGAGGACTACCGGTACACCACCGACAAGGCCAACGCCTACGAGCAGGTCACCTTCCTCGGCAACCACGACATGGGCCGGATCGGCACCTTCCTCAAGCAGGACAACCCGAACGCCTCCGACGCCGAACTCCTCCGCCGGGCCAGGCTCGCCAACGAGCTGATGTTCCTGTCCCGCGGCAACCCGGTGATCTACTCCGGCGACGAGCAGGGCTTCACCGGCGCCGGCGGCGACAAGGACGCCCGCCAGCCCCTCTTCGCCGCCCAGGCCGCCGACTACCTCGACGACGACCAGCTCGGCACCGACCGCACCCACGCCGTCGACGCGTACGACACCAAGCACCCCGTCTACACGTCCGTCGCCGAACTCTCCCGCCTGACCAAGGCCCACCCGGCCCTCCGCGACGGCGTCCAGCAGGAGCGGCTCGCCGAGGGCTCCGTCTACGCCTTCTCCCGCACGGACGCCAAGGCGCGCACCGAGTACCTCGTCGCCACCAACAGCGCCACCACCGAGAAGACCGTCACCGTCCCCGTCGACTCGGCCGCCTTCCGCACCCTGTACGGGGGTCAGGGCGCCGTCGCTGCGAAGGACGGCAAGGTCACCGTCACCGTCCCGGCGCTCTCCTCGCTCGTCCTCAAGGCCGACGCGCCCCTCCCCGCCCCGGCCGTGAAGCCCACCGTCTCGCTGAAGGCCCCGGCCGCCGGCGCCACCGGTACCGTCGAGCTCACCGCCGACGTCACCGGCGGCGGCCTCAACCGCGTCGTCTTCGCCGCACAGGTCGGCAACGGACGCTGGCAGACCCTCGGCACCGCCGACCACGCGCCCTACAAGGTCACCCAGCACGTGACCGCGCCCGCCGGCACCCCCCTGCGCTACAAGGCCGTCGCCGTCGACTCCGCCGGCCGTACCGCGAGCGCCACCGCCGGCACCACCGCCGGACAGGTCCCCGCGCCCGAGAAGCCGGTCGCCGTCGAGCGCACGTACGCCGTCGTCCACTACAAGCGGGAGGACGGGAACTACGAGGGCTGGAAGCTGAAGGCCGCCGGCCAGGAGGCCGCGTTCACCGGCCGCGACGCCCATGGCGCCTTCGCCTGGGTCAAGGTCCCCGACGGCGCGTCCGCCCTCGCGTACACCGTGGAGAAGGACGGCGCCGCCGACGGCCCGCAGCGAAGCATCACCCTCGGCCGCACCGGCGAGGTCTGGATCACACAGGGCCAGGACGGCCAGTCCGACACGAACCCCGCCCCCGCCCCGCAGGACAAGACCAAGGCCGTCATCCACTACCAGCGGCCCGACGGCAACTACGACGGCTGGGGCCTCCACACCTGGACCGGCGCCGCCCAGCCCACCGACTGGTCCCGGCCCCTCATGCCGGTCCGCGTCGACGCGTACGGCGCCGTCTACGAGGTGCCGCTCACCGAGGGCGCGACCTCCCTCTCGTACATCCTCCACAAGGGCGACGAGAAGGACCTGCCCACCGACCAGTCCCTCGACCTCGCCACCTACGGCCACGAGATCTGGGCCCTCTCCGGGCAGCAGAAGTACCTCCTCCCGACCGTCGGCGGCGCCCCGAACCTCGACCTCACCAAGGCCGAGGCCCAGTGGATCGACCGGAACACCGTGGTCTGGAAGGTGAAGACCACCGACGCCACCAGCCAGCAGCTGGTGTACGCGAAGGACGGCGGGATCACCGTCACCGACGGGGCCCTCAGCAGCGAGGGACAGTGGCTCCGGCTCACCCCGGGCGCCCTCACCGACGCCCAGAAGGCGAAGTACCCGCACCTCAAGGACTACCCGGCCTTCACCCTCGACGCACGCGACGCCGACCGCGTCCGTGACTCCCTGCGCGGCCAGCTCCTCGCCACCCAGCGCGCCGCCAACGGCGCCCTGCTCGCCGCCACCGGCGTCCAGACCGCGGGCGTCCTCGACGACCTGTACGCGAAGAAGGCCACCGGCGCCGCCCTCGGCCCGGTCTTCCGCCAGGGCCGCCCCACCCTCTCCCTCTGGGCCCCCACGGCCCGGTCCGTCGCCCTCGAACTCGACGGCCGGACCGTGCCCATGCGGCGCGACGACGCCTCCGGCGTCTGGTCCGTCACCGGCCCGAAGTCCTGGACCGGCAAGCCGTACCGCTACGTCGTGAAGGTCTGGGCCCCCACGGTCCAGAAGGTCGTGGAGAACAAGGTCACCGACCCCTACTCCACCGCCCTCACCACCGACTCCGCGCGCAGCCTCGCCGTCGACCTCACCGACCCGAAGCTCGCCCCGGCCGGCTGGCGCGGCCTGAAGAAGCCGGCCGCCGTACCGCTGCGGGACGCCCAGATCCAGGAGCTCCACGTCCGCGACTTCTCGATCGCGGACCCCACGGCGAAGGCCGACCACAAGGGCACCTACCTGGCCTTCACCGACCCGGACAGCAAGGGCACCCGGCACCTCAAGGCGCTCGCCGCCTCCGGCACCTCCTACGTCCACCTCCTCCCCGCCTTCGACATCGGCACCATCCCCGAGAAGAAGTCCGGCCAGACCGCACCCTCCTGCGACCTCAAGGTCTACGCCCCCGACTCCGAGGAGCAGCAGGCCTGCGTCGCCGCCGCCGCGGCCAGGGACGCCTACAACTGGGGCTACGACCCGCTGCACTACACCGTCCCCGAGGGCTCCTACGCCACCGACCCCGAAGGCACCCGCCGCACGGTCGAGTTCCGGCAGATGGTCCAGGCCCTCAACGGCAACGGCCTGCGTACCGTCATGGACGTCGTCTACAACCACACCGTCGCCGCCGGACAGTCCGACAAGTCCGTCCTCGACAAGATCGTGCCCGGCTACTACCAGCGCCTCCAGGCCGACGGCTCCGTCGCCACCTCCACCTGCTGCGCCAACACCGCGCCCGAGAACGCCATGATGGGCAAGCTCGTCGTCGACTCGGTCGTCACCTGGGCCAAGGACTACAAGGTCGACGGCTTCCGCTTCGACCTCATGGGCCACCACCCCAAGGCCAACATCCTCGCCGTGCGCAAGGCCCTCGACGAGCTCACCGTCGCGCGCGACGGCGTCGACGGCAAGGCGATCGTCCTCTACGGCGAGGGCTGGAACTTCGGCGAGATCGCCGACGACTCCCGCTTCGTCCAGGCCACCCAGAAGAACATGGCCGGTACGGGCGTCGCGACCTTCTCCGACCGCGCCCGCGACGCCGTGCGCGGCGGCGGCCCCTTCGACGAGGACCCGGGCGTCCAGGGCTTCGCCTCCGGACTCTTCACCGACCCGAACACCTCGACCGCGAACGGCACCCCGGAGCAGCAGAAGGCCCGGCTGCTCCACTACCAGGACCTGATCAAGGTCGGCCTGAGCGGCAACCTCGCCTCGTACACCTTCACCGACACCTCCGGGCGCACGGTCAAGGGCTCCGAGGTCGACTACAACGGCGCCCCCGCCGGCTACGCGGCCGTCCCGGGCGACGCCCTCGCCTACGCCGACGCCCACGACAACGAGACCCTGTACGACGCGCTGGCCTTCAAGCTCCCGGCGGGCACCTCCCCGGCCGACCGCGCCCGCATGCAGGTCCTCGCCATGGCGACCGCGACCCTCTCGCAGGGCCCCGCGCTCTCCCAGGCCGGCTCGGACCTGCTGCGCTCCAAGTCCCTGGACCGCAACTCCTACGACAGCGGCGACTGGTTCAACGCGATCCACTGGGACTGCCGCGACGGCAACGGCTTCGGCCGCGGCCTGCCCCCGGCCGCCGACAACAAGGCCAAGTGGGGATACGGCAAGCCGCTCCTGGTGAACCCGGCCCTCACCGTCGGCTGCGAGCAGATCGACGGCGCCTCCGCCGCCTACCGCGACCTGCAGAAGATCCGCACCACCGAGCCGGTGTTCTCACTGGCCACCGCGGGCCAGGTGCAGGACGCCCTGACCTTCCCGCTCTCCGGCCGCGACGAGACCCCCGGCGTCATCACCATGCGCCTCGGTGACCTGGTCGTCGTCCTCAACGCGACCCCGCGGAGCACCACGCAGAAGGTCGCCGACCTGGCGGGCCAGGGCTACGCCCTCCACCCGGTCCAGGCGAACGGCTCGGACGCCGTCGTGAAGTCCGCCGCCTACGAGGCCGGCTCGGGCACCTTCACGGTCCCGGCCCGGACCGTGGCGGTCTTCAGGACCGCGAGCTGACCGGAAGTCCCCGGGCCCTGGCGTGACACCCCTGTCACGCCAGGGCCTTCTCCGTACGCGTCACGCGTGCGCCGCGCGTCACCCGTCACGCCAGGGCGGGCTCCGCGTCACGCCACCGGCTTCTCCATCAGCGTCACCGTGTACCGGCGGCCGTCGGGCCCGACCTTCTCCAGGTGCGGGAGGACGGCCGTGTACCCGGCACCCTCGTAGTACGTCCCCAGGCGCGGGTTGCGCGTCTCGCAGTCCAGCCGGGCCAGCGTCCGGCCCGAGGCGGCGATCCGCTCCTCCGCGTGCGCGAGCAGCACCCGCCCCGCGCCGGCGGGCGCCGCCTCCCGGTCGGTCATCAGCCGGTGCACGTACCCCGCCACCGGCGGCTGCGCCCCCCAGACCTCCCGGTCCTCCCACCACAGCTCGTACGCGCCGACGACCCGCTCCCCGGCGGACGCCAGCCACACCTCGCCCCCTGCGATGCGTGCCCGGAAGTGCTCGGCGCCCTTCCCGCCCGGCTTCCACTGGTCGATCCCGTTCCGCACCATCCAGGCGGCCGCCCGGTCGAACAGCCCCACCAAAAGGTCCAGATCGTCGTCCGCCTGCCGGAAGGTCACTTGTGTCGTCATGACGATCACCGTAAGGGTGTGGCCGGACAACCGACATCCGCATCCCCCAGGCCGGAAGTGACCTCATGCCGCAGATCACCGTGGACTACTCCGCACCCCTCGACCGGCGCGGCTTCGCGCTCGCCCTGCACCCGATCGTCGTCGAGACCGTCGACGCGCAGCTGGACGCCTGCAAGACCCGCTTCCGCGAGGTCGAGGAACTCGTCGTCGGCGACGGCGCCACCGACGACGTGATCGTCCACGTCGAGATCGCCCTGCTCCTCGGCCGCACGGACGCCGCCAAGGCGAAGCTCTCGCAGGCCGTCCTCGACCTGCTGCCGAGGTACCTCAAGGCGACCGAGAACGTCCGGCTCTCCGTCGAGGTCCGCGACCTCGAATCGTCCTACCGCAAGCGCTGATCGGGCACGGCGGGCGCCGCCCCGACCGAGGGCACCAGCGCGACGAGCCGGGCCACCAGGTCCCCGAAGGGGCCGTCGGCCGGCTCGTCGGCGAGGAGACCGACCAGGATCTCCGCCATCTCCTCGTCGTACGCCGCCGACACCGCCGCCAGCGCCGCGAAGTCGTGCACGAGCTGCAACTCCAGCTCCGCGCGCGGGACCCGGCGGCCGTCCAGCCAGAGCAGGGCCGTCGACTCGGCGAGCGACACCCAGGAGCGGACGACCAGTTCGAGCCGGGCCGAGGGCTTCCCGACCTTCAGATGGGCCAGGATCTGCTCGTACGCGGCCTGGCGCACCTCGTCGATCATCGCGTTCGTCGTGGAGGAACCCACCGCGGGACCGCCCCGCATGAGCGCGGCGAAGCCCGGCCCGTGCTCGTCCACGAAGTCGAAGAACCGGCCCATCACCCGCAGCAGGCGTGCCCCCAGCGGGCCGTGCGGCGGCTCGACGAACCGCGCCGCCAGCTCGTCGGCCGCCCGCCGCAGCGCCGCCTCGTAGAGGCTCTGCTTGCCGGGGAAGTAGTGGTAGACCAGCGGTCGCGAGATCCCCGCGGCCGCGGCGATCTCGTCGATGGACACGTCGTCGGGAGAGCGGTGGCTGAACAGTTCGAGGGCCACCCCGATCAGCTGCTGCTTGCGCTCCTCGACGCCCATCCTGCGGCGTACCCCGGTCGTCATACGAACAGCCTATCGGGGTCCGTTACGCTCCTGCTCCATGAGCGCTTCCGACCAGGACACCAAGGCAGTCGAGGCCCCCGTGGCCGCTGAGGCTCCTGAGACCGACGAGACCGCCGACGAGGCCGCGGCGAAGCCCGCCGAGAAGCCTGCGGAGAAGCCCGCCGAGAAGCCCGTGGCGAAGGCTTCCGACGCGGCGGACGAGGCCGAGGAGCCCGGAGAGGCCGACGACACCGACGGGTCGGTCGAGACCGACGAGGCCGACGACGGCGACGCGGCGGACGAGACGGACGACGGCGACGTGGCGGACGAGGCCGACGAGGCCGCTTCGGTGGGCGGCCTCACCCCCAAGCAGGCGCGAAGGCTCCGCGTCGCCGTCGCCTCCGTCCTGCTCGTCGCCCTCGCCGTCGTCCTGGCGATCCGCCTCGCGAGCCGTACGTCCGTCCTGGTCGTCGGGGTGTACGGCCTCGCGATGATCCTCTGCGGCATCGTCATCGAGCTCTCCCGCAACGGCCGTACGCGGCTGGCCACCTGGCTCCTGGTGAGCGGGCTGCTCGCCGCCCTGGCCTTCGACTGGCTGATCCTGCCCTGAGCCCGTCCTGAGGCCTACAGGTCCAGGACGAGCCGCTTCCCCGTGCAGCGCGAGACGCAGATCAGCATCGAGCCGTCCCGCTCCGCGTCGGTGAGCAGCTCGTCCCGGTGGTCGACCTCCCCCTCCAGGACCGACTGCCGGCACGTACCGCAGAAGCCCTGCCGGCAGGAGTACATGAGGCCGGGCACCTCCTCGCGGACCGCTTCGAGCACCGTACGGTCGGCCGCCACCGTCACCGTACGGCCGGAGCGGCGCAGTTCGACCTCGAAGGCGGTGCCGCCGACCGGCGCGCTCGCCGAGAAGCGCTCCAGGCGCGGCGCCCGGCCCTCGGGCATCGCCGCGCCCACCGCGTCCATCAGGCCGTCGGGGCCGCAGCAGTAGACCGCCGTCTCGGCGGGCACGTGCGCGAGGAAGTCCAGCTCGGGGAAGCCCGATTCGTCTTCGGCGACGACCGTGACGCTCCCCCGGCCTTCGGCCGGGGGGACCCCCATCCCGCTTCGCTCGCCGCCGAGCCGCTCGGCCTCGTCGAGGTACGGCATCGTGGCCCGGCTCCGGCCGCAGTACACGAGCCGCCAGTCCGCCCCGGCCGCCTCGGCGGCGCGCACCATCGGCAGGATCGGGGTGATGCCGATGCCGCCGGCGACGAAGACGTAGGCGGGGGCGGCGACCAGCGGGAAGCGGTTGCGGGGGCCGCGGATCTCGATCTCCGTGCCCACGTGGAGCTGCTCGTGCACCTCGCGCGAACCGCCCCGGCCGTCCTCGATCAGCCGCGTCGCGACGGTGTACGCACCGGTGTCGGCCGGGTCGCCGAGGAGCGAGTACTGCCGCACGAGCCCGGACGGCAGGACGAGGTCGACATGGGCGCCCGGCTGCCACGTGGGCAACCCCTCGCCCTCCAGACGCAGTTCGACGACACCTTCGGCGGGCGCGGAGCGCCCGGTCACGAGCGCCCGGCGGGGAACCGTGCTGCCCCGGCCGTACCCGGACACGGGCACGTCGAGGGCGGGCAGCGGCCACAGCGGGGCCGTGGACATCCGGCTGCGGACGGCGTGGCGGACGAGCAGCGCGGCCCCGGCGGCGAGGGCCACGGTGGCGAACCGGGGCATCAGCGGCCTCCGTTGGCGCCGGGGGAGGAGGCGAGGTAGGCCAGCGCCTGCGCGGTGTCGCCCTCCTGGGAGGGGTGGTAGGCGCGGCTCATGTAGCGGGGTATCGAGCGCAGCATGGCCGGGGTGGAGGGCAGCACGCCCTGCCGGCCCTTGCGGTAGAACTGGCCGAAGGAGGCCTTGCCGTCGAGCAGGCTCGGGTCGTTCTCCATGAAGAAGCGGACGCCCCGCTGCCAGAGGAAGAGCAGTGCGCCCAGGCCGAGCGCCCAGGTGCGGGCGCGGCGCCGGTAGCCGCCGTCGAGGTGCATGAAGAGCTCGAAGGCCACCGAGCGGTGCTCGACCTCCTCCGCGCCGTGCCAGCGCAGCAGGTCCAGCATGGTGGGGTCGGCGCCGACCCGGTCGAGCTCGTCGGCGTTGAGGATCCAGTTGCCGAGGAAGGCCGTGTAGTGCTCGATGGCGGCGATCATCGCGACCCGCTCCATCAGCCACCAGCGGCGCGGCCGGCCCGGCGGCAGGGTGCGGTCGCCGAGGAGCTTCTCGAAGAACCAGTCGACCTGCGCCGTGTACGGGGTGGGGTCGAGGCCCAGCTTCCTGAGGTGGGGGAGGACGTCGTCGTGGGCCTGGGAGTGGACGGCCTCCTGGCCGATGAAGCCGATGACGTCCTCGCGCAGCCGGTCGTCGGTGATGTACGGCAGGGCCTGCTGGTAGACGTGCACGAACCACCGCTCGCCCGCCGGGAGCAGCAGGTGCAGCACGTTGATCGTGTGCGTGGTGAAGGGGTCGCCGGGGACCCAGTGGAGCGGGGTCTCCTCCCAGTCGAAGGTGACCTTGCGGGCCTTGAGCTCGACGTGTTCCGACGCCACCGGGGCAGGCTGCGTATTAGACATGCCGTCAATGTACTGAGGGGTAAGCGATGGCAACAGGCCTGTGCGCCGCCTTTTTGGCGGTACGGAGGAGCACGCGGCCACCGCCGGTCGCGGCCGGGTACGCCGTCGGACGTACCCGGCTCCCGCTCACCGCAGCGCGGCCACCGGCCTGCCGTCCCGCAGGGTGCCGTCCAGGTCCGCCCGCGCTCCGGCCTGCGCCCGTACCGCGAGGACCGGACCGTCCGCGCGGCCCTTCACCCCGCCCGAGGCCTCCAGGGAGGCGACGTCCGGGCTGCCGGCCGCCAGGACGTACCAGCCGCCGCTCGGCGCCCGCCACAGCACGCCCGCGAGGACCCGGGGGTCCCGCACCCCGCAGGCGGGCGAGGACTCGGACCGGGCCGCGAGCGCCGCCGGCACCTTCGGCGACGGTACGAGGAACTGGGCGAGGACCCGGCCGCCGGTGCCCCGCCAGGTCTCCGCGCGCGTGCACACCCAGGTGCCGTGTCCGGCGCCCTCGGGCAGCGCCTGCCGCGCGAACCGCCAGGCGTTCACCGACCGCACCCCGTGCGTCCGGACGGCCGGCAGGTGGCAGGCCGTCCGCGCCCACGCCTCCCGGGCCTCCTTCCCCGTGACGTCCGCCGGCGCGTCCGGCGGCCCCCACAGGAGCCGGGCGGGCGTCAGCTCGCCCAGGTCGGAGAGGAGCCGCGGGCCCGAACCGTCCCGCACCTGGAGGGCGTTCCACCGCTCGCACTCCCGCGCCTGCGCGGGGCTCGGCACGGGCTCGGTCACCCCGTGCGCGTCCCGGGCCAGCGGCCAGGGCTCCTTCCCGGGCGCGAGCAGGTCCCTTACGGCCGTCTCCCGGACCCAGGGGGCCGTCAGATAGCGGACGTTGCCCGAGGCGCGGGAGACGACGAGGGCGGCCGCACCGACGGAGTCGGCCGCGTCCGTCCGCGCGAAGTCGAGCGCCGCACCGCCTGGGCCCGCCGTGGGCTCCGCGTACCGCACGGCCCGCAGCCCGTCGTGGAACAGCACCACGCGGACCCCGTCCACGACCCCCGCGAACAGCAGCTGCGGCGGCCCCATCGGCGGCCCCACGGGCGTCCCCGGAGTCGCCGAGGAGTGCACGGTGAGCCCCGGCCGCGCCCACACGGCGAGCGCCCGCCGCAGCAGCGCGCGGTCCCCGGTGAGACCGCCGCGCGCGGGCCAGACCGAAAAGTCCTGACGGGCCGCCCACGGCCAGGCGGTGGGCGGCACACGCTTGACGGCACCGGGATCGAGCGCGGCCTCGGCGGCGGGGTTGCGGGCGTACGAGGGCGCGGCAGCACCGTTTCTGCCCCAGCCGTCCCCGGGCAGTCCGAGCAGCGTCCCGCACACGACGAGCGCGGCGACGGCGACGAGCGCGGCCCGCCCGTGCTGCCGCCGCCGCAGCAGGTCGGTCGGCCGGGCCTGCAGCGAACAGGGATCGAACTCGGCCGATTCCAGCAACGCGGCCCCGCTGACCCGCCCACCGGCCCGCCGGGCGTCACCCCTCCCGGGTCCCCCGCCGCTCCCGCGACCTCCGGGCCTCCCACCGTCCGGCTCGCCGCCGGGGGCCTCGCCCGCGCCGTTCCAGGCGTCCGCGAGCCGTCCGGGCGCACCCGCCCGGCCCGCCCCGCCGGGGTTCCCCGTCCTGCCGGGTCCGCCCTGCTCGCCGACCCGTGCGGCGCGGTCGTCCACGTCGGGGGCACCGGGGGCATCGGCGGTACCCGGCGCGGGCGCCCCGGCCGCGAGCGGGCCGTCCTCCGGGGGCCCGCCGTCCTCCACGACCGCCGGGTCCTCCGCCGCGTCGACCGCGTCCGCCTCCGCGAGGGCCGCCGCCGGGTCGGTGACACCGGCGGCGGCCAGCACCCGCAGGACCTCCGGGTCGCCCTGGCGCTCCAGGCCACGCAGCACGTACGCCGCGCGGCCGGGGCCCGAGAGGGCGGACAGACGCTGGTCCAGGGCCAGTTCGTCCGCGCCGCCCACCCGGGGGAAGACCCGCAGCCCCCACACCTGCGGCAGCAGCGGCGGGAGCTGGGCCCGGCGCGGCAGCGCGCGCCGCCGCAGCGGCAGCCCGGCGACCAGGGCCTGCCGCAGCACCTCGCCCCGCACGTACGCGTAGCCGGGGTCCACCGCGTCCTCGGGGCGCCGGGGCCCCGGGACCTCCGGGCCGGGCACCCGGCGGCGCGGCAGCGAGCGCTGCACGAGCGCGTGCGCGGTCAGCACCCGGCGGTTGCGGCCGAGCGTCGGCGGCAGCACGAGATAGGCGATGCGCACGAGGCGCGGATAGCGCTCGACGAGCGCGGCCTCGGCCTGCTCGACGTCGACGGGGCCCACGGGCGAGGGGTCGAGATCCTGGGTGCTCACGTTCAGCAGAACGAGCGATTCTTCCGATGGTCACCCCGCGCCCCGGAGCCCGCCCCAGGGCCCGTCCCGGGGCGCGGGCCGGGCCACGCCCCGGGGCCTCCTCCCACGGCCTCAGGCCGCGACGAGCGTCAACCGCTCGCGGATCAGCGCCGTCACCTCGTCCGGAACGCCGAGCCCCTCCCGTACGTACTTCTCCATCGAACCGTGCCGGACCGCCACCTCGTCCAGCCCCGCGTCCAGGTACTCCGGCAGCACCCCGATCAGGTCGAGTGCCAGCTGAGGGTCCCCGCCCTGGGCGGTGAACCCCTCGATCATCGGCGCGAAGGCCTGCCGTGCCGCCGGATTGACCGCCAGGTACTCGGCCAGCACCGTCTCCTCGTCCGCCCCGAGCAGCGACAGGAGGACCGTCGCCGCCCACCCCGTCCGGTCCTTGCCCGCCGAGCAGTGGAAGAGCAGGGGCCCGGCGCCCGGCGTGCCCAGCTCGGTCAGCAGGGCGCGGTACGCGAGGCGGGCGGCGTCGCCGGACACGAACGTCCGGTAGGTGCGGGCGAAAGCGGCCCGCACCCGGCCCCCGCCGAGGTGCTCCTCGGCGAGGGCCGGGTCGGAGAGGAGCACCTTCAGCCGGGCGGCCGGCGGCAGCCCGCTGACGGCCAGCCGGTCGGCGAGGACGTCCGCGACGAGCAGCCGCGCCCCGGCCGGCAGACGGTCCGGCCGTTCCCCGCGCTCGGTCTCCGTCCGCAGGTCGACGACCGTGCGGATGCCGAGCGCCGCCACGACCGGCTCCGCCGGATCGAGCCGGTCGAGGTGCGCGGAGCGGAGGACGAGCCCCGGCCGGACGGTGCGCCCCTGCCCGAGGGGCAGGCCCCCGAGGTCGCGGAGGTTGGCGACGGAGACGGCGGGGATGGCGGGCATGGCGTCGACTCCTCCGGTTCGTCCGCGTTCCTGTCGACGGTAATGGATCTGCCGAAATGTGGCAGTTCGTCACCCGGGCCGGTCAGGCGTACGTCCCCGGATCCCGACGGCCGTACGCCACCGGACCCCGCCGGCTGCACGTCCCCGGATCCCGCCGGCCGTACGTCACCAAGGCCCCGTCAGTCGTACGTCACCAGGACCCCGTCGGCCGCACGTCACCAGGCCCGGTCAGACGTACTTCGCGAGGAACTCCGCCTCCCGCTCGGGGGAGAGCCCGACCTCCGGCCGGTCGGGGCGCCTCGGCGCGACCCCGCCGAGCGACTCCAGCCACGCCCAGGTGTCCGCGACCGTCTCCTCGACCGGGCGGCAGCGCAGGCCCGCCGAGACCGCCCGGGAGACGTCGGCCGTGTACATCGCGTCGTACATCTCGCCCGGCGGCACCCACACGGGCAGCTCCGACCAGGGTTCGAGGCCGGCCTCGACGATCGCCTCCGGCTCGGCCCACCGCAGCTCGGCGTCCGAGCCGGTCGCCCGCACGCAGGCGTCGAGCAGTTCGCCCATGGTCGCGTGCCCGGGCGGCGAGACGAGGTTGTACGGCCCCGACAGCCCCGCCGCCACCGCGTCGAGCGTCCACTCGGCGAGGTCGCGGGCGTCGACGTACTGGACGGGCAGCGTCCGCGGCCCGGGGGCCAGGACCGTCCCGCCGCGCGCGACCCGGCCCAGCCACCAGGGGAGCCGGCCGACGTTCTCGTACGGGCCGATGATCAGGCCGGCGCGGACGTGCAGCGTCCGCTCCGCCCCGAAGGCGGCCGTCGCGGCCAGCTCGCCGCCCCGCTTGGCCTCGGCGTACGGCACGTCCCCGGCGTCCGGCGAACCCTCCACCAGCGGACCGTCCTCCCCGAGCCCGGCGGCGGGCGGCCAGGAGTAGACGGAGCGGCTCGACACGTACGCGTACCGCCCGGCCCGGTCCGCGAGCAGCCGCGCCGCGTCCCGGACCGCCGAGGGCGCGGCCGACCAGGTGTCCACGACGGCGTCCCAGGAGCCGGTGGCGAGGGCGGCCAGTCCCTCCGGACCGGTCGTGCGGTCGCCGAGCAGGGAGCGGACTCCGGACGGCGGCTCGTGACGGCCCCGGTGGAAGACGGTCACCTCCCAGCCCCGGCCGAGCGCGGCCTCGACGACCGCGCGACCCACGAACTCCGTACCACCGAGAATCAGCAACTTCATGATCGAAGAGTGCCCCCGGGGCGCCGGACGAGGCCAGGGATTCCGCTCCCGGAGGATTCCGCCGGGGGAGGAAAACCACGGCGCGTGGCGGGGTGTTGCGGAAGGCGGGAGGGGGGTCTGTTCGGCCGGATGGCGGGATGACACCATGGCGGGCGATGACGGATGTCCGGTCGCCGCTGCGCGCCCTGCGAGCCGCACTTTTCGCGGTGGTGTGCGTGACCTTGGCCGCCGTGGGGCATTCGTCCATGTCTGCGCACCGGCTCCCGGCGCTCGGCCTGCTCGGCGCCTTCGCCGCGACGGCGGTCACCGCCTGGGCGGCGGCCGGACGCCGGCGGGGCACGCCGACGATCGCGGGCGCCATGCTCGTCCTCCAGGGCGCGCTGCACCTCCTCTTCTCGCTGACGGGCGCGCACCCGGCGGCACACGCCGCCGGCGACACCACGATGCCGGTGCACCGGCACCCCATGGGCAGCACGACGGCCGGACACGCCACGACGCCCCCGACCGCCGTGGAACCGATGGACGCCATGGACGCGATGGCCTCCATGGGAGCCACCGGCTCCGGCACGGGCATGCTCGCCGTCCACCTCCTCGCCGCACTCCTCTGCGGCCTCTGGCTGGCCCACGGCGAAGCCGCGTTCTTCACACTCGCCGAGGCCGCCCTGGCGTACGCGTTCACCCCGCTGCGCCTGCTGTCCGCCCGCGTCCGCGTCCCCGACGCCCCCCGCGGCCCGGTCCGCAGGCCGCGCGGCAACGCCCACCGGCCCCACACCGTCGTCCTCGCGCACACCGTCTCCCGGCGCGGCCCGCCCCGGCTTTCCGTACCCCGCGCCACGGCCCTCGGAGCACACGTCTGACACCGGGGGTCTCCTCCCGTTGTCCACGTCGAATCCAAGGACGGACAGTCATGACCATCGACGATCCCGCGCGCCCGGAAACCACCGAGGCACCACCGTCGGAAGCCGCCGGCCCGGACACCCCCGGCACCTCCGACGCCGGGGCGAACTCCCCCCGCAAGGCCGGCACGTGGAGCGCCCTGCGCCCCCTCGTCCTGCGCCTCCACTTCTACGCGGGCGTCCTCGTCGCCCCGTTCCTCCTCGTGGCCGCCGTCAGCGGTCTGCTCTACGCGCTCTCCTTCCAGGCCGAGAAGGTGATCTACGCGCACGAGTTGGAGGTCCCCGTCGGCGACACCGCCCTGCCGCTCTCGCAGCAGGTGAACATCGCCCGCAAGGTGAACCCGAACGGCACCGTCACCGCCGTCTGGCCCGGCGCCGAACCGGAGGCCACCACCCGGGTCCTGATGGCCGACCCGGACGTCCCCGAGGGCACCTCGCTCGCCGTCTTCGTCGACCCGTACACCGGCGAGGTACGGGGACAGCTGCCCAGTTTCGGCAGCTCCGGCGCCCTCCCGCTGCGGACCTGGATCGACGGGCTCCACGCCGATCTGCACCTCGGTGAACTCGGCCGCAACTACAGCGAGCTGGCCGCCAGCTGGCTGTGGGTGATAGCCCTCGGCGGTCTGCTGCTCTGGCTCGGCCGCCGCAGGAAGAACCGCCGCGCGCTGTTCGTCCCCGAGGGCGGCCCGAAGTCCCGCCGCCGCACGCTCTCCTGGCACGGCTCGGTCGGCCTCTGGGCCGTGACCGGACTCGTCCTGCTCTCCGCGACGGGCCTGACCTGGTCGCGGTACGCGGGCGAGAACATCGGTGTCGTCCAGGACGGCCTCGGCGGCGCGACCCCCACCCTGACCGCGACCCTCGAAGGCGCGGCAGGCGCCGGCGCGGGCGGCGGGCACGAGGGCCACGGCGCCGGCCACCAGCAGGGCACCACCACCCCGCAGGGCCCGGACATCGGCATCGACAAGGCGGTCGAGGCGGCCCGCGCGGCCGGCATCGACAGCCCGCGCGTCTCGGTCGTCCTGCCCGCCGAGGGCAAGGGGTACGTGGTCAAGGAGACCGACACGCAGTTCCCGCTCCAGCTGGACTCGGTGGCGGTGAACCCGGCGGACGGTGCGGTCCTCGACCGCCTCGCCTTCGCCGACTACCCGCTGCTCGCCAAGCTGACCCGCATCGGCATCGACGCGCACACCGGCGTGTTCCTCGGCCTGTTCAACCAGCTGGCGCTCGCGGCCCTCGCGCTCGCCCTGATCCTGCTGATCCTCTGGGGCTACCGCATGTGGTGGCAGCGCCGCCCGGGCCGCCCGGTGGCGCGCGGGGCCTGGCGCAAGGCCCCGGTGACGATGCTGCTGCCGCTCGCCGCGGTCACGGCACTCGTCGGCTGGTTCGTCCCGCTGCTCGGCCTCAGCCTGCTGCTGTTCCTGGCCGTGGACCTCACCCTCGCCCTGGTGGCGAAGGTGAGGGCGAGGTCCGCCCGGACCAGCTGACCCGCTTCGGGGTCAGGGCGTGTACTTGTAGCCGACCCGCCGCACGGTCTGGATCGTGTGGCGGTGCTCGGCGCCCAGCTTCCGGCGCAGCCGGGCCACGTGCACGTCGACCGTACGACCGTCGCCGACGTGCCCGTACCCCCACACCGTCGTGACCAACTGGTCGCGGGTGTGGACCCGGTGGGGGTGCGCCACGAGATGGGCGAGGAGCTCGAACTCCAGATACGTCAGGTCGAGCTCCTCCCCGTCGACGGCGGCGATCCGCCGGACCCCGTCGATGGCCACCGGACCCTGCTCCTCCGGAGAGGCGGCCGGGGCGGGGACGGGGGCGGCCACGGGAAGCTGCGGCTGCTGTTCGGCCGGTACGAGGACGAGGTACCCGACCATCGGCGGCCGCCCCGGCAGCGTCGGCAGCGCGTGCTGCGGCGCGGGCAGCAGGGTGGCGCCGGGCGGCAGGAGGTCCGCCACCTGGGACAGCTGGGAGAGCGAGGCGTGCGAGGAGAGCGGGGCGAGACCGGCGACCTCGTTCGGATCGACGGCTCGGAGCCGGTGCCGGCCGGGACGGACGGCGGTGGCGGGGAGGGGAGCGGTCTGGATGGGGGCCATGGGAGGCAGCTCTTTCGCGCGGAGGAACGAACGGACAGGTGTCGTGCGTCATTCGTCGTGCGCGTCGGCCGAAGGCCGGGGATCGGACCGTACCGATCGGGGCTTTAGAGGGCCGACGCGTTCCTCGCGCGGCAACAGACCCGGTCGAAGTCGTCGTGCTGCCGGGACGGCCAGAACGGCTCCAGGTCGTCACGACCCGTCGCGGTCTCGTTCTTCGTTGTGGCCATATCCCTAGTCTACTACTCGGGAATCAATTCGGTCCCCGGGTTTGCGGCTCGGTTCGTCGATGGCTTCGACGGCGCCCGGCTGCGTCCAGCCCTCTACGCGGTGAGCGTGAGAACAGGGGTCCGTGACTCGGCCCCGCGAACCCACGTCCACCAGCCGCGGGCGGCGATGTTGTGGGACGAATTCAGGTCCGCGTGCTCAACGAAGCCGCAGGCCTGGCATGCGAACACGGCCTGGGAAGGCCGGTTGTGTCGGTCGACGTGATGACACCTGGAGCATTCCTGGCTGGTGTAGGCGGGGTCGACGTATACCACCGGCACTCCGGCCCGCTGAGCCTTGTAGGCGATGAACGTGCCGAGTTGCCGGAAGGACCAGGAGTGCAGCGTGACGCGTTGGGGCTTCCTGAGCCGTACCCGCTCGCGAATGCCGCCCAAGTCCTCCAGGGCGATCCCGCGACCGGTGCGTTGAGCCTCCGCCACGATGCGCTTACTGATCTTATGGTTGATGTCCCGGGCCCGGCGGGCCTCCCGGCCCGCATGCCGCTTCGCTCGCCGCTTAGCGGACTTCGTGCCTTTCACCTGTAACTTCGCCCGCAGCCGCCGGTCCGCCTCCCGGCGCCGATTGAGGCGACGGCCGCTGTGCCGAGTCCCGGTTGAGGTCGTGGCGATGTTCACGATCCCCAGATCCACCCCCACGAACCCGTCGGGTGCGGTATTCAGGGCAGCCTCGGGGATCTCGCACGTCGCGACCAGGTACCACGCCCCGCCCTTGCGCAATAGATCGGACTCGCCCTTGCGGTACGCAGTCAGCATCGCCAGTTGCTCGGCCTGACCGGTGAAGGCGAGGCCCTTCATTCGCCCGGACGTCGTCCAGATCGAAACGGTGCGCTCATCCAACTGCCAGGACAGGCACCGGTCGTCGAACGGCTGCGCCGCATCCGGCCGGAACACGACCGGCTTACCGGCCGCCCCGCAGTACCGCTTCGAATCACGTCTGCCGAGGTTCCCGGCCTTCAGATTCGCCCGCAGCGCGGCGTACGCGTCGGCGACCTTTCGCAGCACATGCAGCGCGGGCTGTGCCGACAGCCCCCGCGCCTTCAGCTTCGTATACGCCAGGGCTTGCAGCGCGGCCCGCGAGGTGCGTCCGCTCTCGAAAGCCAGGTCGGAGCCAGCTCGCCGCCTCGTTGCAGGCGCGCAGGGTCGCTTCGAGCGCCACCGCCTCCTCGGGCGTCGGTAGCAGTTTCACCCGCACCACCAGCTTCACGGAGCTGACGCTATCGGTCGCGATTCCGGACGGGTGAAGGATCCTTCCGCCTCAGCGGATCGTGTGACGAGCGGAGCGAATGTTCGGAAATCGTTCCTGCGCGGCCTTCTCGATGACGAAAGAGGCGCTCACCGTGCGAAACGGTGGGCGCCCCTTCCGGAGTGCATACGGATCGATCAGTTCGATCAGTGGATCAGACCTGGCCGGCCTTCTCCAGGGCCTCGCAGCAGGTGTCCACCAGCAGGCGGGTCACCACGTACGGGTCCACGTTCGCGTTCGGGCGACGGTCCTCGATGTAGCCCTTCTGGTCCTGCTCGACCTGCCACGGGATGCGGACCGAGGCGCCGCGGTCCGAGACGCCGTAGGAGTACTTGTCCCACGGAGCGGTCTCGTGCAGACCCGTCAGGCGGTCGTCGATGCCGGCGCCGTAGTTCTTGACGTGGTCGAGCGGCTTCGAGCCCTCGCCGAGGGACTCGGCGGCGGTGATGATCGCGTCGTAGCGCTCGCGCATCGCCTTGGTGGAGAAGTTGGTGTGCGCGCCCGCGCCGTTCCAGTCGCCCTTCACCGGCTTCGGGTCCAGCGTCGCGGAGACCTTGAAGTCCTCGGCCGTGCGGTAGAGCAGCCAGCGGGCGACCCACAGCTGGTCCGAGACCTCCAGCGGCGCCAGCGGGCCGACCTGGAACTCCCACTGGCCCGGCATGACCTCGGCGTTGATGCCGGAGATGCCCAGACCGGCGGAGAGGCAGTTCTCCAGGTGCGCCTCGACGATGTCACGGCCGAAGATCTCGTCGGCGCCGACACCGCAGTAGTAGCCGCCCTGCGGGGCCGGGAAGCCGCCGACCGGGAAGCCGAGCGGACGCTCGCCGTCGAAGAAGGTGTACTCCTGCTCGATGCCGAAGATCGGCTCCTGCGCGGCGTACCGGCCGGCGACCTCGGCGAGCGCGGCACGCGTGTTGGACTCGTGCGGCGTCATGTCCGTGTTGAGGACCTCGCACAGCACCAGGATGTCGTCGCCGCCGCGGATCGGGTCCGGGCAGACGAAGACCGGCTTGAGGACGCGGTCCGAGGCGTGGCCCTTGGCCTGGTTCGTGCTGGAACCGTCGAAGCCCCAGATCGGCAGCTCGTCGAGCGCGGCGCCACCGTTCACGATGATCTTCGTCTTGGAGCGAAGCTTCGCGGTCGGCTCGGTGCCGTCGATCCAGATGTACTCAGCCTTGAAGGTCACGGGTCTCATCCTTTGGGCGTGCTGCTGCGGGTGCGCGGCGGCTCGCGGCGCTGCGAGAGCTGCGGTGTGTTGTTCGGTGTCCGGTCGCAGCTTCGCAACACGGGATTTCCCGGTGGTTGCCCGTTTGTGAACCCCGTGTTACTCGGCCTTCCTCTTTGCCCGTGTGCGCCGTGCGACGACCTGCGCGTCGAGGAGCCCGCCGAGCCCCGCCGCCTCGATCCGCCGCACGACCTCCGGGTACGAGGTGCCCAGTGCCCTCGCCGTCCGCTCCATGTGCCAGTCGCTGTCCGCGAGCCGCCGCAGCAGGTACCCCTTCCGGATCTGCCTCTCGGAGAGCCGGAAGGTCTTCAGATAGGCGGCCCGCCCCTTGTGATCGGTGATCAGCTCGCCGATGTGCTGCTCCCGCCCGTCCCGCAGGAACGGCGGAAGGAACCGGAACAGGTCGAAATCGCCCATCCGGTACACCCGCTCGAAGGCGTACGAGGATTCCAGCAGATCCCGCGCCATCAGCCCGTTGTGCGCCTCCGCCCAGGCCCGCTCCTCCCGGCGCGCCGCCGCCGCAGGTCCGCGAGGGTACGGATGCCGCCGGAGCCGTCTCGGATCCGCGCCGCGAACTCCGGCACCGGCGCCCCGTAGTACGCGTACTGGTGGACCAGCTCGCCGTACAGGTCCTCCACGAGCGTCGGGTGCAGCAGGCGGTAGTCCTCCGGGTGCGGGACGACGAAGGCCGCGGCCAGGGCGTCGGCCACGTACAGGAGCAGCCCGCACTGGCCCGGGTGGAGCTCGAAGATCCGCAGCGCCTCCCCGAGCCCGGGCACCGACCGGCTCGCGTACGCCGCCTCCGCGCGCGGCGACAGACCCTGCGCGAGGGCCTTCCTCGACCAGTCGTCCCAGACCACGGACGGGCCGCCGAAGTGCAGCGAGAGATAGCCGTCGAGGGCGAGGTGGAGGGGCAGGAAGCGCAGCCGCCGCTCGCCCTGCCGCCGCTTGGCCAGCCGGTGCACGCGGCGCACGGGCACGCACGGAGGCGCGCCCTCGCCGCCGAGCACGGTCCCGTAGGCGGCGGACTCGACGCCCTGCTCCGCGCCCGCGCCCGCCCCCGTCCAGTCGGCGACGAAGCCGTGCGGGACGTACGACGTGTACGTCGTCCGGTCGCCGAGGTCCACGGTGGCGAGCCCCGAGCCCGCGTACAGCTCCCGGCGCAGCCGCAGCCCGGCCACCGGCTCGTCCCGCACCAGCGGCACCAGCCGCACCCCGCCCCACACCTGCGCCGGCCGGACGTGGAGCCCCGTCAGATCGATCCGTGTCACTCCCCGGCCTCCTTCAGGAACAGCTCCACCCGGCGGTCCAGATACGCCCCCAGCTCGGCGAAGCCCGTCCGCCCCTCCGCGAACTGCGCGATCTCCACCAGGGCCGCCAGGTCCTCCGCGTCCCGGATCCCGGCCGTCGGCACGCTCGGCGCCAGCCGCCGCACGTCGAAGCCCACGGCGTCGTATACGGGGTTGAGGTGCACGACGCTCGTCCGGCGCCCGGCGTCGAGCCGCGTGCGCCACACCCGCAGGACCTCCCCGGCGAGCCCCGGCGGCGCGTTGTCCCAGCCGTCCGAGACGATCACGACCCGGTCGGGGCCGGTCTCCAGGGCGTCCAGGATCCGCAGGCCCAGCGGCGTCGGCCCGTACGGCCGGACGAGCAGCGGGTCGGAGCCGCCCGAGGTCCACAGCGGGGTGTACGCCCCCGGCGCCGCGAGCGCCTCCAGGAGGAAGTGGCAGCCCAGCGCGACGGCCAGCGGACGGCGCCGCTTCACCGCCGAACCGGACGAGGAGAAGCTGTCGTCGAGCACCGCGGCGACCCGCCCCCAGCTCCCGGCGTGCGGCCCCGCCGCGCGCCGGGCGGCGGCGCGCAGCGCGTACGTCAGCTCGGCCCGCCGCTCCACCCGCTCCCCGAACGGAAGCGAGAGGACGTACAGCGCGAGCCGGGTGAGCGGCATGACGGTCAGATCGGCGGCCCGCTCCGTCCTGAGCTGTTCGAGTCGCGTCATCCGGGGCGCGATCCGCTCCAGGAACACCGCGCGCGGCACCTTGTGCCGGGCGGCGAAACCCTCGGCGACCGTGAACGGCAGCTCGTACAACGCACCCTGCTCGTGGTGCGCGCGGCGGTACGCGTCGAGGGTGGCGTTCCCGTACCGGACGCGGCGGCCCGGCGCGAAGAGGAAGTCGCCGGTCTCGGGGTCCGCGGTCCGGCCGTGCACGTGCCGGAGGGCGGCCTTCAGACCGGGCCGGTACTTCACCGCGTCCAGCGCCGGATCGGGCCGGGCGGCGAGCCACGCGCGCACGATCGCGCGCGTGCGGCGGTTGTTGACCCCGGCGGCGCGCAGCGCGCGGAACAGCCGGTAGACCCGCTGCGGCGGCAGCAGCGCGAGCCGCGCGGCGATGAGCCGGCCCTCGGCCCGCTTCTCCTCGGGCCCGCCCGCCTCGTGGGGGGTGCGCAGCAGCCCCTCGACGATGAGTGCGGCGTTGTGGTGGTTGATGTCGAGGGCGAGCGCGGCCGCGTACACCGGGCGGTAGTTGACCCGTACGTACTCGTGGACGAAACGCAGCGAGAAGTGCTGTGCGGCGGCGGTCGAGCGGAACTCCCGCTGGCCGGTGGCGGTCACGGCGGCGTTGACGAAGAGGAGCACGTCCTCGGCGGCGACGAGCTCGGACAAGGCTCTCCCCTTCTGACGGGCGCCGGCCGGGGAATGGGGGCGCGAACAGCGAAGACATTGCTTCAGAGACAAGTTCCGGAAGTCGCACCGAAGTCCCGCGGCCGGCGCTTCGACGCTAACACCGGACGGGGGGAGGCCCGCCACCGGTTTCCACGGTCCCGGCCCGTGCTTTGCCGGTCCCCGGCCCGTGTTTCGGCGGTCCCCGGCCCGTGTTTCGGCGGTCCCCGGCACCGTGTTTCGGCGGTCCCCGACCCCGTGCCTCCACGGCCCCCGGCACCGTGCCTCCACGGTCCCGGCCCGGCGGCCTCGTTGTCGGTGGCACCCGGCAGACTGGGGGCATGGCGAAGCACCTGGGCGCGAAGCCCCGCATCGGACTCCTCGGCACCGGCCCCTGGGCCGGCCGCACGCACGCGCCCGCGCTCGCCGGGCACCCCGGCGTCGAGTTCAGCGGCGTGTGGGGCAGACGCACGGAGGCGGCGGAGGAGCTCGCCGCCGCGTCCGGCACCCGCGCGTACGAGGACGTGGACGCCCTCTTCGCGGCCAGCGACGCCGTGGCCTTCGCGCTCCCGCCGGACGTCCAGGCCCCCTTGGCGGTCCGGGCGGCGCGGGCCGGCTGCCACCTCCTGCTCGACAAGCCGGTCGCCACGAAGGTCGCGGGGGCCCGGGAGGTCGCCGAGGCCGCCGAAGAGGCCGGCGTCGCCTCGGTGGTGTTCTGCACGCTCCGCTTCGCCGAGGCCACGGCCCGCTGGATCGAGGAACTGCGGGCCACGGGCGGCTGGTTCCTCGGCGAGGCGCACTGGCTGGGCTCGCTCTACGGGCCGGGCTCCACCAGCGTGTACGCGGAATCCCCGTGGCGGCGGGAGAAGGGCGGCCTGTGGGACGTCGGCCCGCACGTCCTCTCGGTCTACCTGCCCGTCCTCGGCGACGTCACCGCGATCACGGCGGCGGCGGGCCCGGCGGACACCCGCCACCTCGTCCTGCGCCACGGCTCGGGCGCGAGCAGCACGGCCACGCTGACGCTGAGCGCCCCACCGGAGGCGGCGGAGGTGACGCTCTCCCTGTACGGCACCGCGGGCCGGGCCGAACTGCCCCGCTGGGGAGGCGGGGCGGAGGCCTTCGGCGCGGCCGTGGACGCCCTGCTGACGGCCGCCCGCACCGGCGAGCCGCACGCCTGCGACGCCCGCTTCGGGCTGCGGCTGACCGAGATCCTGACGGAGGCGGAGCGGCTCGCCGCTCAGACCACGGCGCCCAGCGCCTGACACAGCGCGTCCAGCGCCGCCGGGTACAGCCGGTCCGGCGGGGTCGCGTAGCCGACGACGAGGCCGTCGGGAAGAGCCGGGCCCAGCGCCTCCGGATGCCGGTAGCCGGCGAGGCCCTCCACGGCGACCCCGTGCCGGGCCGCGGCGGCGACCGCCGACCGCTCCGTGCCCGGGGGCAGTTCCACGAGCGCGTGCAGCCCGGCGGCGAGACCCGTCACCCGCACGCCCGGCACGCGCTCCGCGAGCACCGACACCAGCCGGTCGCGCCGCACGCGGTGGTGCTGGCGCATCCGCCGGACGTGCCGGTCGTACGCGCCGGAGCCGACGAACTCCGCGAGCGTGAGCTGGTCCGTCGCCGAGGTGTGCGGCTCGCGCACGCCCTTCGCCTCCAGGACCCCGTCCACGAGGGCCTCCGGCAGGCACATCCAGCCGATCCGCAGCGCGGGGGAGAGGCTCTTGCTCACGGAGCCGAGGAGGACGGTCCGGTCGGGGTCGAGGCTCTGCACGGCACCCACCGGCCGCCGGTCATAGCGGAACTCGCCGTCGTAGTCGTCCTCCACGACGAGCCCGCCGGAGCGCCGCGCCCACTCCAGGACGCCGGCCCGGCGCTCGGGGTGGAGCGGCCCGCCGGTGGGGAACTGATGGGCGGGGGTGAGCAGGACGGTGCCCGCCTCCGGGGGGATCTCCGCGATCCGCGCCCCGTCCTCGTCGACGGCCAGCGGCAGCGTGTGGATGCCCGCCTCGCCCAGCAGCCCCTGGTGGTAGGGGAGTCCGTAGGCCTCGACGGCCCAGGGGCGGGGCGGTGCCTTGCGGGCGGCCGTCTGACGGGCGGGCTTCTCGCGGGCGTGCGTCGCCAGGGGCACCCGCGCGAGGAGCCGCAGCGCGTGCGCGGTGCCGGAGCAGACCACGATCCGGTCCGGGGCGGTCCGTACGCCCCTGACCCGGGCGAGGTAGGAGGCGAGCGCCCGGCGCAGTTCGACCCGGCCGCGCGGGTCGCCGATGCCGAAGGCCTCGTGGGGCGCGGCGGTCAGCGCCTTACGGGCGGCCGCCAGCCAGGCCGCGCGCGGGAAGGCACCGGGGTCCGGCTTGCCCTGGACGAGGTCGTACGGGAGGGCCGCCGGCGCGGCCGGCCTGGCCGGTCCCGGGGCCGGGGCGAGGACGCGCTCGGCCACCCGGGTCCCGGAGCCCTGGCGGGCGGTCAGCCAGCCCTCGGCGACCAGCTCGGCGTAGGCGTCGGCGACGGTGTTCCGGGCGATCCCGAGGTCGGCCGCGAGCGACCGGTAGGGCGGCAGCAGGGTCCCGGGCGCCAGCCGCCCGCCGCGGACGGCCTCGCGCAGGGCCTCGGCGAGCACGGCCCGCCGGCTGCCGCCCGTCCCGAGCTCCAGGTGCAGATCGACCCCGGGCCCGCCGGGCCCCCCGTCCACCGTCCCGCTCACCGCACTGTCCTCCCGGCTCCCCTTCACTCGGACGACTCAGCGGGACAGGGCGTCCCGCACGGCCTCCTCCGACCGGGCCACGACGGCCGTGCCGTCCTCCGCCGTGATGATCGGCCGCTGGATCAGCTTGGGGTGTCCGGCGAGCGCCTCGATCCACCGGTCCCGGTTCGCCTCGTCGCGGGGCCACTCCTTCACCCCGAGCTCCTTGGCGACGGCCTCCTGGGTCCGCGTGATGTCCCACGGTTCGAGCCCGAGCCGGTCGAGGACCTGCCGGATCTCCTCCGGCGAGGGCACGTCCTCCAGGTAGCGCCGGACGGTGTAGTCGGCGCCCTCCGCGTCGAGGAGGGTGAGGGCGCTGCGGCACTTGGAACAGGCGGGATTGATCCAGATCTCCATGCCGCACACGGTACCCCCCAGAGCGCCCTCCACCACCCCCCAAACCCTGCCTGGCCAGGGGCGATTGTCAGTGGGGGCCCCTAAAATAGGGGGTGAAGGTGAGGGTCCCGGGGAGGGCCCGCACCCCACCGCTCGCCAGGAGGTAGCCCATGGCTCTGGCCGTGATCCGGACGCCGTCCCTCGAACCCTGGAAGCCGCTCCAGAGGAAGCCGCTCCCCGCGGGCCGCCCGCGCGAGTGGTACGTGACGCACAACCGCCGTCTGAAGGCCATGCGTCTCGCGATCGCCCTCCTCGACGCCGGCGTCTACGTCCCGTCGAAGGCCACGAACGCGACGATACGCACGACCGCCGCCGAGATCGGCATCCACCCGCCGTCCGACACCACCTGCCGCATGGTCCGCGCCCTGATCCGCTACGGCCGCTGACACCGCCGGGGGCGCCGCCCCGCCCGGCCGGGCAGGGCGGCGCCGTCGGATCCCCTCCGCTACCAGGCCGCCGGCAGCCGCTCGGGGAGCCGCTTCATGAAGTTGGTGCGCCACACCAGCTGTTCGACCGGCACCGCGAGCCGCAGTTCCGGCAGCCGGTCGAGGAGCGTCTCCAGGGCGATCTCGGCGTGCCGCTTGCCGAGCGCCGTGGCCGGGCAGTAGTGCCGCCCGCCGCCGAAGGAGAGGTGGTCGGCGGCGTTCTCCCGGTCCGGCCGGAAGACCAGCGGGTCGGGGAAGCGCTCCGGATCGTGGTTCGCGGCCTCCACCAGCACCAGGACCAGTTCACCGGCCCGCACGTCGACCTCGCCGAGCCGCGTGTCCTCCAGCACCAGCCGCGGCAGCCCGTCGCCGATCGACAGGTTCACCCGCAGCAGTTCGTCCATCGCCCCGGCGACCGAGCCCGGGCCGCCGGCGGTCAGCGCCTCCCGCACGTCCGGCCGGGTCAGCACCGACACGAGCGCCATCGCCAGGAACCCGGCGGTGGAGATCACCCCGGCCCCGAACAGCGTGACGCCCACCGTGGCCAGCATCTCGTCCGTCAGATGCGCGTACTCGGGGTCCTCGCGCAGCGCCGCGAGCTCCGCCATGAGTCCGCCCGTCGCCGGGTCGTCGAGGCGCTCGGTCATGTAGGCGATGTCCCGGTCCCAGTGGAGCCGGGCCGCCTCGATCTCGTGCGGCGCGTTCATGAAGGCCACGTCCAGACTGCGCAGCAGCCGCGGCCCGTCCTCCTCAGGGATGCCCAGCATCCGGCAGTGCAGCCCCGACGAGTACGGGTCGGCGTAGGCGCTCCGCAGGTCTCCGGGCGCCCCCTCGGCGACCATCGCGTCCACCAGGGCCCCGGCCCGCGCCCGCAGCCACTCCTCCAGCCCGGGCGCCTTCGGGTTGATCGCCTTCATGACGGCCTTGCGCAGCCCGGCGCCGGTGATGTTGCCCATGTTGTTCACCACGTGCGGCGGGATCGTCAGCGCGTACTGGCGCGGCACTCCCGGCGCCGAGGTGTCCTTCAGGCTGAACCGCGGGTCCTCCAGGACGTGCTTGCACAGCTCGTACGAGGAGACCAGCCAGGCCTCGGCCCCGGCGATCGTGCGGACCTTCCGGACCGGCTCGGCGCGCAGCGCCTCGATCTCGGCGGGCAGCCGGGTCCCGTCCCAGTCGAAGGGGAAGGCCGGCAGGGTCTCGACGGCGACGCTCATCGCGCGGCTCCTCGGTCGGTGGTTCCGATGGGGTCGGTGGTGCTGGTGAGGCCAGTGGTGCTGGTGGTGCTGGTGGTTCCGCCGAGGTCGGGGGCGGGGGCGTCGGCCGGCGTGAGGATGCCGTGGCCCTGGTTGCGCGAGGCCCTGAGCCCGGACCCGCGCCCGTACAGCAGATCGGCCAGCGGCAGTGCCTGGTGGTAGCAGTTGAGCGAGGACGGCACCCCGAGGATCGCGGGCGTGTCCAGGAAGAGCGGCACCTCGGCGCAGATGTAGGCCCGGCACACCTCCCGCTGCCGCTCGTCGGTGCGCTGTCCCGGCGCCAGCTTCCCGGCGAGGAAGATCCCGGTCAGGGCGTCGCAGGTCTCCCGTACCATCGGGTCCGCCGCCACGGCGTCGAGCACCGTGCGGTGCAGCTCGCGGTAGGCCGGGACGTCCGTGAACTCGGACATCCCGCGGGCCCGTACCCGCACCCCGGTGGGATCGGCCTCGGCCGCGGCCGCTCCGACCTTCGCCCGCACCCCCCGCAGGTTCTTCACGGCCTTCCGCCGTGCCTCGTCGGCCCCGTACCCCAGCGACTCGTACATGTCGGCGACATGCAGATCGGTGTAGACGAGATCGACCTGATCGAAGTGGTCCAAGCCCCAGCGCGTCAGCTCGCGCAGTCGCTGGGCGGTGAAATAACTGTTTCCCGGAGAGACGCCGATGACCACGTGCGCGCCTTCGTCGGCGATGACGCGGCAGTGATCGGTGTACGGCTGGAGTCGGAGCGTCTCGGCAGGGGCGAAAGCCGCCTGAGTCACGTAGGGAGTCCTCATCGCGCCAGCTAGTCCCAGCGGAGCCCCGTGCTCCGGGTGTGGCGGCAGCGACGACGACACGCTATCGGCCGGTCGCGGAGCGTGAACAGGCTACTCATAGGTACATGACATAGTTCGTCAGCTGTTCGCCTTTTCGTGATCTTGGCCGGAATCCTGGCCGGAAAGCGGCGAGGCCCGCCGCCCCCTCGAAAGGGGACGACGGGCCTCGTGACACCTCGCTCGCGCGGTCTCGCGCGGTGCGGCCTAGAGGTCGAAGTAGAGCTCGAACTCGTGCGGGTGCGGGCGCAGCTGGATCGGCGCGATCTCGTGGGTGCGCTTGTAGTCGATCCAGGTCTCGATCAGGTCGGAGGTGAAGACGCCACCGGCCTGGAGGTACTCGTTGTCGTCCTCGAGGGCGCGGAGCACGGCCTCCAGGTTGGTCGGGACCTGCTGGACGTTCGCGTGCTCCTCGGGAGCGAGCTCGTACAGGTCCTTGTCGATCGGCTCCGCCGGCTCGATCTTGTTCTTGATGCCGTCGAGGCCCGCGAGGAGCAGCGCCGAGAAGGCGAGGTACGGGTTCGAGGACGGGTCCGGCGCGCGGAACTCGACGCGCTTGGCCTTCGGGTTCGAGCCCGTGATCGGGATGCGCATGGCGGCGGAGCGGTTGCGCTGCGAGTACACCATGTTGACCGGGGCCTCGAAGCCCGGGACCAGGCGGTGGTACGAGTTCACCGTCGGGTTGGTGAAGGCGAGCAGCGACGGGGCGTGCTTGAGGATGCCGCCGATGTAGTAGCGGGCGGTGTCCGAGAGGCCCGCGTAGCCCGTCTCGTCGTAGAACAGCGGGTCGCCGTTGGCCCACAGCGACTGGTGGACGTGCATGCCCGAGCCGTTGTCGCCGAAGATCGGCTTCGGCATGAAGGTCGCGGTCTTGCCGTTCCGCCAGGCGACGTTCTTGATGATGTACTTGAACAGCATCAGGTCGTCGGCCGAGGCGAGCAGCGTGTTGAACTTGTAGTTGATCTCGGCCTGGCCGGCGGTGCCGACCTCGTGGTGCTGACGCTCGACCTGGAGGCCGACGTTCTCCAGCTCCAGGGACATCTCGGAGCGCAGGTCGGCGAAGTGGTCGACCGGCGGGGCCGGGAAGTAGCCGCCCTTGTAGCGGACCTTGTAGCCGCGGTTGTTCTCCTCCGCACCGGTGTTCCAGGCGCCGGCCTCGGAGTCGATGTGGTAGAAGCCCTGGTTCGCCGAGGTCTCGAAGCGCACCGAGTCGAAGACGTAGAACTCCGCCTCGGGGCCGAAGTAGGCGGTGTCGGCGATGCCGGTGGAGGCGAGGTACGCCTCGGCCTTCTTCGCGATGTTCCGCGGGTCGCGGCTGTAGGCCTCGCCCGTGATCGGGTCGTGGATGAAGAAGTTGATGTTCAGGGTCTTGTCACGGCGGAAGGGGTCCACGCGGGCCGTCGACAGGTCGGCGCGGAGCGCCATGTCGGACTCGTGGATCGCCTGGAAGCCGCGGATCGACGAGCCGTCGAAGGCGAGCTCATCCGCCGGGTCGAAGGCCGTCGCCGGGATCGTGAAGTGCTGCATCACGCCCGGAAGGTCGCAGAACCGGACGTCGACCATCTTGACGTCGTTGTCCTTGATGAACTTCTTGACCTCGTCGGCGTTCTGGAACCCGTGCTTCTCGGACATCCAACTCCTCCTACTCCCGGCCCGGGGAGGGGCGGGGTTGCAGCTCGGTCGTGCGGCCAGTGCGGTGGCACACGCTGGACCCGACCATAGGCAGACGGGATTTCTCAAGCATGACCCATTTGTTTCGTCGAAGTTAACCGGAGCGGGTGTGCGGCGCGCTCCGGCGTGACTACGCCGACCCGGACGGAAGTGATCGAAAACGGGCGCAGTACCGTGGTCGGGTGGACAACAGGCAAGCACTCGGATCGTGGCTCTCCGGCCCCCGTGCCGCGGCGGAGCAAGCAGGCGTGGACTTCGGTTACCGGGGTCAGCAGCTGGGACTGCCCGAGGAGGGGCCCGGCTCGATCGCCCGTCCGGGCCGCCGGCTCGGCGCCCTCGCCGTCGACTGGGGCCTGTGCCTGTTGATCGCATACGGCTTGATCACCGACAGCTACAGCCAGGCGACCAGCAACTGGGCGCTCGGCCTCCTGCTCGTCCTGAGCGTGCTGACCGTCGGCACCATCGGCTCGACGCCCGGCAAGCGCCTCTTCGGCCTGGTGGTCGTCTCGGCGCGCGGCGGCAGGCTGAGCCTCTGGCGCGCGGCCGTCCGCTCCGTGCTCGTCTGCCTCGCCGTCCCGGCCCTCATCTGGGACCGCGACGGACGCGGCCTCCACGACCGCCTCTCCGGCGCCGTCCAGGTCCGCATCTGACCCGGCCGACCCGTCCGCCCCGGCCGACCGCCGACAGGACCCGGCCGACCGCCGACAGCGAGAAGGGCCCCGGACCGTGTGGTCCGGGGCCCTTCTCTTGGTGTTCGGTCGGGCGCGTCAGCGCGTCGTTCCGCTCAGCGCATCTTCCCGCCGCGCGGCATCTTCATGCCCTTGGGCATCGGGCCCTTCGGCAGCGGCATGTTGCTCATCAGGTCGCCCATCGCGCGCAGCCGGTCGTTGGCCGCGGTGACCTGCGGGCCGGTGAGCACGCGGGGCAGCTTGAGCATGGTCGTACGCAGCTTCTTCAGCGGCACCTGACCCTCGTCGTTGCCGACGATGAGGTCGTGCACCGGCACGTCCACGACGACGCGGCTCATCCGCTTCTTCTCGGCCGCCAGCAGGGTCTTCACCCGGTTCGGGTTGCCCTCCGCCACCAGCACGATGCCCGCCCGGCCGACCGCGCGGTGCACGACGTCCTGGCTGCGGTTCATCGCGACCGCGGGGGTCGTGGTCCAGCCGCGCCCGACGTTCTGCAGCACCGCCGCGGCCGCGCCCGGCTGGCCCTCCATCTGCCCGAAGGCAGCGCGCTCGGCACGCCGTCCGAAGACGATGGCCGCCGCCAGGAGCGCCAGGACGAAGCCCAGGATGCCCAGGTAGATGGGATGACCGATGAGGAAGCCGATCGCGAGGAGGACACCGAGTACGACGATGCCCACGCCTGCGACGACAAGTCCGACCTTCGGGTCGGCCTTCCGGGTCATCTTGTACGTGAGGGCGATCTGCTTGAGCCGCCCCTGGTTCGCAGCGTCAGCGCTGCCCGTGTTTGCCTTCCTCGCCATGTCCTGAAGTTTACGTGGCCCGCGAGGCGTGGCCCGACGCGGCCTCCATCACATGCTGGGCCTCGACCCGGTCCCTGGCGTGGCGGCGGTCCTCCAGGACGGAGGTCCAGGCGTTGCGCCTGGCGGTGCGCTGCCCGGCGCCGAGGAGCAGGGCCTCCACGGCCCTCAGGGCGTCGGTGACGGACGGGATCGCGGTGACGCGGACGTGCGTCGATGCGGCCGGCATGTCGGGGTCCTCCCTCGATTGCGGATGAGACGAGGCGGGGGGTGTGAGCGGGGTGGTGGTGGCGGTGAGTGAATCCAGGCTCACAGAACGGTGTTACCAGGGCGTGACCCGGTGGTCAAACACTGATGAAACGTTGATGCGGCCGTTTGCCGCGCCGGGGAACGCGGACGCGGCCCGTACGTCCCCGCTGAGCTGCGGGGGCGTACGGGCCGCGTCCGATCCGGCCATTACTGACCGGTAACTGCTTGTGCTCGGATTCACACGGGCCTCCCGTGCGGGAGGCCCCGGGCGGAGCCGTGGCGGGTCAGACCGCCTGCGTGGCGTTGTCGACCGCGCCGCGCTTCTCGATCGCCTGCTGGAAGAGGCGGCCCGCGCGGTACGAGGACCGGACCAGCGGACCCGACATCACACCGGAGAAGCCGATCTGGTCGGCCTCGTCCTTCAGCTCCACGAACTCCTGCGGCTTCACCCAGCGCTCGACGGGGTGGTGCCGGACCGAGGGGCGCAGGTACTGCGTGATCGTGATGAGCTCGCAGCCGGCGTCGTGCAGCTGCCGGAGCGCCTCGCTGACCTCCTCGCGGGTCTCGCCCATGCCGAGGATCAGGTTCGACTTCGTGACCAGACCGTAGTCGCGGGCCTGGGTGATGACGTCGAGCGAGCGCTCGTAGCGGAAGCCCGGACGGATCCGCTTGAAGATCCGCGGGACGGTCTCGACGTTGTGCGCGAAGACCTCGGGGCGCGAGTCGAAGACCTCCTTCAGGAGCTCCGGAACCGCGTTGAAGTCGGGGGCCAGCAGCTCGACCTTCGTGCGGCCGTCGGCGCGCTCCGCCGTCTGCTGGTGGATCTGGCGCACGGTCTCCGCGTACAGCCAGGCGCCGCCGTCCTCCAGGTCGTCGCGCGCGACGCCCGTGATCGTGGCGTAGTTCAGGTCCATCGTGACGACGGACTCGCCCACGCGGCGCGGCTCGTCCCGGTCCAGCGCCTCGGGCTTGCCCGTGTCGATCTGGCAGAAGTCGCAGCGCCGGGTGCACTGGTCGCCGCCGATGAGGAAGGTCGCCTCGCGGTCCTCCCAGCACTCGAAGATGTTGGGACAGCCCGCCTCCTGGCAGACCGTGTGGAGGCCCTCGCTCTTCACGAGGCCCTGCATCTTCGTGTACTCGGGACCCATCTTCGCGCGGGTCTTGATCCACTCGGGCTTGCGCTCGATGGGGGTCTGGGCGTTCCGGACCTCCAGGCGCAGCATCTTGCGTCCGTCGGGTGCGACTGCGGACACATCGGCTCCTGTAGCTTCGATTCTTCGGCGCACACCAGGGTACGCCCGTTGCTTCCCATGCCTTACCTCTGGCCAACCCATGGCCAGAGCCCCGCATTCCTCAGGCCGTGCCCCCGGTGCGGAGGCCGTGCCCGAGCGGAGGCCGTGCCTCAGACGGAGGCCGGCTCCGCCGGACGGTCGATCTCGCGCGGCTTCAGCTCCGCCTGCTCCAGGACCTCCCGCAGATGGCGCTCCACCACCGGCAGCACCTCCTCGATGGTGACGTCCCGGCCCAGCTCGTTCGCGAGCGAGGCGACGCCCGCGTCACGGATGCCGCAGGGGATGATCCGGTCGAACCAGGTGTTGTCCGGGTTCACGTTGAACGAGAAGCCGTGCATGGTGACGCCCTTGGCGACCCGGATGCCGATGGCGGCGAGCTTGCGGTCCTCGCGGCGCTGGCCGGCGTTGGACGGCGCGTACTCGGGGCCGTTCAGGCGGGGGTCGAACTCCTCGTCGGTGAGCCGGGGGTCGAAGTCGAGGCTCAGCCCGCCGAGCGCGGGCCGCTGCTCGACCGGGTCGCCCAGGACCCACACCCCGCTGCGCCCCTCGATCCGGGTCGTCTCCACGCCGAACTCCGCGGCCGTCCGGATCAGCGCCTCCTCCAGCCGGCGGACGTGTGCGACGACGTCCACCGGGCGGGGCAGCTTCATGATCGGGTAGCCGACGAGCTGGCCGGGGCCGTGCCAGGTGATCTTGCCGCCGCGGTCCACGTCGACGACCGGCGTCCCGTCCAGCGGGCGCTCGCTCTCCGCGGTGCGCCGGCCGGCCGTGTAGACCGGCGGGTGCTCCAGGAGCAGACAGGTGTCGGGGGTCTCGTCGGCGAACCGCGCGGCGTGCACCTCGCGCTGCTTGTCCCAGGCCACCTGGTACTCGACGGCTTCCGCGCCGAAGCCAAGGTGGACGAATCGCAGCTCACTCACGGCCATGCCTCCTCCTGGGTGCCGGGAGCCGGGGACCGGGGATCATCCCGGGCCGGCTCGGCACCATGCGTCATTCGCGCCCATGCCACTGTACGGCGACACCACGCACACCTGTACGGGGGTGCCGGGGACGGCCGGCGCGGGCGGTGCCGGGGACGCTCCCTACGGGCGGTGCGGGGGTGCCCCCTCCGTCACCAGGACGGCGACAGCTACGTCAGCGATGCCGTCAATCCTCACACGATCGGATGAATGTGGGGCGAAGGTGGCGGTACGGGCCGCGGAGGCCGCTAAATTCACGCCGTTCCATGAGGGTCCGAACGGGCTGCACCTGGGCCCGGAAGGCAGGAGACCGCACAGCTGATGACGGAACGACCACCGCAGCGCATCCCGAACCGCCAGCTCGCCGCGCTCATCGCCGAAGCCGGGTTCTCCCATGCGGGCCTCGCCAGACGGGTGGACCAGCTCGGTCTGGAGCACGGCCTCGACCTGCGGTACGACAAGACCTCCGTGACCCGCTGGCTCCGCGGCCAGCAGCCGCGCGGCACCACCCCCGCCCTCATTGCCGAGGTCTTCACCCGGCGCCTCGGCCGCCGGCTCTCCGCGCAGGACCTCGGCCTCGACGCCTGCGCGCCGGTCTACGCGGGCCTGGAGTTCGCGGCGACCCCCGAGGAGGCCGTCGACATCGTCAGCGGGCTCTGGCGCAAGGACTCCGGCAGTCACGCCGAACTCCGCAAGATCGCCTTCACCCCGGCGGGGCTCGTCGTGCCCAGCCGCGACTGGCTCATCGGCCGCGCCGACGACCGGGTCGCCCGCGGCGAGCCCACCCCCGGCCCGCCCGCCACCCGCACACACGCCGGGACGCCGGGCGACCCCCACGCACGGCACGACACGCGCGCCCCGCACGACCCGCGGGCCGCGTACCCCTCCCACGAACCGCGCTCGCCCCACGAGCCCCGGGTGCCGAACGACCCCCGGGTGGCCCAGCACGACCCGCGCGTCCCCGCGCAGGGCCGCTTCTCCGTGCCCCGGCAGCGCGGCACCGACCGCGGTCCCGGCCAGCGGGTCTCCAGCGGCGACATCGCCGCCCTCCGCTCCGTCGGCGAGCTCTTCCGCACCCTCGACCACGCCTACGGAGGCGGCCACGCGCGCCAGGCCCTCGTCCGCTACCTGGAGCACGAGGCCGAGCCGATGCTGCGCGGCACCTACGGCGAGTCCGTCGGCCGCCGCCTCTTCGCCGCCGCCGCCGACCTCACCCGGCTCGCTGGCTGGACCTCGTACGACATCGCCGCCCACGGCCTGGCCCAGCGCTACTTCGTCCAGGCGCTGCGCCTCGCCCAGGCCGCCGGCGACCGGGCCTACGGCTCGTACGTGCTCCTCACCATGAGCTGCCAGGCCGTCTACCTCGGCCACGGGCGGGAGGCCGTGCAGCTCGCCCGGGTCGCCCAGCAGGGCGTCGGGCCCGCCGCGCCGCCCGCCGTCCAGGCGATGCTGCACGCGATCGAGGCCCGCGGGCACGCGGTCCTCGGCGAGGCCCGCGTCTGCGGCGCCTCCCTGGTCCGGGCCGAGCGTGCCCTCGAAGCGGCCCGGCCCGGCGACGAGGTGCCCTACTGGGCCAGGATGTTCGACGAGGCCCAGCTCGCCGACGAGCTCGGGCACTGCCACCGCGACCTCCAGCAGTACCGGCTTGCCGCCCAGCACGCCGAGCGCGCCCTCCAGCTGCGCGCACCCGGCTTCGCCCGCAGCCGGCTCTTCTGCCGGGTCGTCCTCGCCACCTCCCGCCTCGCCCTCGGCGAACTCGACCAGGCGTGCGCCCTGGGCGCGGAGGCCGCCCAGCAGGCCTCCGAGATGCGCTCGGCGCGCGCCGTCGAGTACGTCCGCGACTTCGAACGCCGCCTGGAGCCCTACCGCGACGCCGCCGCCGCCCGCACCTACCGAGACCGCGTCGCCGCGATCGGCTGAGGCGGGGCCGGGGGCCGGGCCGGAGCCCCGGGCTTGAGCCCCCGACCCGGCCTGAGCCCCGAGGCCCGGCTCGGAGCCCTGGGAGGGAGCCGAACCCGGGCCCCGGGCCCGAGGCCCTGGACCTGGGCCACGAGCCCGAGCCCTGGGACGGAGCCCGAGTCCCGGGAGGGAGCCGAACCCGA